>JALSRD010000037.1 GCA_026984935.1 Desulfobacterales bacterium
GGGTGACACGGATGCCGGCCACGGGCATGGTGGCGGCAACACCGGCAGCGGCGGAATGGGTGGCCATGGCGGCGATGATGCCGGTCCGGGTCCAGGTGGCGGCTCCGGCGGTGGTGGTGGCTCCGGCGGCGGTGGTGGCTCCGGTGGTGGCTCCGGTGGTGGCTCCGGTGGCGGCTGCGGTGGCGGCGGCAGCCGCTAGATCTGGGACGCGCAATGCCGGGTTATACGCTGTCTATGGGTTTGGGGTCTGAGGAGGCCAGAAATGGTTTGGCCCACAGATCCCAAACCCACATCCGAGGTCAACGGGCGACCTCTTCCCAGGTGCCTCTTTGTCCGAAATTCAGGGAACGGTAAACGCTGGAACCATCCGTTGCATATACGTACTTCCCATCACTGCTGCAGGTGATGCTGCTACCGACACGAGCGCCAAAACTTACATCCTGGGCAAGGCCCTCGGCAACAGCCTCCGGTGCGAGAACGGATGATATCGGGTGGTATAACAAGTTGAGGAGTAAAAGTGCTGCAATCGCGACCAACATCCTGCGAATAAACCTGTCATTCATCATCGCAAACTTTCCTTTCCTTCTATGGTGAATCCGTTTGGCAAAGAGTTAATTCCTGAATTTTGCAAGCGTCGCGTTTGCCGCCTATACAAGGCGCAGGGCATGCAGCTGTCGTATACAGACGCAAATGCCCTGCATCACAGTAGATGCGGTAAAATCGGCGCTCCCGCAGGGCAGACAATTCTGTCCCGATAGACCCATACCGCCCGCCGGTGCCGTGACGCAAGCAAAAACGTAAAAAACGCCGGTCAGTCACCAGAGACCGCCTACCCCAGCTGATAACCCTTCAAAACGTCCCGGCAAAGCCTTTGGCCCTGGCCCGGGATACGCCCGGGCCGGCCACGAAGTCATGCAGCATTGCGCGTCGCTATTTATCGTCAAGACACCTTACCGCACCGCCCGTACGCAGCCCGTTGGCCACAGCCAGCAGTTCCGAAGCTTCGTGGACAAATACCGCCACGGTCACGGTCATGATCCCGAGCAGTGCCGTGGGAATCAGCACGGTCAGCACCGCCAGGGAAAAAAAGATATTCTGGAGGCTGACCCGGCGTGCCAGTTTTCCCAGGTTCAGCGCATAAACCACCTTGGAAAGGTCGTCCCCCATGAGGGCCGTGTCAGCCGCCTCGATGGCGGCATCCGTACCGGCGGCGCCCATGGCCATACCCACGGAGGCCCGCGCCAGGGCCGGAGCATCGTTGATGCCGTCGCCCACCATGGCTACCGCGCTGTATTCTTCTTCAAGCTGCTCGATGTTCCGGATCTTGTCTTCCGGCTTCAAGTCCGCCCGCACATCGTCGATCCCCAGGTCGGCGGCCAGGGCTTCGGCCGTGCGCCGGTTGTCCCCGGTAAGCATGATCACGTGGATCCCCATCCGCCGCAGGTTCCTGACGACCGCCCCGGCCCGGGGCCGAACCTGGTCACGGATGGCAATCACCCCCAGAATTTTATTGCCGGTTCCCACCAGGATGACCGTCTTGCCCTGCCCCCTTAGGTTTTCAATCTGACCTGTCGGCAGCTCCCCGCGGCCGACGTCAAACATAGCGTGATTCCCGACGAAGACCTCCTGGCCGGCAATCACGGCCCGGGCACCGTGACCGGCCACGGCTTGAAAATCCGAAGCCGGCTGCAATGCCAGGCCCTGATTTTCGGCCTCGCCGGTGACGGCGTGTGCCAGGGGATGCTCGGACAGCTTCTCCACGCTGGCGGCCATTATGAGCAGTGCGTCCTCGTCACCGTCCAAAGCCAGAACATCGGTTACCACCGGCTTGCCGACAGTCAGGGTTCCGGTCTTGTCGAAGGCCAACGCCCGTATCTTCCCCAGGTTCTCCAGGCTGACGCCACCTTTGATGAGCACCCCGTTTTTGCCGGCCTGTCCGATTCCGGCCGCAATGGCCACCGGCATCGACATGATCAGGGCACAGGGCGCCGCCGCCACCAGCAACACCACCGCCCGTATGGCCCAGGGACCCGGGGGCAGGTCCAGCAGGTAGGGCAATACCAGCAGCAACAGGGACGTGAAAAGCACCAGCGGTGTATAGCGGCGGCCGAACCGCTCGATAAAAGCCTGGGTTTTACCTTTCTGTTCCTGGGCTTGTTCCACCAGGTGAATCAACTTGGACAACGTATTGTCCTTGAAAGCCGCGGTGGTTTCGATTTCCAGGGTGCCCTGCTGATTCAAGGTGGCGGCAAAAACCCGCATCCCCTCGCCCTTTTCCACCGGTATGGATTCCCCGGTGACAGCCGCCTCGTTGACGCTGGATTTGCCTTTCATGATGATGCCGTCCGTGGCGATGGATTCTCCGGGCTTGACGATAAATACATCGCCCACTTGGAGCGCCTCGGCCGGCAGGGTCACCTCCCGGCCTTCCCGGATGACCACGGCTTCTTTGGGCGCCAGATCCAGAAGCTTGCGGATGGAAGCCCGCGTGCGCGCGTAGGTATACTCCTCCAGCCCTTCTGCGGCACCGTAAAGGAAAACCAGAAAGGCGGCTTCATCCCACAAACCCAGCCAAATGGACCCGGCCGTGGCGGCGATCATCAGCACATCGATGCCGATTTTTCTTTCTTTGAGCAATTCTTCGATGCCCTCGCGAGCCCAGTGATACCCGCCAATGGCAATGGCCGCGATATACATGCCGATCTCGATGCGGTTCGCAACCAGTTGCAGGTGCGCCAACGCAAAGGCAACTCCGGCAATCACACCCGAAATCAGCGCATTGCGCATGGGTGGATGGGCATACCACTTGCCGTCGAAACCGATCTCAGGTTCTTTTTCTGACATGGTCACACATCTTTCCGCAAACATTTGAGCATATTTTCAATCTACAGGCCAAAAAATTATTCACGCACATGGCTGGCAGCCGCATGGATCAGATCGATGACGTGATCGTCATCCAGGCGGTAGTACACCTGTTTGCCCTGCTTGCGAAAAACCACCAGTTTGCGTCCTTTCAGCAGCCGCAACTGGTGGGACACGGCCGAAATCGAAAGCTTGACCACCGTGGCCAGGTCGCAAACACAAAGCTCTTCCATGGACAGGGCCAATACGATACGCAGACGTGTGGGGTCCGACAGCACCTTGAAAGTTTCAGCCAGGTCGGTGATATGCCGGTTTCCCGGCAGGCGTTCGTTGACGCGGCCGACTTTGCGATGATCGACAACGGTTACCTGGCAAGTTTCGACGTTCGTTTTCTTCATTGGGCACCTAAAGGTTACAATTGATCATGCGTTCAACTATAATATAAGCCTCACCGCCATAAAATCAACCCGCTTTCGGCCGTCGGAACGCGTTTTTTGTTTCTCCCGCAACGAAAGCCGGCGGAACGTTCTGGAGAGCGCACGCAATGCGCAGCGAGGCCTGCGGCCAGGATGCGGTTTCCGGCACTAAAAAAGGATGCGCAGGCCGCCGCCGAAACCGTAGTCCGAGTGCCACTGGCCGATGAGCGTAAAATTCTTGTGAACCATGTAGGACAGACCCACGCGGCTCTCCCAGCGGTCGTGCGTATCGTACTGGGCATCTCCGAAAAGCGCCAGGCGCGGTGTCAGTTCAAGAGATTTTGCCAGGATGAAGCGCGCGCCGCCGTCCGTATCGATCCAGGCCCGGGATTCCAGGTTGAGCGGCAGCAGGTAGCGGATGCCGAACACACCGCGCGAATCCTCGGTGTCGCCGTCCACACCCAGCAGATCGGCGCCGCCGAACACCGTGAAAAACCGGTTGATGTAACGATTCCAGCTAAAGAGGGTTTCCCATTCGGTGCCGTCCACCTCCTGCCAGCCCACCTCCCACTCGGCGGTCAGGATGTTGCGGATATCGGCCAGCGCCAGAAAGCCTTCGGTCATGTTGCTCAGAGCGTCGGCCTGGCCTGAAAAATACCACGTGTCCCGGTAAAGCGCCGGCCTGACCGCCGCCAGCTTGGGATCGAGGCCGAAGCCCTCGTAATGCACCACACGGGCCATGCCGTTTTTCATGTGGTAGAGCAGATGGCAGTGGAAAAACCAGTCGCCGAACTCGTCGGCCTTAAACTCGATGACGGTGGTGGACATGGGCGCCACATCGACGGTATGCTTCAGCGGCGCGTAGGCACCCTGACCGTTGATGACGCGAAAGAAATGGCCGTGCAGGTGCATGGGGTGGTGCATCATGGTGCGGTTGATCATGATAAAACGCACGATCTCGCCGCGACGGATACGGATCATATCGCTTTCCGAAAGCGCCCGGTTGTTGAGAAACCAGACGTAGCGCTCCATGTCGCCGTCCAGGGTGAGGCGGATTATGCGCATCGGCTTGCCGGCTGCAAAACCGGTGGGCTTGACAGCCCGCAGTCTGGCATAGGGCGCCCAGGGGCGGCGGGCATCCACGCCGTCTGCGGCAAGATCGCCGGAGGAGGCGACATCGGCTGCCAGCCAGCCGAAATCCGCCGCGTATTTTTTGCCGCTGCGCGCGTTTGGATCCGGCATCGGCCGCGCCGGGCTGCCGTGGCCGGCCTCGCCGGATCCCGACGGAGGCGGCATGGACATGCCGCCGGCTTTGCCCGCCCGGCCTTCGGGAAACGCGGGCTTCATCTTCATCTTCGCACCGGCATGCGAACGCGCCATTTTCCGCATGCCCGGCATACCACCCATTTTCATGCCGGCCATGCCGGGCTTATCGAAGTCCCCGGCCTGCACCCTGGCATCGCTCATGCCCATGCTGCCGGCCGGCGTTGCAGCAAAGACACGTGCAAAGCTCAGCTTTCCCATGGTATGATAGAGGTTGGGCCGGGGCACATCCGGAGCCGGGTGACGCTTTCCGGAGCCGATCCAGACCGATGCATAGCCGGAACCGTCATGGGCCGTGGCCCGCAATTCGTAGGCCCCGCCGGCGGGAACGCGGATGGACACATCGTAAGTCTCGGCGACGCTGATGAGAAAGCGCTTGGCCGCCACCGGCTTGACGTCCTGGCCGTCGGCGGAAATGATGGTCATCGGCCCGCCGGCGAACTCGACGTAAAAATAGGTCGTGGCAGAACCGTCCACCAGACGCAGGCGCAGACGCTCACCGGCTTTGGCGGACAGCATCAGCTGCGGCCGGCCGTTGGCCAGGAAACGGTCGTAAGCGACGTCGGCGATGTCCATGGGCGGCATGCGCTGAAGTTCGCGCTTGAAGTAGTCGCCGAGCATCCCCAGGCGGGCGGCGCCCAGAATGCTCTGGCGGCTGCCCTTTTCCAGCGCATACCACTCGCTGCCGCGCCTGAGGGTTCGATTGACTTCGTAGGGGTCCTCGTTGGTCCAGTCCGAGAAGAGCACCACCTGGTCCTGGTCGAACTTTGCCGTCTTGCGGCGCGGCTGGATCACAATGGCGCCGTAAACGCCGCTTTGCTCCTGCAAACTGGTGTGGGAGTGATACCAGTAGGTCCCGCGCTGGCGGATGGGAAATTCATAGGTGAAGGTCGTGCCGGCCGCGATGGGCGGAAAGCTGACATAGGGGACGCCGTCCATGCCGGGGGGCACCAAGATACCGTGCCAGTGAATGGATGTCGATACCGACATCTTGTTATGGACACGGATGCGGGCCGTATCGCCCTCTCGAAAGCGCAGTGTGGGGCCCGGAATCGTGCCGTTGATGGTCATGCCCGGCACCGCTTTGCCGGTGATGTCGACCTTTTGCCGGGCAATGGTCAGGTCGTAGGCAACCGTTGCCGCACGGGCGGGCGTCAGGAACAAAGACAGCGTAAAAAGCAGGCCTGTGAATAACACGATGGCGGCACGTATGCGCATGTTGCTTCCTCCTTGCCGGGATTCAGCGCCCGGCTCTTCAGCTGATGTCGTACGATTTCAGCTTCAATTGTAGCGTACGGCGGCTGATGCCCAGAATGCGGGCCGCGTGCGTACGGTTGCCGCCGGTTTCCTCCAGCGTGCGCATGATCAGCTCTCTTTCCATTTCTTTGAGGGATGTGGCCGGCGGCAGCGAAATCGCATCACGGCCCTCCTTTCCGTCCCTTACGTTCAGCGGTGGCGGAAACTCGGCCGGCGTGATCATGTCACCGCGCGACAGGATGACGGCGCGCTCCAGCAGGTTTTCCAGCTCGCGCACGTTGCCGGGCCAGTCGTGGCGCATGAGAATGTCCAGCGCCCGCGGGGTAAAGCCCTTGATCATGACACGGTTCTTGCGGGCGAATTTCTTTAAGAAAAAATCCGCCAGCAGAGGGATGTCCTCACGCCGCTGCCGTAGGGGCGGCACCTCCAGGTGCACCACATTGAGCCGGTAATAGAGGTCCTGACGAAAGCGTCCGGCTGCGATTTCCCTTTCAAGGTTTTTGTTGGTAGCCGCAATGATGCGCGTATCGATGCGGATCGTGCGCGAACTTCCCAGCGGCTCGATCTCGCGCTCCTGGATCGCCCGCAGGATTTTGGCCTGGGTGGCCGGCGCCATCTCGCCGATTTCGTCCAGGAAAATGGTGGAGCGGTCGGCCAGCTGGAAACGTCCCCGGCGCACCCGTTCGGCTCCGGTGAAAGCACCCTTGGCGTGCCCGAAAAGCTCGCTTTCCAGTAAGGTGTCGGGGAGAGCAGCGCAGTTCACTTTGACCATGGGGCGCTCGTTACGGGGGCTGTTCTGATGGATGGCGCCGGCCACCAGTTCCTTGCCGGTGCCGCTTTCCCCGCTGATCAGTACGGTGGCTTCGCTGGGCGCCACCATGGCCACTTTTTCGAAGAGCTGCTGCATGGGCCGGCTGGCGGCGATGATGTTGCCGGCTTCGAAGCGCTCGGCCAGATGCTGCCGCAATTCACGGTTGTCCTGCTTGATGCGCTGATGCTCCAGGGCCCGGGCAACCAGAATTTTGAGTTCGTCGATATCCAGGGGTTTGGTCAGGTAGTCGAAAGCTCCTGATTTCAGGGCCCGGCGGGCCGTATCCACCGAAGCGTAGGCGGTCATGATGATCACGGGAATCCCGGGGCTTAAGGCACTGATCTGCTGCTGGGCCTCGATGCCGCTCAAACCGGCCATGCGAATGTCCATGAGCACCAGATCATAGAACTGCTTTTCCACGGCGGCAACAGCACTTTGCCCGTCCGCCGCCTGCACGACCGTGTAACCTTCGGCCGAGAGAACGGCTTCCAGCATCTGCCGATGCGCCGTATCATCGTCTACCACCAGTATTTTTGCGCGCATGCAGGTTCCCCCATGTAAATCCTATGTAAGCATTCAGACACTCAGCAGTTTTTCTTCCAGCGTCCCGGGGGCCGGGTTGCCGGCCGGCAGCACCAGCGTGATGCGGCAGCCGCGGGTCCGGCCTTCCGGCGGGCTGTCGATAATGATCTCCCCGTGGTGGTTCTCCACGATCTTGTGCACGATGGCCAATCCCAGGCCGGTGCCGCCGGCGCGGGTCGTATAAAAGGGGTCGAACACTTTTTCGCGGTCGGCCTGCGCAATCCCCGGTCCGTCGTCTTCGACCCACAGCTGCAGGCTGCGTCCGTTGGCCGTCGGGGCGGCGCCAATTTCCACACGGCCGGCGGCGGCAACGGCCTTAAGCGAATTCAACAGCAGATTCAGCAGCGCCTGGGTGATCTGGGCGCCGTCGAGGGGAAAGGCGCCCGTGTGCCCGTCAACCCGCGATTTCAGCAGTGCCCCCACTGCGGCTGCGTCCGATTCCACCAGGCGCACGGTGTGGGCCACCAGTTCGGCGATGTCCGTGGGCTGCGTCTTGAGCACAACCGGCCGCGCAAAGGTCAACAGGTCGCTCACCACACGGTTGATGCGGTCCATCTCCTTGATGATGACATCCGCGTACTGCTGCTCTTTGGGCCGGTCGGCCAGGCTGTGGCTCAGATAGCGTGCAAAGCCGCGGATGGAACTCAAGGGGTTGCGGATCTCATGCGCCACGCCGGCGGCCAGCCGGCCCACCGCGGCTAGGCGTTCGTTGCGGCGCACCTTTTCCTCCAGTTGCCGGATTTCGCGCAGGTCCCTGATCACCAGCACGGCACCGTTGCACAGGCCGTCCTCGGTCACTATCGGGGAAATGGAAAGGCCCATGGGGATCGGCTGTCCGTCCCTTCTGACATGCAGGATCTCACGATCCGGAACCCGGCGGCACTGCAGCAGCGCACGGTCGACACCGGCGGCTTCGACGTCCAGGACATCCGCCAGTTTTTTCCTGCGCACGTCCTCTTCGGCGGAAAGACCGAGCAATTCACGGCCCAGCGGATTGCAGGAAGTAATCCGCCCATCGGGGTCCACACTGAGCAGTCCGTTGGCCATGCTGCTGACCACTTGCCGGGTATAGTCACGGGTTTCAATCAGGGTGCGGTTCACCAAGTAGTAATTCTGGATCACGAAAAGGAAAAACAGAGCCCCCGAGCCGAGCACCAACAGTATCGCCGCCATGATCATGGCATGCTGCAGGTCCTGGCGCCGGGCGGTTTCGAAAAAGGTCATCTTCATCCCCAGCACCACGATGGCACCGCTGTGCAGGTGGGGCCACTTGATGGCAGGGTTCCCGGAAGGACGCAGGTGCGGCGGCAGAGACCGAAAGGGGGCAAACAGCTTGGCCAGTTCGTAGATCTGCGTGCCGTCGGGCAGTTTCCGGATGCGGGACATCACCTGGCGCTCGTCATCCAGCCGCGGCAACCACCGTGCGTGCCGGCCCAGCCGCGTGGGGTTCGAAGCGTGAATGATGATGCCCTTCGAGTCGACCATGTAGATATAAGCGACATCCTCGTTTCTGGCCATCTCCCGGATGAGCGTACCCACCGAGTCGCTGGCCCAATGCCGCATGATGATGCCGGAACGCGCACCGGCCTCCAGTGATTTGAGGAGCGTGGCCCCCTGGTGGTGGATAAACGCCAACGCCCGCTGTTTCTGGCGGTCCAGGTTGCGGTAGGTGGATATACCGATGAGCACCAGCAGCACAACCACCGCCGCGATAATGAAAACCGCCGGCAGGTAAAGCCCGCGGCGCTTTGCGAAACGCATATCCCCTCCGGCAGGTGAAACCTGAATCTTGCACAGACAATTTTGAAAACTTATAAAATTATAATCCCATGGTTGTCTATGGATGAGGCTCGATATTTTTTAGCGTCATTGGAATGTTCGGAAACCTTCCCTTTTGACTTCAAAATTGTCTGCCCTGCGGGAGCGCCGATTTTACCGCCTCTACTGTGTCGCAGGGCATTTGCGTCTGTATACTACAGCTGCATGCCCTGCGCCTTGTATAGGCGGCAAACGCGACGCTTGCAAAATTCAGGTGAAAAAAAGCGGTTGATTCTGGCACTGCTTCTATCACTGTCGGGGAGCAAAAGCAAATCCATCCGGTCGGGGAGTGAAATCAGATCCGCCCGGCCGGCTGACGATACTTATGGACAATGCGGGCATGCGGCACCTGCGACGGCACGGCGACGCACCCGGTGCACCACGGGATTCAAGGCATTTCTGGCGGCCAGGCGGCCGGCGAAACGGCGCATCAGCAGGTAGGCCAGCGCAAGACCGGTCAGCGAAAAAAGCGGCATCCCCAATTTCACGCTGATGCCCAGCAGCCTCGAGAGGCTGTCGGCTGCAAAAGCGCCAATCATCAGCCCGAACACCGGCAGGACATAGATCATGAAAATGCACTTGTAGCGCGTTTTGGAATCCAGGTAGAGCTCCACCTCGTCTCCGATACCGGCCCGCACGCGATTTTCAGCCTTGACCACCATCTGGTCACTGCCGGCAACAATCTCACAGTGGCTCTTGTTGCCGCAGTGGGCGCATGCGCCGCTGCGCCGGGTCTTGACCCAGGCCCAGGTGTCATCCACATTCTCAACGATTCCGTATTCCGTGGCCATCCTGCAGCCCTCCTTTTCCTTTTTCACCAGTGCCATTGCGGCACATAAAGCACCAGCCGCCTCTGCCGGCTGACGTACCGTGTGGTCATAAAAAGAGCAATCGGCATGCCAACATGCATCCAAGCCGGCCTGTCAGGTGTAAACAGCAGATGCAAAACGGTGTACCGTTCTGACGACGGCGTTTTTTACGACCAGGCAAGATGGGGGTACCCGCCGAGGGCCGTTTACATGCGAAAATATTGCACACATCGAAGGCGCCGCTGCCTAAAAACGCGTAAAAACCGCGCGCTCGCCGGGCTGAAAACCCGCCACAGGGGCTTGAGCACAATGCGGATCCGGATACTTTCCATGCTGGCACGGCCTTTGCTGCCAATGGTTGACAATTTTACGATTTCATCCCGATCTTTGAAAGACCGCAAGGAGGCTCAAATGAAACCCCCACGAAAGTCGAAGATAAAAAATACCGCCCTGTTCGTTGTTCCTCTGCTGCTGATCGTGGCAACGGCCGCTCCCCTTTTGGCCCACGGCGGCAAGGATCACGCTGCAGCTTTCACGGCCGTAAAGGCCCTGGAAAAGGCCACCGCCCTGTACAATCGTCTGCTGCACGCTAAAAAGCTGGACGAAAGCTGGGAAACCGGCCTTGAAAACGTGTCGATTGCGGCACCTCAAAATTCCGGCAATAAGGAATACGTGGTCGCCTTCCGCCGCAGCGCAGGAAGCCCACAAAGCGTCTTTTTCTTTTTCACCCAGACGGGCAAATACGCCGGATCCAACTTCACCGGCCCCTGATATCAATAATAAAGGAGGAATCCGACATGGCCAAAGCACCTTCCTCGAGTCAGCCATACAACTGGCCCGTACTGGCACAGATGCCGGCACCTGCAAAAGCGCTGGCCACCATGGTGATCGTCATCATGAGCATCGCCATGGCCGGGGCCCTGGCGCAGATTATCGTGCACGACATCATTCCCACCTTTTTTGCGGCCGGGAGAAATCATGGCGGGGCAATGTCGGCGGCACCTGCTACCGTTGCGCCGCCGGAGGCGGCCGCGCGGGGGGATCTTTTCAGCGATACGCCGGCCGCCGGCCAGCAGGGGAGTCACCGCGGCGATCTTTTGGGTGAACTGCCCGCCGCCGGAACCGGCCGGCCCGCCATGCTGATGGACGACAAGCAGTTCGTATGGCTGCTCAAGTGGACCCACATCCACCTGTTCGGCATGAGTATGATTTTCATGTTCATGGGCGCCGTTAGCGTATTTCTGGACACGTCGGCAAGAACCCGTGTCTGGCTGGTGGTGCTGCCCTTCGTCGGGGTACTGGTGGATATCGGCGCCATGTGGCTCAAAACCTATGTTTCGCCGGCCTTTTTCTGGCTCCACATTCCCGGCGGCGGACTATTCGGCGCTGTTTTTGTCTGGGTAGCGCTGGCGTCCCTGATGCAGATGTGGCTGCCGCGCGCACGCAAGCGGCCATCCGGTCCGGAAGAGAATGCCCCATGATCCGTCCGAAAAGCATGCAGCAGCGGCTGGCCCTTTTCGTGCTGCTGCCGGTGGCACTGCTGCTGGCCGCCATGGGTTTGGCCGGATTCATCTATGCCCGTAAAAACCTCCTGATCCAGTGGCGCGAGACCGCCACGCTCATGCTGCAGCGCGCCGCTAACCTCGTCGACACGCGCCTGGCGCGCCCCAAGGAGCTGCTGGCGCTGATTCACCAGTTGGACGGCGGTCCCGACAGCACGCAGGTCCGGCAGCTGGTGCTGCAGCAGATCCAGCGCCAGAAAGGCGTCGCGCATGCCACGCTGACCTGGAAAAAAGGTGCCCGCAAAGGCAACTGGAAGGGTATGCGCGGCCGGCCGATGGGCATGACCGGGGAGATGTCGGTACAGACGCAAAACCAAATGGGCATGATGGCTTACCGCATGGCCGACAGGATCGCCTTCGCCCTGCCGCACTACGATCCGGATGCGGGGGGTGAAACCGTCGCACTGATATCGGACATCAAAGACAGCAGCGGCCGGACCACCGGCCGCCTGCAGGTACACCTGCGCTTCGACTACCTGATGGACACCATCGAAGCCACCGGGTGGTGGCACCGCCACAAGGCCTTTCTGGTCAATGCCGACGGCATCATCCTGGCAAGCACCCTGCCCCGCAAACACAACAAGCTGGCTCAGAGCGGCGACGAACTCGAAAAGCAGACCCTGGAAAAGATGAAGGACAATCCCCACGGTACGATTTTCGGGAGAGGATTTCCACCTGCGGAAATCGCCAGCTTCTACAAACTGCGGGAGGCTCCCTGGGCGCTTGTGATCATCGCCCCGGGACGTGACGTACTGGCCTCCATTCTGCATTTTCGCGGCCATTACTTCACATCCGGGATCATCTTTATCCTCATCATTTTGCTGCTTATCCGGCAGAGTATGCGGCACACGGTCGCATCGGTAAAAGAGGTTTCACACGCTGCCGAAAAAGTCGCCAAAGGCCATTACGGCATCCGCCTGCCGGTAAAAACCCGCGACGAAGTCGGCGAACTCATTCACAGCTTCAACCGCATGGTCATCCAGCTGGAGGAGCGCGCCAAAATGAAAACCGCCCTCAACCTGGCCATGGACCTGCAGCGCAGCCTGCTGCCGCGTGAAACACGGCGCATCGGTCCTTTTGAGATCGCCGGCAAAAGCCTCTTCTGCGATGAAACCGGCGGGGACTATTACGACTTTCTGCAATTTCCGGAACTGGGTTCCGACAAGATCGGCCTTGCCGTGGGCGACGTTTCGGGGCACGGTATCGCCGCCGCCCTGCTGATGACCACCGCCCGGGCGCTGGTGCGCAGTCGCATCATACAGGACGAGGATCTGTCGGTCACGGTCGGCCATGTCAACCGTCTCCTATGCCAGGACACCGTCGCCAACGGCGATTTCATGACCCTCTTTCTGGCCATGGTCGATATTGCGGCCGGCGAAATCCGGTGGGTGCGGGCCGGGCATGACCCCGCCGTGCTTTACGATCCGGCAAATGATAAGTTCATCGAACTGGCCGGCAAAGGTATGGCACTGGGAATCGATGAAAATCACCGGTTTGTGGAAAACCGGTACGGCGGGTGGGATCCGGGTCAGATTTTACTGATCAGCACCGACGGTCTTTGGGAGACTGAAAATCCCGGCGGTGAGCGCTTCGGCAAAAAACGGCTGCAAACGGTGCTTTCCGCGCACCGCGACGACTCAGCCGAACAGATCATTGGCGCGATCACTAGGGAGGTGGACCGCTTCCGGGGGCATCCTGCCCGCGAAGACGACCTGACCCTGGTGGTCATGAAACGCACGGACAAATAGGACGCGGACTCTCGGCTCCCGCCGGTGTCGGCTGCGAACCTGCTATTCGGATGGCCGGTCAGATGCACCTGCGGCAAAGCCATTGCAGTCCCCGCCGCTGCAGCCGCAGGCCGCCAGTGGTTTTATTTCGGACAAAACAGGCTGTGGATCCGTACTGCAGGCCCCGAACGCACACCCGCAGTCGCCCGGTGTGCGCCGCCCCAGCCGGTGCCGCAGCCCGCTTGCCAGCGGCCGGATGCCGAGGGCCAGCAGGACGACGGCGCCTGTCGTTTTGAGCGCCGCGGGCAGCACTTCGGCAGCCTGGCCGACGGCGGCATGCAGTTGGATTCCGAACCCTGCATAGACCCGGTCTAAAGCCAGCCCGCACAGCACGCTGACCACGGCGATGGCGGTCAGGTAGATCCCGGTGGCCCGTTTGCCCAGGATGCGCAACAGCACCGCCAGCGAGGTGATGTTGGTGGCCGGCCCCACCAGCAGAAACACCAGCGCGGCACCCGGGCTGACGCCTTTCAGAATGAGGGCGGCGGCGATGGGGGTAGACGCCGTCGCGCAGATGTAAAGTGGAATGCCGAAGGCCAGCATCAACAGCATGGCGCCGATCCCGCCGCCCAGGTAAGCGCTGATGAGCCTATCGGGTACCAGCACGGTAATCACGCCGGCAATCAGCAGCCCGCTGAAGAACCAGGTCGCCAGGTCGCCCCAAAGGTCGCCCACGGCATAACGCATGCCGCTTACGATCTTTTTCCACAGGAGCCGACGGCGGGAAACGTTTCCCGACGGACCCGGCGTACCGGGGAGGCAGTTCATTGGAAAACCCGGATCGGGTTGCAGCGGCTGCGGGGGATCCACCAGGTTTTCGCTGATGCCGGCCACAAAAGCGGTCAGAAAGGCGGCCAGGGGCCGGGCCACGGTCATCAGCGGATCCAGCAGGGCATAGGTGATGGAGATGGAATCCACCCCTGATTCGGGGGTCGCAATCAGAAAGGCCGTCGTAGCGCCGGTATTGGCGCCCTGCTTTTTCAGCGCCGCCGCCGCCGGCAGCACCCCGCAGGAGCACAGCGGGATGGGGATGCCCAGCAGGGCCGCCTTGAAGACCGAAAGCAACTTTCCGCTGCCCAGATGCCGGGCCACCGCATCCGCCGAAAGGAACGCCTTGAGGAGGCCTCCCACCAGCAGCCCGAAGAGCATGTACACCGATGCCTCGCGCAGCAGATACCACGCTTCCTGAAAAACGCTGGTTGCAAAAGTCACTGCCGTTAGCATGTTCGTCATCCGCGTTTGCCGCATCTTCACGGTCTTATCCAACAAATTCTACATGTGCGCCGGCCTTCCGGTTTCACCGCCGATGCCAACCCAGGCGCCGCTGGGGCGTCTGCTGCGCCCCGTTGGCGACAGGAAATCGCAGCTGAAGATACGGATCATTCCCGGATATGCTCCAGTGCAGTACGAAAAAGCCGTTGGACATGCGCATCGTCCAGACGGTAGTACAATACCGGACCGCAGCGCCGGTTGGCCACCAGGCGCAGTTGCCTGAGCAGGCGCAGTTGATGGCTGACCGCCGATTCCGTCAGTTCCAGAAAAGCCGCCAGGTCACAGACGCACATCTCATCATTGGCCAGTGCCCACAGAACCTTGAGGCGCGTGGGATCCCCGAGCGCTTTGAACACCTGCGCCAGCTGTGCGGTTTCCTTTTCCGGCAGTGCCTTCCGCCGGGCACCGGCAACCCGCTCGGCATGGATGATGCGGCACCGGCAGCGATCCGCACTGTCGGTCGGACTTGCCATTGGCTCCTCCATGTATCATCTGAACATATGCTCATATACACAGAATGGACACTGCCGTCAACCCCTGTTGGCGGTCAATACGCGACGGGCGATTTTTTTTGCCGCCTAGTTCCGCAGGAAACGAGGCTGCTCACCCCAGGATCCTAAGACGCCGGGGGTCGTAAAGGGCGCGCGGAACCGCCCGCCGCGCCGGATAGCGCGTCTGGTAGGCTTCGATTTCAAATCCGTCCTGCGGTTTGGCATCGGCAGCCGCCAGGTAGCCGTAGCAGATCGTTCTTCCCACCGTGTGGCCGAAACCGCTGCTGGTCGTCACCCCGACCACCTTGCCGCCAAAGAGAATCGGCGCGCTGGTATGCACCATCACCGGCTCTTCGGTCTCCAATGTAAAGCTGCACAGCTGCCAGCGGGGCCCTTTTTCGCGGACCGCCGCCAGCGCCTTTTGGCCGATGAAATCCGCCTTCGCCAAGTCCACGCAGCGCCCCAGGCCGGCATCATAGGGGGTGTATTCGGGCGTCAGCTCGCTACCCCAGTCCGCGTATCCCTTTTCCAGGTGCATAGATGCGATGGCGCGGTAGCCGGCATCCACAACCCCCAGGTCCCGGCCGGCCTGCCGCAGCGTGTCATACACATGCACGGCAAACTCCGCTGGAATATAGAGTTCGTACCCCAGTTCACCCACGTAGGTGATCCGCATGGCCGTGACCGGCGCGCAGCCGATGGTCACCCGGCGGCAGGTGCTGAAGGGGAAAGCGGCCGAAGCCAGATCGACGGACGTGCAGCGGCGCAGCAGATCGCGCGAACGCGGACCGGCTACATTGATCACGGCATAGGTGGAAGTCACCTCGCGCAGGGTCACCGATCCGTCGCCCGGCAGGTGGCGGTTTATCCACCAGGCCGACCGGCGCGCAAAGGCCGTGCCCACCACCAGCAGAAACGCCTGGGGAGCCGTGCGTGCCACGGTCAGGTCGCATTCGATGGTGCCGCGCTGATTGCACATCTGGGTGTAGATTACGCTGCCCACCGGCCGGTCGATCTGGTTGGCGCACAAGCGGTTGAGAAAGGCCAGTGCACCGGCGCCGCACACTTCGAACTTGCCGAAGGAAGACTGGTCGATAAGGGCCACTTTTTCGCGTACCGCCCGATGCTCAGCAGCCACGTGGGTAAACCAGTTGGGGATCCCGAATGTCGGCTCATCCTGTGGTTCCACCCCTTGGGGGGCGAACCAGTTGGGCCGTTCCCAGCCGTATTTCTGGCCGAAAACCGCTCCTTGGGCCGCCAGTCGGTCGTAGAGCGGACTTTTGCGGATGCCGCGCACGCTGCGGTGTTCTTCGTGGGGCCAGTGAATCGTGTAGTGCTTGCCGTAGAGCTCGGTCGTACGCTGCACACAGTAATGCCGGCTTGTGTGATGGGGCCCGAAGCGCCGGATGTCCAGCGGCCAGATGTCCAGGCTGGGTGCACCGTCCACGATCCATTCGGCCAGCATGCGGCCGGCACCGCCGGCGGCGGCGATGCCGAAGGCGTTGAAACCGGCGGCCACGAAGCAGTTGTCCAGCTCCGGTGCCGGCCCCATGATGGGATCGCCATCCGGGGTAAACCCCTCGGGGCCGTTGACCAAGCGGGCGATACCCGCTTTTTCCAGGCACGGCGTACGGGCCATGGCCGGTTCGGAAAGCGACTGGAAATGGTCGAAATCCGGCTGCAGCAGACGGCCTGTAAAATCGTTGGCCACGCCGTCCACGGACCAGGCGATGCCGTCGCGTTCATACCCGCCCATGACCAGGCCGCTGACTTCCTTCTTGTAGTAGAGCAGATTGTCCTTGTCGCGCACCGTGGGCAGGTTCTCCGGCATGCCCCCGATGGCGTGGGTCACCAGGAACTGGTGCTGGAAGGGGACCACGGGTGTTTCCACCCCCAGCAGGCGGCCCACCTGCCAGGCCCACATCCCGGTGCAGTTCACCACGGTTTCGCAGTTGATGTCGCCCCGGCTGGTTTTTACCTGCCGCACCCGCCGGCTCCGGATGTCGAAGCCGGTCACCAGCGTATCCTCGTAGATCCGGCAGCCCCGGCTGCGGGCGCCCTTGGCCAGCGACTGAGTGATGCCCGAAGGGTCAGCCTGCCCGTCGGTGGGCATGAAAGCCGCACCCACCAAGTCATCCGCCTGCATCAGTGGAAACAGTTCTTTGGCCTCTGCCGGCGTGATCAGGTGCATGTCCAGGCCGAAGCTGCGTGCCACGCTGGCGCCTTTTTTCAGCTCCATCAGGCGGGCAGCGGTCTTGGCCAGGTGCAGGCAGCCGGTCTGCTTCCAGCCCGTGGCCAGCCCGGTCTCTTCCTCCAGGCGCCCATAGAGCGCCACGCTGTACTGCAGCATGCGCGTGACGTTTCTCTCGGCCCGCAACTGCCCCACCAGGCCGGCCGCGTGCCAGGTGGACCCGGAGGTCAGCTGGCCCTTTTCTACGATCACCACGTCGGTGCACCCCATGCGTGTCAAATGATAGGCGATGCTGCAGCCCACGATCCCGCCGCCGACAATCACCACCTGCGCGTAGCGTTCCATTGTCTTTCCTTTCCTGAGTTTCAGGTGCTCAGGCAATCACCACCTGGACACCCATGGATTCCAAATCTTTTGTCAAATCACCGGGCATGCGGCTGTCGGTGATCAGCACATCGATGCGCTCGATGGGCGCAATGGAAACCGCCGCCACCATGCCCAGCTTGCTGTGGGCCGCCATGACGACCACCTCACCGCGCGTTTGTGCAATCATGCTGCGCTCGACGGCCCCGATTTCCAGGTTGGGCGTAGAGAGGCCCGCACTGCGGCTGATGCCGTCAGCCCCCAGAAATACGCGATTGGCATTCAGGCGCGCAATCATCTCCAGCGTCAGCGGACCGGCCAGGGCGTGGGTCGCCGGGTTATAGGTTCCGCCCAGCAGAATGAGTTCCGCCGCCTTGTGCGCCATTTCAGAAATGACGCCCAGGTTGTTGGTCACCACGGTAAACGGCAGGCGCGGGTCCGCGTGGCGGATCACCTGCGCACAGCTGGTGCCTTCGCCCACGTAGAGGGTGTCATGGGCCTGAATCCTGGCGGCCGCACAGCGGGCGATGCGCTGTTTTTCCTGCGGGTTTTCATCCATGGCACGCCGATAACGGAATTTGTCCGCCACCCGCTGGCGGCGCAACACCGCCCCGCCGTGGGTTCTCTCGAGCAGTCCGCGCCGTTCCAGAGTTTCCAGATCCCGCCGAATGGTCATCTCCGATACGCTGAAGTGCTGCGAGAGGTCTGTAACCCGCAGGGTCAACGCCTCCTGCAACAGGTCGAGAATCTGCTGCTGCCGACGGGCCGGCAGCAGAGGGGCTTTTGTTTTCATGGTTTTTCTGGTATGCATGACAGAAATATTTTTTAACCGCACATACATGATGTTCGTTTTTGTTGTCAAGTGTTAATTATCGAACATCACGGCTCCTTTGCTTTTCCCCTTGCCGGCCGGTTTCGGCAGCATCTCCGAACCGGCTCACAGGAGGCGCTATGAAACCCGTCAAAATCCTGACCACGCCGCGCATGGAGCGCTGCATCGGCTGCCACTCCTGTTCGCTGGCCTGTGCCCGGCTGGTCCACAAACGCCTGTCGTGGGACACGGCCGGCATCCGTATTATCTCCTCCGGAGGGCTCTCCACAGGCTTTGAGGCACGCAGCTGCCTGGCCTGCGACCCGGCGCCCTGTGCGACCGCCTGCCCCACCGGCGCTTTCAAACAGCGCCCGGGCGGCGGCGTGCGGGTGAAAAAGAGCCTGTGTATCCGCTGTGAAAAGTGTGCCGCCGCCTGTCCGGTGGATGCCATTTACCTGCAGCCGGACGGCGAGCCTTTCGTGTGCATCCACTGCGGACAGTGCGTGGCGTTCTGCCCCCACGACTGCCTGGAGCTTGCCGCCCGGCCGTTGGAAACGGCTCCAGCAACCCAAACCGGGGAGGCTGCCTGATGATCCGGGATCACTTCAGAGTACTGATCGTGGACCTTGCCGCAGGCAAGGGAAGCATTGTTAAAATAGACGGCCGCGACACCGACGCCGGCGGCAGCGGCCTGGCCGCGCGGCTTTTTAACGAATACGGCGACGTCACGCGGCCCTGGAACGATCCGGCGCAGCCGCTCATTTTCGCCATCGGCCCGCTGACCGGCTATTTCCCGTTGATGAGCAAGACTGTCTGCGCCTTCAAGTCGCCCTATCACGACCAGTACAGCGAAAGCCACGCCGGCGGCCGCTCGGCACTCAGCCTGCGCTTCGCCGATCTCGACGCACTGGTGGTCACCGCCAGGGCGCCCCGGCTGAGCTGCCTGCTGGTGGGCGCACGCCACATCGAAATCAAGGACGTACATTTTCTGCGCAACATGCCGGTGGACAAGGCCGGCAAGCGGCTGCGGCGAATTTCGTCGGGTTCCGGGCACCGTAGCATCCTGCGCATCGGGCCGGCCGGTGAAGCCGGTTCGGCCATGGCCTGCATCAACGTGGACACCTACCGCCATTTCGGCCGGCTGGGGGGCGGTGCCGTCATGGGTGCCAAAAATCTGAAGGCCATCGTCATCCAGGGCGACGGCATTTTCGGCCTTCCCGGCGGCGCGGACTATGCCAAGCTGTTTAAAACCGTCTACCGGCAGCTGACGACCACCGACATGATGGACAAGTACCACAACCTGGGCACACCGGTGAACGTGGCGGTTTTAAACAAACTGCAGGCGCTTCCCTGCCGCAACCTGCAGCGCACCAGCGATGCGAATATCGACGGCATCACCGGAGAGCGCTTCGCCGACGACACGCTGCTGCGTAACATGGCCTGTTCGGGATGCCCGGTGGGCTGCATCCACGTGGGATTCGTGCGCGAAAAATTCATGGCGCCCAACCAGTACCTCTACCGCCAGGTTTCCTACGACCACGAACCGATCTTTGCCACCGGCTCCATGCTCGGCATGACCAACGCCTTCGATGTACTGGGCATCATCGACAGCGCCGAGAAGATGGGCCTGGACGTCATGTCGGCCGGCGTGGCCCTGGCCTGGGCCACCGAGGCCCTGGAAAAGGGTGTCATTTCCGAAACACACACCAAAGTGCCGCTGCAATTCGGCCGGGCCGCCGGCTACCGCCAGGCCATGGTGCACCTGGGGCTGGGCGTTAACGATTTCTACCGCCGGCTGGCCCGGGGCACGCTGAAAGCCGCGGCACATTACGGCGGAGCGGATTTCGCCTGTGTGTTGGGCCAGGAGATGGCCGGCTATGCCACGGGGGAAGTCTTTTTCGCGGCCCAGGCGCTGGGCTTTCGCCACTCGCACTTAGACACCGGCGGCTACAGCTACGATCAGAAGCACGCCGACAAGAACGTGGACGCCGCCGTCGACTTCCTGGTTCACGACGAACAGGAGCGTTTGATTTTGACCGCCATGGTGGCCTGCCTGTTCGCGCGCAAGGTTTACACCCGTGAACTGCTGGGCGACTGCCTGAATGTCGTGGGCTACCGCACACTGGCGGAAAATCTGGATTCCGTCGGTGCCCGCATCCAGCACCGGCGCTGGCGGCTGCGCATGGACAGCGGTTTCGATCCGGCGGGTGTTGAAATCCCGAAACGCTTCACCGAAATCACCAACTGGAAGGGTCCGTTGGATGCAAAAGTTTTGCAGACGCTCGTCGACGGCTATGCGAAAAAGATTATCTCGATGGCGGCGCCCGCGGGAAAAAGCGAATGATGCCGGGAAACCGGCGCATGGTACAGCAGCGGAAGCCACGGAAAGGAGGGAAATCATGGCGAACTTTTTATTCGTGCTGGGCAAAGATGACAACGAGGCCGCCACGCGCTGTTTCCAGTTCGCGAAAATCGCCCATGGCAAGGGGCATCACGTGGATCTGTTTTTCATCGACGGCGGTGTCAGGTGGGCCGACCGCAAGCGCAACCTGGCCACCAAAACCACCACCGGGGACTGTCCCGCGGACTACCTGCCGTACCTGGTGGAAAATGAAGTCAAAATCGGCATCTGCACCCCCTGCGCCCAAAACCGCGGTCTGGACGAAACCGGCTTCTTTGACAACATGCAGTTGGACGGCGGACCGCACCTGATCGACATGGCGGCAGACGCCAAGGTTTTTAATTTCTAATTCTTGCGGCACCCACACTTTTATTTTGGCGGGTGGACGGGCCTCAGCTGATGAGTGCCAGGGCAGGCGAAGGCTGCGGGTTTTACAGCATCTCCAGTTTTTTCATCTTGCGGTAGAGCAATGTGCGATGAATCCCCAAAGCCCGGGCCGCCTTGGTCCTGGAGCCATCGGCATCGTCGAGAGCGGCCTGGATGGCATGCGCAAACAGCTCTTTGCCTGTGCCGGACTCGCCGGTCAGCAAAACGGGCAGATCGTTGGTGGCCGCCTTGATGGCCTCGGCACGTGTTTTCTGCATTGCCGGGCTGCTGCCGATGATGTCCTCAAGCACGTCCTACCGCCGGCGCTGCTCATCCTTGCGGTGCTGGGGTCCATATTTGCCGGCATCGCCACGGTGACCGAGGCCAGCGGCGTGGGCGCCCTGATGACCACTCTCCTGGCCATCGCCTATAAAAAATTCAACCTGCAGGTTCTCAAAGGGGTTCTACACGCCACCTTCAACACCAACGCCTATATTTTCGGCATCCTGATCGGCGCCACCAGTTTTGCGCTGGTACTGCGGGGCCTGGGCGGCGATGAGTTCATCGAGCGCGCTCTGACCGGCCTGCCATTCGGACCCTACGGCGTCATCGGCTTTATCCTGTTTTGCGTCTTTGTGCTCGGATTTTTTCTCGACTGGGTGGAAATCACGCTGATCATCCTGCCCTGGTGGCGCCGGTGGTGGGCAAGCTGGGCATCCACATCCAGGGCTACGGGGCGGTGGAAAATCCTACCCTGGTGTGGTTCGTGCTGCTGATCGCCGTGACGCTGCAGACGTCCTTTCTCACACCGCCGGTGGGGTTTGCGCTGTTCTACCTTAAAGGCGTGGTTCCCAAGGAAATCACCCTTTCCGACATCTACCGCGGCGTGATCCCCTTTGTCCTGCTTCAGATTGCCGGCATGCTGATGGTCGCCTGCTGGCCGGCCCTCGTCACCTGGCTGCCAGCGGTGGTGTACGGCGGCCACTGAGCCGGCACGGCCGGGTTCCATTTCAGTCGTCGCCATCGACGGCTTGTGGTACCGGCGCACCTTTAACACGGATAGGCAAAATTCAACAAGCAAGACCACACCGCCTGCCAAAGCGGTGTGGTCTTTAGGGGGGATAGTATAGCCCCGTCTGCACCGGCGGCCGGCTATTCGGAATAGCCGCTACCCACGATCAAGCCGTTATGGGTCTTGCGGACGTAGGAATGCTTCTGCTTGCCTTTCCACTGGTAATCGACCCAGGTGCCCGTCGGGGTGGCCTTGAGCAGGGCCTTGTATACCGGAGCGGCCTTCGCCCCGAGGTTCTTCCCGGCCAGAGAGGGATGCACCAGCAGCATGCCGCCGGGCTCCATGATAAAAACATACGGTTTATAGTCATTGGCCTTGAAATCCGTGGGTTTTTTGCCGCCGTCGATGCCGGCCACGATCCCGTCGACGTTCTTCTTGATGGCGGCCCGGTCGGCGGCAACCGCCTCCAGGACGAAGAAAAGGGAAATTACGGTTGCCATGAAAACCAAGAGTGCTTTTCTCATGCTGTCCTCCTTTGCATTCGGTTGTGCTACATTTTCACCATACTGTACTTCTCTTTCACCCACGCTGGTTTGCGCGCGGAAAGGCGCGTGCGAACCTTGTGAAGCAGCTGCTTGTCGCTGAAACTAGAGCAAAATTCGGGCCAGCTGTCCCATAATACGATATTCGCATATTATTCCGGTTAGTTGTATGTAGAATCGGCGGAAGGGTTATCCGGGAAAGAACGAAAACCGCACACCTGCGGGTAAAAATGGAGCGCAGCTGCAAAGCGGTCCTATGGGAGGAATCCGGCCTCCGGTGACGGGAGATGGCGCCGAAGGATGCGCACAGGCGCGCAACCGAAATACGCATTGTGCGTGGCTACCGGACTTTATGGAACACACACGGCCGCCGACCGCGCATACAATGCAAAATAAAGGTATTTCCCGAGATCTTCTTTGTGATGCGGCCGGAAACCGTGCGGCCGAAGCAGCGCATCCAGTTCGTGCCGGTCGAGACGGATGGCTGTGGGCGGACCCGGCGGGGCGGATATTTTCTTGAATTCGACCACCGCCAGTCTGCCATCGGGTTTCAGTACCCGGCAAACCTCCCGCAGTGCCCCCTGATCAGTGCCGTCCACCACCAGATCGTGCAGCACGGTGGCCGCAAGACAGATGTTCACGCTTTGGTCATCAATGGGAATCTTCCGGCTGATATCGGCGCAATGCACATGGATGTTGGCCAACTCCCGCTCTGCAGCCGCCTGCCGGAGCAGGTCGAGCCCCTCTCGCCAGAGGTCCACAGCATGCACGGTGATGTCCGGCCGGCGTGATGCCAGCGCAAGGGCGTATGCGCCCCGGCCGCAGGCGACATCCAGGATGACAGCTTCAGCCCCGATGTCCAAGGCATTAAAAAGTTTCTTTGCATCGACCAGATCGAAGCTGCTCTTTCCAGCGGCAATGGGTTTTGCGGTCATGGTTTTTCCTTCCCTTTGCAATCTTGTGTGCGCCCGATATTCTTTACCGTTAAATGTATTCGGATCGCATCCCGGGCGTTGTACGCACAGCCGGCCCATTGGACGAAAAATGCCGCCGGCCATGGGTGTTTCACTCGTGCCGCAGCGCTTCGATGGGATCCAGGCGGGCCGCGTTGCGCGCCGGAAAATATCCAAAAAACACGCCGATGGCCGCTGAAAAGCCGAAGGCCAGCACAATGATGCCGGGCTGCAGCACCAGCGGCACCAGCAGCAGCCGGGCCAAGCCGGCGGAGGCGACCAGCGCCAGGGCGATCCCAACGGCACCGCCCAGCGAAGACAGCACCACCGCTTCGACCAGAAACTGCAGCAAAACCTCGCGGGCCAGGGCGCCGATGGCCAGACGGGTGCCGATCTCGCGGGTGCGCTCGGTGACCGCCACCAGCATGATGTTCATGATGCCGATGCCGCCCACCAGCAGGCTCACCGCCGCGATGGCGCCCAGCAGGGCGGTGAGCACCTGCGTGGTCCCGGAGAGTATGGTGGAAATCTCCCGCATATCGCGGATGAAAAAATCATCGTCCTGGCCGTCGCGGATATGGCGCCGCTCGCGCATCAGCCGGGTAATCTGAGCTTTGACACGATCGATGGAAAATCCGTCTAACACCGAAATGTACACACGCGTGACGTCGGTGCTGCCGGCAATGCGCCGCTGCAGCGTGCGAATGGGAACCAGGATAAAATCGTCCCGATCCCTGCCAAAGGAAGATTCACCCTTGGAGCTCAGCACGCCGATGACCGTAAAAGCCAGTTTTTTCACACGGATGACATCACCGACAGGATCCTCGGCGCCGAAGAGCTCCCGGGCAACCGTGCTTCCCAGCAGACAGACCGCTCTTCCGGCGCGCAGCTCTCCGGGGGTAAACGCGCGGCCCTGGCGGACCGGCCAGTCGCGGGCTGCCATAAAGCCGTTGGTGCTGCCGGTAATGCTGGTCGACCAGTTGCGGTTGCCGGAAATGGCCTGGGCGGAAAGTCCGACAATCGGCGCCACGGCCTCGATACCGGCGATCTCACGGCGGATGGCCTCCGCATCGGCCAGCTTAAAGGCCGGCGCCGCCGTCCGCACGCCCCCGTGATAGTCCTGCCCGCTGCGCAGCTGCAGCAGATTGGCGCCAAGGCTGGCAATCTGAGCCTTTATCTTGGCGGTGGCGCCGTTTCCCAAAGTCACCATGGTGATGACCGCCGCCACTCCGATAATGATGCCCAGAGAGGTCAGAAAGGACCTTAGAATATTGCGGCGGATCTCCCGCAGGGCCAGCAGCAGGGCGTTTAAAAACATCAGCCCCCCTTTCCACCGCGGGTTTCGCCGGCCACCAGGCCGTCCCGGAATAGCACGCTGCGGCCGGCAAAAGCCGCCATTTCCGATTCGTGCGTCACCATCACGATGGTCTGGCCGCGCTCACCGTTGAGATTGGCCAGCAGGGCGATGATTTCACGGCTGCGCGCACTGTCCAGATTGCCGGTGGGTTCGTCGGCCAGCAACACCTCGGGATCGGTCACGATGGCCCGGGCGATGGCCACGCGCTGCTGCTGACCGCCCGAGAGCTCTGCCGGCGTGTGTTTTTCCCAGCCGGCCAGCCCGACGGCCGCCAGAGCCCGACGCGCTCTGCTGCGTCGGTGGTTCGCGGCCATACCGCGGTAAATCAGGGGCAATTCCACATTTTCAAGCGCCGAGGTGCGGTCCAGCAGATTGTACCCCTGAAATACGAAACCGAGGTAGTGTCGCCGCAAGAGCGCCCGCTGGTTGCGCGAAAGTCTGCCGACGTCGACCCCCTGAAAATGGTAGGTGCCGGCAGTCGGCGTATCCAGGCAGCCGAGTATGTTCAAGCAGGTGGACTTGCCCGAACCGGAGGCGCCCATGACTGCAACGAAATCACCCCGCTCGACGGTCAGGTCGACCCCCCGCAGGGCCTGCATGGCCGCCTGGCCGCGTCCGTAAACACGGGTTACAGCCCGCATTTCAATAAAAGGCCTGTGACCACTGCCGGCGGTCATTTCTCGGCCTGCAATATGCCGGTCAGGACCTGCTGCCCCAATGCGATATCTCCGGCGCGCACTTCCGTCCAGCGGCCATCGGTTTCGCCTACCTTAAGGGGAACGGAAAACGGTTTGCCGTCCCGCAACACCCATACCGAGCGAATTTTTTCACCGGCCGACCGCTTTTTGCGTTTGTCGGCCGCCGAAGGGCGCCTGCGATGGGGCAGCAGGGCCCCGAGCAGGCCGCGATTTTTTTTGGATGCGGGGCGGTGGCGGGGCGGGGCAAAGCGCAGCGCCGCGTTGGGCACCAGCAGGACATCTTGGATGTGTCTGACGACGATGTCGGCCGTGGCGGTCATGCCGGGCATCAAGGCCAGGTCCCTGTTGTCGACGCTGAGCACCGTTTCATAGGTCACCACACCCGCCACGGTCTTGGGCGCAAAACGCAACTGGACGACGCGGGCGGTGAAACGGCGCCGCGGGTAGGCATCCACACCAAAGGTCGCTTTCTGTCCCACCCGGACCCGGCCTACATCGGCTTCGTCCACGTCCACGTGCAGATCCATTTTTCGCAAATCTTCGGCAAGGGTAAACAGCACCGGCGTCTGCAGGGAGGCCGCCACGGTCTGGCCGGGGTCCACGTGGCGCACCAGAACGATGCCGTCGATGGGCGAACGGATGATGGCCTTGGACAGATTGGTCTGGTTGAACTCGAGTTCGGCCGAAGCTTTGGCGATATCGGCCCGGGCAATGGCGGTGTCGGCGTTGGCGCGGGCAAGTGCCGCCTCGGCGGCATCCATTTCAACCTGCGAAGGTACGCGGCCGCCGGAAGAACGGCGCGCCCGGCGAAACTGCGCCAGCTTCAATTGGGCCTGCTTGACATCGGCCTGCGCCCTGGCCTCCCGGGCGCGGGCGGCTTCCCGGGCGGCCCGGCTCTGCAGAACCTGTGCGGAAAGTTTAGACGTGTCCAAGCGCGCCAGTACCTGCCCCTTTCGGACCTGGACGTTATAGTCCACATCGACGGTCTTGATGGTACCGGAGACCTCGACCCCCACATCCACCTGGTTGGTCGGCTCCAGCGTGCCGGTGGCCGTCACCGTGATGGTCAGGTCACCTTTCTCAACTGCCTGCCGGCGGTAGGCGACATCAGCGGCCGTGTCCCGCCCCAGGAGAAAAAAAGCACCGCCGGCCAGTGCCAGCAGCAGCGCCGCGACAGCGGCCCAGGCGCCCATCCGCCGGTTGCGCTCCGCGGCGCGGTCCAGTCCCAGCACCTGCGCGAGGGGTTTTTGTGGTTGTGGTTTCGTCACGGATTCTCCTCCCGCCCCCGGCGGCCCTTCAAACCATCGCGGTGTACACACCGGCTCTTTGCATGTACAGTCCGATCGTTCATTCCAGCACGCACTTTTCCCATCATGCGCTATTCAACTTGAAGATATTTGTCAAGGTCATCCAAAATCGCAGACGCCCCCTCCCCCCTGGTGTCTTTTTTTCGTACTCCTGCCAGCCAACGCCGCCGTTGCCCCCCTGTTTTAAAGGCCCGTCGGCAAGCCGAATCCGCGCATGGCGCTGGTAACCACCGGGCGATGCAGATTGCAAAACCGTGGGTCATGCGCCCACGAATCTCCCGCTTGCTCTTTTGACAATAAATTATGACATATCTACAACGTATTTACGATACCCTATCTGATTTTCCGGGTATGAAGGGGGCCTATGACCTCAAATGGTCAGGCGGCGGCCCCTGCAAAGTAACGACCTGGTCGCACTGGCCGAAACGTGGGTCTCCAAATTCCCGATTGTGCTCCGGGAAGACCCCCTGGCCGAAGGCGACTGGAACGGCTTTAAACGCTTTGCGGACCAGCTGGGGAAAAAGATCGAAGTGGTGGATGACGACATTTTCGTGACCAATACGCGCTACATTGCCCGGGGGATCGCAGAAGGCACGGCCAATTCAGCACTGATCAAGCTCAACCAGCTCGGTACGGCAAAAGAAACCATCGAAGCCGTGCGCATGCGCCGGGATGCGGGCTGGCGCTATTTCATATCCCATCGTTCGGGCGAGACGGCAGATGCCTTTCTGGCGGATTTCGCGGTGGCCATGGATGGCGGACACCTGAAAACCGGATCGGCCAGCTGCAGCGAGCGCATTGCAAAATACAACCGCCCGCTGGAAATTGAGCAGGAACTTGGGGAAACGGCATTGTATTACTGGAAACAGCTGCGGATTTAAAACCTGAATCTTGCACAGACAATTTTGAAAACTTATAAAATTGAAATGTTATCGCATGGTTGTCTATGGATGCAGCACGATATTTTATAGCGTCATTGGTATGTTCGGAAACCTTCCCTTTTGACTTCAAAATTGTCTGCCCTGCGGGAGCGCCGATTTTACCGCCTCTACTGTGTTGCAGGGCATTTGCGTCTGTATACGACAGCTGCATGCCCTGCGCCTTGTATAGGCGGCAAACGCGACGCTTGCAAAATTCAGGTAAAAATACGCTGCGCCCCGCAGCGGGCGACGCCGCATTTGGGTCGCCTGAACACGGACCATTGCCCGGTTGCACAACCGTCAGGCCATTCGGAAATGATTCCGACGACGACAACCGGCCGTGCCGTGGGGGACGCAGCCGTCCATCATGGCCGAGGCTACTTCGCGTACCCCGCGGATTTTCCCGGCCGGCCGCCGGGCTTCTCGGCCGCGGCGGATGTCCACCCACCACCCAGTGCTTTGTAGAGACGCACCAGGTTGGCGGTGACCTTGCCTTCGCTCTGGGCCCGCTCGTCTTCCAGAAGCACGAGTGCACGCTGGGCGTCCAGCACATTGTTGAACGGCACCAGACCGGAATTGTACTGGTCCTTGGCCAGCATATCGGCCTGCTTGGCGGCCGCCTCGGCCTTGATGAGCGATTCGCGCCGTCGCTGCTCTTTGATGTAGGCCACCAAGGCGTTTTCCACCTCCTCCAGGGCGTTCAACACGGTGGCTTCGTAGCGTACCAGGGCCTGTTCCTGACGGGCGTCCTGCACCTTGATGTTCTGCCGGATGGCGCCGGCATCGAAGATATTCCAGGATACCGACGGACCGATGTGCCAGGTACGGCTGGCCCATTCCAGCCACTTGCCGCTGTCGACGGACTCGAGGCCGATACTGCCAAAAAGCCGGAATTTGGGGTAGAGATCGGCGGTGGCTACCCCGATGCGCGCGGTCTGGGCGGCCAGCTCACGCTCGGCACGGCGGATATCGGGGCGGCGGCGCAGGGCCTCGGCCGGCACACCCACGGAAATCGCCACCGGCGGCACCGGAATGGGGCGCCTTGCCGCCAGTTCCGGGTGCAACGTGCCGGGTTTGTCCCCCAATAGTACGGCCAGCCGGTTTTTGGCCGCCTCCAGGCCCGTCTCCAGCCCCGGGATCACGGCCCGTGAACTCTCCAGGACGCGCAGGGATTCCTGTACGGCCAGCGCATCGATGAGCCCGGCCTGGTAGCGCGAACGGTTCAGCTCGTATGTTTCCTGTTGCGCGGCGACATTCTTTCTGACTGCCACCAGGCGGGCCTGAAAAGTGCGCACATCCAGATAGTTCAGGGCCACTTCGGCCATGAGGCTGACGAGCACGTCGTGCAGGTTTTCACGGCTGGCCTCCAGGTTCGCCTGCGCGGCCTCCACGGCGCGGCGCAGGCCGCCGAAAACATCCAGCTCCCATCCAGCGTCAAATCCGGCCTGGTAAAGATCACTCTCTCTGCCGGTCCCGCTGTTTTCACTGCTGCGCTGTCTGGAGACTGCAACATTGGCATCCAGCGTGGGAAATAGTTGCGCCCGGCTGATGCCCCGCAGCGCACGCGCTTCGCGCACCCGCGCGCGGGCCTCTTTCAGGCTGAGGCTGCCGGCAACGGCGCGCATCTCGAGCGTCTCCAGCTGCGGATCGTTAAAGACCTTCCACCAGCGCGCCAGGGTTTCGGGGGCCGGCGGTCCGGCAACCAGGCCGCCAGCCAATTTCGTGTGCCAGGCGTCGGGCGCATCAGGGGCTACCGGGCTGTAATCGGGGCCTACCATGGCGCATCCGGACAGGACCAGAAGAACCGCCGCGGCGGCCAGAGAGCGCGCTCGGCCGGCGGTCAACCAACCACGGGAAAAATCGAAAAAAATGGATCTCATTACAGCTTTACCTATCCATCGTCTGGGTCGGCGGCGTCGGTAGCAGTGCCTGACCGGCGGTGCCGCCAGGCATGGCCTTTTTCGCCCGCCATCTGGAAGATATAATAGAGCGCCGGAATCAGGAAAATGCCGAACATGGTCGTCACCAGCATGCCTGAAAAAACCGTGGTACCGATGGCCCGCCGGCTACCGGCCCCGGCTCCGGTGGCCACTACCATGGGCAGTACGCCGAGAATGAAGGTAAAGGCGGTCATCAGCACGGGCCGGAAACGGATCCTGGCGCCATCCACCGCAGCCTCGGCAATCGACAGGCCCTCGTCACGCCGCTCACGGGAAAACTCCACGATCAGGATGGCGTTCTTGGCTGCCAGCCCCACCAGCAGCACCAGCCCGATCTGGGCATAGATGGAAAGCGGCATGCGCAAAAGCCACAGGCCGGCCAGAGCCCCCAACGTGGCCACAGGAATGGAAAAAATAATGGCCAGCGGGATGTTCCAGCTTTCGTACTGGCCCACCAGAAAGAGATAGCCGAACAGCAGTGCCAGGGCAAAGAGCCCCGTCACCTGACCGCCGGCCTTGCGCTCCTGATAAGACATGGCGGACCAGTCATAGCCAAATCCCGACGGCAGGATCTTCGCCGCCAGCCGCTCCATGGCGGCCATGGCCTGACCCGAGGAAAAGCCCGGTGCCGCCGAACCGCTGAAATGGGCGCTGGTAAACTGGTTGTAGCGTTTGATAATCTGTGGGCCGACAATCGTTGATAGGCGCAACAGGCTGTCCATGGGGACCATCTTGCCGTTGTCGCTGCGTACGTAGAGCCGTTTGATGTCTGAAGTGGTCTCGCGATAGGGCGCCTGGGCCTGCACTTTCACCTGGTAAGTGCGGCCCTTGAGATTGAAATCGTTCACATAGGCGGATCCCAGCTGGGCCTGCAGGGTTGTAAAAATACGGCTGACCGGCACTTTCATGTATTCGGCCCGGGTACGGTCGACGTTCAAAAAAATCTGGGGGGTGTTGGCCGTGTAAGTGGTGAATACGCGCTTGAGCACCGGGTTCTGATTGGCGGCTATCATCAGGGACATGGCCACACCGAAAAGCGCCTGGGGGCTCTGTCCCTCGCGGGCCTGCAGGCGGAAATCGAAACCGCCGCTGGTCCCCAGCCCCAGGATGGGCGGCGGCGCGAAGGCAAAGCTGTTGGCCTCGGCGATGGCGGCCAGCTTGCGCTGGGCCTGTCCGACGATGGCACCGATCTTCAAGTCGGGACGTTTGCGCTGGTCCCAGGGCTTGAGGATGACAACACCGAAGCCGACGTTGTCGGCGTTGCCGGACAGCAGACTGAAGCCGGCGACTCCGATAACATCCCCGACACCACCTATGGATTTGATATCGTCGGTCACACGCTGCATGACGCTGTTGGTCCGGGACAGCGATGCCCCTTCGGGAAGCTGGATGTTCATGAAAAAGTACCCCTGATCCTCCCGGGGCAGAAAACTGGTGGGACTGTGCCGAAAAATGTACGTCGCCGCACCGAAAACCGCTGCCAGGATGAGAAATGCCACTGCCAGCCGCCGGATCAGCCAGGCGGAACCGCCCACGTACCCCCTTCGGACCATCTCGAGAAAACGGTTGAACCAGCCGAAAGGACCCCGGCGATAGGGACGGTGCGGCCGGAGCACCGTGGCGCACATGGCGGGGCTGAGCGACAACGCACAGATGGCCGAAATCAGCACCGACGTGCACATGGTAACGGCAAACTGTTTGTAAAGCTGACCGGTAATGCCGGGCATGAAGCCCACCGGCACAAAAACCGCAAAAAGCACCAGGGTGGTGGCCACGATGGGTCCGGTGACCTGGCGCATGGCACGCAGGGTCGCCTCTTTCGGAGGCAGGTTCTCTTCTTCTGCGACACGGTAGACGTTTTCCACGACCACGATGGCGTCATCCACCACCAGGCCGATGGCCATGATCAGAGCAAACAAAGAGATGGTGTTGGCACTGTAACCCAGGGCCAGCAGTACCCCGAAGGTGCCGATAAGCGACACGGGAATGGTCACCGCCGGAATGAGCGTCGCCCGCCAGTCCTGCAGAAAGACAAAGACCACCAGAATGACCAGCAGGGCGGTCAGGGCCAGCGTCAGGATAATCTCATGGATAGCCGCCGAGACGTACTTGGTGGTGTCGAGGATTATCTGATAGCGGATATCACTGGGCATGCGCTGCCCCAGCTTCTTCAGCTCGGCGCGTACCGCTTTCATGGTGTCCAAAGCATTGGCACCGGCGGAACGGTAGACCGCGATGGTTGCAGCGGGTTTGCCGTTTAACGCCGACTGGTGGCTGTATGTCCTGGCGGCCAGTTCCACACGCGCAATATCACGCACCCGCACCAGTCCACCCTGGTTGTTGGCACGTATGATAATGTTTTTGAAGTCATCGACATTGGTAAGCCGGCCCTTGGCCCGCAGGGTGTACTGCACCTGCTGGGTCGCGGCCATGGGCTCCCGGCCCACCGCCCCCACCGCCGCCTGGATGTTCTGGTTGCGGATGGCGCCGACAACGTCATCGGCGGTCAGGCCCAGGGCTGTCAGGCGTTCAGGATCCATCCAGATACGAATGCTGTATTCTTTTTCTCCGAAGATGAAAACGTCGCTGACACCCCTCAGGCGCACCAGGTCGTCCTTGACGTTGTTGCTGACGTAGTTGCTCAAAAAGAGCATGTTCCGGCTGCCCTTGGGGGAATAAAAACTGATGGCCGCCATGATGTTGGATGAACGCTTGCGGATGTCGATCCCCTGGGCCACGACCGCCCGGGGCAGCTTGGAAGTCGCCAGCTGCACCCGGTTTTGCAGGTTGACCTGGTCGATATCCGGATCGGTGCCGACGGCGAAGGTCACACTCAGGGTATAGATGCCGGCGTTGGAAGAGGACGACGACATGTAGAGCATGTTGTCCACGCCGTTGACTTCCTTTTCGATGGGCGCAGCCACGGTGTCGGCGATCACCTTGGCGCTGGCTCCCGGATAAACAGCCGTCACACGGATCTCGGGCGGGGTAATCTGAGGATACTGCGCCACCGGGATGTTGAAAAGCGCGATCAGGCCGGCCACGGTGATCACGATGGACACCACCGCCGCCAGGCGTGGGCGACTGATGAAGACCTGTGAAATCATGATTTGTTTCCCGGGGGGCGAAGCCGGCGCACGCGTACCGGTTGGCCGGGGCGTACCTTCTGGATGCCACGTACGATGATCACTTCGCCGACCTTGAGGCCTGATTCCACCGCCCAGTAAATGCCGGTGGCCGGGCCGATGGTGACTGGTCGCACCACCACCCGGTTTTGATCATCGACCATCAGCACAAAACGGCCCTGCCGGTTGACCAGGACCGCCGCCTGGGGCACCACCGGCATGATGCGCGACGCACTTGCTTTGACCAACACCGTGACGTACTGGCCCGGAATGAGAATTCCGTCGGGATTTTTAAAGCGTGCCCGCACCGCAATGGTGCCGGTATTCGGATCCACCTGGTTGTCCACGAAGGAAATGCGGCCGGTGATTTTGAGAGTCCTGCCGTCGGCCAGCCTGAGCTGCGGCGCCAGCAGGCGTTTTTGTCCATGTTCGGCATCATGCAGGGCCGCTTGAACGGCAGCCAGGTCATTTTCGCTGACGGAGTAGACCACACGGATGGGATCCACCTGGACGATGCGCGCCAGAGATCCCGAACCCGGTCCCACAAGATTTCCGCGTGTGAAAGCGGTACGTCCGATACGGCCGGAAATCGGCGCTTTGATGGTGGTATAGCCCAGATCGAGCTCAGAGCGTGCCAGGATGGCGCGGGCTTCGGCCAATTTGGCTTTCGCGGCCAGCCCATGGGCCACGGCATTGTCCATGTCGGTGGCCGAGATGCTCTCTTTGCGGGCAGCCTGCAGCCGCCGCAAATGCTGATCGGCGCGCACTACTTCGGCCTGGGCCTCCCGTACACGGGCCATGTCGGCGTCCACCTTGGCCTGATAGGGCGCCTGTTCGATGACGTAGAGCAGCGTTCCGGCCCGCACAAAATCGCCCTCTTTGAAATTGATCTTTTCCAGAAAACCTTCGACGCGCGCGCGCAGATCGACCGCCTGGATGGCCTCCACATGGCCCACGTATTCGGTGGCCGGCACGATGTCTTTTTCGCCTACCGGTGCCACGATCACCACGGGCGGCGGACCCCGATGACCGGCAGGGGCGGCACCTGCAAGCCCCGGAAGGATCAGCAGCAGCAGACTCCAGAACAGCGGCCACGTGCGGCGGGCAATGCCGGAGAAGCCCAGCGGCGGTTCCCGGCGCCGGGACTTCCGACCGACGGGAACTTCGGGAGAGGGCAAACGCAAACGTTTTGGCGTGACACGGCATGGCATATCGGCAATCCTCCGCATTCCGTAAATGAAACGGCCTGCGAAGCCCATAACAGAAACCGCTTGACAAAGTCAAATGAATATTTCAAACATTCATTTGGAAAAAGGAAAAATTCCAACGGACATCCGATTCAAATCAAAAAAAGCCTGCCTGTGCTTCCGGGCAGGGAACGGAGAACGTTACATGTCCGCTCGAGAAGATGGCCGGGAAACCCGCCACCGGCTGCTGAACGCAGCCTGTGAGGTGTTTGCTGAAAAGGGCTTTCATAACGCCCGCGTGGCAGAAATCTGCCGACGGGCGGGGGCTAACGTGGCGGCGGTCAACTACTATTTCGGCGACAAGGGCCGCCTGTACGCCGAGACTTGGCGCCATGCCTTCAATGCCTGTGCCGAGCCCGCCACACTTGAAGCGCCCCACGATCCACCGGAAAAGAGGCTGCGGATCTATGTACACAACCTGATCAAGAACTTCACTGACCAGGACACCCGGGGACAGTTCACGCGCCTGTACCTGATGGAGCTGGCCAACCCCACCGGCTTGATCCAGGATATCTGGCACGATCTGATCGAACCGCGCCGGCAGCGGCTTTTGTCCATCATCCGCCAACTGCTGGGACCGAAATGCGATGAAGAAATGGTATGTTTCTGCGAACTTAGCATCATCAGCCAGTGCCGCGCCCTCCTGACCATCCGTCGCAGTGACCTGGAGTACCTGCTGGGTAAACCTTTGTCCCCGGATCTGGTCCAACGCTTGGTGAATCATATCACCCGCTTTTCGCTGGCGGGCATTCAGGTCGCCGCCAGACGGAGACAAACCGCAGACGGCCTGCCGGACATCGCATTGCCGCCGAACGGGGGAGAAGCGGGTCCATGACTTACAATTTCGATCCCGACCGCTGGTATGAAAATGAACTGGCCGTGCTACGCGCAGCCCGCCGTCAGGGCAAGCTCACCCGAAAGGCCTTTGAAAAATCCGTCGATGACCTGGAGGAGCGGCTTGCCGAGATGTGGCGGCGTCTGGACGGATCTTACCAGGTGCTCGACCCCCCTTTGCCAGGGGACACCGGCGAAGATCATCCCACGTGAAAGGAGCCTGACGTGAACCTCGCCGTTTCACTCGACAAAGCTGCACGCCTGTATCCGGGGAAAAACCGGCGTGGTGTGCGGTAACCGTCGTTTTACTCACCGCCAGGCGGCATCCCACGTCCAGTGCAGGGCCGCAGTGCTGGCCGACCAGGGAATTGAAAAGGACGCGCGCATCGCCATCGTACACCAGAGCCGTCCCTGTTCCCCAGTTTGGATCAAAACGCCAGGGGTATTCAAAGAGCCTCGTGCCGGAAAATCTGTCAAACGCAAATAAATCAGCCCATCGATTTGTGATGGTGCCTGCCTTTCAACTCTTCCACCACCTGGCGGACATCCGCCAGGCATCAGCGGCCTTTTGGATTTTTAGCTGCACAATCACACCGCCCGCCCTTCTTCCCAGTCGCAATTGCGGCCATTATCGTTGATTTGCCGTTGTCCAGATAATCCTGCTCGATTTCCTTCCGGGTATGTTCAAAGCAAAAACAGACCAAGTCGTCACTTTTGAATTTAACTCCGCCCCTTGGCTGATCAGTTTGCGAACGGTCTGCTCCCTTGTCAACCATCTTCAAAAAATTGTCCCGATCCATCTCTATTTTTCCTATGTTTGATTTGTTTTGATAAAAGCGATTCATTTTCATCAATACGCCATATAATAATCAGCCGCGATTCTTAGTTCAACCATCTCCTTCAAGGTAACCGGTTTAAAGAATTTGGCGGAGACTTTTTTCAGTGGATTATCCGGCGTGCCGATTTTCGAAACAATCAAGTAGCCGGTGTTAATATAAAATTTCACGCCCCGGTCTTTTAGCATATTCAGAAAAGCGCCATACGTCTGCGGAACTTTGCCGAGGTCGACACCAAACTGTTTTGACATTGCCTGACGCAGGTTTGGCGGGATTTTGTATCCCTGGATATCATCTTTGCCGCTCCAGCCGACCTTGTAAGTGTTAATGGCATCGGCGTCGACCAGGACGTTTACCTTGTAACCGGATTCCAGTGCCGCCCACATGATATTATAGGCCACGCATATCTGGGCGTCATCTTTTTTCAACCCGGTTTTCAAATGGACCATAAACGTCTTTTTGCCTTCACCGGCCAAAGACGCCAATGGGACAGACAAAACGCAGATAACGGTAAATAGCGCGCTAAAAGCCATCATATTTTTTCTCATGGCCGTTCTCCTTATCTTATGAATATCAATCCGGTTTTACGCAGATTGCAAAAACAATTGATTCGCTTAAACACAGCAACTCAGCCTGGATACGTCTTTCTTGAAGGAAAGCGCCGCTATTTTTAAGGACTCCGCCAGGGTCGGAAACATGGGCAAGGAGTTGATCACATCATCTAGGGTGTTTTTGTTTTTCACCAGCATCATGGCCTCGGCAATCAGCTCCCCGGCATCCGGTGCCAGGATATGAACCCCCATGATTGCTTCGGTCAAAGGATGAACGGTCATGTTGATCAGTCCCTCGGATCTGTTCATCAGAATGGCCCGCGGAAGGCTTTCAAAGGAAACCGTGCGGCAGTTGCAGGTGCCCAACCGCTGCATCTGGTCCGCTTCCGTCAGCCCGACACCGGCCAGCTGAGGGTCGGTAAAAACCGTAAACGGCACCGTATCGTAATCGATGCTGTCCGTGGAACCGTTCAGCGCGTTGCCGGCGGCCAGGGTACCTTCTCTGCCGGCCGTTGGCTCAAAACGGGCTGGTTGGTTGGTGACATCTCCAATGGCAAAAATATGCGCCTGAGAAGTCTGAAAGGTTTCGTTGACCACAACTGCCTGTCTTGCGTTGACCTCGACCCCGGCAACATCGAGCCCCAGGCCCTCGGTATTGGGATTTCTGCCGGTGGCCAAAAGAATTTCGTCGGCGGTGACCGTGAGCTCTTGGCCATCAACGGAGATGGCCAGCGTCTTCTTCCCGTTTTGCATTCGCGCATGCCGGAATGCTTCGGCGGTGATGATGTCAATACCCTCGGCCTTCAGCACCACCGCCAGGCGGCGGGTCAGTTCCGGCTCGGCAAACCGCAAAATTCCGGGGCTCCTTTTAACCACCGTCACCCTGCTGCCGAAACGGGCAAACATCTGAGCGAATTCGATGCCGACCGGACCCGCACCGATAACCATCAGTTCTGTGGGCAGGTGCCGGAGTTCCAAGGCTTCGACATGCGTAATATACCCGGTTTCCCGGATGCCTTTAATGGGCGGCACCACAGCCTTGGAGCCCGTGGCGATAATAACCTTATCAGCCCGGAAGGTTTCACTGTTCACCCGAACTTCAGTGTCTGAGGTAAAACTTGCGAAGCCTTCTGTAAATCTGACTTTTTCAAGTCTACCCAGCACTTTGGCATACTTCTCTCGCCGCATGCGCTCGACCAGGGCCAGCGCATCTTCCATGAGTGCTCTAAAGTCAAATTTTTCAACTTCAAACTCTATTCCCGGCATCCTATGGTTTTGTGCCAGATGCAAAAGTTCGCCGGCCCGCAGCAACCGCTTGGAAGGTACACAGCCCACATTGACACAGGTGCCACCCAATGGCAGTCCGGCATTAATCATAACTGTCCTGGCTTTCAGTTCATTGGCCCGAATGGCGGCGGCGAAACCGCCAGCCCCACCACCGATGATAATCATGTCATAGGTTTGCATGTGTTGCTCCTTCTTCCTTTCCGGGCGTACACTGATTATACGATTCTCAACGGCAATCGTAACGTTTTTTATATTGCCATATACCCCTAGCGGCGCATAGGATGCCGCTGACGGCCGGACCGGACACCTTTTAGCGAGAATACAGTCATGCAAAACGTCTTCAGGCCCACCGATGAGCAGCTCATGCTCGCTCTTAAAGCAGGAGACATAGCCGCTTTTGAAACCCTTTACGACCGCTATAACAAACGCCTGTTTCGTTATATCCTGCGGTTTGTAACCCAAAGGGAAGTCGCTGAAGATATTTTGCAGGAGACTTTTTTACGGATCCTGAAGCACCGAAAAGTTTATTTGGAAAAGTCCCGCTTTTCGACCTACCTGTTCACCATCGCCCGAAACCTCTGTTTTGACAATTTAAAATCCTGGCAGGTCAGACATCTGAATGCAAACCAGGCAGACACAATCGAGCGCACTGGTGATGCCTATCAAGATTCCCATAAGTCACTGGAAGACCGTGAAATGGGGAAAATCCTCCAAAAAGCCATCGACAATCTTCCGGCAGATCAAAGAGAGATACTCACGTTGAGTAAATTCAGCGGGCTGTCCTACGAGGAGATCGCGCAGATTGTGGGATGCACACCTGCCGCGGCAAAGCAAAAAGCATACAGGGCGCTGCTCGGCCTGAAACGGGACCTGAAAAGTTTTAAAACCTAAAAATACCTCCGTTACTTTTTGGCCGCAGGATCGTATAAATGGCAAAGGGGTGGCCCATGGACTGTGAATCCCTAAAAAACTATATTCCGTCAATCTTGTCCGGCGATGTTTCCGAGGATGAGCATCGTCGGGCAGCGCATCACCTGCAGACGTGCCGCCAGTGCCGCCATGCAGAAGCGGAAATGGCGCACATCTGGTCGCTGCTGGATCGTGTCGGAAGTCAGGAGCCGTCGAAAGCGGTGAAATCCCGCCTGATGGCAGCAGCCCAAGTGGAATTGGGGAATATGCCCCCTGCTTGGTGGAAAATGCTGCTACGGCCATCCTTTTTTAGAACCGTTTCGTCGGCGCTGGGGCTGTCGTTAATCATCAGCCTGATTTTTCCATATGACAGGGCCGTGGCGCTGTGTGAACAGAACATCTTGAATGGTGGTATCTTTGCCTTCCTGCCGCAAGACCTTGTGTATTTTTTGCTGGGCGTGCTTTACGGCCTGGTTCCCGTGGCGCTTGCCGAATTTTTCTGCTCAAAGACCATTATGGATCGCCCCGGTGTGATGGGATTCGGTGCCGGGCTGGTTACGGCGGCCTTTCTGATTCCGTTTTTCGTCGTCCAGTGCCCGCAGTTTACATTCAGCCTGGTTCTGACCATGGTTTTGGGAATCACCGCCGGGGCAATGGCAGGAGGCCTGGGGACATCAATGGCCCTGAACAGGTTAAAAAGAGTGACTTCCCGGTGATTCGGCATTTGCCGACGCGCTTTGTTTTTTCTACATACCCTGTTTCTTATGGTTGAGGAGCTGAAAAAATGAAAAAAATAAACGCATCAAATTCAAAGGGGAACATAGGCCTGCTCGGCGCGGGCATAGCCGCCTTTTTTGCCTCCATATGCTGTGTCGGGCCGCTGGTGCTCCTGTCTTTGGGAATAAGCGGCGCCTGGATAGGAAACTTCAGTGCCCTGGAAGCCTACCGGCCGCTGTTTATGGCCATCACGCTAGCCTTTCTGGGATTCGCCTTTTATCAGGTTTACCAAAGGCCTGGGGCAATGCTGATCGATGGCGACGAGGATTGCGGATGTCCGACGAATAAAAGAAGAAGCAAGTTTATGCTCTGGGGCGTAACCATCTTCATTGCAGCCCTGTTTGCTTTTCCTTATCTGTCTCCAGTCGTACTGGCCGACAATCCCGATAACGGTGAGATGCGCCTCGAAAGGGCGGTATTAGACATTGATAATATGACCTGTTCTTCTTGCACTGTAACGGTAAACAGAAGTTTAACCAGGATAGACGGCGTCAAAGAGGCCAAGGTTACTCTTAAACCGCCGGTGGCCGTCGTTTTCTTTGATCCATCAAAAGTCTCCCAACAAGTGCTCGTAACCGCAACAACCAATGCCGGATATCCATCTTCGGTGCGAAAAAAATGAGATATTGTGCAATCCCAACTTCTAGCGAGTTGTTGGGTTAAGGTTTGGCCAAAAGGAGCGGATTGTTCGATCTTGCGCTGTCTTGGTTTCAGATGTGCATTGACAAATAGGGAAAACCAGATGGCATCTAGGGCATGACAATGCCCGCCCGCATAACCTATATGTGGTGGGCGCCATCTCCCGGAAACGATGCGGCCGGTTTGAAATCATATGATCAGCCGCACACCGCCCAGGTCTTCGATGCGGTAGGGAAAGTGATCGCCGGGAGAGCCGATGAACATGAAATTGATGGGGATATTCCATTTTTTGGACAGTTCGCGCACCAGTGCGGGTCCGAAAGTCCCCTCGCGTTTGACGAACTCGATCTCGATTTCCGGGTACTGACGGTTGAGCACGTCCAGATCATTCAAAAAGCTGTCCGGGACATCGGCGTCATCTTCGAGGATGGTGACGATCTTCAACCGGTTGGTCTGCTCGTTTTTTTTGATGTAGAGCATCACCTTGTTGAGCGTCGCCACGTCGTCGCCCTTGGTGAAAAAGACGAATTCCTGGGAGTTGATCTTGTCGATCAGGTCCAGAATTTTCGAATTGGTCGTCAGTACGAACCTGCGAATGGGGTCGAACAGGTGCCGGATCAGTGAAAACAGGAACCTCAGGATGGCCGTGCGCTTGAGCATCACCACGACCACCAGGATGGTCGGGATGAAGTACTGGAAAAAGACGACCAGGTAGGGCGGGTTCATGACGGCGTTGCCGACGATGGCCGCGCCCACCGCCATAACCGCAATCAAAAGCGCCGGCCAGGAGGCCTTTTCAGGCCTGGGCAGCTTGGCGCGCTTGATTTTGAGCAGGATATTGCCGACGGCGAAGAGCACCATCACCGACAGGAAGGAGATCGTGTAGACGCCGGCCAGCGCCCCCAGCCGGCCGCCGGTGATAAAGAGGATCGAGCTGCTCAGCAGAAAGAACATGATCATGATGCGGTACGAGCTGCCGCGGCGGTTTTTTTTGAGCAAAAACTGCGGCATCACCCGGTCCAACGTCATGCGTTCGATGAGCCCGCCGACCCCGACGTAGGACGTCAGTACGGCGCCGCTCAGCACCAGCGCGGCGTCCACGGAGATGAGCACCGACAGCCAGGGTCCGCCGGCGATGGCGCCCATGTAGGACAAAAGAGCCTCCTGATGCCCCGGCACGTCGCCGCTGGCGATCACGCAAAGCGCCAGAAAGGCCATCAGGGGGTTGAAGAAGCTGACCACCACCCACATGTTGCGCAGCGTTTTGGGAAACACGCCGCGCTCCTGCTCCTCAACGAAATTGGCCGAACTTTCAAACCCCGAGATGCCCAGCATGGCGGCCGAAAAGCCGAAAAACAGGGCCTTCGAGAAGCTGCCGTGAAGCGGCGCGGCGTAATTGCTGCGCAAAATATCCAGGCCGTGGCCGAGGATGAAAACACCGGCAGCGGCAGCCAGAACGGTCAAGGAGAGCAGGTGGGTGATGAAAATGGCCACCGCCGCCCTGGAGGACTCGCCGATGCCCAGGATCGTCAGGCCCATGAAAGCCGCCAGCAGCGCCACCGTGGCCGGTATCACCGGCAGTCCGCTCCAGAGGCCGTGCGCGTAGTGCATGGCTTCGGAGGCCGAGATGACCGCCGTGGCCATGTAGGACAAAAGGGTCAGGGTGGCGGCCAGCGAGGCTGTGGCCTTGCTGGTGGTATTGAGCAGCGCGTTGTAGGCGCCGCCGTTTAACGGCAGGGCACCGACGACTTCGCCGTAAATGCTGCGGAACAGAAACAGTACGAAGGCCACGATGAGCAGCGCCAGCCAGGCGTACTGCCCGGCGTAGAGGATCGCCAGCGCCGAAACGTACAGGCAGGAGGAACTGATGTCGTTGCCGCAGATGGCCGTGGCCGGCAGCTCTTTGAGTTTCTGGATGGGCCTGTGGTCCATGATGCTCGCTTCGTTTATGCGCCGCAGCGGCGGCTGAAATTTCTGCAATCCGTCAGGAAACCATCCGTACAACGACGATCAGCAACAGCGCCGCCGGGTAGTAACTGGCGCGGTTGAACAGTTTAAGGGCGCGGGCGCGCGTGCGCACGCGCAGCAGCCGGACGGACGGCCATATGAGCAGCGGCACACCGACGGCGGCGGCCGCGGCAACATCCGCCATGCCGCGGGCGGCCGGTGCCAACCAGAACAACACCGCGCTTTCGGCAACGGCCAGAAACAAAAAGACGACGATGAGCACCGCCGCACGTTCCGGGCCGATGCGCACCGGCAGGGTGCAGGCGTCCTGGCAGCGGTCTTCCTCCACATCCGACCAGTCATTGGGGATGTTCTGCCCGCCGATTTCCCAAAAGAACAAGCACATGCCAAGGGCTCCTAAAAAGGACGGCGAGGGATGCGGGTCCACGGCAAAAACCGCGGCCAGCGCACCCAGGGTCTTGACCACTCCGCTGACAAAGACCCGCAGCCAGCTGAAATGCAAAAGCAGGCAATAAAACGCCTCCAGCAGACAGCCGGCGGCAAAAATCAGCGCACAGACCGGATTCAGCAGGTAGGCACCGGCCAGCGCCACCAGGGCCCATCCCAGCGCCCAGATCAGCCCGGACCGCAAGCTGAGCAGCCCCCGGGCCATGGGATGGCGCACCAGCAGCGCATCGATATCCTGGCCGCGGCATACATCCGGCTCCCGGCAAAGCTGGGCGCGGTCGCTGCGCAGGTCGACGATGTCGTTCAGCGCATAAACCGCCGTGTAGCCGGCGAAAGCGGTGATCAGGCCCAGGAGCGCCACCGGTGCCGGCGGCAGGCCGCCCAGCCACAGCAGGGCCGCAAAAACCGGGGTGGTCATGTCGATCAGCCCGTGGGGCGTGCGTGACATGGCCAGGAAGAGCTTCAGCTGTTTTCCAGCATCCGTGCGGGTTAAATTCATCGCCAGCTGCACGTTAAATCCTGCCGTGTTGCCAAACGGCAAAGCGCAAGTTTCCAGAAAGCGGAGCCGAAACACATATGGCGCGGCTGGAACGCAACTTTTTGCGAATCGGCCCGCCAGGGTTTACAGCCCTTTCGCAAACGGGTATATGTTGGCGGTCTGCTGCGGCCGGGCGTACACGTTCCGGCCGGATCGGCATCATCCGGACGGCCGCGTTAAATACCGCGTTCGCGCCAAAACCGACAACCATCGAAGTGCCACGGCCATGCCCCGACCCGATCTGTATCCCATGTTCCTGCTGGGCCTGCTGGGCAGCGGGCACTGCATCGGCATGTGCGGCCCGCTGGTGTTCGCTTTTCCGGCACGCACCGGGAAGTTCTTGGCGCACCTGCTCTACCACACAGGGCGCATCTGCACCTATGTACTCATCGGCGCCGTGGTGGGCGCCATCGGCGCCGGCCTGACCGCCGCAGGGCCGCTAGATCCTGCGGCCGTGCAGCGCCTCAACGCCATGCGTGCCGGACTGAACATCATCGCCGCCTTGTTTCTGGCCGGATTCGGTTTATCGCGTCTGGGCCTTTTGCCCGAACCGGCATGGATGGCCTTGGCCGCGCCCAGCCGGATTCCTGGCTTTCGCAAAGTGGCGACTGCCGCCGTGGACCATAAATCTCCGCCGGCGATCTTCGTTCTGGGGCTCCTGCTCGGTTTGCTGCCCTGCGGCCTCTCCTGGGCCGCTTTCGCGCGCGTACTGCCCTGCGGCAGCGGGTTGGCGGGCGGCATCCTGCTGCTGGCCTTCGGGCTGGGAACGCTGCCCGGCCTGTTGCTGCTGGGCACCGGCGCCTCCGCCGTCGTGCGCCGCTACCGGCGCACTTCGGACATTCTGGCCGGCCTGCTGATGCTCGCCATGGCCGTTAAAATCGGCATCCGGCTTGCCGTGCAGCTAAGCGCATAGCCGGCGGCGGCCGCTGCATCCTCGAACGGCTGCTACTCCTTCATGCGGCACGCCTTGTCCCACTCGGGGCAGGCGTCCTTCATCTGGGTGTCGAAATGCGCCAGACACTCGCTGCATTCCATTTCGACGTTGGGTACGTCACCGTAACGTTTTTTCATCTCCTCGGCGGAAAGCACCGTCACGCCGCTGCAGCCGCACTGGGGACAGGCGGTTTTAATGGTGTACTTTTTCTTTTCAGTCATGGGTTTCCCTCCCACTGGTGGTTTGGGTTTATGGGGCTATGGGACCTCACGGATGACCGCCGCCGTGCCGGTTCACCGACCTCCGGCCAAGTGCTCAAAAAAGTTTCTCAATCTCTTCGGCGCTGAGAATCTTTTCGTCAAGCAGGACTTCCCGGATGGTACGGCCCGAACGGTGGGCCGCCTTGGCGATGGCCGCCGCTGCATCGTAGCCCATGGCGGGCACCAGCGCAGTCACCAGTGCCAGACTCTTTTCCAGGTAGGCCGCGCAGGTTTCGCGATCGGCCGTGATGCCGCGTACGCACTTTTCGGCGAAATGCCTGACCGCCGATGCGGTAAGCGCAATTGACTGCAGTAAATTGTGGGCGATTACCGGCATCATGACGTTGAGTTCGAAGTTTCCCGACTGCCCGCCGAGCATGATGGCCGTATCGTTGCCCATCACCTGGGCCGCCACCTGCAGCAGTGCTTCCGGAATCACCGGGTTGATCTTGCCCGGCATGATCGAGGATCCGGGCTGCAGCGCCGGCAGGCGAATCTCCCCGATGCCACAGCGCGGGCCCGATGACAGCCAGCGAATGTCGTTGGCGATTTTGGTCAGGCTGACGGCCAGGGTCCTGAGCGCGCCGCTGGCCGCCACAGCCGCATCGCGGGCGGCCTGGGCCTCGAAATGATTGCGCGCCTCGCTAAAAGGCAGCCCCGTCCATCGGCACAGGCAATCGATGGCCATTTTCGCAAACTGCGGGTGGGCGTTCAGACCACTGCCCACGGCGGTGCCCCCCAGGGCCAGTTCGGCCAGTTGCGGCACCACGTTTTTCAACCGTTGCATGCCCTGCTCGATCTGGCGGGCGTATCCGGAGAACTCGTCACCCAGGGTCATGGGTACCGCGTCCTGCAGATGCGTGCGGCCGATCTTGCGCACATCGGCAAACGCCCTGCTCTTGGCCGCCAGTTCACGGTGCAGGGTCTGCAGAGCCGGCAGCAGGGGGTCCTCGATGCGCATCCGGGCGGCGACGTGTATGGCCGAGGGGATGACGTCGTTGCTCGACTGGCCCATGTTCACATGGTCGTTGGGGTGCACCGGTTTTCTGGTGTGTCTGACGCCGCTTAGAATTTCGTTGGCGCGGGCGGCCAGGACTTCGTTCATGTTCATATTGGTCGAAGTCCCGGATCCGGTCTGGAACACATCGACGACGAACTGGTCCTGCAGCCGGCCGGCCAGTACCTCGTCACAGGCCTGTACGACGGCATCCGCCAGGGGTTTTGCCAGCAGCCCGAGGCTGCGGTTGGCCCGGGCGGCCGCCTTTTTCAGCAACGCCAGTGCGCTGGTGAACTCCGGCGGCAGCCTCAGGCCGCTGATGCCGAAGTTTTCAACCGCCCGCTGGGTCTGCGGCCCGTAGTAAGCCGTTGCCGGCACTTTTACCGTACCCATGGTATCCTGTTCCTGCCGGTATTGCATGGTTCAATCCGTTCTACGGCCGATGCCCGGCTACACACATTATCACTTGTCAACCGCCCCCAGCTGAGCAATTGCGATGCCCAGGACCACGCATTTTTTTCGTTCAGGCAGCTCTTCCACGTCCGCCGCCCCAAGGTAGCGTCTGTATTCGCGCTGGCGGCTTTTCAGATGCACCATCGGGGCCTGCTGCGCATCGTCGTAGCAGATGTCGAGGCCGATGACGCCGGCATCGATGTCCGGACAGCGCGCGCGGATTTCCGCATTAGCCGTCCTTTTGCAAGTTTCACTGTATCCATGTTCTGTAATACTCCCCCATCGGAGCCCAAGAACTTCATAAAACTTTAGTATGCCTCAAAGTCGGGGCGCGGACAAGGGAAAAAATCACGCCTGGGTGGCATGCAAGCATCCGGGCCGAATACCCCCCGGCACGCCACATAAGTGCGGCGGCGGCTCACAGCACCGCCCCAACCGACCATTTGCGGACAATCCCCGTAGTTGGCGGTTGACAACGGTTCGCACATGCCGCTAAAATGGCGTACACTGCGTCAGCCGCCGAAAGGTCATCCATGCAAGAAACGGTTTACTTTGCCAATTCGCGGGGAGAAAAACTTTCCGCCACCCTGCACTACGACGCAGCCGGCAACGCGCCCGCCGTGATCCTGGGGCATTGCTTCACCTGCTCGCGCCATACCGGCATCCTGCGACAGACGGCCCAGGAGCTGGCGGCATCCGGATTTTCGGCCCTGCGCTTCGACTTCTCGGGAAACGGCCAGAGCCAGGGCAATTTTGCCGATGCCAGCTATTCCAAGTACATTACCGAACTGCAATCCGCCGTGCGCTTCATGACCGCCCGGGGCGCTTCCTGGATCGGGCTGGCGGGCCACAGCATGGGGGCCGCCATCGCCCTGTTGACGGCGGTGTCGACCCGGGAAGTACACGCGCTCTGCATGCTGGCCGGGCGGGTGTCAGTCATCAAGACCACGCACTTTCTAAGCGACCGCCAGCGTGCTGAATTGCAGCGTCATGGCCAAGTGTCTTTTACCAGCCGGGGACGCAGCCTTACACTTAAAAAGCACTTTTTCGCCGACGCCGAGAGCTTCAGCATTCCCGATGCCCTGCAGCACCTTAAAATCCCCCTGCTGGTGGTGCATGGCGAAAACGATACCATCATCCCGGCCGACGATGCACGCACCGCCAAGCGCCTGAAGCCAGAGCAAACCGAGCTGATGGTCGTTCCCGGCGGCGACCATATGTTTTCAAACCCCGCCCACCGGCAGCAGGTGGCTGCCGGCGTGCGGCGCTGGTTTGGGGCCCAGTACCGCTTGCAGACCGGCAGCAACGCCACGCAACCCGCATAGAGAAAGACCCTGCAGACATGGACATCAGCGAGCCCCTGAACGCCGCGTACATCGATGCGCAGTACATCCGCTGGAAAGACGCCCCCGATGCCCTTTCACGGGATTGGCAGTTTTTTTTCGAAGGCTTTGAACGCGGCCGCAGCTCCGCGTCGAGACAAATGCCGCCGGCTGAAGACACGCGCGTACTGAAACAGGCCCGGGTCCAGAACCTCATCGACCGCTACCGCAGCCTGGGCCATCTGCTGGCCTGCCTGGATCCGCTGACGGCCTGCCCCAGCAGCCACCCCCTGCTGGAGCTGACGGCCTTGGGTCTGACGCCCGATGACCTGAAAACCGTCTTTTTCACCCCCGATTTCGGCGACCGCACCCAGGCCCCGCTGGGGGACATCGTGGCTGCCCTGAAAGAGACCTACTGCCGCGCCATCGGGGTGGAGTACATGCACCTGCAGGACCCCGACGAGCGGCGCTGGCTCCAGGAACGTATGGAACCGACCCGCAACCGGCCCCGGATCGACACTGCCGACCGGCTGCGCATCCTCACCAAACTCCACCAGTCGGTAATCTTCGAACAGTTTCTGAACCGCAAGTACATCGGCCAGACACGCTTTTCGCTGGAGGGCGCCGACGTGCTGATCCCCATGCTGGATGCCCTGGTCGAGCATGCGGCCCACAGCGGCGTTTGCGAACTTATTCTGGGAATGGCGCACCGCGGCCGGCTGAACGTACAGGCCAACATCCTGGCAAAGCCCGTGGCCGATATCTTCGGCGAATTCGAAACCTGCTACAATCCGGACAGCCTGACCGGTGCCGGCGACGTAAAGTACCACAACGGCTACCTGGCGGACATCGAAACCGCCGACGGGCACCCCCTGCGCTGCTTTCTGGTCAACAACCCCAGCCATCTCGAATCCGTCGATCCGGTGGTCGAGGGCGTCGCCCGTGCCCGCCAGGAGGTTCGGCAGGATGCGCACGGCGCAAAGGTCCTGCCGCTTCTGATCCACGGCGACGCAGCCTTTGCGGGTCAGGGCATCGTGGCCGAAACGCTCAACCTGTCGCAGCTGGCCGGCTATGCCACCGGCGGCAGCATCCATGTGGTGATCAACAACCAGATCGGATACACCACCCTGCCCGAAGATGCCCGCTCCACACGCTACGCCACCGATGTGGCCAAGATGCTGATGGTACCCATTTTCCACGTACACGGCGAAAATCCCGAAGCCGCCGTGCACGTGATACGGCTGGCCGCCGCCTACCGGCGGCGCTTCGGCAAGGACGTGGTTATCGACCTGGTCTGCTACCGCCGCTACGGCCACAACGAAGGCGACGAGCCATACTTCACACAGCCGTTGATGTACAGCCGGATCAAAGAGCGTCCGCCGGTCAGCCAGCTCTACACCGACAAGCTGGTGTCAGAGGGTCTCGTGCAGCCCGACAGCGTCCGGCAGATTTCCGAAAATATCCTTGCCACGCTGGAAGAAACTTATAACGAAGTCCACGGATCGGCCTGTCCGTTTCCGTTCTACTCCTTTTACGAAGCCTGGGAACCTTACGAAAATGCCCCCAGGGGCCAGGCGGTCAAAACCGCCGTGAGCCGCACGCGGCTCAGCCGTCTGGCCGAAAAACTCGCCACGCTGCCCGAAGGTTTTGCACTGCACCCCAAGCTCCAGACCCTTATGCAAAAACGCCTGCAGTGCATCCGCCAAGGTTCGGGCATCGACTGGGCCAATGCCGAGCAGCTGGCCTTCGCTACCCTGCTGGCCGAAGGCACCCCGGTGCGCCTAAGCGGCCAGGACAGCCAGCGCGGCACCTTCAGCCAGCGACACAGCGTGCTGGTCGACACCGGCAGCGGAAACACCTATACCCCACTGAACCACCTGGCGGACGGCCAGGCAATATTCAGTGTGCACAACAGCATGCTGGCCGAAATCAGCGTCTTGAGTTTCGAGTACGGCTACGCCATGGTGCGGCCCGAGACCCTGGTCATGTGGGAGGCCCAGTTCGGCGATTTCGTCAATAACGCGCAGTCGGCCATCGACCTGTACATCGCCAGCGGAGAAGAAAAATGGCAGCGCAAGAACGGACTCGTCATGCTGTTGCCCCACGGTCTGGAAGGGCTGGGACCGGAGCATTCCAGTGCGCGTCCGGAGCGTTTTCTGCAGCTTTGCGCGGCGCAAAACATGCAGGTCTGCAACCCCACCACACCGGCGCAGTACTTCCATCTGCTGCGTCGCCAGATAAAACGGCCGCTGCGCAAACCGCTGGTGGTGTTGACCCCCAAGAGCCTTTTGCGCCATCCGCTGGCGGTTTCGGCTATCGAGGACCTTTCCCAGGGCACTTTTCAGCCGGTGATAGACGAACCTAAACCTGCGCACAGCATCCGGCGGGTCCTTTTGTGCAGCGGCAAGATCTACTACGAACTCCACCGCCGGCGACAGGAGCTGCAGGATGACCGCATGGCCATCGTACGCATCGAAGAGCTCTACCCTTTTCCGGAAAACGAGCTGAGATCCCTGCAGCAGCGCTACCCCAAAGCCGCCTGGTGCTGGGTGCAGGAAGAGCCGCGCAACATGGGGGCCTGGCATTTTATGGCCCTTCGGCTGCAGCGCCTGGGATTCGGGAATATCGACTGCATCTCACGGCCGGCATCGCCCAGCCCGGCCTCCGGATTTCCCAACAAGTACCGGCTGGAGCAGGCCGCGATCCTGGATGCCGCGGTGGGCAAAAGACCCGACGGCTCCATCAGCTGAACGCCGCACAGCCGGACGGACCGGACCGGCGGCCGTCCCAATGATGAACCGGGCTACGAAATGTCAAGGAGCAGGCATGCAAATCGAGATCAAAATCCCCAGTGTCGGTGAATCGGTCCAGGAAGCGGTTCTGGCCCAGTGGTACAAAAACGACGGCGACGCGGTTTTGAAGGATGAGCCCCTGTTTGTCATCGAAACCGACAAGGTCACCCTGGAAGTGACCGCCGAAGCAGCCGGCGTGCTGCACATCAGCGTGGCCGAGGGCCAGACGGTCCCCATCGGGGCCGTGGTAGGTACCCTCGACACCGCAGCGGCCGAAGCGCCGGCAGGCCCGCCGGCCGAAGAAAAAACCGCAGCCCCGTCACCAGCCCCAGAGCCCGGCACCGGCACACCCCCGGCCACCGCCCCCCAAGCCCCGCCAGCCGAGGCCACATCTCCGGCTCCTGCCGCACCGCAACCTGAAAGCACATCCCGGCCGGACACCGCCGCCGGCCAGCTGCCGCCTTCGGTGCGACGTCTGGCGGCCGAAAGACAGCTGGATGTGTCCGCCATCCCGGGAAGCGGCCCCGGCGGCCGTGTGACCAAGGGAGACGTACTGCTCTATCTGGAGCAGGGCGGTGCCCAACCGTTGCCGGCGGCATCCGCCGGTGACGCCGGCCCGGTTGCTCCGGCGGCTGTGCCGGGCATCCGGCGCGAGAGCATGAGCCCCATCCGCCGGCGCATCGCCGAACGCCTCTTGGAGGCCAGACGCAACACCGCCATGCTGACGACCTTCAACGAAATCGACATGCAAAACGTGATGACCATGCGCGCCCGCTACAAGGAGGCCTTTGCCAAGAAGCACGGTGTCTCACTGGGGTTCATGTCCTTTTTTATCAAAGCCAGCATCGAGGCGCTGAAAGCTTTTCCGGCCATCAACGCCTTCATCGAGGATCACGAGATCGTCTATCACGACTACTGCCACATCGGTGTGGCCGTGGGCTCCGAGCGCGGGCTGGTGGTGCCGGTCATCCACCATGCCGAAACGCTGAGTTTTGCCCAGATCGAACGGGCCATCGTCGATCTTGTACAAAAGATCAAAGCCAACCGCCTGACGTTAAGCGATCTGGAAGGGGGCACCTTTACCATCAGCAACGGCGGAGTCTACGGCTCTCTGTTGAGCACGCCCATACTGAATACGCCCCAGAGCGGTATTCTGGGAATGCACAAAATTGAAAAGCGGCCTGTGGTGGACGGCGATGAAATTGTAATCCGGCCCATGATGTACGTGGCGCTGAGCTACGATCACCGCATCGTGGACGGTCGCGAGGCGGTCAGCTGCCTGAAGCACATCAAGGAACTCGTCGAAAATCCCGAACGCATCATGATGGAGATCTGAACATGGCAATCCAAGAGCGTTTCGACCTCATCGTAATCGGCTCCGGTCCCGGCGGATACGTCGCAGCGGTGCGCGCCGCCCAGCTGGGAATGAAGGTGGCGTGCATCGAAAAAGCGCCGCGCCTGGGCGGCGTTTGCCTGAACGTGGGCTGCATCCCCAGCAAAGCGCTGCTGGACTCCAGCGAATACTACCATCTGGCCAGGGAGCATTTCGCCGAGCATGGCATTCTGACCGGCCAGATCCGTCTTGACCTGAAAACCATGATGGCCCGAAAGGACCAGGTGGTCCGGGACCTCACCGACAGCGTGCGGCAGCTTCTGGAGAACAACAAGATCGCGGTCACCTTCGGCCATGCACGGCTGTCAGCGCCCGATCGGGTGGCCGTCACGCCGGCCGAGGCCGGACCCCAAGACCGGCCGCTGGAGCTGGAAGGCCACGCCATCCTGCTGGCCACCGGCAGCGTGCCCCTGCAGGTGCCCGGACTCGAATTCGACGGCCGGCGCATCGTCGATTCCACCCAGGCCCTGTCTTTTCCGTCCGTTCCCCGGCGCCTGGGTGTGGTGGGCGGCGGGTATATCGGGCTCGAATTGGGATCGGTATGGCAGCGTCTGGGTTCCCGGGTCACGGTGATCGAGATGCTTCCCAAAATTGCCGCCAACTTGGACGGACAGGTGGGCAGGGCCCTGGACCGCATCCTGCGCCAACAAAAAATCGTCTTTCACCTGAATACGCGCGTCAGCCGCGCCGAGACGCTGACCCGCAGCGTGCGCGTTACGCTGGAGAAGGGGGCTGAGCAGACGCGGGCGACCTTTGACCGCCTGCTGGTTTCGGTGGGCCGGCGCCCCAATACAGCGGATTTGGGCCTCGAGGCACTGGGCATCCGTACCGAGGCGCGCAGCGGCCGGATCCAGGTTGACGCGCGCTACCGCACCAGCGTGCCTTCGGTGTACGCCATCGGGGATCTGATCGCCGGGCCCATGCTGGCCCACAAAGCCTCGGCGGAAGGCGTGGCCGCCGTGGAAAACATGGCCGGTCTTGCCGGCGAAGTCAATTATGACGCCATCCCGTCAGTGGTCTACACCTGGCCCGAGGTGGCCAGCGTGGGCCTGACCGAGGAACAGGTCCGCGAGCGCAAAATTCCCTTTTGTACCGGCAGCTTTCCCTTTGCCGGCACCGGCCGTGCGCGCTGCATGGGTGAAAAGGATGGATTCGTCAAGCTGATCAGCCACGCCAAGAGCGATCGTATTCTGGGCGTGCACATCATCGGACCGCGGGCCGCCGATATGATCGCCGAATGCGTACTGGCCATGGAGTTCGGCGCCAGCTCGGAAGACATCGCCCGCACGGTGCACGGCCATCCGACCTTTTCCGAAGCGCTGCAGGAAGCGGCCCTGACGTCACAGAAATGCTCGATATATACCACCTGATGGCACCGCGGTCCCTTTTGCCCGCCGATGCAGCGGAAAAACCAGGAAAGGCTTCGGCAAAGCACGCCCGCCGGGTACAGATCCGGAAAAGTGCATCGGTTTAGCGGGACAGCTCAGGGGGGCAGTCAAGAAGGTTGGTTGAAAATTTGACCGGCCCCGCTTGTCAGCCGGCGGAGGGTCCAGACGGCTCGATGGAAATGGCATCGCCGCTGCGGATTCTGCCGCCGGTGAGCACCCGCGCAAAGACGCCTTCGCGCGGCATGATGCAGTCGCCGGCCTGGTAGTAGATGGCGCATTTCTTGTGGCACTCTTTGCCGATCTGCGTGATCTCCACCAGCGCACTGGGTCCCAGCCGAACGCGCGTTCCAAGCGGCAGGTTTTTCCAATCGATGCCGGTGGTGGCGATGTTTTCGGCAAAATCGCCAAAGGTCACCTCCAGCCCTGAGGCCCGGGCGCCGGCGATACTCTCAGCGGACAGGAAACTGACCTGCCGGTGCCATTTGCCGGCGTGCGCATCTCCCTCGAGCCCGTGATCTGCGATCAGGCGAGTTTCCGCCACCGGCACCTTGCGGGTGCCTTTGCGCCGGCTGATGGCAATGGATACGATTTTCATGGTGCAGTGCTTTCCTGTTGGTCGTGTGCCTGGGGCCGGGCAAAGGTTCTCTTGAACACCTCGCAGGTCCGGCAGCGTGCCATTTTTTCTTTCCAGGTGCTCTGAGCCGCCCCCTCACAGACGGTGCCATTGATAAACCAGCACAGTTCGCCGAGATTAAACTCGCGGGCCGGGCACTGGCTGTCATCCTCCACGTGGCAGTTCACGACTTCCCAGCACGGAGGCCGCTGCCGGGAGAGCTTCTGGGCCACCAGAAACAGGATCTGGCGCTCGGCGTGTGGCGGGATGGACCGCCAGCCCTGCTCGTAGCTGTGAATGGCTTTGATCGAAGTGCCCAACAGTTGGGCCATCTGGCGCTGGGTTTTTTCCAGCCTCTTGCGCAATACTTTAAATTCAGCAGCATCCATGGGAAACCTTTCGTAACCGGCATCTACCCTGATACGACGTGGTACTCAACTTCGTCAGAAAATGCAAGCAAAAAAACGGGCGCTGTCAAAGTCGCCTGGAATCTTGACGCCGGCCGCCATTGGTTATAGAAAAAGAAGCAGTTGCACGTTTTAGATTTAGGGCCCGTGCACCACCAAGATGGGGAGCTTGCAATGAAGATTCTGGTGACCGGCGCATCAGGCTTTATCGGTTATCACGTGGCCCGGCTGCTTGGTGAAAAAGGCCATCGGGTCCGCGCGCTGGTCCGCAAAACCAGCCGGGTGGACAGATTGAAGGCCCTGGGAGCGGAGCTGTCATACGGCGACCTGAGGAATGCCGATGCCGTCCGCCGGAGCATGCGCGGCTGCGACCAGGTCTACCACGTGGCCGCAGACTACCGCCTGTGGGTCCCCGATCCGCCGAACATGTACCGGGTCAATGTCGGCGGCACCGAAAATGTCATGCGGGCAGCCCTTGACCTGGGCATCGCCAAAGTGGTGCACACCGGGTCCGTGGGCACGCTGGCCGCCAGCCGCAACGGGCGGCCGGCCGATGAAATGACGCCGGTTTCGCTGAACGACATGGTGGGCCACTACAAACGCTCCAAGTTTCTGGCGCTGCGCGTAGTCGAGCGGTATGTCCGCAGGGGGCTTCCAGCGGTGATCGTGCACCCTTCGACGCCGATAGGGCCTGTGGACACCAAGCCGACGCCCACCGGCCAGATGATCGTGGATTTTTTGCGCGGCCGCATGCCGGCCTACCTGGACACGGGCCTCAACTTCGCAGGGGTGTCCGATGTGGCCGCCGGCCACTGGCTGGCGGCCCAGCACGGCCGTGTGGGCCGGGCCTATATCCTGGGTGGCCGCAACCTGACGTTGTGCCGCTTTTTCGAAATGCTGGCGCGCATCACCGGGCGTACGCCTCCGCGACTGAAACTGCCCTTTTTCCCAGTGCTGGCGGCCGCCGGCATCAACGAGGTGCTGTCGCGCTGGATCACCCGCAAACCGCCCATGATTCCACTGACCGGCGTCATGATGGCCCGCAAGTACATGTATTTCGACTGCCACCGGGCCGTGCGTGAACTGGGACTGCCGCAACATCCCGTCGAAGACGCCCTGGCAGCGGCCGTCGACTGGTTCCAGGCTCACGGCTATGGGTGCTGAAAAAATATTCGAGACAGCGAAACGGTCTTCCACTGTTCTTCCCCTGTGTCGCGAGGTCTCTTCCAGCGGCAACTGCCGGTGGCCATGAAAAAATTTCACACGCTTTCGGTGCTGCTGGGCAGCGGCCTGCTGGTCTACCTGTTGCATCACATCGGTTTGGGTCCCTTGTGGCAGCAGCTGCAGCTGTTGGGATGGTGGCTGCTGCCGTTGATCGCCATCCAGGCCGTCGCCGAAGGCCTGCACGTCCTGGGCTGGCGACGCTGCCTGGCACGCGACCACCAGCAGCTTTCCCTCTGGCATATCTTCCAGATCCACATGGCCGGCTTTGCCCTGAACTACCTGACTCCCACGGCCCAGGTGGGAGGCGAGGTGACCAAGGGAACGCTTCTGTCGCTGCCCGGCAGCGGCACCCAGGCGGCCTCGGGGGTCATCATCGGGAAACTGGCGGATGCCCTGTCCTTTCTGCTGTTCGTGTCGGCCGGGTCGATTTTAACGCTGGTGCATACCCGGCTGCCGCGTGGCCTGTTGGCCGCGCTTATGGTTGGCAGCGGCCTGCTGGCCGCCGGCATCTGCGGCTTTCTGTGGCTGCAACGCCACGGAAAGCTGGGCGGCCTCGTGCGCTGGCTGGGTGACCGGCACGTCGGCGGACGGCGCCTGTTGCACGCCAGCCGTTACCTGAGCCAGATCGACACGGAGCTGAAACACTTTTACCACCAGCGCCCCGGCGATCTGCTGATCGCCATCGGCTGGCACATGGCCGCCAGCACGATCGGCCTCGTGCAGACGACAATCTTTGTCTATGCCCTGAAAGGGCGGATCATGCTGGTCGCCGCCTGCGGCGCCTGGTTTCTGGCCAGCTGGTTCGACCTGCTGGCCTTCGCCGTTCCGATGCGTATCGGCATCAGTGAGGGCGCGCGCCTGGTAGCCTTCAAGGCCGTTGGCCTGGAGGCGGTCATGGGGCTGACCTACGGCGTCACACTGCGGCTGGAACAAATTTTCTGGGCGCTCTTCGGCTTGGCCAGCTACGCACTGCTGATCCGGTCAAAACGGCCAACACAATAATTTCCGTTGTCCGGCCGCGTATTGGCGGGTGCTGGCACAGGTTCGAGTTGACATGCCTTGCCGAGACGTTTATCTACGATACCATTTGCAATCCGAAACGCAACCCGAGGTCCGTGTGAAACCGGATATCCGCCGCCTGAAAACCTGTATCACCGATGCCGTTGCCTGGTCAGACCGGCACCAGAACGAGGATGGGTTCTGGATGGGGGACCTGCAGTCCAACTCCTGCATGGAAGCCCAGTGGATCCTGGCCATGCACTTTCTGGGCATAGAGAACGATCCCAAATACCCGGGGGTTGTACAGGCTATTTTGAACGAACAGCGGGCGGACGGCTCGTGGGAGGTGTACTACGATGCCCCCGCAGGGGATATCAACACCACCGTCGAGTGCTACGCGGCCCTGCGGGCCGCCGGCTACGCACCGCAAAGCCGGGTGCTCTCCCGGGCCCGCCGCTGGATTATGGACCACGGCGGCCTCGCGAACATCCGGGTGTTCACGCGCTACTGGCTGGCGCTTTTGGGGGAATGGCCCTGGGAGCACACGCCGGCCCTGCCGCCCGAAATGATCCTCTTGCCCACCTGGGCGCCTTTCAATATCTACCGCTTCTCCTCGTGGGCGCGCGCCACCCTGCTGCCACTGGCATTGCTCTCGTCCCGGCGGCCTGTGCGCCCGATGGCAGCCGACCGGCGCCTGGACGAACTCTTCCCGCACGGCCGTAAAAACTTCGACTACCGCCTGCCACGCGACCACAAAGGGATGGGCTGGGAATGGTTCTTCTTTAAAATGGACCGCCTGCTCAACCGTTACGTGACGTGGCCGGTACATCCGGGCCGCCGCCTGGCGCGCCGCCTGTGCGTGGAATGGATCGTGCGGCACCAGGACGCGGACGGCGTGTGGGGCGGCATCCAGCCGCCCTTTATCTACTCCCTGATGGCACTCAATGCCGAAGGCTACGCCGTGACGCACCCCGTGCTGGCGGCGGGTCTGAATGCTTTCGGCCGGCACTGGTCCCATGAAAAAAACGGTGGCATCTACATCCACGCCAGCGAATCCCCGGTGTGGGACACGCTGCTGACCATGCTGGCGCAGCTGGACTGCGGGGTGTGTTTCGAGACCTCGGCAGTGCTGCAGAGGGCCCTGGCGTGGATCATGGGGAAATTCGTGACCGCTCCGGGCGACTGGCAGGTCACCGTACGCGGCGTGGCCCCCGGCGCCTGGGCATTCGAACGCGCCAACACCTGGTACCCGGACGTGGATGACACCGCCGTGGCGCTGATCCTGCTGGCCAAGCTGCGCCGCTGCGCGGTCCGCCTGCCCGCTGCCATCGAAATCGGGCGGGCGCTGGCGCTGGCCACCCGTTGGACACTGGCCATGCAGAGTAAAAACGGCGGATGGGGGGCCTTTGACCGGGACAACACCAGTCTGCTGGTTACCCGGATTCCCTTTGCCGACTTCGGGGAAACGCTGGATCCGCCCAGCGTCGATGTGACCGCGCACGTGGTTGAAGCGCTGGGCTTGCTGGGGTACAGCCGCCGGAGTCCGGCCATTCGCAGGGCACTTGCGTATATCAAGAGCGAACAGGAAGCCGACGGCAGCTGGTTCGGCCGCTGGGGCGTCAATTACATTTACGGTACGGCGGCCGTTCTACCGGCTTTGAAAGCCGTGGGTGAGGACATGCAGGCCGCCTACATCCGCCGGGCGGCCGACTGGATCGCCGCCAGGCAGAAAAAAGACGGCAGCTGGGGTGAAAGCTGCGCTTCCTACATGGATGACCGTTACCGCGGTAGGGGGCCGAGCACCGCTTCCCAGACCGCCTGGGCCCTCATCGCCCTGCTGGCCGTGGGCCTGCACTATTACGACGACACGCTGGCGCGCGGCGTCGACTGGCTGCTGGACAACCAGCATGGCGGCACCTGGGATGAACCCTATTACACCGGTACCGGCTTTCCGGGATACGCGGTGGGCCAACGCATCAACCTGGCGAAAAACGGAGAAAACCTCGCCCAGGGCATCGAATTGTCCCGCGCCTTCATGATCAACTACAACCTCTACCGCCACTATTTTCCGCTGATGGCCCTGGGCCGGGCCGCCCAGCACTTTTCCTGATGCCATGAAAGCTTTAGGCTCCCCAACCGGCCTGGTCGTGCCCATGTTTTCCGAAGCTGCAGCACTTTTCGGCCGCCGCGGATGGTCCGTCACAAACGGCCGCCGGGTTCGGTGGCACGCAACCCCGGGCGGCGGGCTCTTGATCTGTACAGTGTCACAGCCGGGTCCGCAAAACGCGCGCGCGGCGGCCCGCTGGCTGGTACGCCGCGGCGTGCGGCGGTTGGCCGTCTGCGGCGTGGCCGGCGGCCTGCATCCCGCCCTTAGGGCCGGAGACCTGGTTGTCGCGGATTTGCTGGCGGATCTGGAGGCCTCGCCCCCTGCCATGATTCCTGGAACCGAAGGGCCATGCGCCGTCCGTGTGCAAGAAAAACTATCGGCCGGCGGTCTGCGTATCTTCTGCGGTACCATCGCCAGCAGCCCGACAATCGTTCCGGCAAAGAACGATAAAGCGCGTCTATACCGGCACTGGCGGGCATTGGCGGTTGACATGGAAAGCGCCGCCGTGGCCGCCGTGGCCGCCCAAAACGGTCTGCCGGCGCTGGTGCTGCGCGCGGTTTGCGACCCGCAGCGGCACACCCTGCCCAAAGACCTCATCGACGCCCTGGATGCACACGGCCGGATCATGCCCGCCCGCATGGCAATCCGCCTGCTGCGCCGACCGCAGCTGGCCGGTGATCTGCTGCAGCTGGGCTGCAGCTTTGTCCATGCCGCACGGACGCTGCAACGTGCCTGGAATGCAATAGAGGGAATTTAAAAGGACGGACTCGTAAAAAATCGGTGCCTGGCGGGTTTCAAGACTTTTCGCCGAAAACGCTTGCAGGCTTGAGTGTAAAAATCTCCGGATGCTTGAAGAGCAAAGCGATCCGTTTCCGGGATTTGGCGCAGCGGCGCACAGCGCCCGCAAAGGCTTGCGCAAGCGAACGATCCGGACTCTTTACAAAATCATCAAAAAGAGGTGCCCGGCGCCTTTGAACCGGGCGGCGACTTCAGCTTCCGGCCGCCTGCCTGAGGGCCAGCGTCAGCAGTTTCCACGGCCGGACCACCGCATCGATCACCGCGCTGGGCTCAAATCCGCAATGCACCATGCAATCGGCACAGCGCGGATCACGGCCCACTCCGTAGCGTTGCCAGTCGGTATCCGCCATCAGCTCTGCAAAACTTAAAGCGTACCCGTCATCGAGCAGGTAGCAGGGACGCTGCCAGCCGAAAATGTTGCGTGTGGGGTTGCCCCAGGGTGTGCACGCGTAAGGCTGGTTTCCGGCGAGAAAATCGAGATACAGCGGGCTGTGGTTAAACCGCCAGCCCCGCTTGGGGGCCAGTTTCAAAATACCCCGAAACAACGCCTGGGTGCGTGCACGCCCCAGGAAAATGTCCTGACTGGCGGCCGCCGCATAGCTGAACCCAGGCGCCACGGTCATGCCCTCCACACCCAGCGAGGTGAGAAAGTCAAAAAAACGCGCGGCGCTTGCAGGCGTTTCGTCGCCAAAAAAAGTGGTGTTGGTGGTCACGCGGAAACCACGTGCCACCAACAGACGGATGGCGGCCACGGCGGTGTCGAAAACGCCCCGGCGGCAGACCCCGGCGTCGTGGCGCTCCCGCAGGCCGTCCAGGTGCACGTTGAAAGTCAGGTAGACGGAAGGTGCAAAAGCGGCGATTTTTTCTTTCACCAACAGTCCGTTGGTGCACAGGTAGACAAAGCGCCGCCGATCGGTCAGGCCGCGTACGATGCGCGGCATGCCGGCATGCAGCAGGGGTTCGCCGCCGGCGATGGACACCACCGGTGCACCGCATTCGTCGGCGGCGTCCAGGCACTCGGCCACCGTCATCTGGCGGCGCATGATTTCAGCCGGATGGGCCAGCTTGCCGCACCCGCGGCAGTGCAAGTTGCAGCGAAACAGCGGCTCGAGCATCAGCACCAGCGGGAAGCGGCGATCCGACCTCAACATGCGGCCCAAAATGTAAACGGCAATACGCACCTGCTGAATCACCGGAATTCCCAAATCGACAGCTCCCTTTGCCATGCGGGCCGGATTCGCCATGCAAAAGCATCCCCGACGCGCGCGGTTGTTGCCAGGTTAGTGTTTCCGCTTCAGAATGTACTCGGCAATGGCCGCCAGCGGAGCGGCCCGCTCGCCGAAAGGCGCCAATGCCCGACGGGCCTCGTCCACCAGCTGGCCGGCAAAGGTCTTGGATGCCGCAAGCCCCATAAGACCGGGATAGGTGCTCTTGCAGCGGGCTGCGTCAGTGCCCACGGCCTTGCCCATGAGCTGCGGGTCGCCCTCGACGTTCAGAATGTCATCGGTCACCTGGAAGGCCAAACCGATGTTACGGGCATAAGCGTGCAGATGTTCGACCTGACGCTCATCCGCACCCCCCAGAACGGCTCCGCTGGTGGCTGCAGCTTCGATGAGCGCACCGGTTTTCAGGGCGTGCATGCGCCGCAGTTGGTCCAGCGCCAGCGGCGTCTCTTCGGCCGCCATATCCTGCATCTGGCCCTCCACCATCCCCCGGCAGCCCGATGCCCGGGCGATGTCCATGCCGGCACTCAACCACTGCCGGGCCCGGCGTGGCTGACGAACCCCGGCGGACAGCAGCGTATCGAAGGCCAGCGTCAGCAGCGCATCCCCGGCCAGAATAGCCGTGGCCTCATCAAAGGCCACGTGGCAGGTTGGCTTCCCCCGGCGCAGGGCATCATCATCCATGGCCGGCAGATCATCGTGAATCAGTGAATAGGTGTGAATCATCTCCAGGGCGCAGGCGGCCCCGATGGCATCGGCAGCACAGCCGCCCACGGTTTCGGCCGCTGCCAGACAAAGCACCGGCCGCAGCCGTTTGCCGCCGGCCATCAGGGAGTAGTGCATGGCGTCATGGAGCCGGCCGGCCGGTGCCGCGCGCTGCAGCATCTCTTCCAGCGACCGGTTGACCAGACGTCGCCGGTCGTCGAGGTAAAGCTTCAGATCGAACATGGATATTCCCTGCAGCTACCTGCCAAAAGGAAAGGAGCCATCCTGTATGCGGCGGGAAAGCTCCTTTATGGGTTTCCTGGTGCCGGGGGCGGGAATCGAACCCGCATGGGCTTGCGCCCGGAGGATTTTGAGTCCTCTGCGTCTACCAGTTTCACCACCCCGGCATCTTCCCGCTTTATAGGGAAATTCGGGTGGCTTGTCAACACGGCTGGAGGCACAGCAGCGTCATGGTATCACCATATCGCCGGCAGCCGGGTTGTTTCGAGAACCAACCGTTTCGCCACGCATCCCTGCCGCAGAACCATGGGCGGATGCACCGTGACATCCACCACCGTGGACCCCGGGCCGCCGGCCAGCGGACCGGCGTCCAGAATCAAATCGAGTCGTGCCGCCACCTCAGGGTCCAGGTCTTCTATACGCGCCACCCCCGGACGTCCTGCAAGGTTGGCGGAAGTCGCCGTCAACGGCCCGTCGAGCTGTTCGACCAGTGTCCGTGCCACCGGATGCGCCGCCATGCGCACACCGATCTTTCCGCTGCCGGCGGTCAGGCCCGGTGGGAGTCCCCCGCGGGCCTGAAAAACCAGGGTCAGCTGTCCGGGCCAGAAGCGCTGTATGAGCTTATCCGCAATGTCCGGAACATCTTGAGCCAGCGTGTAAAGCTCACGGCGGTGGGCGATGAGCACCAGAATGGGGTGCTTGCGGGAGCGGTGCTTGACGGCAAATATTCTGTCGACAGCAGCGGGATCCAGGGCGTCGGCCCCGATGCCGTACAGGCAGCGCGTGGGGAATCCCACCAGCCCGCCGGCGGCAATCCGCTGCACCGCGCGGCGCACGGCTGCAGGTTCCGGTGCCAGTGGGTCGATGCGGCAGAAACGGCTATCCGGCGGCTTCAATGCGTCGGGCTTTTTCTTCAACCTGATCGGCCATTTTCTGTTTGAAATCCGCCAGCCTGGCGGCAACCTGACGGTCACCTGCAGCAATGATCTGCGCCGCCAGAATGCCGGCATTGGCCGCGCCCGGCTTGCCGATGGCCATGGTGGCCACCGGGATGCCCGGAGGCATCTGCACCGTGGCCAGCAGCGCGTCCATACCCTGCAGGCAGGAAGAATCGATGGGCACGCCAATCACCGGCAAAATGGTATGGGCGGCCAGTACACCGGCCAGATGGGCGGCATGGCCGGCACCGGCGATGATCACCCGGATGCCGCGCTGGCGGGCGGAAGCGGCCAGCTGTGCGGCCTTTGACGGGCTGCGATGCGCCGAGGCCACCGTCATTTCATAGGCGATGCCGAATTGCTGGAGCATTTCCGTGGCCTTTTGCATCACTGCCAGATCTGAGTCGCTGCCCATTACAATGGCAACCTGCGGCTGATCCTGTCCCATTTTGAAATCCTCTTTACATCAGCTTCGTGATCCACGATGTCAGCCCCGGTGCAGCTCCACTCCAAGTGCAATCAGGCGATCCATCAGCTTTCCGAAAGGCATGCCCGCGACTTTGGCGGCCTGGGGAAACAGGCTGGTTTCGGTCATGCCGGGGATGGTGTTGGTTTCCAGAACGTAAATCTCGCCTTGGGCGAAAATCATGTCCGTGCGGCTGTAGCCGTCACAGAACAGGGCCCGGTGGGCCATTTTTGCATACCGCTGCGCCTTAGCGGTCAAATCCGCATCGATGCGCGCCGGACAGATTTCGTTGGTGGCGCCCGGCTTGTACTTGGCCTCGTAGTCAAAAAAATCGTAGCCTGCCTGCGGGACGATCTCGATGAGCGGCAGGGCCTCCAGCTCGGCATTGCCGATCACGCCGGCGGTAAGCTCGGTGCCGTCGATGAACTTTTCCACCATCACCGTGCGATCGTGGACAAATGCTTTCTCCAACGCCGGTCCAAGCTGCTGGGCATCCCGGACAATCGACATACCAATACTCGATCCGGCGGATACCGGCTTGATTACCAGCGGCAGGCCGAGGTGCGCCACCGCCGATCCGGCCGGCGACGCGTCGCCCTGGCTGACGACCGCATAAGGCGGCACCGGTATGCCCGCCTTTTCGTAGAGCTGCTTGGATATCAGCTTGTTCATGGCCACGGCACTGCCCAGCACGCCGGAGCCCTGGTAGGGAATCCGGAGCAGATCGAGCAGCCCCTGTACGGTGCCGTCCTCACCAAATGGACCGTGCAGGATAATCAGGGCCGCATCCAGCCGCCCGGCATCGCGTACCAGCTGCGGCAGGTCGCTTTGCGGATCGTAGCGGTGGATCTCGTAACGCGTCTTGTCCAGGGCCGCGTAAACCTGATCTCCACTTTTCAGGGAAACTTCGCGCTCCGATGAAACCCCTCCTGAAATGAGTGCCAGCCTCATTTTCCCCATGATCTGCCTCTTTCGTATGTCGCATTTAAGTGTTTTGGAAAGTCACTTCGGCGCAATAGTTGCCTTGTTGCCGGGTAATGGATGTATAACCTGAATCTTGCACAGACAATTTTGAAAACTTATAAAATTGTAATGTTATCTCATGGTTGTCTATGGATGCAGCGCGATATTTTTTAGCGTCATTGGTATGTTCGGAAACCTTCCATTTT
>JALSRD010000038.1 GCA_026984935.1 Desulfobacterales bacterium
GGATCGAGGTGCTCACGCCGCAGGGTGTCGTCTAAAACAGCCTGTGAGTTGACCGTCACCCAGTGGCTCATGCGCCCGGCGGCCACATCCAGAGGTCTGAGAAAGAAAAACCGCTCCTGGTGGGTACCCAGCGCCCGTCGGCTGGTGATCACCAGAGGCACTTGCAAAGCGCGTCCGCACAGCGCGCCTACAAAGGTCACCAGCGGCAAAAAGGCATGCAGTACCCGGGGCCGGAAGCGATGGGTGAGTGCGGCCAGGCGTGCGGCGCTTAGCGCCAGTTTGTGGGGATGCCGCTTGAGGTCTCCCGGCCGCATTCCGCCGTGGCAGACGGGTACACCGGCGGACTGAAGCATGGGCACGAAGGCGCCACCTGACTGCAGGCAAAACACCCGGCACTGCCAGCCGCGGGCGCATAATCCCGAAGCCAGCAGACAAAGCTGCTTTTCGGCGCCGCCGATGTCCAGCGACCCGATGACGAACAGGACGCGCCGGCTTTCAGGAAAAATGTGCTCAACCAACGGCGGCACGCTTTCCGGGTGGTGCCTTGCGGGCCGCAAAGTAGATGTTGGGCGCTGCAATGGCGGCGCCGAACCGGCCCAGTGCCAGACGCACCAGCCCCTTCAGCTTTTGCGGCAGTTTCCGTCGGCGCAATGACACGAAGGCGCGCACCTGCAGCTGAACGACGCCAAAAAACGGCGCCAGCCGCGCTTCCAGCTTCCCGGCATCAAAAGCGGCGGCATGACCCCAGCGGTGAAACACCTGTCCGCAATGGGGGCACAGCACCATATTCAGGGCCAGATCTTCCTGGAAAGGCACCGTTCCCAGAAACCAGCCCGCCGGTTTGAGCACCCGCGAGACTTCCTGGAGTCCTGTGTCGAGTTGTGCAGGTTTCAGATGTTCCAGGACTTCGCTGGCCACAACCGCATCGAAGAAATCCGCTTCAAACGGCATCTTCTCAATCACCCCTTGAAAGGCCCGTACTCCGGCGGCGCGCAGTCGCCGGGTGGTTTCATCGTCCGGATCGAGCGTGTACATGCGCCACTCCAGCTGCCGCCCCCTGCTTTCCAGGTAGCCGTCACCGGCACCGATATTCAGTACCCTGGCGGAAGCCCCGCGGCATCCCCGGCGCATGGCATCGTTCACGATAAAATCAAGCCGGGCATGGGCACCGCCGAAGCTGTGTGCATGGCGGTTCTGATAGAAAGACCATAGTCGGTGCTGATCCTGGTTTTGCAGTTTCATGACACAACCTCCGGTTGCAGCGCTGCTTTGTGCTTTTCGTGGCGCAACGTCGAAGAAACCGACCGGTAGATCAGAAGGCAGGAGATCAGGTAGACCACGCTGGTGGAAAGACTGATGCCGGCCACTCCCAGGTAGCGCATGCAAAACAGGTTGCCGACAATGTTGGTCACCACGTTTACGGCCGAGATCGCCATCAGGACGTGGTTCTTTTTCAAAGCCGAAAGCAGCCTTACGCCCATGATGCCGGTTATGTAGAATGGCATCTGCAGAACATACAGGGCCTGAACGCGGGACACCACTTCGGTATCGGCGGCGGCAAAAGCACCATGCTCGAATGCTGCGGAGACGATCTGCGAGGAAAAAACGACGACCAGCAGTGTCAGCGGCAGGCAGATCAGGCCGAGCCAGAAAATCCAGCTGCGCAGCATGCTTTCCAGCTGATCCCATTTTTGAGCAGAGACCAGTGCGGCAAAATGTGGAAATACCGCCGTAGCCAGGGAAAAAGCACCGACACCGATAAAAAAGGCAGTTAGTTTGCTGCCATAACTCAGTACCGCCACGCTGCCCGGTCCCAGCATGGCGGCCATGCTTTTGTCGATCAGTTCGCTGGCACTCATCAGCAACGCACCGGCGGCCATGGGAAGAAACTGACGGGCGACCTGCCGGGTTGCGGTACCCAAGCGCCAGCGTGGTTTGAAAGGATAGCCCCGGTGAAGCAGAGCCGCTCCCAGCAGCAGAGATTCAACTGCAAATCCGCAAACCGTTCCATAAACCAGCGCATCGATTCCCAGTGTCTGAACGGTTGCAATCAGAAAACCAATGACCACCGCCGGCACCGCTAACGGCGCCAGCGCGGCCATGGCAAAGCGCCGGCCGGCGTTTAAAACCGAAATGCACAGCGAAGAAAAAGCCGAAAAAAAAACGACGGGCAGCAGGCGGTAAAAGAGCATGCGCGTCATGGCTACCTTGGTCGTGCTGAAACCCGCGCAGAGCATGGGAAGCAGCAGCGGAAACCCGGCGGCCAGCAGGATCATGACAACCATAATTGCCAGGCCGCCGGTGGCCAGAACTTCGCCGAACAGCACCCGTGCCTGTAAGTCACCCTTCCGCCGGCACATATCAACATAAGACGGCAGGAAGGCCGCATGCAACGCACCGCCGAATACACTCACGGCCAGCATGGGCAGGGCCATTGCAATCAGAAAAGCATCCAGGGCATCGGACGTCCCGAAACGGTAGGCCACCACCAGGTGTTGGGCGGTGGAAGCCATTTTGACGACCAGTGTCAACCCACCCACGGTCAGGGCCGACGAAAGGACTTTCCATTTTTTTGCCAATGCCGGAATTCTCACTAGGATGGAGGGTGCCGGACTTGCCGGGGTGCTGGACTTCATCCGTGCCTGCCGTTTTGCTGCACCAGTTCGTCGTACAAAGATTCGATGTTGCGGATCAGATGCACCTGGCTGTATTTATTCAGAACAAAGTTCCTGGCGCGCTGGATGCAGTTTTTTATTTCATGGTTCTGTGCATTGACCAGGAACCTGAGACCGGCGGCAAACCCGCGGGCATCATCCGGGTTGCACAGCACACCGCGTCTGCACAGGGCAAATCCGCATTTCGGCGGTTTGCAATCCGGGGTTCCCAGCAGGTCCTGCACTCCGCCGACACGCGTGGCGATCACCGGCACTGCCGCGGCCATGGCTTCGATGATGGATACGGGGGTGCCCTCGTTAACGGACGTGAGTGCCAGGACATTCAGGTCAGCATACACCCGGGCGACGTCCCGGATCCAGCCGCTGAAGATAAAATGCTGCGTGAGGCCCAGCACCCTGCAGCGGGCCTCTAGCGCCTGACGCAATTCACCGTCGCCGACCACCAGAAAGCGTACGGGCAGAGCGGGCGTTTCATCCAACAGGATTCGGGCGGCGCGCAGAAACAAATAGTGATTTTTGATGGGCACCAGGCGGCCGATGATACCGACCAGAACGGTTTTTCCAGGCAGATTGAATTTTTCCCGAAAATCACCCTGGTGCGCGGCCGCATGTACAAAAGGATCCAGATCAAATCCCAGTTCGATACATCTGAACTTATGGGCCGGAGCAATTGAGTACTTTTCGACCAACTCCGCCTTCTGGCTGGCGCTGATGGCGATGATCACATCTGTCAAATGCGCGATGGCCCGTTCAATATGAATGAAAAACAGAGATTTAAAATTGCTGAAGTACCCTTCAAAAACATGGCCGTGAAACGTGTGTACGGTCTGAATCCTGCGGCCGTGGATCAGGTTGTAGAAGAATACGGTGGTGCGGGCGCCGGAGCCCGCCTTGGCGGTATGCGTGTGCACGATGTCGGGCTTAATCCGGTTGATCAGTTTGTAAATTTCCAGAAAAACCCGCAGATCCTTGCCGAGACTGATTTCCCGCTGCAGCTCGGAAATGATGATGGGTTTGGTGGCAAGTTCGTCGAACAGGTAGCTCATATCCCCTTCCTGCGGGGAAATCTGGCCGCTGACGATAAAAGATTCGAAACGCCCGGGATCCAGCCCCTTGGTCAAAATCTGCACGTGCAGCGCCGGTCCGCCGATGTTCAGGCGTGAGATGATTCTGAGCACCCGGATTTTTCTTTTTTGGGGAGCCGAACGTGATGGCAGATGGATGTGGGCGGGGGTGCACACCGGCTGCCGCCGGGTGGCGAGCACCTGCCGGTAGAGCGTAACCACGCTGTCGGCCATACGGTCAACGGAAAAACAGGCCATGACCCGTTGTCTTCCAGCCCGCCCGAACTTTGCGCATATACTTGGATGTGCGAGCAGGTAATTTGCAGCCTGCGCCAATGCGTCCGGATCGCCGGCTCTGACGACCAGGCCGGTTTCACGATGCCGATTGACGAAAGAAGTACCGGTGTTGACCTCGGTGCAGATAACCGGTTTGCCGCAGGCCATGGCTTCGAGTTGAACGATCCCGAAAGCCTCGCTGCGCAGGATAGACGGCAGCACAAAGATGTCACAGGCATGCAGATAGGCGATCATCTCGCTATCGGGCAGTTCCCCCAAAAAATGGATTTTCCTCTCCAGCCCGGCTTCGGCAACCTGCCGGCGCAGATTCGAATCCAGCGGGCCGGTACCGATCAAAAGCAGGCTGGCATCGATTTTGTGCATGGCGTCAATCATGACATGCAACCCTTTATAGTACCGGAAACGGCCGATGAACAGGATACTGGGAGAAAATTTTTCCCGGATGGAGCGAATCTTTTCGTTATCTCCGGTCCGGCGGTCAAACTTGGCGATGTCGATGCCTAAGGGGATGACCCGGCATTTGGATTCGAATTGCGAAAGCACCTTTGAAGAGTGCACGTAGTTCCGGGATGTGGCGATAATTGCCTGGCTTCTTTTCAAAAAGCGTGTCAGGAAGGGGGAGTAGACTTCTCGAAGGCGCTTTTGCTTAACGATGTCACTATGATAGGTGACCACCACGCTGCGGGAAAAACCCGGTAGAAGCGAGGATATTTCGGCTGTTGGGTTGGGAAAATGGAAATGGATGATATCGACATTGCGGCCCAGTTCCCGCAGCCAGAACGGAAAAGTTGCGTTCAGCGGTGCCGAGGCGAAACGCCCGATCTGGGGCACCTTGGTGACGGGAATACCGTCGACCTTTATTTTCTCAAGTACATTGCGCGTGTTGGATACCAGCACCTCAATTTGGACGCCGCGTTTTTTTAGCCCCATCGACAACAGGTTGATGTGGCCTTCGATTCCGCCCTTAACCGGTGGGTAGTAATCTTTATAGACCTGCAACACTTTCATGATTGCATCACTTTCTCCATAGCCGCCAAGGTGTCTTGTGCACAGCGTTGCCAGGAAAACCGGGTTACGCGCCGCCGCCCGGCGGCAATCAGCCGTTCGCGCAGGGTGCCGTCCGTGATCACGCGTTGCATGGCAGCGGCAATTGCCTGCGGGCTGCGCGGATCGACTAAAACAGCCGCATTGCCGGCTACTTCAGGCATGCTGGAAACCGTGGAAGTGATGACCGGTGTGCCCAACGCCATGGCCTCCAGGATCGGGAAACCGAACCCTTCGTACAGCGAGGGAAAAACCAGGCACAAGGCGTGCCGGTAAAGCACAGCGAGCTGGGTCCGGGTGAGATATCCAGTCAGTTTTACAAACGGTTTCAGCGGGCTGTTCTCCAGGCGCTGCAGAAAGGCCCGATTCTTCCACCCCCGAGCCCCCACCAGCACCAGATGAATTTTTCGGCGGGCCGGGTCGAGCAGCCGGTAGGCTTCAAAAAGGCGCTCGAAATTCTTGCGCGGATCCAGCGTACCGACAAACAGCAAGTACCTGGAGGGCAGTTCCATTGCCGGTGCTGCAGCCGTACGGCTTTTGTCAAACGGCGGTACCCCCGGGTGAATGCAGTGGACCTTGGCGGTCCGCAGATGGTACCAGCGCTGCAAATCGTGCAGTGTGCAGCGTGCATCCGTAATCACGGCCTGTGCACGCATCAGGGATGCACGCATGAGCAGACGTTCGACCAGCAGGTTGGCCGGGCTCATGGTCCGGGGGTAGTGCCGGTGTACGACATCGTGGACGGTTACAACGGTCCTGATGCCGGGTAAAAGACCCAGCGGCAGGTGATGTCGGGGGCTCCAGAACAGATCCAGGCCCAGGCGCATGGCCAAAAACGGTGCACAGCCCTGCATCCAGGCGGTACTGGTCAGTTTCCGGGAAACGTGACCCTCCACTTTGTGCCACATGGGATTGACAAGGTTGTAGTCGATGCGCGTGTTGGAAATCAGGTAGAAATCGTGATTCCCGCTGGCCGGCTGCAATGCATCGAGCAGGTATTTGAGGTACATCCCGATACCTGTCAGCCGGTAGCTCAGCGGTCTGGCGTCGATGCCGATTCTCATGGATGCATCTTTCAGCTGTAAAGCACGTTCCGGTAAACTTCAAGTGTCTTGCGGGCACAGCGCTGCCAGGTAAAATTGCGCGCCTGTTGAAGGCTTTTTTCTGACAGCTGCCGGCGTTGGACGGGGTCGTTCAGGAGAGCCGTGAGTGCCAGGGTCATATTTTCAACGCTGCAGGGGTCGATCTGCAGCCCGGCATCGCCAACGACCTCCGGCAGCGAGGCGCGTGCGCACACCAGCGCCGGCGTACCGCAGGCCATGGCTTCCAGCGGGGGCAGTCCGAAGCCCTCGTACAATGATGGATAGACGAAAAGGTACGCACCGGCGTAGAGGGCGGGCAGCAGCACATCCGGAACATATCCCAGCCAGATGAGCTGGCCCCGGCGCGCGAGGTGCTCCATACGGGCGGCAATTCCGGCATGTTTCCAGCCCCGCAGTCCGGCGATGGCCAGCGGCCAACGCTTTTTCAGTGATTCAGGCAACCTGTCGTAGGCTTCCAGCAGCAACGGCATGTTCTTACGCGGCTCCAGTGTGCCGACCGAGAGGATATAGCGCCCGGCCCGCAGCTTCAGCTTGCGCAGCTGCGCCTCGACCGCATGCCTTTCGAACGGATGAAAGCGCGCTGAGACCCCCAGGTGAATCACCGTGATCCTGGCTTCAGGCACTTTCAGCAGTTCTACAAGTTCGCGCTTGGTGAAATTGGAGTCGGCGATGATCCGCGCTGCCCGCGCCAGCGTGCGCGGGAATTCCTTTTCCAGGTGCCGCAGGCGCTTTTCCGGATGGGTTTCGGGGTAGCGCAGAAACGACAGGTCGTGGACCGTGACCACCATCGGCCGGATGGTGTTCTCGGCCACGTAGTTGGTGGCGTGAAACAGGTCAGGGCAGTGCCAGCCGGCTTCCAGTCCGACGGCCAGGCGTTGGGCGTGCTGTTTGAGTCCCGCCGGCAGATTGTCGATCAGTCGGTCCTTGAGCGTTGTGCCGGTACCTCCTGCAGCAGGTTGCCGGCTGGTGGCCTTTTTCCGGCGGTTCAGACCCAGATAGCGCAGGCGCCGGATGCCGAAAAAGAAGCGGATGTCTTCACATGCGTCCAGCTGTTCTAAAGCCCTGGCCAGGCGCAGGGTGTAGTTTCCCACACCGGTGCGCGCCTTGAGCAGCGGTGTGCCGTCCATGGCAATGCGCATGGCGATCAGAGAATCCTTTTCAGCGCGGGCAGAAAGTTCTGGGCGATGACCATCCAGTCATAGTGCCGGGCGATACAGCGCCGCGTGCGCTGGATCATGGCGGAAAGGTGCCGCCGGTTGGCGCGCATGCGCAAAAGCTGCTCCGGAAAGGCTTTAAGTTCGGCCAGCACGATGTGTTCGGCGGTGCCGAAGACCAGGCCGCGCGCTCCATGAGCGGTCGAGAGGATGGGAATGCCGGCTGCGCCGTACTCGATCATCTTCAGGTTGGTGCCGGAACCGGCGGCCATGGGGTTTAGGGCCACGTCGACGGTTTTCAGGACGCTGTTTTTCACGTCGTCGTCGGACTGCCCCAGCAGGCCGATGTTGGGGGGTATCTTGCGCGTCTGAAAGGGGTGCCCCACGCTGCCCATAATCAGGAAAAACAGTTCCGGAAGCTGGGTTGCCATGTCCAGCAGGACCTCTACGGCAGCCAGGTTGGGCGCGTGCCAGCTGCCGGTGAACAGCGTTATGAAGCAGTCCTGGAGGCCCAGCCGCCTTTTTTGCCGCAGCCGTTCGTGCGGGGGGATAAAGCGGATGCTTTCCATGTCCACGCCATTGGGCACCACGCAGATCTTGTCCGGCGCTGCACCGTAGCGTTCCTGCAGCATGGCGGCGTCGTGCTCGGCACAGGCCGTGATCAGCTGGCTCTTTTCAATACAGGCCTGCTCCACATCCCGGGCGGCATCGATCAGCTGTAGCCCGTCAGGGCTGTGTGGCAGTGTATTTTTCTTCAGTTCGCTTTCGACGTTGTGGGCCTCGTAGATCAACGGTCGGTCACACACCTTGCAAATCGCCGGAAAAAGATAAGGGTGCGAGGCGACGACGATATCGGCCTGCGTACAGGCGCCTTCCAGGGCTTCCATGTATTCCGGTGTCAAATGGTAGAACCGCGGCAGCAGCACATCGGTGACCGGGATCCCGCCGAGCTTGCGGCAGACCTCCCGCTCTGCGGCTTCGTGGGCCGCGGACTTTGGTATGCGGATTTCCTTGACCCCGGGGGCGATGTCGCAGGTCAACACAGATTCGCCGGCATGATCCAGCGTAAGCAGTTCGATTTGGCAGTCCAAAAGCGCCGCCAGGTGGCGGTAAAGGTGATAGATGCGCTGCTGTCCACCGCCCCGGGGCGGAAAGACCGGGAAACTGGCGGCCACGCAGATGCGCTTTTTCCTGCGCGCTGCAGGGGTCGCTTTGGCGGGGGCGCTTTCCGCCAGCAACGCGGCCACGGTGCGTTGCCAATTGATGGCGCGAACGCGCTTCAAAGCGGCGAGGCCCATTTCGGAGGCCTGTCGCGGGTGACGGCAGATGCTTTCGATGGCCCGGGCCAGTGCCGCAGCCGTAGGCGCCACACTGAACCCGGTCTTTCCGTCTTCCACGAATTCGTTGGGGCCGCCGGCATCGGTTGTGGTGATCACGGGTTTGGCGCAGCGCATGGCTTCGACAGTGATCAGGCCGTAATCTTCTCTCTGGGGCACATACACGACGGCCAGCGCATGGCTGTACAGCTCGACGAGCTGTGCATCGTTGACAAAACCCAGAAACACGATGCGCGGATCATGGGCGGCCATGGCTTTGAGCTTTTGGGCCTGCGGCCCGCTGCCGGCGATTTTCAGTGGAATGTCTGCTTGGACAAGCCCCATGGCCGCGATGATCAGGTCCACACGCTTGGGGCTGTCCAGGCGGCTGGCGGTGAACAGATAGTCTGCGCGGCCGCGGCGAAACCCGGAAAGATGCGACGGCGGATAGATGACTTCTACATCGCAGCCGGGCGGAAAATAGTCCTGCCGCGCCGCGACCTGGTGCGATATGGCGGCAAATTTATGGATGGCACCGGCAGCCAGGCCGATGCCGTCCAAAAAGTGGATGCATTCCCGGCAGAACGGCCCGGGCAGCAGCAGGTCGCCTGCGGGCAGCCGAGGTGCCGCACGCAGCGCATCGATTTTTTCGAAAAAACCCGCCAGCGCCTGCCGCTGACCGTAGTGCCGGCGCATGAAGCGCCGCAGTGCATTCAAGCGCGGGTCTGTTCCCTGGTAGGATTCGGGTTGTCCGCTGAGATAGTAGGTGTCGTACAACCCCCGCAAACGGTGCAGCATGTAACAGATGTGGCGGTCGTGGGCGACCATCCAGGCCGGATACTTGGTGGAGATCAGCACGTCAAAGTGCGACAGGTCCAGGTGCGCAAAGGCCCGGTAGCTGTCCATGAGGTCCCAGAATCCGCCTTCCGGCGAAGGCAGCTTGATCAGTTCGGCCTGGTGGCTGGTGTGTTGGTTGATCTGGTCGAGAAGGCCCCGGCAGAGGTTTTCGGCGCCGCCGATGGTAAAGGGTACCGGGCTGGGTGCGACGATGGCGATCTTCATTGCATCAGCTCCTGAATCACCTTCCCCCAGCTGATGCCTAGGTTGCGGTAGTGTTCCAGGCCGGCGGCGCCCATCTCCGCCGCTTGCCGGCGGTGGCGGTAAAGTTCGTCGATGCAGCGCGCGATATCCTGCGCCCGGGGTTCGACCACGTATCCGGTCTGGCCGGGCACCACGAATTCCAGGGGCCCGCCGGAGTCACGGCAGCAGATCACCGGTTTGGCGGCCAGCATGGCCTCCAGGGTGACATAACCGTAGTCCTCGCGAAAGGGGCCGAAAAAAACCGCCAGGCAGCGGGCGTAGCATGCCAGCAGTTCACGGTCGCTGATGGCACCTAGGAGCCGGACGCGCTGTCGGAGCCCGTAACGCGAAATCATTGCAGCGTAATAATCGTACATGCCGCCCTCCCCGGCGATCAGGGCCTTGGTCGGAGTGTGGACATGGCGCATGGCCGCGATCAACAGGTCCTGGCGCTTGAGCTTTTCCAGGCGGCTGGGGAAAAAGACATAGGGTTCGGCTTCGGCGCAATAGAGGTGCGCGGCCAGGCGCGGGGGGTGGTACAAGGGTTGCGAGTCCAGTGCGTTGAAGCGTTTCAGACGTTCCGAAACCTCTTTTGAGATGGTGTACAACCGCCGGCACTGCGCCAGGCTTTGCGTGTCCTGCCGCCAGATGCGGGCTTTGAGCGCCTGGCCGGCGGCGGACTGGCGCAGCTCCCGCGACGGTTCCGTGTCCCACAGCTCGTACACGGCACGGTGCTGGTGGATCAGCCAGGCCAGTTTGTGAGGATGCTGCAGATAGTAGCTGGGGAAGGACAGGCAGATCACACGCTCCACCGGGTAACCGTTGATCTGCGTGAAGTCCTCCGCCTGCCAGGTGTCCATGCAGCGCATTACGGCCTCGGGGGGAAAAAAGCGAAACGGCAGTGTGATGCGCTCGGCGCGCAAGCCCCGCAGGCAGAGTTCGGCTTCCAGCTGCGCGGCCAGATCCTGAGCGCCGCCGTGGATAAAGGGTACCTGAACCGTGGCGATGGCGATGTTCATGGGCGATAGGCGATCAGGGCGTAGTCCCGGGATACGCGCACGTAATCGATCAGACGCGCGAAACGGTACTCGGAGGCAGGCCGCAGAATTTGCAGGTCACCTTCCCGGGCGAAAAAATAGGCATTGGCGCGTGCGAACCCCCGTGATTTGGCCGCAAAGGCCAGCGTATCGGGGTGCACGGGATGCCGGTGGGTGGGGTCTCGGTAAAAGTCCCCTGCCCCCACCAGGATGTTGCGCGCGTTGGGCGTCTCGAAAACCACAACCCCCCCGGGTTTGAGCACCCTCAGGATTTCATCCAACAGGTCAATAAGCCGGTCAAAGGTGATGTGTTCAATCAGGTGAAAGGCCGTAACGGCGCCCAGACTGGCATCCGGCAATTGCCGCAGATGGCGGATGCCGTCGCCGGCTTCCACGGCCAGGCCCCGCTGCTGACAGTCCTGCAGGAGGCTCTGGTTGACGTCTACGCCGTAGGCTTCCATCCCCCGCGATGCCAGAAGATCCAGCCATTCGCCGCGTCCGCTGCCGACGTCCAGGATGCGGCGCTCCGGGGTGCCGGCCCGGGCGGCCTCAATCACCGGCAGGTAGATCTCAAGCCGTTCGGTGACTTCCTCCCGGCTGCCTCTGAACTGGTTCTCGAAGGCCACGTAGAAAGGGTCGGTCAGATGCTGCAAAGGCTCGGAGGCGCTGGCCGCCGTTTGCGAGTCCGGCAAATCCGGAAGGTCGCTGCGAATTTTCTGCAGCATGTCCTTAAACGCCCGCTCCTGAAATGTCAGGCGCGCTTTTACATCCGCCATCCCCTTTTCCAGCTGATCGATCTGTTGGTCCTGCATGCGGATGATCAGGTTGAATGCCTGCAGCACGGTCTGGTTGAACAGGCGCTGGGGGGTGGTGATCACCTGGGTCAGGAGAATGACCACCCGGGCCACGGCTCGTGCCGCCCGGCGCATCAAGGGATTGCTGAAACGCTGCATCTCCGGCACGCGGGTGCCCACACGGGCGTTTTCTTCCGCCCGCTGCAGGATCTGGAAAACTTCCGCCCGGTTGAAAGTAAAACCCGCTGTCGCCGGCGGGCCCGTGGCCGGTGAAGCCCCGTCCAGTCCGGTGATGCGACGGCGGGCCGCATCCTCCCGGATTCTGCTCATGATTTCCTCGATGGTAGGCGCTGCTTTTGCAGGTGCACTCATTTTTTTTTCTCCACTTGCAAGCGGGCTTCGACCGGCAGGGCGGCGATGCCGTCAAATGCAAATTTTCCGGGAATGATTTGAAAAACCAGGCATTGATCCCACCAGTCGCAGTTGCCTTCCAGATGGGTGTACCCCGAATGCACGGCCAGGCTCAGAGAGTAGGTGCCACGGCCCAGGTTGAGGCCCAGGCGGAAGGTGACGTGCAGCAAATCACCCGGCGCGGCGTGCAGGTCGCCGGTCTTGAGATGAAAGGTGTTGGTGCCGAACACGTCGTTTCCCATGCGGTCACGGATCATGAAACCCACGGTGGGGTTTTGTATGGCCGTGGAAAACGCCACCGAACAGCAGATGCGGGCATGCTCACCGACACGGAAGGCCCGTGCCGGGTGGCCGCTGTCCGCCAACATTTCGACTTCGCGAATACGTGCGGCGCCGCTTCCCGAACGCGTGGATGTCCCGCCGAAGCCGGACTCCACCTGCCGAATCTGTTCGTCGGCGTTGCGGCGCGCCACCAGTCCGTTGTAGTAGTCCAGCACTTCATCGGGCGTACCGTCCTTCAGCAGACGGCCGCCGTCCAAGAGCAACGCCCGTTCACAAAGGGATTTGACCGCGCCCGGGTCATGGGAGACGAACAGCAGTGTGGTGCCCCGGGCTTTAAAGGCGCGGATACGCTTGATGCATTTGTGCTGGAAATAGGTGTCCCCCACGGACAGGGCTTCATCCACAATCAGGATCTCCGGACGTACGGCCGTGGCCGCTGAAAAGGCCAGGCGTACCTGCATGCCCGTGGAGTAGACGCGCATGGGCTGTTCCATGTAGTCGCCCAGCTCGGAAAATTCGGCGATCTGCGGCATGCACCGACGGCTCTCTTCAGCAGAAAGTCCCATCATCTGGCAGGTCATCATGGCATTGGCGCGGCCGGAAAAACTGGGATGAAACCCGAGCCCCAGCTCCAGCAAGGCGGAGACGCGGCCGTGGATTTCGATCCGGCCACGGGTGGGCTGCGCGGTGCCGGTAAGAATTTTGAGCAGTGTGCTCTTGCCGGCGCCGTTCTGACCGATGATGCCCACCGAGTCGCCTTTTTGCACCTGAAAGCTGACGCCTTTCAAAGCCAGACGGTCTTCATGCATGCAGTGCAGACCGAAAGTGAGCCATTCGGCCAGCCGCGCCCAGTGGCTGGGATAGCGTTTGTACTGCTTGCTGACCTGGCGCACGTCGACCTGTGCACTCATAGTTCATCCACCATATCGCCGGACATCTTGTGAAAAACCCAGGCACCCAGTATCAGCGCCGCCAATCCCCCTGCCGCGTGCAGGCCGAACACTCCCCAATCCGGCCATTTTCCATGCAGGATGATGTCCTGATAAGCGGTTATAAACTGCGTCATGGGATTTATTTCGATAAGCCGGCGCACGCGATCCGGCAAAATAGACACCGGGTAGACGATGGGGGTAAACCAGAACCAGAACTGCAGGGCGATTTTAATCACGTGATCCACGTCACGAAAAAAGACATTGACCACCGCCATGATGATGCCGAACCCCAGCACATAGGCCTGCTGGATGCACAAAAGCGGCACAAATGCCAGTACCGGCCAGCCGGGAAAGCGGCCGATGGCCAGCAGGAAAAACATGAAGATGCCGAAAATGATCACGAAGTTAAAAGCGCTGGATAACAAAACGATCACCGGCAGCGTGGTGCGCGGGAAATTGACCTCCTTCAAAAGCAACCCGTGGTCCACGAAGATGCGCGGGCAGCGGCCCATGAGCTCGGAAAAGAACCCCCAGGTGATGACCCCCGCGCAGATGAACATACCGTACCCCATGGCGTCGGCCACACCGGGCAGCCGTGCGCGCATGATCTTGGAAAAGATGACGGTGTAGATGAAGATCATGGCCATGGGGTTCAGGATGGCCCAGAGGCTGCCCAGCAAAGAACCCAGGTAGTCACCACGGAATTCGCGCCAGACCATGCTGAGCACAAAACTGCGGTAATGCCACAGGGCTTTGAACCTTGCGCGCTGGGAAGCCAGAAAATGGTTATGTGTGTGCATTTAAGACAAGTCTCAGACTGTCGGATATTGTCGGGCGGAGCGGCAGCCCGTTCCGCCTCCGCCTTTAATGTGCATTCCTGCGGCGCAGATTTTCAAGGTCCGCGTCCACCATCATTTTGACCAGCTCGGTAAAAGTAATCTGGGGCTGCCAGCCGAGCTTGCGTTGACCCTTGCTGTAGTCGCCCTTGAGCAGGTGGACTTCAGCCGGCCGGTAGAACTGTTCGTCGACGACCACGTAATCGCGCCAGTTCAGGCCCAGGTTGTCAAATGTCAATTCCACAAACTCTTCGACTGAGTGGGTTTCATTGGTGGCGATCACGTAATCATCAGCCTCGGGCTGCTGCAGCATCAGCCACATGGCCTTGACATAATCGCCGGCATAGCCCCAGTCCCGCTTGGCGGCCAGATTGCCGAGCCTCAGTTCGTCGGCCTGGCCCAGTTTGATGCGTGCCGCCGTGCTGGTGATTTTGCGTGTTACGAATTCAAAACCGCGCCGAGGGGATTCGTGGTTGAATAAAATTCCGCTGCAGGCAAACAGGCCGTACGATTCGCGGTAGTTGCGGATCAGGTCGAACCCGGCCACTTTTGAGATGCCGTAGGGCGACCGTGGGTAAAAAGGCGTATCTTCGTTCTGCGGCGTCTGCTTGGCATGCCCGAACATCTCGCTGGTGGCGGCAAAGTAGAAACGGCAGTCCGGCGCCTTTTCCTTGATGGCCGACAGCATGAAAAGCGTGCCGTTGATGTTGGTGTTGATGGTGGAAAAGGCATCCTCGAAGGAGTAGCTCACAAAACTCTGGGCCGCCAAATGGTAGCACTCATGGGGCTTGACCTTTTCCACGGCGCTGAACAGACTGGCGTAGCTTTCCATGGTGGCCGGGTGCAGTGTGATACGGTCCAGAATATGATTCAGGCGCCAGAGGCGATGGGCGGGGTCTTCCAGAGCAACGCGCCGTACGATACCATGCACTTCGTAACCTTTTTCCAGCAGCAGCTCCGACAGGTAGGAACCGTCCTGCCCGGTGATTCCGGTGATCAACGCACGTTTCATAACCAATTTTCCTTTCTTTGGCCCCGTATGCCGGGCTGGCGGCTGTCCGTTGCCTTTGCCGCGCTTTTGAGCGCAAAACCAGTCCCGCGTGCGGGGAGGTGATCGTAGAAACTGAAAGGGCCCAGGGCGACACCCAAACGGCGCGTATCGTTTCCCATGCCCTGCCGTCGGGGGACAAAGGTATGGCTGACGTCGATTTGCAGAAGCACCCGCCGGTTTTTCAGGAGCGGCAGGTCATAGGCCAGCAGCCGAACCTGGGGCTTGGAAAAATCCAGCTGGCCCACCACCCGGCCGTCAACGCGGATTTTAAGGCGCAACGGCTGGCCGTTTTTCAGCGATGCCGGGTTGACCGCTACCTTGAAAGCCAGCACGTTTTTTTTCATGAAAACGTGGATGGCTGCGTTTTCCGCTGTCCAGACCATTTCACCCGTGGGCGGCCCCCAGTCTTCGTAGGGGAAATAAAGTCCGTATTCCCCTTTAAGCGGCCACCAGGCGGCCTGCCGCGTGGCCCGGTAGCCCTGTGCGCCGAAAGCCGTGGCATAAGTGCCTGCAGCAAAAAGCAGGCTCATCACCAATGCGGTCGCCGCGAAAAATGCTGTGTGCCTTCCGACGGACGCCGGCGACACGGCACAGCCGGCGGCGGTATAAACATATCCGCCAAAAATGCAGAAAAGCCAAAGCACATCGGGCAGCAGCAGGTGCGGTCCGGTAAAACAAAGCCCGGCGGTCACCAGCAGGGTCCAGGCGGCCAGAAAGACAGTCGGTCTTTCCTCTGAGAGGCTGATTCGAGTCCAGGCGCGTTTCAGTGCCCACAGGGGCAGAAAGAAAAGCCCCAGCACCACCGCCAGGCCGGGGATGCCGAGCTCGGCGCCCAACTGCAGGTAGAGGTTTTCGGCATTGTCCACATAGCCCGGCTTTTCGCCGTGGCGCACGCGCATATTATCCAAATTGCGCCAGAAGCCACCCGGTCCCCAGCCGGCCAGCGGCGCGGCCTTGACCAGCCGCAGCGCCTGCAGGCCCAGTTCGATACGGCTGGAAAGCCGCCGCGGGTTGTCTCCCGAGCGCAGCATCTGATAGGATTGCCGCAGCCGGTCCAGCAGCGGCAGCTGGCGCGAAATCCGGGTGCCGGATGACAGAACGGCGGCCAACAGCAACCCGCTCAGCAGCACTGCGACCCCTGCCGGCCCCCAACGTCTGGCCATCGAAAGTTTCTCCGTTCGGGCAGGCCGGTATGCCAGGGGAAAACCCAAGGCCACCAGTACGATGCCGGCAAATGCCGTACGGCTGCCGACAAGCAGCGCACACCAGGGAATCAGCACCAGAACCAGCCCATTGACAACCTTTTGCAGGCGGCTTCTGGCCTGGTGCAGAGCCATCCATGCCAGCGGAAAAACAAACACCATGGAGACGGCAAACCCGTTGACGTCGGAGCCCAGACCCGGCGCACGTCCATGCCATACCCGGACGAAAGGATTTAAAAATCCGACATTGCCATAGGACTGGTAGAGGGCCACCAGCAGCGATGGCAGAAACACCGCCGGAAGGATCGACAGGCTGCGCAATGGGTTTTCCGCCCATTGAAAGTATCCCGAAAAAACGACCATGAGCAATCCGAGCAGCAGGTAGAGGCTGCCCGTGCGCAGGAGCAGGCCCTGGCCCCAGTAGACCGTGCCACGGCCGGCGGTTATATAGGTAGCCGGGCCGAGTGCCCTTAGCGCCGTGCCATGGGCAATCATGGACATGCAAACCCAGGCGGCCATCAGCAGCGCCAGGGCGGGGAGCATGCGCTGCAGACGTACCCAGGACCGCGCATAGCAGAAGAGCGCCGCCATGGCCAGCAGCACTGCGACGCCCACCAGCAGCCAGAGGTGCCGTTCGGGCATCCACAGGAAGATTGCGCTGACAACCGCGAAACCAGCCGTGCCTAGCGCCTGTCGGCGTGCGTTTAAGCAAAACGATCTGTCCGGCCGGGAATGTAAAGGTGCCACGGTTTTGCCGCTAGATGCCGCGAAAGGCGAAGATCAGGGTTTCGATCAAAATGGCGATATCCAGGAAAAAAGACACATGCCGCAGGTAGTACAGATCGTAATCCATGTTTTCATGTATGGCCCGCCGTCGGTCTCCGGAAAGCTGCCACATGCCGGTGAGGCCGGGCAGCATCTGCAGACGTTCCCTTTGGATTTCGTTGTAATTTTTAACGATAAACGGCATTTCCGGACGCGGGCCCACAAAAGACATTTCACCCTTCAGGATATTCAGCAGCTGCGGCAGTTCATCGAGACTGGTCTTGCGCAGGAACCGTCCGACCCGGGTGATACGCGGATCCTGGTGATCCTTAGGGCTGGGTGCGCAGGGGTCGGTGTGCTGATGCATGGTCCTGAACTTGTAAACCGTAAAAATCCTGCCGTCGCGCCCCACGCGCTCGTGGGTGAAAATCGCCGGGCCCTGTGAGTCGATTTTAACGGCCCCGGCGATGGCCAGCAGCAGCGGCCAGAGCAACAAAAGTGCAACGGCGGCCAGCAAAAGGTCGAAGTAGCGCTTTAAAAAAAGGTAGGCGCCCCGGCGCGGCTGAGCTTCTTCAACGATGGGCAGGTTGCCGACGGTGAAGATGCGGATGCGGTGCACGAAGAGTTTGTATAAGTTGGGGATGAAGCAGGCCTTGATGCCGCACTGTCGGATGCTGTCCAGGATGCGAATCAGTTTATCGGGGCTGACGTTTGATATGGCCACCCATACTTCGTCAACCCGCTGCTCCTGCTTGAGGCGCAAGAGGTCCCGACCGCTGCCCAGCACGCAGATACCGGATCGACAGTTGAAGCCCGTCTGCCGGTGCCGGTCGCCGGCCTTGGCAGGATCATCATCGATGAAGCCGATGGGGGATATGCCCATTCTGGGAGAGTTTACGATGGTGCGGTACAGTGCACGGCCCAGTTCACCGGCACCGTAAATCAGGATCCTCCGGTTGGTGCCGGACAGGCGGTTGGCCATCGGCAGCAGATGGTACAGGGCCGTTCTTTCGCTGACCACCAAGATCAGCGAAAAAACGTATGACAGGGCCACCGTGTAGCGCGATATGTAAATCGTGCCGAAATACAAAATGACTGCAAAGAGCAGATAGCTAAAGCTGATCCCTTTGCAGACGCTCTTGATTTCATTGACATTGAGCAGGCTGGACTCCCGGCGGTAAGCGCCTGCGATCTGCAGGATCACCACGGACGCGGCCGAGGCCAGCAGCGCGGCGGTCAGCACCTGTGCGCTCGTGTAGTCAACCCGCCGGCCGATGTTGAGTGTGCGGTAGATCTTGTAGGCTGCCAGCATGGCGCTGCAGATGGCTGCAAAATCCACCAACCGGTAAACTGCCGCCATAAAGAGGCTAAAGGTTTTATGACGCATCGGAATGTTCGGGGGGCTGCTGCAGCCACGGCGGCAGTGGCCGGCGGCATAGCTCATAAAAGAGCCGTTCGTAGGCATCGGTGACCCGGTCCCAGCGGAATACCTGCCGCGCCCGCTGCCGCGCCGCGGCGCGGTATTTTGCCAGCATTTCAGGTCGCTTCAGAAGGTCCCTTAACAGTGCGTTCAGGCTCTTCGCGCCCTCACGCCCGCGATAGGACAGGCCGGCGGCTGCGACGGTTTCCAGATTTTCAGGCGTGTCGTTCACGATCACGCAGTTCCCCAGCGCCATGGCCTCGATTAAGGCCGGATGGGTTCCGCCGACACCGGAGGTTTCCACGAAAGCAGCGGCATGCGATCCCAGTTCGCGATAGCCCCGGCCGAACACATAGCCCGTAAAGATAATGCGTTCGTCGCCTTGGGCCATGGATTTGAGCTTGTGGATGTAGTCCGCCGCATAGGGCGCATCGCCGACGATGACGCATTTCATGGACGTATCCAGACGCCGGAAAGCCGCGACCAGGTGATGTGCACAGTTTTCGGGTACCAGCCGGCCCACGAACAGGACATAGCAGCGCGGTTTCAGGCCGTGGGCGGCGAGGACGCGGCCGGGCGGCTCGGATGTCACTTCGGAGCCGTACGGGATATAGGGCGGCCGGTGACCAAAGCGTTCTTGGTAGTAGCGCTGCACCGCCAGCGAGTCCGTCAGAAAGGCGTTGGGCAGCCAGGCGGCCAGACGTTCCGCCAAGCGGATATAAGCCTTGGCGGCCGGCGGCCATTTTTCGCGTTTCCAGTCCAATCCGTCCACATTTAAAACCGTGCGCGTGCCGCAAAGGCGCGGGATCCAGGTCACCGGACTGTTGCCGGCGATGAAGTAGAGCCCGACATCGAATTTTTCGGCCAGTGCATGCAGCGAAGAGACGAGGGCGTGCACAATGGTGTCGCCGTACTTGCTGGTGACGGTGGGCAATTTCAGCAGGCGCATCCCCTTGTAGTACGGTTCATCAAAATGGATGTGATGCCGGCGGCAGTATACGCTGACCTCATGCCCGCGTTGCACCAGGCGCTGACCCAGCTGTTCGACGCAGGTTTCGAAGCCGCTGTAGCTGGCCGGGATACCGCGGGTACCCAGCATGGCGATTTTCAGGTGGTCCCGCAACGCGTGGCGCTCCCCTTCTTACAATAGGCAAAGGCGGTTTCGCGGCTCCCAAACCAGGATCCCATGTAGCGATCATCCACGCATCGGCGTTTCATGATCACCCGTCTTTTGGCCAGTGTGGCCGGCAGCAGTCGTAGCACTTCCCCCAGGGCGGGCAGTGAACGGTGCTCGGCCAGCAGAACGTAACCGACCACCAGCGCATCACGCCATAAGCTGGGCAGGGCAAAGCGCAGCAGGTTTGCGGTGGTCTGATTTTTAATGCGCATCAGAAAACGGTTTTTCACCGAATGCCTGTTGATCAGCGCCGGGATGCGATGTCTTTTGTGCTCCGGCCGCAGCCCGCGGAGGTGATAACCCACTGCCAGTGGGGTATACAGGGCACGCCAGCCCAGCAGTTGTGCACGCCAGGCCAAATCGGCATCCTCACGGTAGATCACGAAGGCCTCGTCGAAATACTCCCCTTCCACCCGGATATCCTCCAGCATGCTGCGCCGGTAAAGCGGTGCTGCGCCGGACGGCCCGAAAATGTATGCCAGTCGGTCGTACTGCCCCCGGTCGATGGCGCCGGCACCGCGGTCGAAGTGCCGCATCTGGCGTGAAAACCACATCCCGGCGGAATCGATGCGCGGCGGCTGCAGGGGCTTCAGATTCCGGTCCATGCGCAGCAGCTTGCCAGAAACCATGCCCACCCGCGGGTCCAGTTCGGCGGCTTTGACCATCTCTTCGATATACGTGGGCGCCAGGATCATGTCTGCGTTGAGCAGCAGTACATATTGCCCCCCCGCCCGGTCAATGCCCAGATTGTGGGCCCTGCAGTAATACAGGTTTTGTGAAAAAGCCAGCACTTTCGCATCGGGGTAGTTGTGCCGTACAAACTCGACCGATCCGTCCCCGGAAGCATTGTCCATGAAAATCAACTCAAATCCGGACCAGGTCTGGCGTTGAAGGGCCTGCATGCAGGCATCCAGGCACCACCTGGACCGATAATTGAGCACCAGCACACTGACTTGGGGTGTCATGACCGCAATCCCGGATTTCTCATGCGCCCGTGGTGTATCCGGATCTGTCCAGCTGCCGTACGATCGGCAGCCGGGCGCGTCGCAGAAGCCCCCGGCGCGTTAAAATCGCATTGATGTCCCTCAAACTGGCGCGGCGTGCCGGCTGGATGCGCGCACGCTTGCGGCGCATGGCAGGAAACCCCGCCAAGGCATCGCGGTATGCAGCGAAAATCAGTTTTCCCCTGCCTTTTACGGGATGGTAGACCACAGATGCCAGATTGTAGAACAAAATCTGGGCAAGATACCGGCGCATCAGCGCCGCGGGCATGTTCTTGATCAGCACCCAGAGCTGGTTGCGGCGCATGAGATAAAACCAGGTCGGTGATTTGCCGATGGTGGCGCCGCCTTTATGGTAAACCACCGCTTGAGGCACGAAACGGCAGGCATAGCCGCGCAGTTGTGCCCGGAAGCTCAGGTCCACGTCTTCACCGTTGGCGAAAAAATCGCTGTCCAGCAACCCCACATCATCGAGCATGGCCCGGCGGTACATGGCTGCGCCGGCACAGGCGCCGAAGATACTGCACGGCCGCTGGAAACGCGCATCGTCGTTTTGGCGCCAGCCGCGCTTGATGGCAAATCCGGCGACGTGGAACTGGTCCCCGGCACTGTCGATGATGCGTCGGTTATGGAAATTTAGCATCTTGGAGGCGAACATGCCGGCTTCGGGGTGCGCGGCGGCAGCCTCGACAAGCTGCGTCAGCCAATTCGGTGAAGCCTCGGTATCGTTGTTTAACAGCGCCACCAGGCGTCCCCCGGCGGCGCGTATGCCGATATTGTTCCCGGCGCAAAATCCCAGGTTGGCCTGGTTTTCGATGACCCGCACCTCGGGAAAGTGCTGCCGGACATATGCCGGCGAGCCATCGGTGGAACCGTTGTCCACCAGGATAACCTCTGCGCCTGAAAAGCGCTGACGGCGCAATGACCGCAGGCAGACGTCCAGGTGCGCCTGTCCGTTCCAGTTGAGCACCACTACACTGACCGTTACCGGCCGGTCCGGCGTCGGTATACGCGGCGATCTATGGCTTCGGATTTTCAATGATTTCCCGGATGGTATAGGCCGTGTCGTTGGTCTTTTCAAAGTAGATTTTGAGCATGACGTCGGCCAGCAGGCCCGAGATAAACAGCTGGATTCCGGTCAGCACCAGAAAGGCTGCCAACAGCGGAAAAGCCGAATTGGACATGTCCTCACCGGTCAAAAAGAGCACCAGCGTATACAGGCAGGTCACAAGACCCAGCAGCAGGCAAACCAGGCCGCCGCCGCCCAAAAGGTGCAGCGGCCGCACGGCGTACTTATTCCAGAACCATACCGACAGGATGTCCACGAAACCCTTGATAGTCCGCCGCCAGTCGTACTTGGTTTTTCCGGCAACCCGCGGGCGATGGTTGACGGGCAACTCTCCGATGCGAAACCCCTTGATTTTCAGAAGCGCCGGAATGAAGCGATGCATCTCGCCATACAGACGCACATGTTCGAAACAGCTGCGCCTGAAGACTTTGAGCGTACAGCCGCTGTCGTGAATGCCGTCTTTGAGCAGCACCCTGCGCAGAAAATTGGCGCCTCGGGAGACAAAGCGCTTGCCGGTATTGTCGCGGCGTTTGACCCGCCATCCGGCGACCACGTCAAGATCGTTGGCCTCAAGGTGCTGCAGCAGCCGCGGGATGTCGTGGGGGTCGTTCTGGCGGTCCCCGTCCATGGTGACGATGAAATCGTGACTGGCAGCTCTGATGCCGGCGTCCATGGCGGCGGTCTGGCCGAAATTTTTCTGAAAGCGGATGAGCTTTACGGGCTTCAGGCCGGCCGCGATTTGTGCGGTGCCGTCGGTGGAGCCGTCATCGATGATGATGATTTCGAAACGGTAACCCTCGGCTTCGCAGACCGCGACAATTTCCTGGTGGACTTCGGCAATATTCTCCGTTTCATTCATGACCGGGATAACGATGGATAGACTTGTCATATTTGGATCTACCGTTTTGTTTTCACTGTGCGATGGGAAGCATCGGGGCGTTGCCCAGCGTTTATTGGTTGCTTGGGTTCATCGCGTTTGTTGGGTCCAGCTCATTCCCGTATCCCTTCAATCCGACCAATCTTCTGCTGTTCCCTGCCGCGCCCCAGACCGCCGGCCGCCATCTGCCTACATGCTTTTATGGATTTATCCAATTTTGGGTATTCTGCCCAGGCCGTAGCAGAGAAACGAATACGTGCTCAGAAGAAACATGCCGGCCACCAGCAGGTTCAACAGGCCGCGTTGGATGCGGGGCTCTGTTTGCACCAGCAGGAACGCCGCCATGGCAAAGATCGGCAGAAAATAGCGCCCCTGATTCTGGAGATCGACGTTCCACGAATTCCAGAACGCTGCGGCCAGCAGCAGCAGGGCGCAGAGTACAGAATTTGCAAGGTGCAGTCTGGTCGCCAGGTCCGTCCGCCACAGAGCAGTGAAAACCAGCAGGGCACCGAATGCAATGGCCAGGCCGCGGATCATGTCATAGTAGGCTTTCGATCCGTAAAGGGCCATGTAACCGTAGACCCCGAAGGTGCTCTGGAAGGAAACACGCCCCCAGCCGTAGCGGTCAAACATCTGTTTTACGGTGGTTCCCTTTCTACGCAGGTTGAGACCGAAATACTGGTCTTTGAGCGGAGTGTCCGGTTTGAATTTTGGGCGCGCCAGTTTGTTGCGGCAGGCGGTGAGCTTGGCCTGGCGGTTGAAACCATTGCGGTAAACATCCACACCGTAGCGCCCGCCAAGCAGAAACAAAGCCGCGGCGGCCAGCACGGCCGCACGTTTGAAAGCCTGCCCGGAAATCAAAAACCTGTTTTCATAAAGTTTTATAAGTAAATATAAACACGCATAAAGACTAAAAAAGTAAAAGTTCAACTTCAACAGTGGCAGCATGGCGAGCAGCAGTGCGCCGCCCGCCAATCCACGCAGGAAGAGACCTGGTGGCGGCTGGTTCTGGAAAAAGCGCTTCAGCAGGCTGTCCTCTTCGATTAGTTGACGACCGACGACGAAACAGATGAAAAAAGAAAAGGCGTCGGAGTTGAAGTAGCTGAATATGTACCAGACCTGGGGGCTGACCAGCAGCGGCAGGTACAAAAGGCGCTGCCGGCCGGTCAGGCACATCCACAGCAAAAGGCCAAAGAGCAGAATATTGAACAGCCGCAGCCGGAGGTAGTCCGGCAGCGGCAGCGGCCGCAGCAGGGACGCAAATCGGCCGGCGAAAAAATAGGCAATTTCGAAGGAATTCAACCTTGAGACACCGTGCACGCTGTAGCTGCGTTCGGTGCCCGGCTGGCAGATCGACGGCGGCAGCCAGTGGGCTTCGTAATAAGCGCCGGCCTGGACATGTACGTATTCGTCCGGATGCATGTTGAAGCGGCTGACAAATGCCATGGCCAGAATCAGCGCCAACACGAAAAACATCAGGCCGGGAATATAGTCGAAATGGCGTGGAACATGTGTGGCAAGTTCCATCAGCAGGCCCAGCAACACAGCGGCCAGCAGAATCTGGACTGCAGTTGCCGTCCAGCTGCGTGGCATCAGCAACGGTCGGACATGCACCTCGATCTGGGGATCGGGGCCATCAAGGGCGATATCGATGCGCCCCGGTTGGAAAGCCAGATGTTTGACTTGCCGGAGCGGTTTTAAGGTTTTTTGAGCCGCTGCGGCGGTTAAATGCACGGCCTGAAAAGCTGCCTGCCGGATGTCAATTTGCAAAATGACCAAATGTGCCGGCCTGTCCAGCGGGTCGATACGCAGGCGGCTGATGTGCCTTAAATTCCCCACAAGGAGCGTATAGCGCGACTGCCGCGGTTGAATCCAGACCGCGGCGGAACGGGATTCACGGTAAGCCTGACCGGGACCGGCCCAGTAGATTTTGAACGTTCCCGGCGTATCGCTGTGCAAGGTGAGCGTCACCAGTGCCCGCTGGGTGAGCAGCCAGGCGGCGATCGCCAGACCGCAGAGGAAAAACAGGCAAAGCCGTTTTCTAAGCGTAAAAAAGCCCAATTTTGCTTTTGGCGGCTGTGTCACGGATATGGATGCGGGGTTTGGCATGCGGTCTGGTTGTTTGGGGGCGCTCGGTTCGGTCGGCAGCCGCTATTCGAAAGCGCGCGGCACGTTACCTTTAAAGATATACAGGCTCGGGTCGGTGCTGTGGCCGTCGGCGGTCAGCTGAATGCCGTTGCGGGGCTTTTTTACAGGCGGCCCGATTTCCCAGCAAAAGATGTTGCCGGACAAGACATATAACACGTATCTCGCATCATTGGAAATACTTGCGCGTTCGCAGCGGCCGCGGCCGATCAGGTAGCGTGAAGCGGACAGCTTGCCGGATTTGGCGTCAAATTCGGCGATGTAAAGGGGCCGGGTCAGGCTGCGACGGTTGCGGCGCGTCATGACGATAAAACGGCCGTCCGGTGACCAGGCCGGCCCGCAGTCTCCGGAGCGCATCAACTTGTTGGTGATATAGCGCTTTTTCACCAGGTCGATAATCATGCTGCGATGCCCGGCATCCCCGGTAAAGGTCAACAGGTACCGGCCGCCAAAGCGCAGGTGGGCGCCTTGGGAGAGGTGGTATCCCCTATAGGGTGGGCGGCGTTCATCGTGCAGCAGGCGGGTTTTTCCCGAGGCCAGGTCGTAGATCAGCACCTGCCGGAGGTCCTTACGGTTGATGGCCACGACCCCCTTCCCGTCTTCGGTCCAAAAAGCGCCGGTGGCGTATTCGCTGAACACATCCGTCATTATTTTTCTGGGAGCCGACAGGTCGTTTTGCATCAGCCACACGCTATGGCCGCGGGTGAACACGAAACGCCGACCGTCGGGGGACCAGCGCGGATTTCCCCCCTTGGTGATCGATCGGGGCTCCCAGTGCCCGAAACGTGCCGCCGTAACCATGCCCTGCCGCGACCACAGCAAGACTCCGCCCGGAATTTGGCGTGCCAGTTTTTGGCGGGCGGTCAGGCTTTCAGGCGTGGAAAAGGCGCCGGTGGCGTAAAAATATCCTACCCCCACCCCGGCCAGCGCCAGCAGGCCCAGCAGGAACAGCCCGGACAGGATTTTCCCGGTGGTTTTCATCAGGGCGGGGTGCTCCTAACGGTTGACCGCCGGGGTTTTGCGAAAGCACCACGCGGCGATCAAGGCAAAGGGGACGGTCAGTGCGATTTCAAGCCCGATCACATACAGGTTGTGCAGCGAAAAAACATCGGCCAGGAACTGGGCCATGGTGGCGTGATCGAGCACCGAGTGTTTTACGGGCGGCAAGATGGGGATCATGAAATAGTGCCCGGAAAAAGGCCACAGAATCGGGATGCCGAAGGGTGGCCGCCCGTCCATGGAAAGCAGGTCTAAAACGAGATGCGAACCATACAGGGCCAGCATGTAGCCAAATTCGCGCAGCAGACGTCCACCGCTTTGCAGTTTGATCACGAACGCGGCGGCTCCCGCAAAAAGCAGGCCGGCCCCGATGCTGTGGCTGATGCCGTGGTGGTACAAGTTGGGCTGACCCATCATGGCACCCGGGATAAAGTCCAGGTCCGGCGCATTGGCGATAAAGGCGTACAGCCCGATGCGCTTCAGGTTGACCGGCTTGAGCGATCGCGAACGAAAAGAGGCGATCACCCAGCCGGCCAGGCTGTGTCCCACAGGTGATGGCATATTGGTCTATTCTCTGGGTTTGTTGGCAAGATCACCGGGATCTTTGCCGCCGGCGGCATCCTTTCTGCAAATCCCGCCGTATGTCACATTCACCTTCAAAGCAGCCTGTAACCCGGCTAAAACCCGCTGCCGCTACAGGCGTGCCGGTGTTGGCAACCAGCCGGCATGCTCCTGAAGGTAATCTTTCAGCGTCTCGCGGCTCTGGTCTTCGATGTGCATACGGTACCACACTTCGGCATTGCACAAAAGCCACAGGCGGTTTCCGTGGTCCGCTTTCCTGCCCAAATGCGCTGCAAGCAGGTTGTCGATGGCGCTGCGCTGCAGGTAGCCGTCGCGCACCAGATGGGCATTTTTTAGAAACAGAGAATAAAGCAGCTTAAACTCCTTTTCAAGCAAATACGTCAGCGCCGAGGAAAAGCCCTGCTTTTTGTGCCCTATCACGGCCGGCGGCAGAAGCTTTTTTCCCAGTTGGACCTGAATATAGCGCCGCCGGGTGCCCCGGATTTTAAACTCAGGCGGCAGAGCGGCGCAGAATTCGGCCAGTTCGTGGTCTAGAAAGGGCGAGCGCGCTTCCAGGCCATGGGCCATGGTCATACGATCCAAGATCATGTTGGGATGATCGGGCATGCGGGTCATGGCATCCACATAGAGCATGCGATCGATGGCGCGGGCGGCATTGGGGCTGTCAAAATAGGCGGCCAGGTTGGCTTGCGGGTCAAACAGGCCGATCTGTTTCCGGAACTTATCCGTATAGAGTGTCTTTTTGTAACGGTCGGAAAAATAAAAATAACTCAGACTGTTGGCATAGCGCCTGCCGCCCCGGTAAAATGACATCTGGTGAATCCAGCGCAGCTTGTGGCTCAGGCTGCGGTACCAGAAGCCTTCCGGCATGCGATCGAGCAGCTTTTCGATCATGTGTTTGCGCAAAACCTCGGGCAGCAGCGCATAATAGCCGGCATAGATGTTGCCGTAGTAGCGGTCGTAACCGCCGAACAGCTCGTCTCCCCCGTCCCCCCCCAGCACGACCTTTACTTCGCGGCGCGCCAGTTCGGATATGCTGTACATGCACACCGACAGCGGGTCCGAAGGCTCGTCCAGATGCCAGACCAGGTCGGGAAGGCCATGCACCAGCGAGGGATTGATGGTCAGTTCGAAATGCCGGCTGCCGCACTGGTCCGACACCATTTTGGCGTAGGGCCGTTCGCTGTAATCCGCATAGGGCACATCCCCGGAAAAAGTTTTAAACCCTCTTCCGGCCGCGCGGTGCATCATGACCGTCACGATGCTCGAATCCATGCCGCCGGACAAGAAGGACCCCACCGGCACGTCACTGACCAAGTGGCAGTTAACGGTGGATTCAATGCGTGCCTCCAGTTCGGCCAGCGTGTTGCTGAAGGTTTGCCGCCGCTTGGGCTCGAAGCGCAGCTGCCAGTAGCGCCGGATGGTCACGCGACCGTTTTGAAATACAAGCCAGTGACCCGGGGCCAGTTTGCGGACATCCTGAAACATGGACCGCGGCGGGGTGATGATGCGGATGGTCAGGTACTCGTAAAGCGCGCGGCAGTCCATCTTGCGAAGCTCCGGCTTCAGCGCCAGGAGTGCCTTGATTTCCGATGCAAAGACCAGGGATTCGCCGTCGTGGTGGTAGAACAGCGGCTTCTGGCCCAGGTGGTCACGGGCCAGAAAGAGCTTTTCCCGGCGGCTGTCATGGATGGCCAGGGCAAACATGCCGCGCAGGTCGCGTACGCAGTCTTCACCCTTCTCTTCGTACAAGTGCAGGATCACCTCGGTGTCGCTGCGGGTTTTGAAGCGGTGGGCCTGCCGCAGCCCGGCGCGGATCTGCCTGAAATTGTAAATTTCGCCGTTGAAGGTGATCCAGATGGTGCCGTCTTCATTGGCCATGGGCTGGTGGCCGCCGTCTAAATCGATAATGGCAAGGCGCCGCTGTCCCAGCCCGGCGGTGCCGGCGGTACTGACATACACGCCCTCGTCGTCGGGACCGCGGTGCCGCAACATGCGGTTCATCCGATGAATGTCGTCTGTAGAAACCCCCTTGGGGTTGATATATCCGTTGATACCGCACATTGGCTCGACCGGGCTCCTGTTCTTTTATGGGGTGCGGGACGCGGCAGGCGCTTCAAAGTTGATCCGGCGCACTTCCCAGCCATGCTGGGAACAATTCCCTGCTGCGGGTGGATCTGCCGGCAGAAGTTCCAGGGTTACCTGATCTCCCTCCAGGTTCCCCATGTAGACGGTCGGCAGCAGGATGCGATAAGGCTGCCAGGAATCCGTTAACCGGCGCCGGCTGATCGCGTGCCCGTTGAGCAGCACCCGAAAGCCTCTGCCGGGACCTTCCCGAAGGTCGCCCTGGCGCGCCGAAAAGGTCAACAAACGCTTTTTTTGCAATACGTCGGAACGTATCCACCGTACGATGCGTGTCGCAACAGCCGTTTTGGGCCGCAGGCGGTAGAGCGCGTATTGCCTGTCCTGATGCACCAGTCGCCAGTCATGCGGCAGCTGTTTCCATGGAAAGGGTTTGCGCCATCCGCTGGCCAGCCAGGCCGTGGCCGGGCGGTCAATCAGCAGATAGGTCTGCGGCCAGATCCGGCGCAGGCGGCGGGTTGCCGCACCGATTTTCCAACTGCGCAAAAGGCCGTTTAATTCGGTAAATTGCCGTGGCAGAAAACCGGACATGCCATTGACCAGGTAGTGGAAATCGCCGATGGTGTTCATGACGATGTTCGTGCTGATGAACTTCGGTGTGGTCGGAATCTGAAACAGGACACTGTCGTCAGGCAGACTGCGGGCCTGCTGCATGGTCGTGGAATTGTACAAATCGGCGTAGTGTTCATAACGGTACTTCATGTGCACGCCCTCGAAGACGAGGGTGGCGATCAGAATCGGGAAAAGCCAGATCAGCCGTTTTTGGGCCCTCACAGCACGGTCGAGCATCAGTGAACTGGAAACGATGAGGTATACCAGCACGATGACGGCAAAGCGTGTCAATCCGCGCACCACACCGAAAACCGGTGTGGACTCGAACAACCGGGCCAGAGGAGCGCGGGCCAGTTTGATCAGGTGGCCGTCATATCCCACGGTGATCACAGGGCCCAGGCTGATGAAAAAACACATCACCGCACCGGCAGCCAAACCGGCGGCCAGAATTTTCTGCGGTGTGTCCCGGCCGGGCAGCAAAAGCGTGCCCAGGTATGTGATCAGCAGCGCCAGCGAAAGCGGGTACAGCAGCGGCGCCGAACGCGAAACCCAGAGAAACTGCCGGAAATAGGCGTTGGCCAGGATGATCGCCCAGAAGCCCGACCACAACACAAATTTTGTCACACCCACAACGGCAGGCAAAGCATGCTGCCAGGTGCGTCTGCGCATGAAACAGATTGTACCGCGGCCAAAATACAGCATCGACAACAGGGCCAGTACGCTGCCGGGAAACAGGTAGGTTTCCGACCAGCGCCTGGGCGGCGTGAACAGATGCCAGATCAATGCCGAGCTGCGCGTATCCAGGTACATCAGCGGCTGGGCATGGCTGATCATGAAATCCTGCATGTTGCGACTGTAACCGCCTTCTATCCTCAGCTGTACGTAGGGGCGCAGATAGACCGCACTGACTGCGAGCACGCCGGCCACGATAAGCGCGGCGGTCAGGTAGAACTTTTTCTGCCGTAAAAGCGCACGGTTGGCAGCAAGATGGGCCACGGCCACAAAAGCCAGGGGAAAGGCCACCATGAAAGTGTAATAGATACAAGAGGTCAGGGAGACCAGAAAACCGGTACAAAAGCCCAGTGCGCGCCCAAAACCCGGTTTGCGCAGCCAGCGCACCGTCAGCAGCAGCATCAGTGGGATGACGAAAACCAGCGTCATGTTGAATTCGATGTAAAAGGCCATCATGAACGGCGTCAGGCAGAAAATAAAGCCTGCCAGCCAGCTGACGGTACGGCAAACCTGTAATTCGCGCAGCAGCATGTACATGCACACGCCGGCCAGTGCCCAGAAGAAGAGCATCGTACCGTTGAAAGCCAGAAACAGGTTGTGTGTAGGGCCCCACAGAGCCGCGTAGACAAAAGATTCGGGCCACAGCATTTCGCCGAAGGCCAGGGTGCGCAGGTGGGGGTAGAAAAAATTGGCGTCAAAACGGGGGATTAAGATGTTTCCCTTAAAAATATTATGGGCATTCCAAGCCATCCAGTAGCCCATGACCTTGGTATCCCAGTGTTTCCCCAGGCCGTCGAAAAAATACGACCGCCAGGGAGGAATGCTGTAGAGCACGGTGGCCGCCAGTACGGTCCAGAGCCCCAGCTTTTCCAGCAGGCCGGTGAAAAACTCCCGCTTGACAGGCGCATATGTCATGTTGTGTCGTTTCAAATTATCCGGCGGCGCCGAAATTGATGGAAAGATACAAGGTGTTCTTCAGCGGTCTTTTCCGGGTGACAGCGGCGTCGTTTCTGGATTGTGGGCTTTGATCCTGCTAAAATCGATACTCCGGCGTGCGCGCAGGTAGAACAGACCGCCGATGATGCTCAGCGGGATCAGCAGCGCCCGGATCAGCAGCATCATCATCAGGGCCGGGTCGAAATCCATGCCCAGGCTGTGCATGACATAGATAAAAGAGCCGTCCAGCAGGCCGATACCGTTGATCGAAACCGGCAGCAGGGCGGCCAGGTTGCTGATGGCAATTCCCAAGACCAGCCGGGGAATCGATGACGGGCTGCCCACGGCAACAGAGAGCACCAGCATCCAGGTGAGTGTAAAGAGATGAAATCCGAATGAAATTGCAATCACCTGGCATGTTTTCAGCAGATGGGTGCGGTAGTCTGATAAAAGCATCAGTACATTTTTCAGTTTTTGCGGCAACCAGCGGCGCTCCGAAAACCAGAAAGCAGCCTTGCCGGCAACCGGCAAAAAAATCAGCGGCAGCAGGGCAATGACGCCAAAAGTTACAGTGGCCGGCAGCAGCCAGGGGGGCGACGGGCGGCTGTGGGTATAGACCCAGGTGCCGCCCGCGGCCCCGAGGACAATCAGCGCCCAGATGCCGGTCAGCCGTTCGCTGAAAACCGCCACCACGGCGCCGGCCCGGTTGGGGCGCTGCCGCGCCGTGCGGTAAATGCGGTAGACGTCGCCGCCGATGTTGCTGGGCAGGAAGTTGTTGAAAAAAACCGAGGTGAAATAGAACCCGTGCAGCCGACCAAAAGGAAAATCGATGCCGTGGATGGAGAGCAGCAGGCGCCATTTGTACGTGCTGATGGTCACCCCCAGCAGCATGCCGCAAAAAACCGTGGCGATCAGCAGTGGATCGGCGCGCGTCAGCGATGACCAGATCGCGTGCCAGTTTCCCCGCCAGATGATCACCGCGCACAAGGCTACGGTGACCAACGCTTTTGCCAGCAGCACGCCCCGCCGGGAAGCGGGTTTTTCCTGGGGTGCGGCAGTCGTCAAGTGCATTCCCGTATGCGGACGACCTTGGCCGGTATGCCCACGGCAATGGCGCGCTCCGGAATATCGCGGTTGACCAATGCACAGGCGCCGACCACGGCGCCGGCGCCGATGCGCACCCCGTCGAGAACGGTGACCCGCGTGCCCAGCCAGGCCTTGTCGCCGATACGGATGGGCCCCGTGGTGTAGGCTTCCTGATCCATGACGGCCGCCGACGAATCGAACCTGTAGGCGCCGGCACTGAGATAACAGCCGCCGGCGGTCAGCACCGCCTCGCCCAGCACCACACCGTCCATGGAGACAACCACCGAGTTGCTGCCCAGGCTGGTGCGACGCCCGAAATGGATGGGCCCGCTTTTTGCCAGCAGCATGCAGTTGCGGTTGACCAGTACGTCATTCTCCAGTACCAAGCCCCCCTGCCCTGCCCCGCGGGCGTCCAGGACACAGTTGTCATCCACGGTCACGTGGTTCCCCAGACGGATGCGCCGCGGGTGGCGCAGAACCACGTTGCGGCCGATGATGACGCCGCGTCCGAAAGATTTGAACAGACGGGGATAAAACAGTTTGCGCAGGTAAAACCCCAGGCCGCCGGGCAGCGGCCCCAGCAGGCTGGTGAGTAGTTCATAGCGCCAGAAAGCGCCGCGGTCCTCATGGCCCCAGGTCAGTTCCCGGTAGGTCTGGAAAGGCGATGCCTGTCCTAACGAGAGCTTCTGCCGGATGTTGGCCGACTTGTCGATAATTTTGGGGCCATTGGCGGGCGTTTTCATGCGTCGGGCTCCAATGGATCTGTTTTGTGGCACACGGCTGCGATTTTCTTTGTGAAAATCCGGTTGGATTTGCCGTAAAACTTAAAACTCATTCTCAATACCATTTGAACGACTGCATCCAGTAGCATGCCGACGGTGTTGAGCGGGTTTTCGTAAAAAATATAGAGGTGCAGCGGAAATACACGAATTTTCCCGAACCCGCTGTGCTGCAGCACCTGCCGCAGGCTGTATTCGGTCAGCGTATTGTAGTGGTCAAAATTCTGTGCCAGGGCCTCCGGGCCGGTAATGGGATTGGCGCCGTTCAAACTGTGCACGGCCAGCATGCCACCGGGCCTGAGGCTGCTGTGGCAGAGGGACAGGAAACGCCGGATCTCGTCCTTGGTCAGGTGGTTGAGTTCCTGTTCCGCAATAAGCACATCGTAGGTGTCCGGATGGCCTTCCAGGTGCGCAAAGGCATTTTCCACCCGACAGTTTAGGCGCCTTGCCCGGGCGTAGGCGATTTTCTGCGCGTCGCAATCGATTCCCAAAACATTTTTCACGCCTAACTGTCCGATCAGGTCGACAAAGTAGCCCGGACCGCAGCTGATCACCAGAACTGCCTGCGACGGCTCCAGCGGCAGGTACTTGAGGTAGTTGCGCCGGTAAAACTTGTTGAAGGTCGTATAGCCTTTTTCGATATTTTCAGGTGCTTCCCAGAACGAGTCGAAGGGCTCGAAGCGGGCGGTAAGTGCTTTATCGATTTGCATGCCTAAACTCCTCTCGGATCGATTTCACGGGCACCGTGGGCGGCGGAAGCGAACCGGCAGATCAGGCTGTCAGCCGCCGATACTGGGCTTCGTACTGTTGCGCACAGACCCCGATGAAAAAGTTGCGCACATGGCGGCGGTTGAAATCGGCCATTTGCCGGCGCCTGCCCGGGTCCAGGATCAGGTCCCTGATGCGGTCGGCCAGTTGTTCCGGTTTTCCTACGGGCACCAGCACACCACTGCGCCCGTTCCCCAGAAAATCCACCTGGCCGCCGTTGTCGTAGCACACCACCGGCAGGCCGGTCGCCATGGCCTCCAGAAAAACGATGCCGAAACCCTCGTGCCAGCTGGCCGAAACATAAATGTCCGCCAGGTCAAGCAGTGCAAATTTCTCGTTGTCATTCACGTTGCCGAAAAAAAACACCTGGTCGGTCACATTCAGATCGCTTGCGGTCTGCTCCAGGCCCCCACGCTGCGGGCCGTCACCGATGACCAGCAGTTTGACACGTCCGTCGGCCAGGCGGGCGACGGCTTGAATCAGCTCGTGAACGGCTTTGCGGCGGACGAGACGGCCCACCGTGATCAACAGGATATCATCTCCGTCGAAACCATAGCTGGCCCTTTTCGCCGGGACAAAGTGCGGTTCGGGGATTCCGTGGGGGATCAGGGCGATGTCGCGCTGCACGTCGAAATACTTTAAAGCACGTCGCCGGATATCCCTTGACATGGTGACCACCGCATCGGAACGGCGCAGAATAAGCCCCACGGTCTGGTGCAGCATGGGCGCCCGGTGGGGGGACAGCTTTTTGCTGGGATCGTAGATGTCCCCGCCCAGCAACGACACCACGTGCGGTTTGTGAAAGATTCCGGACAAAAACAGACCGGAGGGCCCCGACGGGACAGCGAACATGGAATGGATCACATCGAAACGCCGCTTTCGCAGGATGCGTATGCCGGACAAGAGGCTGGACGGGAAGAAAGCCAGCATGGAAACCAGGCTGGCGGCATTGCGGTCGGATCGGAAAGGCACCGGCACACGGAACAGTTCAACGCCGCCTTGCGTTTCATGCGCCGGCTGGTTGCCATAGCGGCTGGTAATGAGCGCGATGCTGTGGCCACGCTCCACCAGCGCTTCGGCCAGCAGTTTATTCAGCACGCCGCCGCCGCCGCCCAGGGGGGGATATTCATAGTCTATCATCAGAATGTTCACGCATGACCTCTGGTTTCGCTCGTATGAAAAGGCTACAGCAGGTTTTGACCCCGGTACCAGGCGGCGGTTTTAGCGGCGCCCCGCTCAAAAGACACGCGCGGTTGAAAGTTCAGCATCGATGCAGCCTTGGCATTGTCGAAGAGAAAGCTTTTTCGGAAAAAATCCAGCCGGCGGCGGTGCAGCGGGGGCTGAATGCCCAGTGGTTTGAGGGACAGTTCCATGGCCGCCGCCGTGAGCAGGAAAGGTGTCAGCGGGGCACGCAGGCGCGGCATGCGCTTGCCCATCACCTGGGCAACGGTGCGCACCATTTCCAATGTGGTGAGCGGTTCTTTTCCGGCCAGCACGAACACCTCGCCCAAAGCCGCCCTTTTTTCAGCGGCCAGCAGAAACCCGTCGATAAGATCCTGCACGAAAATCAGGTGGTGGATGTTGCCGCCGTTTCCGATGACAAAAAAAGTGCCCCGGCCGATTCCCTTGAAGAGCTTTAACAACCGCCGGTCGCCAGGCCCGTAGGTTTCGGAAATGCGGATGGCAACCACCGGCAACCGGTCCTTGACCGCCATCACGGCGCGTTCAGCCGCCAATTTGCTTTTGCCGTAGATATTGTCCGGCCACACCGGGGTTTTTTCGTCGATCACGCCGCCCAAAGCCGAGCCAAAAACGCCGATGGTACTGCCGTGAACGAAGCGCCGCACCCCGGCCAGCATGCCGGCCGCCAGCATCGTCTGGGTGCCGGTCAGGTTCACATCCCAGAACACCCGGTCCGGCACATTGGCCTCGTGCTGGGCCGCCGCCAGGTGGAAGACCACTTCGATGCCCTTAACGGCCAGGCCGACCTGGGCCTTGTCGGTCATCGACCCTATTCGGACTTCGGCCCCTTTGGTCTGCAGGAGACGCGCGTTTTCCTTTTCCGCCGGTGTGTTCAGCTGGCCGTAGATGCGCACGCTGTCACCGCGCTGCAGCAGGTTCAGTGCCAGACGCGAACCGATAAACCCCGTACCGCCGGTAATCAGTGCGTTCATTGTCGCAACATCGCCTCCCCTATGCCCATGCCGGGTAGCTCCGGCGAAGATCTGCAATTTCGTTCTGCACTTTACGGCCGTTCCAGCCCAGCTCGCCCGCCATCAGCGCCGCGCAAGTGGAAACGGCCCGCCGTGACGGCATCTTGCCGCTTCCCAGATCGGTGCGCCGCATAACGACGTCGGAAAGTTTCCGGGCCATTTCGTGGCGTACGGCGTGCAGCACCTCGCACTGCAGCACATGCGATCCATCGATAGCCGGCGGTTTTAGGGGGACCTGATCCGCCAGTGCCAGCACCCTTGCCCACTGCGAGCCGTAATTGCGGCACAGGCAGCGGGCCATTTGGTCATCTATATCCAGCGGTGCGGATTTCCTGGCCCGTGCGACCAGTTTTTCGAAGCTGCCAAAGTCTCCCCCGTAAATCGGGACGCGCGTCGAATCAACATCCCGCTGTTTCCGCCCCAGGCGCTGCTGGATACGGTCCACGGCGGCAGCCGCCATGCCGCGGGCCGTTGTGGCGCGTACACCGATCAGGGTCAGCAGGCCATCGACACCATGGGCGCGGGCATGGTCGATAACCTGGGAACGGTGCCCGAAACTGATCTGCCCGGCCGCCTGGTGCGACTCTTGGCCAAAAAGCGTCAGGCCCATGTTGATCATCAGGATTTCGTTTTCAGACAAGAGCAGTCCCGGATAGGCGCGGTTGACCTCCCGCACGTAGCCGGAGAGCTCCGCTTTGCTGACCGTCAGGGTTTCCGGAGGCCCGTGCCAGACCTTGTGCCAGACGCCGATCAGGGTGAACTCGCGCCAGGGCACCGCAAAGAGGTGACGTCCGCCGCGGTCTACCAGTGTGTCGGCATCCTTGGTGTCCGTGGCCAGGGCCAGTCCCGCCGTGCTTTCAAAACGCCTGTTCACGACAAAGGCCAGGTCCCGCGAGAAAGTGGGTCGCGGCCGAAGGCGCAACCCCAGCCCGGGCTCCATGATGCGGTGGGCCCAGGGTCCGGCCGTGTTCAGCACCAACCGCCCCCGGATCTCCAGCGTATTTCCGCCCAGTTCGTCGGTGGCCGTCACACCGAAAACGCGCCGGCCGCGTTTCAAAAAGCCCGTGGCGCGTACATAGTTGGCGCAAACCGCGCCTTTGGCAGCTGCCGAGTGGATAAAGCTCAACACCAGGCGTGGCGGGTTGTACATCTGTCCTTCTTCGAATACCGCCGCACCGGTGAGTCCCCGGCGCCGGATTCCCGGAAAACGCCGGATAACCTCGGCGGCGGAAAGAAAACGGCTGGGCCGGATTTTTTTCGCGGGCAAAAGGCCGCGGTTGCGGTCGACGGTCAACGCGTCATAGAGCAGCATTCCGCTGCCCAGAAAGGCCTTGCCTTTCACGCCGTGGCCGTATGTGGGAATGACAATCGGCAGGGTGTGCACCAGGTGCGGGGCGATGCGCAGCAGCGCGGATCGTTCCCGGCTGGATTCGCGCAGACGTCGGAGATCGGCATGCTGCAGGTAACGAATGCCGCAGTGCACCATCTTAAAGTGATTGGCGGACGTGGCGTGCGAAAAATCATGTTTTTCGATCAGCGCCACGGAAAAACCGCGCAGGGACGCTTCCCACGCCGAGCAGGCGCCAAAGATTCCACCGCCGATCACCACCACGTCAAAGGTGCGGTCAGCCAGGCTGTCAAGGTCGCGAATCATGAATGTTGGCGGACGCCGGCGGAGCGCGCGTTTTTTCCGGATCGTGTTGGATGCGTCCGCAGGGGATAGGAAAACCCCCGGAGGTATAAAAGCGAAAAGACCAGCATGGCTAAAAGCATGGCGCCCATGATGATCGGCCAGGACAGGTAGCCGTCGAGCATCAGGCGGCTGAAACCGATGAGCGGCACCAGCGACAGGCGGATGGCATGCCGGAGCCCGTCGTGCATCCGAATGTAATCGGCGATGGGCGGTGAGTAGCGGTAGTAGAGTTTTACGAAAAGCCGGCCGGGCGCGTTGGTGAGCAGGCAGCGGTCCCGGAAACGTGACAGCAGTCGCACCTGGGACGCCAACGGCGAACCGAAAGCGGCCGTGGCGATAAAACAGCCTCCCCCCCCGCCTCCGCCGGAATCCGCCGGAGGTGTGTCGCCACCGCCCCCGTCACCCGGTGACGGTGCCTGGATCGTGTTGAACCAGGTGCCGGACATGACCGCGTAGCCCCGGTCATTGGGGTGAATACCGTCAATTGTAAACCCGTTCCATCCATTGATCAACGGGCTGTACTGGTCGGACACTTTGATGCCCTTGCCGCCCCCCAGATTGAAAATCTGTGGGTTGTAGACCGTGGCGATCTCTTTGTTCAGGTGGTTGGCCATGGGCGTGATCGTGGCGATGATCGGCACCTTGTGGTTGCGCTGCACATCGTCGATCATCACCCCCAGATTAAAAAGCGTGGTCTGGGAGGAGATCCCCGACAGCAGATCGTTGGTGCCTTCCAGAATCAGATAGAAATCCGCTCCCGGGTTCCCAGCCAGCAGCCTGGAAATGCGAATGACTCCCTCGGCGGTGGTTTCCCCGCTGTTGCCCTGGTTGACAACAATGGCGGGATGTCCATGGGAATTTAACAGCGATTCCAGCCCCGGCTCGTAGCCGCTTTCGGTAACGCCGTCGGAGTTGACCACACCAAAGGTAATGCTGTCGCCAAATGCGATAAACAGGTCCACGTCATCCGCATGCACCGGAAAAGCCCAAGTCAGCAGCAGCACGAGCACTACAGCACAGGTCAAGGATATTGAAGTAAGAGAAAGTACCTTTCGCATCATCGCTTCCCTCGGATATCCGCGGACCGTGAAATTTTCGCAGGCGGTGGGAGGATATCCAGTTTTTCTGGCGGCCAGATGGGTTATTTACGGCGCGTCCTTTTTCGGCAGCAGGGTGCGTACCGGCGCCGACACGCTCCGGCCTTCCGGCGTCAGGATAAAAATGCCCGCCTTCCTGGGGGACTTGATGAACTCGGGCAGCTGCAGCACCGGCACATCCGGCGTACCGGGTGGTGCGCTCCGGCCTGCATCGGCGACCGGCACCTGTCCCAGCGCGGTTGCCGGAGACCCCTGAGCTGAAGGAATCGCCAGGGTTGCAAGGGGTGCATCCGGTGCGGTCTCGGGCTGTGCGATTTCACGTTCAGGTTCCCAGGCGACTCCGTTCCAGCGGCTCTCAAATTGCTTGTAGGTCCCCTGATCGAAACCGGACCAGCGTACCCATGGCAGGCCATCATTTCCGATACCGCTGACCGGCTGGATATCCGGTGTGGTATCGTCGCGGTTGATCATGATGGGCTGGCTCCAGTCCGCTCCGTTCCAGCGGCTGAAATAGATATCATCATCGATGCCGTCAAAGCCCGACCAGATCAGCCACAGTTGATCCTCACCGTCTTCGATGATGGACGCCGCGAGGTTGCTCTTCATTCCGGTTTCGATCTTGGCCGCATCTGACAGCTGTTGGCCGTCATCGGTGCGGTAGTAAAGGGCCTTTTCCTCCCCCGTCATTTTCGTCCAGACAATCCACAGCACGCCGTTGTGGTCACGGGTGACGGCCGGCACGATGTTGGCGTCGGAATTGTGAGTGATTTGGAGCTTGGCTGTCCATGCACCGTCCCGGTACGAGCTGAGAAAAACCTGGTAGTTGCCGCCGTTGAATTGGGCCCAGACCACATCGGCCGAGAGTCCGGTTGTTGTTTGACTGCCCGGCCCATCGATGGTTGCTGCCGCCGGTGTCCCGGCAGCACTACAGGTCGCGGCCGCCAAGAGCATTACGATCCCCATGAAAAATGCCCGGCAGGCCTTACGTCCGGTCCTGCCAGGGAAATGCTTTTCCGCATGAATTTGCAGCATATCGCCCCTGCCCCCCCTTTTTATGTTTTGCCGGCCTTTCGGTTGTTAATCTGGGTTATGGCGCAACTGACCTTCCACCGGCGCCGATTGGCCGGCAGATGACATTATGCCATTTGCACCTGGCTGTCAATTCCATTTAACGAGTCTGCGTCCGGGAAAAATCAGGGCAACCGGACGGTCGGTTGAAAAATGCGGTAGAGAACAGGCAGATGGACCCGGAACAGGATCAGCATGGCCAGGGTACAGCCGGACACGTAGATGATAAAACCGCGCTGCTTGTAAAGCTGTTCCGGATACTGGGCCGGACTGTCCGGCAGGAAGCCCAGGTTCATGTACCAGCCGATAAATCCGGCGACAAGCGGTATGGACAAAAGCAGCTCCAGGCGATAGCGCATGATGAACACTCCGAAAAACAGGCCGAAGGCTACCGCATAATAAATGATACTGATCAACAGCCGCTGCTCGTTGTAGTATCCGAAGCTGTCCCGGTAACGTCTTGCGGTTTCCGGATCCCGGATGCGGCGTAACTCGGCAAAGCGTTTGACGCCCATGAAGAAAGCCCCGATCATCCAGTAGGCGGCCACCAGCGAAACCGGCGGGAGTTTCGACATACCCGCAGCATACCACCCCACCAGCAGCCGGATGGGATTGTTGACCGATTCGCTCAACACATCCAGGTAGGGTTTGTCTTTCAGGCGAATGGGCGGGATGTTGTAAAGGCACCCCATGACCCACAGTGACAGCACGGATGCAACAAATTCCGCTCCCAGCCGGATTGACAGCCCGGTGCCGATGAGGGCCAGCACCAGCCACTGGATATAGCCGATGCGGACATTGACCAGGCCTGACGGCACCGGCCGATGCCTCTTGACCGGGTGCAGGGCATCGCGGGGGGCATCGATGATTTCGTTGATGACATAGTTGCTGGAGGCAATGCAGCCGATGGCCAAAAGTCCGATGACAATGCGCGGCACGAGGCCGGCCTGGATCTGCCAGTGGTGCTCATAGACGGCCAGCACGATACCGGGCAGGATGAAGATATTCTTAAACCAGTGGTCGAAGCGTGCGATCTGGAGATAGGGCTTGATGGCCATGAGATGCTCTCGAAAAATCAGGTTAACCGGTCAGATAGGCGATCAGCGCCTCCTTGCGGGGAATTTTCAGCCAGGTTAATTTGTGGTGCCAGATGATCAGGCCCGCAAATCCTGTGCATAAAAGAAACCACAGCAGTTTGACGACGTAGACGCGGCTGGCTGGTATGTTTCGGCGGATGAAGTTTTCGTCTGAGGCGATGTTCAGCGTGGGCCGCACATGCCCCTTGCTGGCCAGGCGGGCTGCCCCGCCGACCAGTGTAAATCGGTTGCTGGTTTTGGGCGTGCCGGCAACCTGCAGTATATCGGCGCCGCGAAAGGCCGCCAGCGGGATCGTCCGCCCCAACACCCGTGTGCCAAAGGAGATCTTCAGGATGTCGTAGGATTTCGGCGCCCGGCCGAAGTAAATTTCCAATGCTCTGCGATGTCCCCGCACAGCGGCCGGCAGGCTGAAAGCGATGGTCACCGCCTGCCGGCTCGGTGCCCCGTGGACCGTTTTGAAGCAATCCCGGCGGCCGGGGAAAAACTGCCGCAGCAAAAAGTCGGTCGGTCCTGCAATCGAGCGCAGGGTCACGGAAACAGAGGTTACCGGCAGGCGGTTATGCCAGAGAAACAGGCCGGCAGAAACCAGGATCGACACAAAAACACCGCGCCGGATCTTTTTCCGGATACCCGGCGAAAACGTACTGGCCAGGTAGCAGCATAGGGCACTGGCCAGCAGACATGCAAGCCAAAAACGGTGAAACGGCCGCTGGCGGGTCAAAATGAGTGCCAGCTCGATGCCGAAAAAGGTGGTCAGTCCGATGAGAAGAGAGCTGCCGATGCCATCAGCCGCTTTCTTTGCGGCTGGCCGGATCTCGTCCATGGCGATGGGCGTCTGGATGCTATCGAGCCGCCGCAAAGTAAACCTCCTTGACTTCCCAGGCATGCGCCGCGCTGACCGTGCCGGGTGTTTTGAGCAGCTCCAGTTTTACTTCATCACCCGCCAGGCGCCCCATGCCTTGCTTGGGCAGTGGTATGTGGTAGCTGTGCCACCGGGCGGTGACGGTTTCCCTGTCGATTTCCCGGTTGTCCAGCAGGATGTGCACATAGCGGCGGCAGTGGGCGCATTTCAGGAGATGGGCGGAGAAGCACAAAACCGGGTGTTTTCTCAGCATATCGAAACGGACGCGGCGCACGATCGATGTGGTGGTCATTTTCCTGCTCCGCAGGGCGTAAAGCGCATACAGATCATCCTGGTCCAGCAGTTGCCAGTCCTTTGCAAGTTTTTCCTCAGGGAAAGGCTCGTGCCATCCTTTTGAAAGCCAGTATTTTGCCTGCTTGTCGAGCACCAGGTAAACCGGTGGCCAGATCTGGGACAACCACCGGGTGATCTTGTCCAGCTGCCAGCCGGTTTTTTCCCAGAAAAACAGCCGCTGGTAATCGGGAGGCGTAAAGCCCGAGTATCCGTTGACGAGCAGGGGGAAGTTCCCGATGGTATCCATGGCAATGGTGGCGTCCACGGTGCGCACGGCGGCGGGCAGCTGGAAAATTACGCTTTCTTGCGGCAATTGCTGAATTTTACGCACGATCCTGGATCGTACGATATAAGAATAGTTGGTGTAGCGGTATTTCATCATGGAAGCCTCGTAAACGAGCAGGCTCAGCAGCAGCGGAAACAGCCAGATCAGGCGTTGATACCTCCGGACAAGCCGGCTCAAGGTGATGCAACCGGCCACCAGCAGGTAGATCAGAATAACGATCGCAAAACGCGTCAATCCCCGCACGGCGCCGAACAGCGGCACCCAGGCGGCGATATCGGCAAAAGGCCCGCGGGCCACATCCAGGCGCACGGCATCGGGGGCGACGGTAATCAAGGGACCCAGGCTGACGAAAAAGCAGAACACCGCGGCAGCGCCCAGGCCTGCAAGGAACAGTTCGTTCCGATTGTCATCGTGTATCCGGAAAACACCTAAACCGTAAAGCGCGATCAGGGCAAAAGAAACCGTGTACAGCCATCGGTCGAACAGCGCCAGCCAGGCCACCCGGCCGTAGAAGGCATGTACACCGATGGTCGTCCAGAACACGGCCCACAGGATGAACTTGGCTCCGGCCAGCAAATTTTCTGTCAAGCGCCTGGATTGCGCGCGCCTGACGAAGCGCAGCAGCCGCGCTGCCAGAAAGATCAGCGCCAGGATCCCCAGTACCGTGCCGGGAAAAAGATAGGTCTCCGCGGTGCGCGTGCGTGGTGTCGTGAAAAGCGGATAAATCAGTGCGGCGCAGTGGGTGTCCAGGTAGTGCATGGCCTGGGCATGGTGCTTGAGATAGTCCACGGCGGTGCGGGCGTAGCCGCCGTGGATGCGCAACAAGGCATAAGGGTAGAGATAGACGCCGGACACACCCGCCACACCGCCGACGATCGTGGCCAGCGAGAGCCAGAAGTTGCGCGCGAAAAACAGGTTGTGGTGGTTAGCCATGAAGGCCGCAAACACGAAACATAGAATGATAACGGACATGAATGTAAAGTACAGGCACGATGTAGCTGCCAGCCAGAACCCGGCCACGAACCACAGGGCATTTTTGATGTCCGGCTGCCGCAGCCAGCGGATCCACAGCCAAAGCAGGAGTGGAATCACAAAGACCAGCACCATGTTGAACTCGACATAGTAGCGCATGCGGTAGGGCAGCAGGCAGAACACAAAGGCGCCCAGATAGCTGACGGCGCGGCACACGTCCAGTTCGCGCAGCAGGGCGTACATCGTCAGGCCCGAAAGGGCCCAGAAAAACAGCATGGAGGCGTTGAAGCCCAGGAAAAGGTTTTTTGAAACTGCATAAAGCGCTGCATACACAAATGACTCCGGCCACAGCAGTTCGGAAAAAGCCAGCGTATAGGCATGCGGGTAGAGAAAATTGGCGTGATAATCCGGCCGCAGGATGTGTCCGCGCAGGATGTTATGGGCGTTCCATGCCATCCACTGGCCCATCAGCCGCGGATCCCAGTGATCGGCCAGCCCGGTGAAAAAGTAGGCCCGCCAGGGCCGTACGCAGTACAGGATCACCACAGCCAGCAGAACAAACAGCAGCAGCATCTCGACGGTACGCCGGATGAGCGGTGACAAGTTTCGCGGATCCGAAGCGGTCATTATTTCAGTCTTGCCGATGAAAATGGATGACCTCCTTAGGATACGTTCCTGAAGGATCTGAACAGCAGAAAAGCGGTCAGATAGCAGGCCATGGCGATCATGAGCGTGTGGGTAAAGCCCAGGTAAAGCGACAGGATGACGCTCAGAAACCCGCCGATGACCGTGAACAGACCGTTGATCCCCCAGGCCCAGGCGATGGCCTGGTTTTTATGGGGTGTCCGTGACAGCCGTAATACACCCAGCGGAAAGGCCATTCCCAGAAAAAAAGCCAGTGGAACGATCATGGCCAGGGCAACGGCGATGCGCACCCACTGGCCGTCTTGCAGAAAAATACCGAACAGGGCGCCATGCAGGGTTAAAACGAGGCTCGAGGCGACACCGATGCCCAGAAACGGCACCCACCACCTTTTGTCGGGGCCGATGCCCAGCTTCTCGGATGCATAGCTGCCCACACCGGCACCCACCAGATACCCGAACACCACCGTGGTATAGGCATATAAAGGGTAACCGATCAACTTCAAAAAGAGATGGATGGAAACCAGCTCAAACAGGATGAACCCCAGCCCCAGCATGGCAAAATAACCCAGAACCTTTTTCTTATGCGCCCATTTTTCGCGGCCGACTCTGGAAAACAGCAGCGGTACCAGCACCACCAACAGGGCAAACAAAACCGCCCCGGCACCGACCACATACAGGTGAATGATGTCCATGGGAAAGCCGGCGTGAATCTGTGAGTTCAGCAACAGCGCCGTGGACAGATTCAACATATGGGCTTCGTCTTTTTTTAATTTTTTGAAACTGTATTTTAACTTCCGTAAGCAGTTGAAGTAGGGCTTGTCGTCGCTGCAGGCCGCCAGGCGGTAAGGGACGGCAGCCAGTAGTGCCGGGGGCATGCGGCCTTCAAAGGCCGCCTGAGGCAGAAAGGTTTGGTGGGGGTCAAGGGGATCGACCACCAGCGGCGGCAGTTTTTTCTTGAGGGCCTCGATTTCCTCTTTTTTCCAGGGCGACATTTTAATCATGAAGGTCGGCAGGTTGTCCTGGAAATCGGGGGCTTCGAACACAGCCACATGTTTTCGGAAATCCGTACGTCCCATCATTTTCCAGGCCACCGCCGCGGTCACCAGCATCTTGGGATAGACATGGTGGTTGATATGCAGGAGGCCGTCTTTTTTCAAATGGCTGAAGTATTCCACATAGGCCTCGGCGGTCTGCAGGTAGGTGGGGTCCAGGGCACTGCTGCCGGCGGCGATACTGGAACTGGTATGGTTGCTCATCATCTGGATGATATCGTAGCGCTTGTTGGTGCTGCGCAAAAAAGTGCGCCCCTCGCCTCTTTGAACGTGCACCCTGGGATCGTTGAAAACATTTCCGGTAAACTTGGCGTATTTGGTTTTCCCCAGATGCACGACCTCCCCCACCAGTTCGATGCCGTCCACCGAACGGGCGCCATAGGCCAGCGCGCCCTTCATTTCCATGCCGCCGGCACTGCCGATAATCAGTACATCCTGATGTGTATCGCGCTTTAGAAAGTGGGACGCCACCACCGGCCAACCCCAGAAGCCGTTTTTGATATTTCCACGGTCCAGGCTCCGGCGAAGTTTTTTATAGTCCCCGTCAAAGTAGTAGAAGTAGCTGGTCTGCTGGCCGCCGTCATAGGCGATCCACTTAATGCCCGGCCGGAAATTGATCACGTCGATCCTGGAAATCGGGTCCCAGTAGGTAAGCTCGATTTTGGACTTGTAGATCAAAATGCCGCGTTTGTTCATTTGCAGCTCGATGTGATACAGATCCGGCTTGGCAAAAGGTGCCGCCGCCACCACCATACCGGCGATCACAAATACGACGCCCCATTTTTTTTGTAAAAACACCCCAGCGGCCAGAAGCGCCAAGCCGGCGCCGAAAATAATCAGGCCCGCCGGTGTTATTTTCGGCAGCAGCGGGATAATCAGCAGGCACCCCAATGAGGCACCGAACAGATCAAAAAAATACAGGCGCCGGATGTGCTGCGAGTAGCAGGCAAACACCGTGGTGAGCACCAGACCGCTGAACAGGAAAGGCAGGGTGGCAAAGAAGACCACGATGAAAATATTGCGAATGGCGTTCAGCGGATAGGCGTTTAGCATGTTCATGTAAAAATGGAACTGGTGCAGCACTGGGAAAATCGCGATCATGGAAACGGCCAATCCAATGGCAAAACAGGCGATCAGCGCATTGCGCCGGCGGGCGCCGAAGGGGCGCAGCGCACCGATGACGCCGGCCAGCCCCAGCGAGAACATGGCCAGTGATATCACCATAAAACCCAGGTTGGGGTACCACAGAACATCGAAAATCTTGACCATGGTGAGTTCAAACAGCAAGGTGACCATTGCCACCAGGAAAACGCCGGCATTAATGTTCCACTTTTTAATTTCGTTCACGCCTAGCTCTTTTCATTGTGATTTGGTGGCCCCTGGCAAAGGTGGAGCCACAAGGCCCAGTCCTGCCGGTCGGGAGTTGCAAAACCGGCAATACGGCCGGCCTTGATGACGTGGTTTTTTGCCGGTGCTAAGCGGCCGCTGCGTGGGTTGAGCCACCGGGCCAGAAAGGTACCGGAAGTCGTCGAAAGGTCGATGCCGAATTTCCCGCCCTGCATGGCGTACACGAGATATTCATGTCCCGGGTCGGACAGGCACCAGGTTGTCGGAGACGTCGGCCGGACCCGATCTGCCGGCCGCATGTGCCATAGCGAATCCGCCATGTGTCTGCGGATAAAATTGTAGGTCGGCTGGATCACGCGGCACGCTTCAGGCGATTCGTAAGACCGGGGGTCTTTTCCGCCCGCATAGGGCATCTGTCCGATCAGCAACGAGCCGCCGGCCATGAGAAAGGCCCAGGATTCCCTCCGCCCGGCGGGTATCTGGTGTAAAATCGCCTTATGCGGAAACCGGTCACGGTATTCACGCACCTGGCGGTATATCTGCTGTGCCGTGGTGCCGTCGGGGGCGCGCATGCCGTGGCCGACATAGCGCTGGAGCTGCAACCGGATATTCCGCATCTGTGCACTGCCCGCAGCGGCGGTAAAGGCGCCCGTGAAACGACCCGGAATCTGGCGTCCGCCCGCCGGCGCGAACAGCCGACCGTCAGGGGTATACCACCAGTAGCGCAGGTCGATCACGGAGATCCGCCCCCGGCGCGTAGGATCCGCCAGCACGGCATCGACAACATCCCTGGTGCCGTTGACAGCCACCAGCACACGCTGGTGGTGTGCGTCCTCCCATGCAAAGACCGTGTCCAGCCAGAAGCGCATGAAGCTCAATGGGCCGGTATATTCCTGGCTGCACAAAAAAACCACGTTATGGTTGTACCCCAACACGTCCAGGGTCTTGTTGATGTACATCCGGTGCAGCTTGCGGCGCACGGGGTTCGTGGTGTCGTAAAAGGCATCGGCCGCCGGAATACGATCGGGCAAAGCGGTTTGCTGGATGCAGTTGGCCGGCCGCCAGGGGAAATCCACGTAATGCGCCTGGCGTTCGAGCAGCGCGTGCTGCATGTACTGGTTGTGAAAAAGGATCGTGCCCTTGCGGTCGCACAAATCGGCAAAGGCTTTCAGACGTTTGAAATACCAACTGTTGAAACGCGTCAGATCGTAGAGCGGCAGGCCGTCAGCGGCCCTGCCGATGCGGCTGCGCGCCCAGGGCTGCTCCAGAAAAGGCCCCACGGCGTGCGCATCCAGGCGCGGGCGCGTGTCATGGGCATCCCGGCGCCGGTCGTACCAGAGGCCGAAATTGTGTTCGAACCCCGGATAGGCGAAGCGCAGCATGGCGTCTGTCAGTTTGTCCAGGTCTTCGGTGCGGTTGGGTCCCACCCTGCCGGGCGCGTTGCGCGTAATGTTGGGACGCCGGCCCGCCCGCCACCAGCCGTTGTGCTGGGCATAGCCCCAGATGATACGGCCGTTTTGCACGAACCAGCCGTTTTCGATGGTCAGCCCCCGACGGCCTGCCGCTCCGGCAGGCTGCGCAGCGCCGGCAAGCAGGACCGGCAGGCAGATACACAGACACAGGGTGTAAAAGCAACGTTTGCACAAATTCGCCAGATCACCCATTCGCTTCAATTTTTCATGCGATGCATTCATTGTCGCTCTGATTCAGCGCGTTGCGCTCAGCGCAACGGGCGTTGCCGCCGGCCGCCCTGCCCTGTTTCCAAAGCAACCGGCATTCATCTGCCGCTCTCCGGGATTCATGCGGTTACTACAGTGCAGGGTTAAAGAAACATGAAAAGCCGAAAAGCCGTCAGCACATAGTACCCGCAGCCTGCGATGCGCACATACCGGCTGCCGTGCATGACAAGACCGATCAGCAGGGCATCGATCAGCACCAGTACACCCATGGGCAGGTGGTAGGTGATATCCGGCGGATGGATGCCGTACGCGAGCAAGATGACCGCCACCAGGGTGGCCACGGAAACCGCGATCAGCGTGGCAGCCGAACATACGGATCCGGCACCTGCCGCCGCAGGGCTGTTTTGCGGCACCTGATTCTTATGCGGCAGCACCCGGGCCAGGAGCGCCAGAAAGGCCAAAGGATACAAGACAAAGGCCGCGTAGTTGAATTCATACTGGTCCCAGAGCAGCAAACCCCGTTTCGCATGGTGCCTGGCAAAGGTGCGCACCAACTCCCGTATTTCAGCCAGCCGCAGGCTGTGCGTCAGTCGTTCGATACGCTGTGGCAGCTGCTGCGAAAGGGGGATTTTTTCGAAAAAAAGCTCAGCGGATTTTCCCAAGCCAGCAGGTGCCGAATAGCCGGCCAGAAAATGCTCCTTGATCAGGGTGTAGTTTTCATGCAGGTAAAAATGTTTGACCATGGACCACGGCAGGTTGGCGGCGGCGAAAACCAGCACCAGCAGGCCGGCGGCACTTATACAGCGCGTCCAGGCTTGGCGGTGGTCTTTTAGCTGCCGCCAGACGGCCAGCAGGAAGAAAAGCGGAATCCCCAAGGCGCTGCCGGCATGCATGTTGGCGCCGATGCCCAGCAGCATTCCGGACAATCCCCAGTCCGCAAGCCGCAGGCTGCCACGCATCATTAAATACAGGCCGCCCAAAAAAAAAGCCGCGCCGGCCATCTTGTACCAGGTCAGGTAATAATTGACCAGGATAAAGGCATTCAACGAAAAGGCCGCCATGAACAATAGGCGGCTTGACAATCCGGTATAGCGCCGTGCAAACGCCAGCGCCGGGAACAGCACCAGCAGGTTAAAGCCTGCGCCGATCATGGTATAGACCAGGTAGGAGTTGGCTAAAAGCTGCGAAAAATTTCGCAGCATAACACGCCAGACCGCGTAAATTACACCGGGCAGTATGCCGCGATCTGCGACGTCGTATATCAGCTGGTGGTTGCCGTAATATTTTTCAAATGCTTCACCATTGGAAATGGCCACTCCGTTGACATATTGGAAAACGGCGTCGTGGGCGTGAAAGGCATTGAAGGTCTTGGGTCCCGCGATGCTGGTGTACCATGTATTTTCCAGCGGCAGATTGGCATTATGCGCGATCAGAAAGCACACACCCAAGAGTAACAGGATGTAACCGGCCAGTTCGCTCCGCGTTTCCCGCAAGCGGGACACAAAAGCGGCATGCCGCCTGAAAAATACATTCAGAGTGGTGAGCAGCGGCAGGCCCAGGAAGATAAAGCCACAGACTGCCAAGTCCGGGTGCGGCAGATGCAGCCTGTACCATAAAAGCCATATCAGATAGGCGGCAAGGTAAAACCCCACGCTGTAGGCCATGAACAGCACCTGGAAAGTGTTGTCCCGCGTATGCTCACCATGGATCAGGGAATACAGGAGCATTCCAGGCAGCAGGATAAGAAGCGCCAGGATCACGGCGATGGCATACACCCAGATGGATTTGTCCCGCCAGCCGGCCGGGTGCAGGGAAACCGCACGCAAAACGGCGGTGCCGTAGTGTTCGCCGCTTTCAAAGTCGATCCGCAGCGTGTCATAGTCGCCGTCCGGCAAAAGCGCGTTGTATTCGTGCCGCAGGGCGCCGGCCTTTCCCACCGGAAGCGCGATGAAGCGCGACCGCATATACGGCTGCCCCTCAAACCCGAGGTAAATGCGGATCTGACGGATCTTTTCAAGTCGTCCAAAGGACAGGTGCACCTTGGTGTGCTGCACACGGCCCTGCAACGGGATGACGAAATAGGGGTTGTGCCGCAACGCATAGCGCATGGTAAGCTGGGAAGCGGTGCGGGACAGAACTTCGATGGCATGAAACTCACGAATGCTGTCCAACCCGATGGTGCCGGTGGTCCGGCGCGGCACCGGGCGCCATCCGCGGAAAGCCGAGAAAACAAGTGCCGCGGCCAGCACAAAGAGCACACTGAACAGCACTGGAAAAAAAGCGGTCGATTGCGGCCGGCGTGGAACAACTGATGTCATGATTTTTTGGCTTCCTGCGTTTAAATGGCCAGCAAAACAAATATCAGTGCCAGCGCAGCTACTGCCAGGCTGGCAACATCATGCAGCGCAAACACGATGGGGTCTTCGTGCATTTCCATGCGCCCGGCCAGCAGCCAGACCCGGCTGATCCAATAGAGGATCAGCGGGCACAGCGCCCAGAGCATATAGGGGTGTCGGTACAGGATTCGGACCTGTGCGCTGTTGATATACAAGGCCATCACCAGTACGGCCAGATAGCCGCTGCAGCCGCCCAATACGCGCATGGTTTCCAGATCGTGGGTCCAGTACCCCCGACCGGCAATTCTTTTCAGCTTCCCGGCGTCGTTGAGCGGTGCAAGCTCCGAGTAGCGCTTGACGATGGCCAGGGAAAAAAAAATAAACATGGCAAATGCCAGCAGCCAGAAGGAAATCTGTATGGAGGTGGCGGTGCCGCCGGTGATCAGGCGCAGGGTATACAGCCCCGACAGGAGCAACACATCGATGACCGGCAGGGTCTTCAATTTCATGGAATAGAGCAGCGAAGACAGCACATAAACCGCCATGAGTGCCCCGAAAAGCGGCGGCAGGGAGAGGGCCAGGGCAAAAGCGGTCGCCATCAGCAGGGGAACGGCGGTCAATCCTGTCAGCAACGAGAGGTCACCGGCGGCAAAGGGCCGCAGGCGCTTTCGCGCGTGCCCGCGGTCGGCGGACAGGTCGAGCAGGTCATTCAGCAGGTAAACTCCGGCGGCGCACAGTGAAAAGGACAGAAAACCGATGCCCGCCGCCTTGACCAGGCGCGGCTCCCCAAAACGGTGCGACATGATCAGCGGAACGAAGAGCAGCAGGTTCTTGAGCCATTGGTGCATGCGTACGGCCCGTATCAGCGCCCGCCAGCGCGCGGATTGCAGCCCAAAAACCTGCGTCCTGCCGGTAGTCTCCCGGGCGGCGCGTTGTACACGGGCCGGCGCATTGACGACAATCGCCTTTCTGGCATGCGGCCATATCTTCAGGTCCGAGCGGTCGTTGCCCGCATAATCGAAGCCGCGATCCCCGTAGCGCGCCTGCAACGCCTTCAGCTTGGCGCTGCCGCGCAGGTTGATGCCGTCGCGGCTGGCCAGCACGTCATCGAAAAGGCCTATATGCTGTGCCACCTTCCGGGCGATTTTTTCATCGGCCGCCGTAACCAGTATCAGCCGCCGTCCGGCCGCCTTCTGCCTGCGCAGGTAATCGGTGAAATCGGTTTGGTAGGGTAATAAATCCACAGGAAGATCGACGCGCCGGGCAATCTCGCGCTTGAAATTGGCTTTGCCCCCAGCCAGCCAGGCCGGTACCTGGAGCAGGCTCCAGGGGCGCTGTTTGACCAGCACCAGGAAAGACTCCAGCAGGGTATCCGTGCGCACCAGCGTGCCGTCTAGATCCACGCACAGCGGGATCTTTGCAGATGCGCCGTTGTCGGGTGTTGAGGATGGATCACAGGTGGTTTTGTGCATGGCCAGAAGTTTTTTCGCCGGCGCTAGGTTTCACGCATAGCACGATTCAGCACCAGGCGCGGGATCTTCGCGACGGTTTCTACGCACGTATTTTTCGGACCGCATCAGCGGTAGGCGAAGTCTTCGCGTTTCAAACTCAGATTGGGGTTGTAAAAAGGATCGCCGGCCTCCAGAAGTTGGCGCCATTTCGCCTGGAAATAAGCGATTTCGCGCTGAAAACGTTCTCTTTTTGCCGGGGTGGTTTCATATCCGCGGCTGGCGGATTCGTAGTGGTAGGCCTCGCAGAACGGCGTAAAAATATTCCACAATCCCCGGCTTCTCAAACGCAGACAGAAGTCGACATCATTTAAGGCGATCGTCAGATTCTTTTCATCCAGACCGCCGGCCTCCAGATAAAGCTCCTTTTTCACCATCAACAGGGCGCCGGTTACGGCGCTGACATTCTGTATCACCTTCAGGCGGCTCATATATCCCGGAAGATTCCGATGGACATGGCGATGCGCGTGGCCGGCAAAACCGGCAATGCCGACAACCACTCCGGCGTGCTGGATCTTGTCGCTGCCGTAGATCAGTTTCGCGCCCACCGCCCCCACTTCGGGCCGTTGCGAGTGCTCCAGCAGTGCTTCGATCCAATCGGCCGTAATCACCTCGATGTCGTTGTTCATCAGTACCACGTGGGTTCCTGCAACCTGTTTCACGGCGGCATTGTTGATGCGCGAGTAGTTGAAGGGTTCGTCAAACTCCATGAAACGCACGCGGGCATCGCCGCGCGCCAGGCGCTGCATCAAACGAAAAGTCTCGACCCGGCGGCTGCCGTTGCTGATGCCCAGGATATCAAAATGGGCGTAGGTGGAACGTTCCAGTACAGAACGGACGCATTTTTCCAGCATATCCGGTTGATCGCGGAACGGTATGATGATGCTCACGTGCGGCTTGGCAGCAATCCTTCTTTTCACACGGTAAAAAAACGGCTGGTAGCCGTCCAGGACTTCGGCGTCAATCTTTTTTCGCTCCAGCGCGGCGACTAGCGCCCGCCGGCCGGCTTCATGCGCATAGGTCTTGGCGCCGGGGTCGGCGCTGGTCGAGCCGGCAATCGAACGCCATCGATAGAGTACCCGCGGAATGTGGTAAACCCGATTGGCGCGCTCCGCGGCCTTTAAAATCAGGTCGTAATCCTGGGCACCGTCACAGGTGCCGTCGAAACCGCCGATTCGGTCAAAAAGGGTTTTTTTAATCACCAGCAGGTGGGTAATGTAATTGTGCGAAAAGAGCAAGTCCGGTGAAAAGTCGGGCTTGAAATGCGCACTGAGGACCTTGCCCGCGGAACTGATCAGCTCTTCATCCGAATACAGCACTTCAGCGCCGGATTTGCAGATGGCCTTGGCTGTCTCGTAGAGGGCATCCGGCGCCAGTTCATCGTCATGGTCCAGAAAGGTCAGGTATTCGCCGCCGGCCAACCGTGCAGCCGCATTGGAGCATCCCGCAATGCCGTGATTTTTTTCCAGCATGACAACTTTGATGCGCTGATCCGCGGCCGCCAGTGCCGCTGCAGCCCGGCGCGTCTCAGCATTCGGTGAGGCGTCGTCGGCCAGACACAATTCCCAGTAGGGGTATAGTTGCGTTTGCACCGAAGCCACGGCCTTGGCCAGCCATTTCGGCGACACGTTGTAAACCGGCAGGATTACGCTGAACAAGGGTTTGCGGGAAAAGCCCTGGATATCGCTCTGAATTTGCCCCCGCTCCCTGGCACCGAATTTAGGTCGATTGGCCTCGTTGTAAAACCCGGCCACGGGCCTTCCGATCATCTGCCAGAGACGCAGTTTTGCATGATAGCGCAGTTTCAACAAAAAGAGGCGCACGCCATCTTGCCGGAGCCGGTTTGCAGCTTTGCGAAGCATCTCAAGCATCGCGTCGGCCTCCGGACCGGTTCGGCGGCTGATTCCGGCCGGCCTTGTTCTCCGGCAGCCAGTGCATGAACTTCCAGAAGAACCTGGCCAGCCGCCATGCCAGCTTCCATTCCCGGGCGTTTTGCAAATGATCAAGTTCGGCTTCCAAACGCTCGATGTGCAAGTTGCGGTCGCTGATGTAGGTTTCCAGTTTTTCCAAACGATCCCGGAGCTTGTCGATGTCGCGCTGCTGCTCGCCGGCAGCGAGCATCTTTTCTATCCACACTACGATATGCGCCTGGAATAACGCGTGGTGCTTGCTGAAAATGCGGGCAAACATCTCCACTTTCTGCTCGCGGCTCTTGCTGCGCACCATGGAGTCGGCCGCCACACGGTAATAAAAGAGAACCTCCGGTATCTGGCAAACTTCGGCACCGCTTTCAATCAATGACAGCCAGAAATCATAGTCTTCCCAGCCATAGACCATCTCCTCATCGTAGCCCCCTGCCCGCTCCCAATCCTTTTTGCGGAACATGGCTGAACAGAAGATCAAATTGTCTAAAAGCATTTGCTCAAGGCTGTACGGCAGCATATTCCAGGGGCCCTGCTGTTCACCGAAAAGCTCGGCCTGACAGTAGACGATACCGACTTCCGGCCGCGTATCGAGTATGGCGGCGGCTTTTTCCAGATAGGCGGGCGCGATGCGGTCGTCGGCGTCCAGCGGCAGAATGTACTTGCCGGCAGCCTCCCGGATCCCATTGTTGCGCGCCGCCGCCAGTCCCTGGTTGGTGGTGTGAATCACCCGGGTTTTCGGCATGCTCAGCTGTTCCAGCAGCATGCGCGTCGCGGTGTCCGTCGAGCCGTCGTCAACGACAACGATCTCATAATCGGCGATGGTCTGTTGCGCCACCGACGCCAGGGCTTCTTCGATGTATTTCCCCTGGTTGTAGCAGGGGATGATGATGCTGATTTTGGCCACGATCCTCTTCGGTTCCCCAATATGCGGTTCAATATCCAAACGCCGCGATAACGGCTTTACAAACCAGAAAAAATTTGAGAATGACATCTGACGGGTCGCAAACTCCGGTCGCACCCCGGGCACAGACTGTTCTCAATTCCAAAATTAGGGGCAAGTCTTGAAGCTATCCGTTATCATTCCCTGTTACAATGAAAAAGACACGATTGGGAAAATCATTTCCGCCGTGCGGGCCGCCCCATACGAGGACAAGGAGATTATCGTCGTCGACGACTGCTCCAGCGACGGGACGCGGGAGATCATTCAAACCAAATTGTCCGACCGGATCGACATAGCCCTTTACCATGACAAAAACACCGGTAAAGGGGCGGCCCTGCGCACCGGTATCCGGGCCGCCAGCGGCGACATTATCATTATCCAGGATGCCGATCTGGAATATGATCCCAATGAATATCCAAAGGTAATCGCCCCTATTCTCAAAGACAAAGCCGATGTCGTATATGGTTCCAGGTTCATGGGCGGTGAACCCCATCGCGTTTTATATTTCTGGCACAGCATCGGAAATGAATTTTTAACGTTGCTGTCCAACATGCTGACCAATTTGAACCTCTCCGACATGGAGACCTGCTACAAGGCCTTCCGCAGGGAAATCATTCAATCCGTTACGATCGAAGAAGACCGTTTCGGGTTCGAGCCTGAAATCACGGCCAAGATCGCCAGATTGAACTGCCGCATCTATGAAGTTGGCATATCCTACTCCGGCCGAACCTACCATGAGGGCAAAAAAATCAACTGGAAAGACGGGTTTCGGGCCATATACTGCATCTTCAAGTACAACCTTTTCCGCACCAGATCCCTTACGAAGCGCTTTTAGACGCCAATATCAATGCCACAGAACGTAGCAGGTAGCGACCCGGCCTGCCCCCCGGATCCAGGCGCAGGGGGTTTGCGAGTGCTTTCCGTGGAATCTTGACGAACAAGACATTGTCCCCCCCCGCCACGTTTGCGCGAACACTGTGCCCGTGGGCATAGCGCTTTTCATTTCCCATGAGATAAAAAACCTGCAAAACGGTTTTGACAGAACTTTTCATCACGATCTTTAAAACGGGCTGCCCGGGATGGGTGCAAGTGATGGGTGGCAGCAGAACCTGCGGATCGACGCCGTATGACCGGATGAGCAATCCGTCCGGTGCGGATGAAAATGAAACTTGATGCAGCGGTTGGATCCTGCCGAAGCCATGCCCGCCATCCAGTTGGGCGCAAATCCTAAACAACGCATGCGCACTCTTTGCGGGATTAAGGTAGAAAGACTTGCCGTCGCCGGATGCCGGCAGCCATCTGCCGCCGGAATGTGGCATGCGTTTGGGCGAAACATCTGACACGTAAAGCATGCAGGGCCAGCTGCTCTGCGAAGCGGATTCGATATGGCGCGTCTGCATGCCCTTTTGCATTGCGCGCCAGGTCAAAGGATAGTCGTAGCTATCGCCGCCGATGATCAGACCGATACGGTTGCATTGCAGCACTCCGGCAGTTTCCAGCAAATGGTCATGTGCGTTTTTCCATCCTCCATTTTTGTAGTAAGCGGCCTCTCGTGAAGGCCACCGGCCCCAAAAATGGCCCAATTTCAGAGGCCTTGACCAGTTGGTGCAAGCAATAACATACCCCTGTGCCAGGGAATAGATCGCAATGGTGCAAAGCGCCACTTCAAATCCTCTGCGAAGTCGGCGGTGGTTGTGCAAAACTTGAAAGACCAGTGCAAAACCAAAAGGCAGTGTAAACAACAGTGGCAGTTGAAGACGCGTCAGCCAGATCTGGTTTTTAACCATCAGCCCGAATACCACCCATGCAGCCGCAGGATACAGGGACATCAGTGCCCAAGAAGAGCTGTGACGTTTTTTTACTACCAACAGAGTCAGCATAAACGACGGCAGCGCCAGACCAATGAGAAGCAGCACCTGCAATGGGTTTCCTACCAAGTCTTCGTGCGGGAAGAATACACGATCCGTGTATAGTTTGCCCTTAAAGCCAATGGCAAAGAGAGCTGACTTCGCTTTTGGGGCAAAAGGGATGTTTTGCCCCAAGACCGCTACCGGATTCCATAATCTGGTACTGTTCCATTCTGAAAGCAGTGGATAGACTTCCGGGCGATGGACAGCCTTGATCCCTTTACGCACGATATCAGGGCCGGCAATTACACCGGCCGCAATCAGTGCAATCAGCATCCCCGCGGCCACTTTTTTAAATCGGAATCGGGCCGTCATGCCTCTTAGCTGATAAAGAGAACCTCCGATAAAAAGCGGTGCCGCCACGACCAGGGCGGTGGGCTTTACCAGAAAGGCACTGCCTATCGATGCACCCAAAAGGAAATACTCTCCTTTCTGCATTCTTCCGATTTTACCACAAAAGATTCTGGCGCCGGAGATCACCACCGCCAAAAACATCATGGAAGCCACCAGATCGTTTTGTGTACTTGTGGCCTGCATCAGCGCCATGGGTGCGGTTGCACAGATGAGCGTGATCCAGGTCCTCATCCTGCGGGGAAGATGTATCAGCCTGCCGAGGTATTCCAGGGACAGCAGGATGATGATATACGATAGAAGCTGTATACAATTTGCAAGAAAATCTGATTTTGTGAGAACCTGAAAGAATAGTATCAGGTACTCCGCACCGGGCCCCATCACATTCTGGCGGTCGATGGACGTCGGATAATATGCCACACTCCGGTTTTGCATCCAGTGGGCCACGCGCGCCATGTGGTAGGTCATGCTGTCCCAGTTGTTGGGCGGATATATTAAAGCCGTGAACAGGAGAAGCAGGACAAGTGGAATGATCAGGCGCTGGTATTTCATCTGGTGCTTGATGGATCGGTACAAACATCGTCCTTTCGCTGCTAAATGACCTCTTGCATGCCGCGTTTCCCACATCAGCCAAACTGCCAGAACACTCAAATGCGAAACGGCAACCCAAGCCGGGGTCACAAGATGCGCCAAGCTGAGGCTGTTGTAAAGGACGGATTCCAGCCCGACAAACAGGGCCATGGCAACCGGTAGCGCACCGAGTGCCGGGATTTGGTGCAGTCGGCGCACAACACACCAGAGCGCAAACCAAGTGGCCAAAAACAGCAGTATCGCAAAAAAAAGAAATAGTGGCGCCAAGATAGGCCTATAGCTGGGATACCGCTTCAGTGAAGCAGGCGACGAAATCCCCTTTGGAGGTCTTTGCCCCGCATTACGATCTCAAAATCCTTGTAATGAAAGGGCATGCAGGGAATATCAGCATTGCCACAGCGGTCTTCAGGTTCAACGGTCAGATTCACCCTCAGTCCGGATGGGAAAACATATTCGGTGATCGGGAATTTTTTATATGCCGGAAGTGGTTGCGTTGATTGCCGGGCTTTAGGAAGGTTTTGAATCATCAGATGCATACTGGTAAAAAGAATAAACAGCACCGCAGAAAATTGCACAATCTTTTGTAGCTGGCCTTTGCAGACAGATAGGGGCAGAGCCAACAGCAGGCTTTTTGCGCAAAAAAGGTATCCGGCAGCGAAACGCACATCCGGCGCATTGACAAACCAGAACAGCAGTCCCAGGAACAAGACAAGGCAAGCCGGCCAGATCTTCCGGATGATTTTCAGGTACCGGTCCCGAAACAAAGCGCCTAAGATGACATTAGCTGAGGCAAATATGCCAAGCCTGTACAGCAGTTGCCGATGGGCCTTTGTCCAGTAAAGCAGCCAGAACCAACGACTTTTGGCAGCAAATTTTGGCGGGCTGGTTCCCGGTGCCCACGCCCAGCTGCGAATCCAGGCAAGCTCACCGGTAACGTAAGATTTGGGAACTTTCCAATCGACATGCAACAGGTCAACAGCGGGGAACGCCCACAGGAGATATCCGGAAAGGATGATGCCGCGGATGATCCAGGGGACAAGTATCAAACTGCCCGGCACGGCATATCGCAGCATGCCGGTTCCTGTGAAAACTATAGGGTGCGATGTTACCCGTTTGCCATTTTTCAGGAAATGGAATCCGGTAAATACGGGAAGCAGGATAAAAGGGACCATACTCAGTTTGACGGTGATGCCGAAACAAATCAGCAGGAAACCATGGGGCAAAAGTTCGGTCTTTCTTTGATCCAGGATATCTAAAAACAAAACGGCGAGACTTATGGTCAGCAAAGTCACCGTGACATCCGGGGAAAGCGAATTGACAGTGTGCGTGTAGTGAAGGAGATAGAACAATACTACCGCTGAGAAGGTGTTCGTCAGGCAAAATTCCCCCAACAGCAAATTCACGAGGCGATAAAACAACATGCCGGCCACCACAACGAACAAGAAACTGTTGAAAACGTGGTAGGACTTATTTTTAAATCTATATACGTCGAAAAAGGCCGCCGTTAAAAATGAAGCGTTGTTAAAGGCCAGTCTCAGGTGGATGTTCCCGAGGCCCGGGACGGCAGCGTATTTCTTGGCCCATTGGACACTCTGAGCGTGGTACAAATCGGTGTCGTATCCGGTTTCATATCCAGTCGAGAAACCGGCGGTGTATAAACCGGCCAGGGAAACGATCGCCGCCATTGCAGCGGTTCGAATAAATGCCCGCCGGGATCTGCGGATCCATTCCCAGGTGTGAGGTTCTTGCAGTCCATAGAAAAGGCAACTCCGATAGATAGCCCAACTGGATTTGCGGTCAATGATCAGCCACAGAGATAAAAGGATAACGACCGCCAAGTGGAAGGAAGCCGTTATTGGTAAAAACAAGTTATAGGCGATGCAAACCATGGTTATAGCAGCAACACCCAGCCAAACCAGCATATTTATGGAGATTGGCGGCTGCTGGTCTGTGCCCAAGCTCATTAATCGAATGGTAAGCCCGCCGGCTGCTGCGAATACAAAAAAGAGATAGCCCCAGTATGCACACAACAAAATCAATGTAAATTACCTGTGGATTTTAAACACTTTTAGATGATACGCCGCTTTCTGTCTCCTCCGGCCGGTATCGGTTATTAGAGCTACCCTCTCCTGCGGAAGGTCGAAGCGTATATACAGGATGCTGCCGGACATCTTCATAAATTCTCTTGATATATTCTCCATAAATGGCCAGTACCGCAAAAACACCGCAGAACAACAAGCTTGTCAATGCGATAATGGATGTCCAGCCCGAAACCACGCTCCCCTGAAAATATACAAACAGGCCATACAGGCTATACGATATTCCGAAAGCGCCCGTGCCGAACATAAGCAGTAAACTTAAGCGCAGAGGAAGGCTTGAAAATGCAAAAAGTCCATCGCAAGCCAGCTGTATCATTTTAGGCCAGCTATACTTTGATTTCCCCGCGATACGGTCCGGCACAGTGAATTCGACATAAATAGTCGGTAGAGGCAAAGATGACAACAATACGCGAAGGTTGCGGTATCGATCCGGATAGCGCTTAAGCAGATTGAGCACATCACGCCTGATGATCCGAAAGTCCGAGGCACTTCCCATAAGTTTTTGTCCCTTGAGTAAAAAATTTACGGCCTGATAATAGAAGCGACTCGCCCAGTCTTTAAAGCGCCCGCCTTGGCTACCTCTGCGAATCGTTTGAATCACGGCTATCTCTGGGTGCTCAATGAGTTTTCGGACCAGATCTGCTGCAACATCGGCCGGATGTTGACCATCTCCATCAAGCATCAGGACGGCATCTCCATGGCACTGATCAAGTCCGGCCACTAGAGCTTTCTGGTGTCCATGATTTCCCCATAAATGAATCACTTGGATCCGGGAATCAGCCATCATCATCTCATCGAGAATTGCTGACGTACGATCTGCGGATCCATCATCAACAAGGTAATAAGAACATGTAACATCTTGCAGTTGATCCAGCTCAGCAATCAGCCTTTGCAGAATTTGCCGAGCACAATCCTGCTCATTATAAAACGGAATTACGACGTCGATTCTCATGCTCATAAGCGGGTCAATGTTTCGATATAAAAGGCACGGCAAGAATGGAGCCCGCACGAATTTCGGCTTGAGCGCCGTTCCATTTCAACCTTAGTCTGGCATTTCCAACTTTATCATAATATTCAATTTTGATAGAATATTTTCCTTTTTTTAATGTTTTTTGGCCGACTATTGGGAGAAAAGCACGGCCAGCCCAGTTATCGATAATCAGCTTATCGTCAATATACAGCCGGGAGCCGTCATCAGATTGCAGTTTGAAGTAGTAGATATCAGCAGCCGGTATATGGATATAACCTTTCCAAATAGCTGAAAAATGATCTTTAGGGACGTCTCTGGCAGGGCTTTGCTTGCCGTAATTGCGATCCACGCTTCGTTCCGTTTTCTTACAAATTAAACGTTCGAAATTTGTGCCCGCGTAGTAACTGACCTTCAGGCCGCCGGGCAATACCTGCACAATGACCGGTTTTAAAAATGACACAATCCGATCACTGCCAAAAAGCAACAAGAGGGCGATGGCAACATAACCACACGCAAGAATCTGCCTTTTCAAAGGAAGCTATCCCTTCAACCCTGTATCTGCAAAACTGCGCGAATATTTCACGACATTAACTCCGCTCTTTCGGGCATCCCACTTTTTTTTAAGTATATAGCCCAAGCTTGCAATTCGGAACTTATCCACATCTGCAAGCGTCCTGTTGACAACATATATTTCATCAAAATCCAATCGCTTGGGGAAAGAGGGCTCCAACACAATTTCAACGGCCGGTCTACGAGGGTATATTCGGAAGTAGTTGCGCTCGACACTGCTTATAGAATGCACAATTTCACCGTTTTTTCTTATATTTACATCGTACACCAAATTTGTGTAACGCAGAAAAGGCAGCGCGCCTTCAAAAAATCTCCATTTCGTCTTTTCGGCAATAATGAGTACTTTTTGAGGTCGATGCATCGAGTCGGCGCGTGATGCGATATCTTGCGAGATTATAGGAACTGATTTACGGTATCCATAATTTTGCTGGTAGAAATGAGATATATTCAGACGCTGACTGTTAAAATTTTTCAACATAAAAAAACTTGTACCAATTATCCAAATAATTGCCGCAGCTCGCAGCCCCTGATAAGATAAAAGACGGTAAACAAATGCTTGCAGCAGAATAATGCTGCAGGCTGCAAAAAAAACCACGGGTAAATAGTATTTGATAAGGCTTACGTCCCATGGCAAATTGATTAATAAAAATCCAGCGAAGAGCCCGCTGGCTGTAAGCAACAAAAATGAAATATTTTTTAAATTTTTTAAGCTGTTTAAGGAAACTTTTTTGGCCACCGTCCTTAAACAAAAAATTGCAAACACCCCCCCAACAATTAACATTGGAAGAAGGGGCACATCTTTTGTTAATACATTTGCCGTAAAATCAATTTTATCCCTTATGTTGGGGCCTATCAGATAATTTTTTGTCACATAAGCCCCTGATCGATAAAACCACACAGCACTCAAAAGAAAAACCGTGTAAAGGATGTGTAATCCAATATGGCGCAAACAAAATCTTTTAAATCCTATCGTTCGATCAGGCTTTTGAAGTAACGCTACCCCCAACACAATGCCAATAACCGGCAATGCAACCACCGTCGTCTCTTTCACACCGTATGCCAACGCTAAAAATATCGATGCGAATATTTCCTGGCCTTTGTTAGGTACTTTTTGTGAAAAGATGTTTCTGATAGAAAAAAGATAGCACGCTAAAAATAAAAGCTGCGGAATTTCCTGGCTGTCACAATAGTAAATCAATAAATTTTCGCATATGGAAAATGAAAGGGAAAAGTATAAAGGAAGCAACAAAGCCATCAACAGGCTACCGCTTACCAGCCAGATCATCCACGATATCAATCCTGCAGCTATCGCAAGATTTGCGACCAGAAAGAGGCTGTGTGTTTGTAAATCACCGTTTATTCTGTATGAAAGCGGAACATCTGCATTGGGTCGAAAAAAATCACCATTTCGAATCAGTGTTAAAATGAAAGGTGTATTGTAGTATAACCAATCGGTCGGTCGAATACGCCCCCAATGTCGCGCATCGCCTTCCAGGGTACCGATGTACGCTGAAAACCCTTCATGCCATATCGAATGCACCACTTCTGTAATGTTTCCCTCAGAGATGCGCGTATATCGCAAGTCAGGGGAAAAACTCTGATGGTGCATCAAAGCCAAAAATGCAAAGCTCCAGCAGATGAAAAATAAGCCAGCTGCTGTTGTTATCGCCCGTCTATGCATATTGGAGTTTGCATGTCTGCGGATCACTGTATTACCTGAATTTTGCAAGCGTCGCGTTTGCCGCATATACAAGGCGCAGGGCATGCAGCTGTGGTAGACAGACGCAAATGCCCTGCATCACAGTAGAGGCGGTAAAATCGGCGCTCCCGCAGGGCAGACAATTTTGAAGTCAAAATGGAAGGTTTCCGAACA
>JALSRD010000039.1 GCA_026984935.1 Desulfobacterales bacterium
TATCTCATGGTTGTCTATGGATGCAGCGCGATAATTTTTAGCGTCATTGGTATGTTCGGAAACCTTCCCTTTTGACTTCAAAATTGTCTGCCCTGCGGGAGCGCCGATTTTACCGCCTCTACTGTGTTGCAGGGCATTTGCGTCTGTATACGACAGCTGCATGCCCTGCGCCTTGTATAGGCGGCAAACGCGACGCTTGCAAAATTCAGGTCTTAAGCCGTCAAATTTCCTGCCCCGCCTTCCCGTGCGCCTATCCGCCAACAGCCATCAGTCGACTTTTTCCTCGATGGCAGGCCGCTAGACCAACTGGTGCAGCCGGTTGAGCAGGTCGTCGAAATCGCCGCCGCTGAAGCAGTACCGCATTTCACGAAAATCTCTGCGCAGCGTGCGCACCGCGTCCGCCACGTTTTGGCCTTTTAGAATCACATCGGCCATCAGCTGCGCCAGTTTGGCGAAATCCGTCTCGGCCATGCCGAAGCGCGTCATTTCCTGGGTGCCCATGCGCAGCGACCCGGAAGCCGTGAAGCCTTCTTCCTCGGGAGACGCCTGGTAGTTGAGGATGATGTTGTTCTCCTCCAGGCGGCGGGCAATTCCAGGCCCCTTGGCATAGCCCACCTTCAGGATGACCTGGTGGGTTTCGGTGTATGAAACCGCCGGGTCCCCGGCCACCTCCAGGCCGCTGTCTTTCAGCGCGCGCGCAAATGCCTTGGCGTTGGCGATCACCGCCGGCTGGTAGGCCTCCTTGAAGGTGTTCATCTCGTAGGCGGCGAGCAGCAGACCCAGCAGGGTGCCCAGGTGGTGGTTGCTCAGGCTGCCGGGGAAAGCCCTGCGCTGAATGGCTTCCCACAGCGCGTAGCGCGCATCGTTTTCGGCAAAGTTCACACCGATGATCCCCCGCTGGGTGCCGAAGTAAGTCTTGTGGGTCGAACCGGTCACGATGTCCGCGCCCTCGCTGAAGGGCTGCTGGAAATGGGGGCCCACCAGCCCCAGCACGTGCGCCATGTCGTACATCAGGATGCACTCCGGTGCCAGGGCGTCGATCATCGCGCGCAGCTCTTTCACCGGTTCGCGGTGGATCATCATGCTCTTTCCCAAAATGACCAGCTCGGGCCGGTGGATTTCGAACAGTTTACGTGTGGCCTCCACGTCGATCTTGTACGGGTTTTCCGCAAGCACCGGGAAGTTGACCACCGCGGGTTTCTCCCAGGCGGGATCGCGCACCACAAAGTCCCGCAGGGCGCCCATGGGCTGGGCGCTCAGGTGGCCGCCCCTGATGATGTGGTTGTTCATGACCTTGCGCATGCGGCGCTGTTCGGATTTGCGGTCGGCGCGGTTTAAAAAGTCCACCATGGCGCTGAAAACCGCGGTGTTGGCCATCTGGCCGGAGATGACGCGCGCTTCAACTTCGCTGCACGCCAGGTACTGTTTCAGCTCGGCCACCAGGAGATTTTCGACCTCGCAAATAAAATCGGTGCCCTGGTAGTAGAAAATGTCGGCTTCCTTCAGCGCCTTAACCGGTTTGTGTTCGGCGTAACGGCCGGAAGGGTCCATGATCGACAGCATGCGCGCCAAAGCCGAGGGGGTCTGCTCCGACGGAATCAGGTTGATGCACTCCTGCTGGCGCCATTGGGTGTTGGCCGCGGCTTTCTCAGCCAGGCGGCGTGCGTCGGCCATCTTCTGTTCGGCGGCGCTGCGTACCGCACGGGCGCTGCGCAATTCGGTATGCAGAATCGGCCAGGCATAAGGCGGGGCTTCGTTTCGCAGGTGATAGGGCACGATCACGGCCCTGGCGCGTTTGCCCCGGATTTCGATTTCGATTTCATCGCCCTCCACCAGGGTGCTGTCGACCAGCGCCAGGGCAATGGCCCGCCGCCCCTTTTCTTCGCTGAGGCGTGTAAACAGGCCGCTGCCCGCTGGCTTCCAATAGGGGACCATGGTGCCGCTGGTGACAAAGCCTGCATGACGGCCGTTTTGGAAAACCCTGTTTCCGGCGCGTGCGATCCCGCGGTCGATCAGGGCCACCGGCTGGGTGATGCGCGCAAGGGCGTCCATTTTCGTGAAATTCCGGTCCAGGAACCGCCGGTAGGCGGCAAACTGGGCACTCAACGGGCCTTTGCCCACAAAATCCTTTTTCAAGGGCGAGAAACTGACGGCGAAACGCGCCAGCTGGCAAGAGAAGATGGGAATGGGACGGCCCTCGGGGTCGGTGCCGAATTCATGGCCGTATAAAGGCAGCGCAGCCTCTAAACGCAGGGTGTCGCGGGCGCCCAGCCCCACCGGCTCGGCGCCCCCGGCCAGCAGCAGGTCCCAGATCATGAAGGCATCTTTATTTTCGATAAACAGCTCGAAGCAGATGGGCTCGCCGGTGTAGCCGGTACGTCCGACCTGCACTTTCGCACCGTTGATCTCGACGATTGCCAGGGCGTTGCGCATGGGCTCGGGAAGCCGGCCGCGGGTGATGATTTTAGAGAGGATCTCCTTGGAGAGCGGGCCCTGCAGGCTGAGCATGGCCAGTTCGCTGGTGCGGTCGGTAAGCTCGACACGGCCGAAGCGGGCGGTGAAATTCTGGAAATGCGCCCAGTCCTTCTCGCGGTTGGAGGCGTTGACCACCAACAGGAAGGCGTCTTCGACAAAACGGTACAGGTAGGCGTCATCGATGGCGCACCCGCTTTCATCGGGAATGATGGTGTACTGCGCTTCGCCCACTTCCAGGGCGGCGGCGTTGTTGCTCAAAACGTGCTGCAGAAAGTCCAGCGCGTTTTCGCCACGGATGGTGAACCGGCCCATGTGAGAGACATCGAACAGCCCCGCATTCCTGCGGGTTTCAAGATGCTCATGCACGATGCCCTGCGGGTACTGTATAGGCATGTGCCATCCACCGAATTCCACCATCTGGGCGCCCAGTTCTACATGTCGATCGTGAAAAATAGTCTGATGCAGTCTCTCTTCCATGGTTTTAGCCCCCCCTTTGATGCCGTGTGGCCGGCTGCGTGTGAAAACCGGCGATGCACCGGAAAAAAGCCCCGGCGCGGCCGAATGATCTTGATTGCAGATACCACTTTTATGATGAAAAAGAAACAAAAACAATAAAAAATTTACGATTACCTAAAGACTGGGATTGAAATTTTCAATTTACCTATGATAGAGAGAATGTGGTGCAGGTACTGCACGCTGCAAGCGGCGCGAAAGGCCGCGCAGCATCTTGGCCGCCAGACGGCATTGACACCATCAGGGAGGAGAGACGATGAACACACAGGCATGGACCATACACAACCCTTCGGGAAGCCGGCGTGTGGTGGTGACCAAGGAACTTCCCGGCCAACGCTGGCTGGAAATTCTGATTGCGGCCGACTGCCGGGTGGAGGTCAGTCCTTCGACAGACATCCTGGGTACGGACGAAATTGCAGCCGCCATTGGCACGCGCTGTGAAGGCGCCATCGGCCAGCTGACCGAAGCATGGAAAGAGGCGCTTTTCAGCGCTCTTGCCGTCGCTGGCGGCCGGGCCTACAGCAACTATGCGGTGGGCTTCAACAACATCGATCTGGATGCTGCCACGCGGCACGGCATTCCGGTGGGCAACACCCCCGGCGTGTTGACCGAAACCACAGCCGAAATGGCCGTGGCCCTGACTTTCGCAGCCGCACGCCGTGTGGTTGAAGCCGATCGCTTTTTGCGTCAGGGCCGATACAAAGGCTGGTTGCCGACGCTCTTTATCGGCGAAATGCTGCAGGGCAAGACCATAGGCATCATCGGCGCCGGGCGCATCGGATACGCCTATGCGCGCATGATGGTAGAGGGCCATAAGATGAATGTCATCTACTACGATATTCATCCCAATCCAGTGCTGGAGGATTTTGTCGCCGCCTACGGCCGCTTTTTGGAATCCCGGGGCGAGACGCCTGTTGCCTGCCGGCGCGCCCGGGATGTGGCCGAAGTCCTGCAGACGGCGGATGCCGTCAGTCTGCACGTGGTGCTGGATGAAAGCACGCACCACCTGATCAACGCCGACAGCCTGGCGCTGATGAAGCCGCAGGCCATTCTGGTGAACGCCAGTCGGGGGCCCGTCATCGACGAGGCGGCGTTGGTGGATCACTGCCGCAAAAACCCCGACTTCCGGGTGGGGCTGGACGTGTTTGAAAACGAACCGCAACTGGCGCCCGGCCTGGAAGAACTGCCCAATGCGGTGGTCGTACCGCACATCGCATCGGCCTCCACCTGGTCGCGGCAGGGAATGGCGATCCTGGCGGCCAGCAACGTGGCCGCCATGCTGATGGGATACCCGGCCTGGAACCGGCCGGACATCTCCGCCTTCCTGGGAGACGCGCCGCCCAAAGCGGCCCCCAGTATTCTGAATGCCGAGGCGCTGGGCGTGCCGCTGTACACCAACGGAGGGGCGGAGTAGTTGGGCTGCTTGGGTTCATTTGGTTATTAAGTTATTGAGTTCTTGGGTTATTTGAGTAATGTTGGTAGCAGTCGGTTGGCGGAAAGAATAGCGGAGTGGGGGGATTGATTGGTTAAAGAACTGCATGTTGACATAGAATTCCCTGAACCCAATAAACCAAACAAACTCAACAAACCCTATTGACCGTTAGCGCTCGTGACGTCCGAGCCGTGCGAGCAGTTATTTTCACTGCCGTCAAAGTTTTCCTTGCAGGAGGATCACCACTAGCCCTCCGCACTCCCGAAACCCAGTAAACCCGAAGAATCCAACAAACCTCAAAGGAGCTACCATGAAAATCGCAGAGCGCATCGAGAACCTGGGAACCGAAACCGCTTTTGCCGTGTCCGCCGAAGCGAACGCTTTTGCGGCCCGGGGCCACCGGGTTTATCCATTTCACCTGGGCGACATGAATCTGCCGACACCGGCAAACGTGGTCGAAGCGGCATTTAAGGCCATCCGCGACGGCAAGACCGGGTACTGCCCCAATTACGGCATTCCGCAGCTGCGCGAAGCGCTGGCCGCTGACATCAGCGCTTCCCACAAGATGGACTGCCGCATGGAAAACGTGGCCATTCAGCCGGGCGGCAAGCCGGTGATCAACAAGTTTCTGCTGGCTTTGATGAACCCCGGCGACGAGGTTTTGTATCCCAACCCCGGCTATCCCATTTATGAATCTTTGATCGAATTTTACGGCGGCCGGGCCGTACCGTACGGCTTTGTCGAAGGTGACGGCAATTTTGAGCTGGATCTGGCAGCCATCGAAGACAAGATCACCAGGCGTACCCGGCTGCTGGTGTTAAACGACCTGCAGAATCCCACCGGTGCTGAGTGCAAGCCGGCTGAATTCGAAAAGCTGGCCGAACTGGTGGAAAAGCACGACCTGTACGTGCTGTGCGACGAGGCCTACTTCGATATCCGTTACACCGGCGCCAGCGCTTCTTTTGCCGCACTGCCCAAAATGGCCGAGCGCTGTGTGATGCTGTACACCTTCTCCAAAAAATTCGCCATGACCGGCTGGCGTCTCGGGGCGGCCATCGGCCCCAGGGATGTCATCGACATCATCGCCAAGCTGGCGGTCAACGATGAATCCTGCTCCAACCACTTCATCCAGTATGCAGCCATCGAAGGGCTCACCGGCGACCCGGGTCCGGCCAAAAAGATTCTCGCGACCCTCAAAGAGCGGCGCGATGTGGCCGTGGATATCTTAAACAGCATCGAGGGGGTGACATGTTTTCGGCCCGATGCGACCTTTTATCTGTTTCCCAACATCACGCAGGCCATGCGCAACAAGGGGTTTGACGACTACGACACGGCACGCCTGGAAATTTTGCACAACACCGGTGTTTCGGTCTGTACGCGGCTGCACTTCGGCCGTGCACTTCCCGGAGAAACCGATTTTTACATCCGCCTGGCATACTCCGGCATCGATACCGACGATATCCGGGAGGGCCTGGGCAGGCTGAAGGAATTTCTGGAGGATTTCTAGATGGGTTGGTGCCGGCTGCCGACGGCAGATTGGCGACGACTCTTGACATGCAGCCGGGATTGACATAAGAATCGGGCGGATTTGCCATGGACGGACCTGCCGGGCGGGCGTGTGTTGCCGCCGCGCCAACGATACACCGCCATCGGCTGGATTTGGGGTAACCGCCACCATTTGCGAAAGGAGAGCAGCATGTCAGCAAAACTCATCAAGGGAACGGAGATCCGGGAGCAGATCCTGGAGGAAATCACAGCCGAAGTCGCCGAAATCAAGGAAAAGTACGGGAAAGTCCCGGGCTTGGTCACCATCCTGGTGGGCGAGAATCCGGCCTCCATCTCCTATGTCACCCTGAAGATCAAAACCGCGCACCGCGTCGGCTTCAACGAGATCCAGGATACTCAGCCGGTGGACATCTCCGAGGCGGACCTGCTGGCACTGATCGACAAGTACAACCGGGACGAGACGATCAACGGCATTTTGGTCCAGCTGCCTTTGCCCAAACACATTGACGAGAAGAAGGTGCTGAACGCCATTGATCCGGACAAGGATGTGGACGGATTCCATCCGGTGAACGTCGGCCGCCTGATGATCGGCGGTGACGAAGTCAAGTTCCCGCCATGTACACCGGCGGGTATTCAGGAGATGATCGTACGCGCCGGTGTAGAGACCAGCGGCGCCGAAGTGGTGGTCGTGGGACGCTCCAACATTGTCGGCAAGCCCATCGCCAATATGATGCTGCAAAAGGGGCCGGGTGCCAACGGGACGGTGACCGTGGTGCACACGCGCACGCGGGACATGGCGGCGCACTGCAAACGGGCGGATATCCTGATCGTGGCCGCGGGTGTGCCCGGCCTGGTCAAGCCTGAATGGATCAAGCCCGGCGCATGTGTTATCGACGTGGGGGTCAATCGGGTGGGCGAAAAGATCAGTGAAAAAACCGGCAAAAAAATCGCCATCCTCAAGGGGGACGTGGATTTTGACGCCGCCAAGGAAATTGCCGGCTACATTACACCGGTTCCCGGTGGTGTGGGGCCCATGACGATCACCATGCTGATGAAAAATACGCTGAAATCCCTCAAGTTCCAGCTGGGCTTGATGTAAAAAAGGACCGTCGGCCCTTTGCGCCGCACCGGACCACGCATGGATGCGGCGGTGGTGCGGCCGGGCCGGTTTTCCTGCTGAATCGACGGTGTTGCAACTCGGATTTGGCAAGCGTCGCGTTTGCCGCAGATCCAAGGCGCAGGGCCTGCGGCTGTGTGTGCTGCCGCAAGTGCCCTGCCAAGTGGTAAATGCGGCAAAATCGGCGCTCCCGGCTTGTCGGGGCGCAGCTGAAAGCAAAGTCTGAAGGGCGTACAATTTTTTAAAATAAAAACGGAAAGTTTCCGAACATACCCCCGACGCTAACAAATATCGATATTCATTTATAGACAGCAATGAGGTAACATTATATAACTATTACAAAGTTATAAGTTTAAAAAATGTCTGCGCAAGATGCAGATAAATGCTGCCATGCCCAAAAGAATCTCCTTTCTGGTTGTCAATCACGGTGAGTCGACCGTAAAGCGCTTCAGCGTCTACAGTTCGCTGATCTACCTGCTGCTGCTTTGCGTGGTGCTGGCCGGGCTCTGCATGGGCGTGATGATTTACGACTACCTGCATTTGCAAAAGAGCAGGGGCTATGCCCGCCGCCTGGAGCAGAAGGTTGCATCCCAGGCCGGCATGCTGGCCGACCGACAGCAGAAGATCGAAGATCTCGAGGCCGGTGTGCTGGATTTGAAAAGCAGAATTCTGGCGCTGGGCGATCTGGAAGAACAGATCCGCCGGATCGCGCGTGAGGGACACGGGACCAAGGGGGAAAGCGCATCCGGCGGGGCTTTCGGAATCGGCGGCGCCATGCCCGAAGATATTGCGCCGTGGAAACAGAAATCGCGCGATGAGCGGGACATGATCGCCCGGATTCGCGGACAGGTCCGGCTCCTGACCTCGACTTCCGAAAGCCAGAGAGCCAGTCTCGCAACCCTGCTCGGCTATTTAAACAGTCAGAAAAAACTCTTTGACTGCACGCCTTCGATCTGCCCGGCCCATGGCCGTATTACCTCGCGTTTCGGATACCGCAAATCACCTTTCGGCGGGCGCCGTGAGATTCACAAGGGAATCGATATCGGGGCTCCCGCCGGTACGCCCATCATGGCCGCCGCCGATGGCGTGGTGATTTTTGTGGGTCGCAAAAGCAGTTTTGGCCGCACCATCATCCTCGATCACGGCCGGGGCCTGACGACTCGCTATGCCCATTGCAGCAAGATCTTGAAAAAAATTGGTCAGCGGGTTAAGAAGGGCGACATCATCGCCCGCATGGGGAGCACCGGACGCAGCACCGGACCGCATCTGCACTATGAGGTGCGTGTCAACGGCATGGCGATGGACCCTTCGAAGTTCATCCTCAACTGAACACCTTTTACGGTCCCTGCACGTAAAACGCTTGCCTCCACGCGTGCGGATGGTTACATTTTCCATCAACAAGCCTTGTTTTCAGCGGATTTTTCTGGTTTAATGCGGCCAAATGGCCGATATTATCTGTTGTGCCGGTCTGGAGTCCGGCCACTGGCTGCCCGCAAAACGGCCCGGCTTCGGCCGGGTGCCCGCGTTTGTCTCGTTTTTCAAACGTCACGGGAGGCAGCCGGATCTTTTTTGAAAAGGAGCGCGGGCCGTAATGTTTTCCGGATTTTTGACTAAAGTTTTTGGAAGTAAAAACGAAAGAGAATTAAAAAGACTTCAACCAATGGTTGAAGCAATAAACGCCCTGGAAAGCCGCATGCAGAAAAAGGGCGATGATGAGCTTGCGGCCATGACCGCCGAATTCAGGCAACGGCACGCCAACGGCGAGAGCTTGGATGATCTGCTGCCCGAGGCCTTTGCTGTTGTGCGCGAAGCGTCGGTGCGGACCCTCAAGATGCGGCATTTCGACGTGCAGCTGGTCGGCGGCATGGTGCTGCACCAGGGCAAAATCGCGGAGATGAAGACCGGTGAGGGCAAGACCCTGGCGGCCACCCTGCCGGCTTATTTGAACGCGATTTCCGGTAAGGGCGTGCACATCGTGACGGTGAACGACTACCTGGCCAAGCGCGACACCGAATGGATGGGCAACATTTACCGCTTTCTTGGACTGTCAACGGACTGTATCGTCCACGGGCTCGATGACGAGGAGCGCAAGGCGGCTTACGGCGCCGACATCACGTACGGCACCAACAACGAGTTCGGCTTCGATTACCTGCGCGACAACATGAAATTTGACGCCGAGTCGCTGGTGCAGCGTGAACTTAACTACGCCATTGTCGACGAAGTGGACTCCATCCTCATCGACGAAGCCCGGACCCCGCTGATCATTTCGGGACCCGCCGAGCAGTCCACCAGCCTGTACTATCAGGTCAACAGCATCATCCCGCGCCTGAAGGCCGAAGAGGACTACACCAAGGACGAAAAAACACGTACCGTGGTGCTCACCGAGGCCGGCGTGGCCAAGGCCGAGAAGATTCTCAAGGTCGAAAATCTCTACGACCCCAAGCATATCGACCTGCTGCACCACGTCAACCAGGCGCTGAAGGCCCACGTGCTGTTCAAGCGTGATGTGGATTACATCGTCAAGCACGGCGAGGTGGTCATCGTCGATGAGTTCACCGGCCGCCTGATGCCCGGGCGGCGGTACAGCGAGGGGCTCCACCAGGCCCTGGAAGCCAAGGAAAACGTTAAAATCGAGAACGAAAACCAGACCCTGGCCTCCATTACCTTCCAGAACTACTTTCGCATGTACAACAAACTGTCCGGCATGACGGGCACCGCCGACACAGAGGCGGCCGAGTTCAAGAAGATTTACGACCTGGACGTATGCGTCATCCCCACCAACCAGCCCATGATCCGCGAAGACCGCCCGGATGTCATCTATAAAACCCGGCGCGAAAAATTCGAGGCCGCCATGGATGAGATCATCGCCTGCCACCGCAGGGGACAGCCGGTGCTGGTGGGTACGATTTCCATCGATGTTTCCGAAGACCTGAGCAAGAAACTAAAAAAGCGGGGTATCCCGCATACGGTCTTAAATGCCAAAAATCACAGCAAGGAGGCCGAAATCATCGCCAATGCGGGCCAGAAGGGCGCGGTGACGATTTCGACCAACATGGCCGGCCGCGGAACGGATATCGTGTTGGGAGAAGGCGTCGCCGAACTGGGGGGATTGCACATTCTGGGGACCGAACGCCACGAGAGCCGGCGCATCGACAACCAGCTGCGGGGACGCTCCGGCCGGCAGGGCGACCCCGGCTCTTCGCGTTTTTACCTGGCGCTGGAGGATGACCTGCTCAGAATTTTCGGTGGCGAGCGTATTACCGGTATCATGGAAAAACTGGGCATGCGAGAGGGCGAGCCCATCGAGCACAACCTGATCAGCAAGGCCATTGAAAATGCCCAGCGCAAAGTTGAAGGCCACAACTTCGAAATCCGCAAGCAACTGCTGGAGTATGACGATGTCATGAACCAGCAGCGGGAGGTCATCTACCGCCAGCGGCGGGAAGCCTTGAGCGGTGCCTCACTGAAGGAGGCCATCGAGGACATGATCCGCGAAAAGGCCGAGGAAATTGCCGCCGAATATACTGACGAACGGGTGCCGGCCGAGGAATGGGATATGAAGGCCATCAGCGATGCGGTCTTCGAACAGTTCAACTTCCGCCTCGGGGCTATCGATGCGCAGACCCTGGACGGCCTGACCCGTGAAGGCCTGGCCGAGATGATCTACGATGCGGCCCACGCCTTGTACGAGCAGAAAGAAGCCCTGGTGGGTGAAGCCGATTTCCGGGAACTGGAGCGGATGGTGATGCTGCAGACGGTGGACAGCCTCTGGAAGGATCATCTGCTCAGCATGGACCACCTCAAGGAGGGCATCGGCCTGCGCGGATATGCCCAGCAGGATCCGCTGATCGTCTACAAGAAGGAAGGCTTCGAGATGTTCCAGGGCATGATCTCGCGCATCAAGGAGCAGACCTTAGGCATCCTGTTCAGAATTCAGATCGCCGAACCCGAAAAAATCCGGGAAATTCAGCGCCCCAAGCAGCAGAATCTCACGTTCTCCAGCGGTTCGGAGGAGGAACAGAAAAAAAGCCCCGTGCGGCGCAAAAGCAAGAAGGTCGGGCGCAACGACCCGTGCCCCTGCGGCAGCGGCAGGAAGTTCAAAAAATGCTGCGGCCGCTGAGCCTGTCGCGCAATTTAGACCAGGAGCTCTTTACAAGATGCCCCGGCGATGATTATAATTGAATTGACCCACCGGGGATACGCGCGGTGATTTCTGTCTGTGAGGAAAAACCCATGCCGGATACAGACCCTGCCGTCAAGGAGGACCTGGAAAGCGAGGCGCAGGATGAAACCACCGAACCGCCTCTGTACCGGGTGCTGCTGTTGAACGACGACTATACCACCATGGAATTCGTGGTGCAGGTCCTGATGACGGTGTTCAACAAATCTGTGGCCGAGGCCACGCGGATCATGCTGAGTGTCCACCACAGGGGGATCGGCGTGTGCGGCCTGTATCCATACGAGGTCGCAGAGACCAAAGTGGAAACCGTGCACGCCCTGGCCCGTGAAAGAGGATACCCCCTGAAGTGTACCATGGAGCAGGAATAAAAAATGATCAACAAAGAATTGAGCGAGACGCTGGGCTTCGCCGTTCGAGAAGCCAAAAAGCGGCGACACGAGTATGTGAGTATCGAGCACGTGCTTTTCGCGATTCTGCACGACCGCACCGGTGTCCAGATCATCGAGAACTGCGGCGGCAGTATCGAGAGCCTGAAGCGCCGTCTGGAGGAGTTTTTCAACGAGCGCATGGAGAGCATCCCCGAAGATGACGATTACGTCATTCAACAGACCCTCGGGTTCCAACGCGTCATCCAGCGGGCCGTTAACCATGCCCGCAGCGCCGAAAAGCCGGAAGTCGCCGTCGGGGATATCCTGGCGTCCATCTTTCAGGAAAAAAACTCGCACGCCGAGTACTTCCTGACCTCTGAGGGCATCACGCGGCTGGATGTGCTCAACTACATCTCGCACCACCTGGTCAAAGATGACTATCCCCGGCGCATGGACGACGTGCGCAGGAAAACGGCACCGCAGCCGGAGAAAAAGAAGTCCCCGGATCCGCTGGAAACCTTTGCCACCGATCTCGTGGCTTTGGCGGCGGAGGGTAGACTGGATCCGCTGATCGGCCGGAAACTCGAGCTGGAACGTACCGTTCAGGTGCTCTGCCGCCGGCGCAAGAACAACCCCGTGTATGTCGGGGAGCCGGGCGTGGGCAAGACCGCCATGGCCGAAGGACTGGCCAACCAGATCAACGAGGGAAAGGTGCCTGAACTGCTCAGGGATTTCCGTATCTATGCGCTGGATATCGGTTCGCTGCTGGCCGGCACCAAGTTTCGCGGCGACTTCGAACAGCGCCTCAAAGGGGTGATCGCGTCCCTGAAAAACAAGCGCAACGCCATTTTGTTCATTGACGAAATCCACACCATCGTGGGTGCCGGAGCCACCAGCAGCGGCTCCATGGATGCCTCCAACATTCTCAAACCGGCACTGGCGTCCGGCGATATCCGCTGTATCGGCTCCACCACCTATGAAGAATACCGGAATCACTTCGAGAAAGACCGTGCACTGTCGCGCCGTTTTGAAAAGATTGAAATCCCCGAGCCCACCGTCGGCGAAACCGTCAAGATACTAAAGGGCTTGAAGTCGCGCTACGAAGAGCACCATGGAATCCGTTACGCCGATACGGCCCTGAAAACAGCGGTGGAGCTGTCGGCCAAGTATTTAAACGACCGCTACCTGCCGGACAAGGCCATCGATGTCATTGACGAGGCCGGAGCCTTTATCCGCATATCGGGTTCCCCGCGGCGCCGGAAAATCAACCCGTCGGACATCGAAAAAATCGTCGCCAAGATGGCCCGCATTCCCACAGTGAGCGTTTCGACCTCGGACAGGTTCAAACTCGAGCATTTGGAGGACGACATCCGGAAAGTCGTTTTCGGGCAGGATGCCGCCATTGCATCACTGGCCACGGCAATCAAGCGTTCACGGGCCGGCATGGGGACGCCGGACAAGCCGGTGGGCGGTTTCCTGTTCACCGGGCCCACCGGTGTGGGCAAAACCGAGGTGGCAAGACAGGTGGCGCGCGTGCTGGGAATTCATTTCCTGCGCTTCGACATGAGCGAGTACATGGAAAAACATACCGTGGCGCGGCTCATCGGTGCCCCGCCGGGCTATATCGGTTTCGAGCAGGCCGGCCTGCTCACCGACGGCATCCGCAAACACCCCCACAGCGTGCTGCTGCTCGATGAAATCGAAAAGGCGCATCCCGACCTGTTCAACATCCTGCTCCAGGTTTTCGACCATGCCACGCTGACCGACAACAACGGCAAGCAGGCCGACTTCCGCAACGTGATCATCATGATGACGTCCAACGCCGGTTCGCGTGAAATGGCCACGCACAGCATCGGCTTCGGCGACGCCGGCTATAACGACAAGAGCAAAAGCCGCCGTGCGGTAGAGAAATTCTTCAGCCCCGAATTCCGCAACCGGCTAGACGATATCATCACCTTCAATTCGCTGGACGTGGGGACCATGAAAAAGATCGTCGACAAGTTCATCGCCGAACTCAACGATCAGCTCGTGGCCCGCAAAGTGCACGTCCGCCTGACCGATGCCGCGCGCAGCTATCTTGCCCAAAAGGGCCACGACCCGCGCTACGGCGCCCGGCCACTGGCGCGTTTGATCCAGAACGAAATCAAGAATGAGCTTTCGGACCGCATTTTGTTCGGATCGCTGGAAAAGGGAGGGGACGTGATGGTGGACGTCGATAAGGACCGTTTGACGTTTCACTGCAGTTAGCCCCCTGACGCCATGCCGGTTTTTCAGCTCTCCGAACGGCTGGCTTTTCCGCCGGCGCGGCTGGCCCGGGCAGACGGTCTGCTGGCCGTGGGCGGCGACTTGAGCCCGCAGCGCTTGTTGCTGGCCTACCGTATGGGGATTTTCCCCTGGTTTTTGCAGGACGAACCCATTCTCTGGTGGTCCCCCGATCCGCGTCTGGTGCTTTTCCCGGACGAACTGCACGTTTCCAGAAGGTTGCGCCGCCTGATCAGACAGGCAAAATTCCGCATTACCGCGGACCGTGCCTTCGAAGCCGTCATACGGGCCTGCGCCGAGACGCGGTTGGCAGAAGGGCAGGGTACGTGGATCGATACCCGCATGATCGACGCTTACTGCAGGCTTGCGCAGATGGGTTACGCGCATTCCGTGGAGGCCTGGCTTGACGGTGGGCTGGCCGGCGGACTGTACGGAGTCCAGTTGGGCGGCTGTTTCTTCGGAGAGTCCATGTTCACACGCGTGAGCAATGCTTCCAAGGTCGCTTTTGTAAGCCTGGTGGCGTTTCTGGTGCAGCACCGGGTAACGCTCATCGACTGCCAGGTGACCACGCAGCACATGCTGGGCCTGGGTGCCCGCGAAATCCCGCGCGACCGTTTTCTGGAGCTGCTGGCGCATGCGGCACAGCAGCCGCCCGAAAGGGCCAGCTGGTATTTACCCGACAAGGTGGTGGGTCGGAAATGACGGACAACTGCCTCTTTTGCCGTATCGCCAATGGCCGCAGCGATACCGAATTTATCTATGAGACGCCGGAGATTGTGGTGTTTGACGACATCCACCCGCATGCGCCGGTGCACCTGTTGATCGTTCCGCGCAAACATGTTCGCAGCGTCAACGACATCGACGGCGGCGATATGCCGCTGGTCGCTGAAATGATCCGGGTGGCGCAGCGCATGGCGGCGCGGACCGGCGTGAAGCGATCCGGCTACAAACTGCTGTTCAACGTCGAGCGCGGCGGGGGTCAGGTCATCTTCCACCTGCATCTGCACCTGATGGGCGGCTGGCGTTAAGCGGCGCAGGCCAGCCCGCAGGGAACAGTTTCCGTGGCTTTGAAGCTCTGAGGCCACCGGCCGCCCTTTGGCCGGCACTAGGCGCGGTTGATCACCGCCGCCATGTAGCCGGCACCGAAGCCGTTGTCGATATTGACCACCGCCACGTTGGAGCTGCAGCTGTTGAGCATGGCGAAAAGCGCGGCCAGGCCGCCCAGGCTGGCACCATACCCGACACTGGTGGGAACCGCGATGACCGGACAGCCGACCATGCCGGCCACCACGCTGGGCAGGGCCCCTTCCATGCCGGCGACGACCACGATGACCGCCGCCTGGTGAATGCGCCGGCGGTACTTCAAAAGGCGGTGAATTCCGGAAACGCCCACATCGAATATGCCTTCGGTCCGGTTTCCCATGACACGACAGGTGATCAGCGCCTCCTCGGCCACCGGAATGTCCGAGGTTCCGGCGGACAGAACCAGGACGGTTCCCCGGCCGGTGACGGGCGGTTTGCCCTTTTGCCAGACCAGCATGCGGGCCGTTTCGTGATAGACCGCCTGCGGGAACTGCTTCTGCAGGCGGGCGCCTTTGTCTGCATCGATGCGCGTAACCAGTACGACCTCCTCATGGCGCACCATTTTGTCCATGATGCCCGCGATCTGGGCGGCATTTTTTGACTGGCCGAAAATCACCTCCGGAAATCCCTTGCGCAGGCTGCGGTGATGGTCGATATGGGCGTACTCGATATCTTCCACGTACAGATTCTGAAGCCGGGCAAGGGCATCGCCGACGGGTGTTTGGCCGGAAGCAACGGATTCAAGCAGTTCCTGCAGCATTGCTGGATGCATGTGACGTCGGTCCTCGCATGATTGGGTTTGGGGTCGGCGCGATGCGCGGTAAGCACCGTTAATTTGCAATCTACGCCCATGCTTAACGCCAAGTCAAGAATTCAGGCCGCGCTTGAGGCCGGAGCACCTTTGTGTTACAAGAAATCCACAGCGCCCGTCGTGCAGCCGCCTGAAGCATTGGTGCAGGGGATTTCTCATGTCCGAGCGAAAGTACTGGTTTGTGCCTTTTTCCGGTGAAGGCTGGCAGGCATTTTTCGATGCCGGCGGGCATAGCCTGGTGTTTGGCGGACAATCCGCCCGCAGAAGTGCTGACGTGCGGCCGGGAGACTACCTGCTCTGCGGCCTGATGGGGATCGCGCGCTTCGTCGGAGTGTTGAACGTACTCGACGTCAAGCGCGATGACCGCTTAGCCGATCTGCAGTCCGGCCGTTGCCGCCTGACCCTCAAACCCCTGATCCAGCTGACGGCCGAAACCGGTCTGCCGGCCGTTGAGCTGAAAAGCCGCCTGGGCTGTTTCCATGCGTCGGGACATCCCCACGGCTGGATGGAATGCTTCTGGCGCGCCTTTATTCCCTGGGCGGCACGAGACGGGGAAAAGGTCGTTGCCGCACTGCTGAAGGTCCGCCAACATCCGGTGAAACGCCCGCTGGGAGGTGGTGCCCTTTCAGCGCGCCCGCAGGCCTGCGACGCGGCCGGCCGCTTGGTGACCACAGTGCATGCGGGCGGTGCTTGCGTCGCTGCAGTGCCCTTTACCGCTGCCGGCGATCCCGGTCCTGTTGAGGGCCGGCAGCGCCTTGTCCAGGCGTTTTTCCTGAAACTCGGGCGTGCATTGGGTTTCGATACCTGGATACCCGCCCGGAACCGGCAGTGCAAAGTCGGCGGCCGGCCGCTGGGCATGTGGCCGGGAGTGCGGTCCGGCCTGCAGCTTGCGGTGCCCGGCATGGCGCGCCGCGTTCTTGAAAACATGGATGTGCTGTGGCTGGAGAACCGGCAGGCGCAGGCGGCGTTTGCCATCGAGGGCAATGGCACTGTCCTGGCGGCGCTGCAGGACATCGCCGACTTTCTGGTGCTGCAGCCCGACACGTGCATTCCTTTCTACCTGGTGGCGCCAGACGGACGTAGACCGGACGTCATCCGCCAGATCAACCGTGCGGCTTTTGCGCCGCTGCCGCTGCCGCCGGCGATTGCCTGCCGCTTTATCTCTTTTCGCGCCATCTACCGCACGATCTCCAGGCTCAGGGAAGAAATGCCGCGCCTGACGCCTACGATACTGCTCGAAATCTCCGAATCCTGTGAACCCGCAGAGGCGGTTTGAGCCTCAATGGCTTTTGGGCAAAAAAAGGCCGCTTACGCGAGACGGCCATGCGTACCGGAAGGGCTATTTGGGCAGCAGCCTGGCGCGTACGTACAAAATACGCTGGATTGCCGTGGCCAGTGTCAGCACGCAGAACAGAACCAGGCCGGTCCACAACAGGTAATCCTGTGCATCGGGAAACAGCGCCAGCAAAAGCGCCCACACAATCAGGTAGAGTGTGCGGAAGCCGCGCTCCATCAGGCCGATAGCAAGGACTTGACCCAGGCTTTCGGCGCGTGCCTTGGAGTAGCTGATCAGGAAGGTAAACAGGAGGGCGCAAAGCACCAGGATCGCGGATGAGGCGGCAGCATCCCGCCGCCAGAAACGTACCCAGAAGCCGAGCAGGTAGAAAAAATCGGAGAACCGGTCCAGTGTGGAATCGAAGAAAGCCCCGTAGGCGCTCTGCTTGCCGGCGCTCTTGGCCAGCAGCCCATCCGTGGTATCGGCCAGACCGGAAAGCCCGATGAAAATCATGCCCGCCAGGGGTGAGAAGTAAAACGCCAGCGGTGCACAGGCGGCAATGACGACGCCCAGCATGGTCAACTGGTTGGGCGACTTGACGTGGCGCTGTAAAAAGGGCAGCAGCCTGTTCAGAAGCCGGTAAAACCCGTTGGCGATGGGGGTGCTTCGCAGTGACATGGGGCCTCAGTGTGCACGCGGTTTAAAAGCAAAGCGCCGCTTTAAATTCGCAGCCGGCCGTCCGATGTTCAAGTTATAGGCCGCTGTTTTGCGCGCTGCGCAGGCATCCGAGCTAGGGCATCTACTGCTTGATGTCCTGTTCCAGAAATTTTTTGGGCTGGCTGGATGTCCTGCCTTTTTGCGTGCGGGGTGCAGCTCCGGCGGGCGGACCGAAAGTGGACAGCAGGGATATCTGCCGCTGCAAGGCTGATATCTTCTCCTCGAGCCGGGCTGCCACGGCGCTCAATTCCTTTCGGCTCCGCAAAGCTTCAACCTGCATTTCGGTGCGCAGCATTTTGCGGTCCAGCTTGGCGTCCGCCAGGCGTTTGAGGCCTGCCTGCAGGGCTTCAATATTCCGACGCACTTTGGCATTGGTCTGGCGGACGGCAGAGGCATCCCCAGAGGCCTTCTTGGCCGCCGCGGCCAGGCCGGCCGTCTGCTGCTGTATATGGCCGAGGCGTTTTTCGACGGCCGCCAGGCGGTCGAAAGCGGTTTTTTGAAGGCCTTTCAGGGCGCTGTCCAGCTGGTCCAGTTTTCGTGCAACGCCGCGCAATTCTTTTTTCATCTTTTCGAGTTCGGCCAGGCGCTTCTTCTGGCCGGCGACGACCGCCGACAGTTGCTTTAAGGATTTGCGGGTCTTTCCGATTCCGGCAGCCAGGGCGGCACGCGCCTTGCGGCTGGCGGATTTCTGTTTGTCCAGTGCTTCGGCCAGTTCGGCCTGCTTGACCGACAGGGAAGAGAAGCTCGATTCCAGGTCTTTGGACAAGTTTAAAACTTCCGCCGAACCGCTGTCCTGGGTCTGGCTGACCCTGCGCTTGATATCCAGGTATCCCAGCAGCACGATTACGATGAGCAATAGGGGCAAAAGCAGGGTGAAGACGTTCACGCGCCGGTTCAGGCGCCGGATATCCGCGCGGCCGATGTCCGGCTTCAAGACGCTTTCCTCCTGCAGGAGGATTTCTTCCTCTTCGGGAGGCGGTTCAGGGCCCAGCCTGAATTCGCGCGGGCGTGGCGGATGGTCGCTCATAGGCTGCTATTCCCACTCGATAGTGCCGGGGGGCTTAGAGCTGATGTCGTAGACGACCCGGTTGACACCCCGCACTTCGTTGATGATCCGGTTGGACAGGTGCGCCAGCAGCTTGTGCGGCAGGCGTGCCCAGTCGGCGGTCATGGCATCCTTGCTGGTCACCGCGCGGATGGCGACGATGTTTTCATAGGTGCGCTGGTCACCCATCACCCCCACACTTTTAAGTGGCAGCAGAACGGCAAAGGACTGCCAGAGCTTTCTGTAATAGCCGGCTTTACGGATCCCGTCGAGCAGTAGATCGTCTACCTGCCGCAGTACCGCCAGGCGCCGGCGGGTGATTTCACCGATGATCCGGATCGCCAGCCCCGGACCCGGGAACGGCTGGCGCCAGACCAGTTCGTCCGGCAGGCCGATGGCGGCGCCCAGTTTGCGGACTTCGTCCTTGAACAGGTAGCGCAACGGTTCGATGAGTTTGAGCTTCATGCGCTTGGGCAGACCGCCGACGTTGTGGTGGGACTTGATCATCGCCGTGGGGCCTCCGAACGCCGATACCGATTCGATGACATCCGGGTAGAGGGTGCCCTGGGCCAGAAATTCCGCATCCTTGATTTTCCCGGCTTCGGCTTCGAAAACCTGCATGAAAACGTGCCCGATGATTTTGCGCTTTTTCTCGGGATCGGAAACGCCTTTCAAAGCTTTCAGGAAGCGGCCCTGTGCCCGCACGAAACGGATGCGGATATCCAGGTGACGGGTCAACCGTTCGCGCAGTTTGGCGGCTTCGTCCAGACGCAGCAGGCCGTTGTCGACAAAGATGCAGGTCAGCTGCTTTCCGATGGCGCGGTGGATCAAAAGCGCCGTAACCGAGGAATCCACGCCGCCGCTCAATCCCAGAATGACCTTTTTGCCGCCCACGGTGTGGCGGATTTCGGAAACCGTATCGCGTGCAAAAGACTTCATGGTCCAGGACCGTTTGCAGCCGCACACGTCGAACAGGAAGCGCCGCAGCATTTTCATGCCCTGGGGCGTGTGGTGGACTTCCGGGTGAAACTGCAGACCGAAGAGTTTCCGGCGGCTGCAGGACATGGCGGCCACCGGTGTGTTGGGAGTTACAGCCGTCACGGCAAAGTCCGGCGGAAGGCGGTCGATTACGTCGCCGTGGCTCATCCAGACCGTGGTGTGCTTGTCTACATCGGCAAACAGGCCGCGGCGGCGTTTGACCGTCAGTTGCGCAAAGCCGTACTCCCTCCGGCTGGCCCTGACCACCCGTCCACCCATGGCATGCACCATGAACTGCATGCCGTAACAGATGCCCAGTACCGGCACGCCCAGTGAAAAGATCGCCGGGTCGACCTTGGCACTCCCGTCATCATAGATGCTGGCCGGACCGCCGGAGAGGATGATGCCTTCCGGCTGCATGGCGACAATCTGATCCAGATTGACCGACGGCGGTTCGATCTGGCAGTAAACGCGGCATGCGCGTACGCGCCGGGCGATGAGCTGATTGTATTGTGAACCAAAATCGATGATCAGAATCATGGGTCTTCCCCCGGCCTGGCAACGTGGCGGTCGAAGTTCGCGCAACTTGGCGAAACGATTTGCGAAAGATGAATGAATATGGTAAACACGGCCGCAAATGTCAACGCTAAATTTTTAGGTTCGCTTTTTCGACCGCACGGGGGCCGCCGGAAACCGCCATGATCATACAGATCTATGAAATCCAGACACAGCAGGAGGCGCAGGCCTTGATGGACCTGGGCGTGGACCACATCGGCAGCGTGCTGCTCCCGTCACAGGACCGGAAAAATCCACAGCTCAAGGCCACCATTGACTGCGTGCGAGATGCCGGAGCCGTGAGCAGCCTGATCCCGCTTTTCAGCCGGCCGCAGGCCGTGCTGGAGGCCCTGGCGTATTACCAGCCGGCTGTGGTGCACTTCTGCGATGCGCTGCCCCTCAACGGCCGGTCGGAGGAACGGCTCCAAGAGCTGGTGGCGCTGCAGCGGCTGGTCAGGCGCGAATTTCCTGCCATCAGGGTGATGCGCTCCATTCCGGTGGCGCCACCGGGCCAAGCCGCATGCTGCCCAACGCTTGCGCTGGCGCGGCGTTTCGAAGCCGCCAGTGACTACTTCTTGACCGATACCCTTCTTTGTGACAAGGATGGCCCCGAAAACAAACAGCCGGTAGATGGCTTCATCGGCATTACCGGTACGATCTGTGACTGGCAAATGGCCCGCCGCCTGGTTGCCGCGAGCAGCGTGCCGGTGATCCTGGCCGGCGGGATCGGCCCGCACAACGTCTACGATGCGGTCATGGCCGTCCAACCCTGGGGGGTGGACAGCTGCACGCAGACCAATTTGCACGATGAAAAGGGGTGCAGCATACGCTTCAAGAAGGACCTGCGCCGCGTGGCGCAACTGGTTTCAGAAACCCGCTATGCCGAGGAGCAGCTTACCGCGCGCGGTGCTGGAAGGTGCGGATCTGGACATTGAGCGTGTCCGTCCACGGAAGGAACAGTATTTATGTATGAAAGCGGAGACTTACGCAAAGGATTGAAAATAGAGATCGACGGTGAGCCGTATGTGATCGTGCAGTTTGAGTTTGTCAAGCCCGGCAAAGGGCAGGCGCTCTACAAGTGCCGCCTGAAAAACATGGTCACCGGTGCCCAGTTTGACAAGACCTTCCGCTCCGGCGAAAAGTTCAACGAAGCCGACCTGGTGGAAGAAGAGATGGAGTATCTGTATGCCGATGGCAGCAGCTACTGCTTCATGAACACGACGACCTATGAACAGGAGTTTTTGTCTGCCGAGCAGGTCGGCGAGGCCACCAGTTTCCTGAAGGAAAACACGCGCTGCGCGGTGCTGCTCTTTCAGGGAAAGCCCATCGGCATCACCTTGCCGTATTTCATCGACCTGAAGGTGGTCAAGGCCGATCCCTGGGTCAAGGGGGACACGGCTTCGGGAGACACCAAACCGGCCACGCTGGAAACCGGTTACGTCTTACAGGTGCCGCCCTTTGTCGAGGAGGGCGAGGTCATCCGCATCGACACGCGTACCGGCCAGTATGTGGAGCGCGTCAAGCAGTAGAAAGCGCGGCATTTTGCTCCGGCTGCGGCGCCGGAGCTGGCATGCAAAACAGCTTCCTGTCGTAAAACACCCATGCACCCGCCGCACCGCGGGCGCGGCCGGTGCATCAACACCGAAAACCTGCGACCTGGCTGTGGCGCGAAGCCTATCGGCGTGAGAAGGCAATGTCGCCGAAATAGCCGACCGCCGATTGACCGGTGTCGTCCGTATCGGTCATGATGGCGACAGCCGCCACCGGCGGCGGCGGCGTGCCAAAGGCCCTTTCGAAGTCCTCGAACAGATTGCGGTGCTCTTCAACCCATCTGCCGGCCTGCTGATTTCCGCTTTCCACGGCAATCATCATGAAACGGCCGGAGTACGGGCTGACGACCACGGTGCCCGCCGGGGTTTTGTTGGCCCAGATGTAGTTCAGGCATTTTCCGGAAAGCGTCTTAGCGTGCGTCAGGCCCGTAACACGTGAGCCGGCTTCTTTCAGGATGCCGGTTTTTGAATCCGGATCGGAGAAAAAAATAAAGATACGGGCGGCGTAGTCGTCGCCGCCTCTGCGGTGAACGTCGCCTTTGACATTGACGCGTGCTATTTTCCAGCGCCAGTTGAGAATCGGGTAAACCCCGGGATCGATGCGGACGATACGGATCAGCGCGGAAGCCGACCGCCGGCTGACGGCCCGGATTACCGTCGTATTGCCGTCTTTGACCAGCGTGTAGCGGGTGTGGCGTTTGATTTTCGGAAAGACCAGCGGCTGCCAGCCATTCGGCAGCGGCCCGCCGGCACGGGCGGCTGAAAAATTCGCGACGGTCAGGATTTGCGGGGGACCTGCATGTGCCCGGCTCGGCTGCAGGCCAAACGCCGCTGCCAAAAAAATGATGGCGTGCATTCTGAATATGCCGTAACGCCTGGAACGCATGATCTGTGGCCTCCGCCGGGGCGGTCGATAAAGAGAGTCTGGAATCGCGGGTGATGGTTTCGTAAAAAGGCCGTGCTTTTTACGAATCTGTCCCATTTATAATATCAGAAACCGGCCGAGGGTTAAACGCCAAACTGCAAAAAGGAGTTGCGTCGTGATCTGGCAGAAGGTCTATGACAATTATCCGGTCAACCGGCACCTGATCTGGCTGAACAACTGCGGCACGACCCCGGCGGGAACGCATATCGTCGAGGCCGTGACCCGTTTTCTCGCGGGATACGCCGAAAAAGGGGTGCTCAGCGAGCGCGCCCGGTACGGCGATGTGCGCCGGCGCATCAAGGCGATCCTGGCGTCTTTGCTGCACTGCGGGGCGGACGAGCTCTGCCTGATCCACAACACGGCCGAGGGGATGAACTTCATCTCCCACGGCCTGGCGCTTAAACCCGGCGATGAAATCATCCTTATGGAAAATGAATACCCCAGCAATGTGTACCCCTGGTGGCACTGGCAAGAAAAGGGGGTGCGCATCCGTACGGCACCCATGTCCGAAACCCCGGGGAAGTTTCTGGAAAATTTCAAGGGCCTGGCCACTGCCAGAACCCGTGTGGCGGCCCTGTCGGCCGTGCACTGGTGCACCGGTATGCCCTTGCCGCTGGAGGCGCTGGGCGCTTTCTGCCGCGCAAAGGGGATCGAACTGGTGGTCGACGGCGCCCAGGGGGTCGGCATGCAGGCCTTGGACGTGCGGGCGGCCAATATTTCGTACATGGCCTTTCCGGCCTGGAAATGGCTCATGGGGCCTCTGGGTCTGGGAGTGCTCTACGTGGCCAAAGAAAAGCTCGATAACCTGACACCGGTTTTCGTGGGCACCGAATCCGTCATCGACGATCAGGCCTACCTGCCCTATAAAAAGCAGCTCAAACCCACGGCCGACCGCTTCATCCTGTCCACGGCCAATTTCAACGACTGGGTGTACTTTCTGGCGTCGCTGGAATTCTTGCAGCAGATCGGGTTTGAAAAAGTACGGCGGCGGCTGATGGAATTGAATTCGGTTCTGTGCGACGAACTGCGCCGGGCCGGCTGCCGTCTGCTGTCCGACGGTTTCGCCGGCCAGCGCTCGGCCATCTGTGTTTTCGAAAAGCCGGGTATGGCCGCTGCAGATCTGCTGCAACGCTTTTCGGCTGCCGGCATCGTGGCGGCCGAGCGCCTGGGCCGCATGCGGCTGTCGCCGCACATATACAACTCTTTTAAACAGTTTGACAAAGTGACCGACGTGCTCAAGTCCTGGTGATCCGGGCCGATAGATAACTTGTTGCAGATTCCTTTTTAAGACCGGCAAGAGTATTGGCAACACCGGCCATTCCCGTGGATCACCGTAACCGTAAGGCAAGGGGGAAGACGATGAAAATGGCCAACACGGTGAAGATGCTGGCAATTGTTTGGATGGGGTTGCTGCTGTATGCCTGCGCAAGTCCGTCGCCGCCGCTGATCGATCGTCAACTGGGACTTTTCACGGTGGCCTCGACGCAGAACGTCTCTCATTTGAGATACAAGTCGCTGGACACCATCCGCTACCGTGTCAAGGGCCAGAGCTGCATCGAGGTCGATCCGCATACCCTGGCCTACATCAAGGGGCCGCGGGACGATCGCGTCCAGCGGGCGATGGATGCCGCCATTGAAAGCGGGCACGATCAGGGGATGAAGGGGGATCTTTTGATCAATGTCCGCATCCGGGAAAAAACCGTCTTTCTGCCGCCGCGCAAAGACGAGGATGCGTCACCGCACCGTATGGAATGCATCACCGTCGACGGAGAACTGGCGGAACTGGCACAGTAAAGAGCTGCACATTTTCGGAATGTCTTTGAAAGGAGGATTGAAGATGGTTGAAAGCGGGGCGCGACGTCACCTTTTGCTCGGAAATGACGGCCATGCCGATCGACGGCGGATCCTGTGGCTGCTGCTGGCAAGCTGGCTCTGCTGGGCGCTGCTGGCGGCCTGTGCCGCGGGGCCCCGTCCGGAAGGCTCGGATTTTATGTCCGAGGACAGTACATACAGCGACCAAGGGTCGGTCAGCGCGCCGGAAAACAGCCGTGCCGACGTATTCGTCAGTCCGCGGGCCAGGGAAAAGGTTTTTCACAAAGTAGCGGTGATGCCCTTCCGGGCGCCGGTCGAACTCGTTGGCGCCAGCATCGCCGACATGGCGGCCACCGAGATTTTAAAGACCTACAAGTACCGCCTGATCGAAAGAAGCCAGATGCAGCAGGTGCTTCAGGAGCAGTCGCTGGGGTTGAAGGGCGTCACCGACAGCGCCATGGCCATGAAAGTGGGCAAGATTCTCGGAGTGGAGGGGGTCATCGTGGGAACGGTGCCCGAATACGGCATGCGTGCCGTGGGATCGCTGGAGCTTCCGGCCGTGGGCATCAACATCCGCCTGATCGACACCGAAACCGGCGCCATCATCTGGACCATCACCGATTCGGCCATATCCAAGAAAGTCGTCAGCCTCTCGGCCTTCACCCGCCGCATGGTGAAATCCATGATCCGGCGCCTGGCGCAGGAGTGGGTGCGGGCCGGCGATACCTATGCCGTCAACCTGCAGCCGCCCCAGGTGGTATCCTACCAGGGCAAGATCCGCTCTGCGGTCATCAAAGTCTACGCCGGACCCCGCGAGAAATTTAAAAGCTATAGCCTCTACCGCAGCCGCACCAAAAACGGCCCCTGGGAAAAAGTGGCCACGCGTCGGAACAGCGGAGAAAAAACCATTGTTCTGAAAGACAAGAACCTGCTGGACGCGGAAACCTACTACTATAAGATCGGCGCGGTCAATGCGCTGGGCCTGCACGCCGCCGCGGAAAAACCGTTGCGCATCACCACCGCCGGACCGCCGCAACCGGTCACGGGTCTGCGCGCCGACGGCGGCCGGATCCGCATGGTGGCCCTGTCCTGGACACCCAGCCGCAGCCCGACGGTGTCCGGCTACGTCCTCTACCGTGCCGACAGCCGGCATGGCCCCTTTAAACAGATTAAGGTGTTCAACGAGCGCAGCCGCCACCAGTATGTGGACCGGGGAAAGGGCAGCTCCTATCGTGATTACGGTGATTTGGCGGACCAAAAAACCTACTACTACAAGATTCAGGCCGTCAACGTGGTCGGGGTCCACAGCCCAGACTCGCCGGTGGTCACCGCCGTCACCGCCGGACCGCCGGAACCGGTTACGGACCTGCGTGCCGCCGGCGGCCAGATCCGGCATGTCACCTTGACATGGACCCCCAGCCGGCGCAAAACAGTGGCCGGCTATGCCCTCTACCGGTCCGACGCCGAATCAGGCGTGTACAAAAAAATCAAAGAGTTGAAAGACCGCCGGGCCCACCGCTACATTGACCGCGGCGACGGTGCCAGTTCGTTCAGCGACACCGGAAAACTGGCTGATCACAAGAAATATTTTTATAAAATCCAGACGATCAACATCGCCGGCGTGCACAGTCCGGACGCGCCGGCTGCCACCGCCGTTACCCGGGGGGCGCCGCCGCAGGTCACGGGACTTGCGGCCAAAAGCCGGCTGGCGCGTAAAGTCGCCTTGAGCTGGACAGCGCTCACCGGCAAAGCGATCAAGGGGTATCTGATTTTTCGCAGCACCCGCGCCGACGGTCCGTTCACCAAGGTTGCCCTTGTCAAGGACCGCCGCAAAAACCGCTATGTGGACCTGGGCAAGGAAAGCGCGTGGAGCGACCGCGGCAAACTCAGGGACCACACCCGCTATTTTTACAAGATCCAGTCCGTCAACATCGTCGATGTCCACAGCGTCGATTCCAAAACGGCCACAGCGGTCACCAAAGCGGTGCCGGCGGCTGTGGCCGGACTGGCCTGTGAACAACTGGCAGTCAAGCGCGTGGATTTGCAGTGGCGGCCGAATCCGGAAAACGATATCCAAAAGTACGAACTTTTCCGGGGACCGGCGGCCGGAAAGGTCACCGATCGTATTGCCAAGCTGCCGGCAAAACAGACACAGTACCGTGATACGCGTTTAAAGGACGGCCGAACTTACTGCTACAAACTGCGGGCCGTGGATAAGGATGATCTTCAGGGGGCTTTCAGCCATGTGGTGTGCTCGCGAACCAAACCGCTTCCCCGAAAGCCGCAGGGACTGACCGCAAAATACGAAAACCGGCAGATCGTTTTGCAGTGGCGGCCGAATCCGGAAAACGATATCCTGCGCTACCGGGTCTTCAGGCACGGTTTCCTGTCCTGGTCGCTGCTGGGGGAGGTAACCGGTGTCGTGTACCGCTATGGTGGAAAAATCAAGCCCGGCGAAAAAGACACCTTCAGGGTGGTTGCCGTGGACAAAGACCATCTCGCCAGTCCGCCCTCCGACGAAATCATTTTCCGGGTGCCGAAATGACGGCGGCTTGCCGGAAGAGATGTGCTCCACCAAACCGATGTGAGGAAACCACCATGGGTATGCGTGTTGTTAAGCTGTCTTGCCTGTTCGCTGTTTTTCTGGTCGCGGCCGTGGTCTTGGCCGCGCCCCGTCTGTATGCCAGGCCGACTGTGCCGCGTTTCATGCTGCTGATCGATGAAAAGAACATGGGCACCTACAGCATGGGGGATGCCGAACGGGTGCTGACCGGCGCCCTGCTCAAGCGCGGCGCGGAAGTGGTCGACGCGGAACTGGTCAAGACCAAGGTCAACCGGGATAAGGCCCTGCAGGCCATGGCCAGCGGGCCCCGGGCGGCCGCCGCCCTGGGACTGTCCTTCGGCGCGGATGTGATCATCGTGGGACGCGCCATCGCCAAGGGCTCGGCCGACCGCGTGCAGGACACGTCCTTTCGGTCCTACCGCGCAACCGTCAGTTTAAAGGCCATTCGTACGGATACCGCCGCAATTATCGATGTCGATACCGCCACGGCGGCCAAAATCCACGTGGACGACATCATCGGCGGCTCCCAGGCCATCCAGGCGGCCACCGCCCTGGCGGCCCGGCGCATGCTGCCGAAAATTTTAAACCAATGGAACCTGGCGGCCAGCGGCCAACCGCATAAAATTCAGTTGATGCTGGGAAACGTGGATCAGGTCTGGCAGGTGGCGGCGGTGAAAAAACTGTTGCGCGGGAAAATCCGCGGTGTGGATGATGTGGTCCAGCGTAGTTTTGTCTCCGGCGTGGCGGTTTTCGATGTCTACTGGAAAGGCGGCTGCCAGAAGCTGGCCGAGGCGCTGACGCTGGCCAGGCCGCGCTACTTCCGCATCAAGGTGGTGGGCGTGACGGCCGCCAAGCTGGACGCCAAACTGGTGGCGACGGGATCCTGAGATGGGCTGCAAGGCGGGCACCATCGTGATGCCGCATTTTTCTTTGAACCGCGACCCGTTTTCGTTAAGGGGCATGTCATGAAAGCAGCGGGCTTTTGGCGAACCGCCTTTGCGGGGCGCCGCCGGCCGTGGGTGGCGCTGGGTATCACCAGCATGTTGGTGATTTTTTTGGCCGCCACCGTTTTTGCCGGTGGTAACGCCGCCAAAAAACAGACCTGGACGGACAAACTCGCGCACATCGGCGGCAAGGTGCTGGACGGGGTTACCAAGGCCAAATCGTGGGTGTCCGATAAGGTAGACAAAGTTAAAGGCTTTTTTACCAGTGACCCCATGCTTAAATATATGAGTCAAAAAGAACGGCGGCAGAACGAAGCGGCGCGTCAGCGTATTTTGAAGGTCATGAAGTCCAGGCGATTTCGTACGGAACGTGAGAAACGCGAATGGCAAAAGGACTTGTTCGACGATCTTGCGAAACGGGGTATCGTGACAAAGGACCCCAATGCCCCGGGTGGGGATGGCGGCGCCAGCCAGTTCTGGTATGACCTGGAGCACAAAAGCGGCCAGTTCAAAAAGTTCCCGCCGGGCGCGTTGAAGATCGATGAACAGCTCAAGGCGGATGATGTAGACTACCGCGAAACTTCCAATGAACTCGGACAGACCCGCGTCAGAATGCTAAGTAAGGAATACAAACGGGCAGGAGATGCGACTGTTAAGGAAGTAAAAAAGTCAACGGATGCAGCAACCGGAGCAGGTGTGGCTGAAGAGGCCATCAAAGACAAAGTGGATGAAGCCGAAAAAAATGTTCAACAGGGCATAAATATCGCCAAAAAAGTAAAAGAAGTCGCCAAAGATGCCGGAGAGAATGTAGACGACGCGCTCGGAAAGAACAAAACGCTGAAGGAAAATCAGAAAAACCTGAACGATCTTAAACGCCGGCGGGCGTTAGAGAAAGCAAGGGAAAAATCCGCTGATGCCGGTGCTGGCGCGGACAAGGAGAAAGGGGAGAAGGCCGGTGAAAACGGGCCGAGCGGTTTAAATAACAAACGGGCGCGGAAGCCAGAAAGGGACCGCGGCGCCGGCGCAGAGCGTGCAAAAAACGCCAAGAACGGGCCCGGTCGCGTCGTCGACGAAGCCGGCCGAAAGATTCCGGCCGGCGAATTTGCAAACGGGGATACCGTGGTCTCCAAAAACGGCGATGAATACGAAAAACGCAACGGAAAATGGGAAAAAACCGGGGAAAATTACGGTACCTACAAGCCGTCGCCGGAAGGCAACACCGAGCGGGCAACCAAATCAGCGCCGGAAACGGCGCCGCGCAAAGAAATGACGGCCAAAGAGTGGCACAACAAGCTCAAGAAAAACGATCCCGGGGCATGGAAGAAAGTCAGCGACGCGCTTAAAAGCGGCGACCCGGACAAAGTGGACGATGTGCTCAGGGCCCTGGGCGCGAAATCCACCGGCGGTGAGGGGGGCGGGGACCCTCTCCGGGATGCCGAGGAGGAATCCGGCGGGGCCGCCGCCGCGGGTGGCGCTTACAAACCGCCGGCGTCTTCCAGCGGCCTTCCCTATGAAAATCCCAACAGCTGGGTGCCGTCCGGCCGGGAAGCGACGGCCGTCGAGCGAAGTGAAAGCGCCCGGGCCGCCGACGCCGCCCGGATGGGGCGTATTGTGGCCCAGGGCCAGAGCGTGGATGAAAATATCGCCAATGCCGCCAACCAGCACGACAGCGCCGAGTCGGCCGCCCGGGGGCGGCGCCGGCGCAGCAGTGCCATGGCCGACGCCATCGTGGGGGGGCTGACCTCCGGGGTGGCGGCCGGTGTGGACGCCGCCGCCGGCACCATCGGCGCCGGCGCGGGCAACGTGGTGGCGGGGAAAATCATGCCCAAAGACGAAGGTGACGCTGCCGGCGGGCAGGCAGAAGGCGGTTCGTCAGATATGGGTGCAGATGCTTCTTCCGGAAACGGTGGGAATGCAGATGCCGGCCAGGCGGCCGGCAGCAAGGGCATGAGTGTTCAGGTAGTGGGTACGGCGCCGCCGGGCCAGTGCAAGATTGTGTCCGGCCAACTGGTCCCGGTGGCGGGGTATAAGAAAAGGATTGCCGGCCAGACGGTTACGCTGAGCGGCCCGGTGTCAAGATCCACTGTGAGCTCGGGAAGCGGATCCTTCAGCTTTTCCGCTGTGCCGGCCGGCAATTATACGATTGCGGTGGCGAGCTGGGACTACGGCATGACCAGCGCCAGCTTGAAGGCACCGTCGGGTAAGGCCATTCGCATTGTGCTCAAAGGTTCCTGTCCTTACCTGTATGTCCTGAGCGGTGATGGCTTTGCCCGCGAAAACGACGTTTATTCAACCGCACGCATGCGACCCGCGGAACTGTTTGCCGCCCTGGATGACCATCGGAAAACCGTTGCTGCGCTGCAGGTGCGCCATCTGAGCATTTCATCCATTCCGGCGTGGTTGATCAGACAAAAGCGCTATCGGGATTATTATCGCATTTGGCACAAGCCGACGGTTAACAAAACCGGAAATTATGTCCTTAAACTGGTTGAGCGTGCCGGCGAGCACTCCTTTACCGATCTGGTCAAACTACAGGCTGTAAAGCTGGGCAGGGGAATGCAGGCGGCTGTTACCCGTGATGGCCGGTTTTTCTATTATAAAACACCATTGCATGCGGTGGATTCTTTTTTGCATATGAAAGGCAGGGTGCATAACCACGAGAAAGCGCATGGTGAAAGTTCCAGCAGCATATGCCTTTATGACCATCAGCACATCCAGTTGCACTTGCCGCGCGAAGCTTTCCATAGTGGCGTGCTGGCGGTTTGCTGGCGCGGTTTCCTGGACGGGACGGCTGAAGGCCACACGGCCTCGGCGGGTCGTCCCTGGCTGGCGCTGCAACGTCAAACTCCCGGGGGGAAGTGGCGGACCGTTGCTTACGACTATCCGCGTGATGAAGTTACCTGGAGTGTTTTTCAACTGCACGGACGTGAAGACTGGGACGGGGATGGGAACATTCGCCTTGAAGTCACCAGTTGTTTGCCGGAAAAATTTCACAGTTTGATAGACGCATCTTGGGGCCGGGCTGTGGACTTGCCGGTAAAACCGATCACGCTGGAGCTGAAGTCTGCCAGGCTTGGCCAAGCCCGCGACGTGCGCAGCCGGCTTGCCGCATCGGACGGGGTATCCATGCATTTAGGCCCATCGCAGGAAGCCGTGATGGAGTTCGGTGGTCAGAAAATTGAGGCAACAGAAACCTATGCCTTTTTTTTCGTGGCCGAGGGATTCTATATCCCGGCGCCCCAGATTCGGGTGGCCGCAATACCTTGAGCGCCAACACAGAAAAAACTCGGATCGGCCAATGATGCCAGATTCCAAAAAAGAGGGAATGTGTCAGATGATTTTCAGATGCCGGGTCTTGGGTTGGGCAGGGGTTCTTTGCCTGGCAGCCGTGCTGCTGGGCGGTCAACCGGCTTTTGCCAACACCAGCGCCGAGCGCTACGCCCAGGCGGTGCAGCAGCTTAGAAACGACGGCTATCCCGGCATCGATACGGCCCTGGCGCGCTTCGAAGCTGTCATCCGCAGCGATCCGGCTTTTACACCGGCCTATGTGGCCGCCGCCGACGCCCTTTTGGTCAAATACGAGTTTTCCAAAAAAAAGTCCCGAAAATGGATGCAGCGGGCACAGCGCTATCTCAACACCGCCATTGGCCGACAGCCACGGGCGGAGGATTTTTATTTCAAACGCGCCCTGGTGCGCCTGAACCTGGAAAAAACGGCCGCTGCGGAATCCGATCTCAAACGCGCCGTCGCCCTGCGGCCGGATTTTTTAAAGGCCCAGGTCCTGTACCTGCAGTACCTGCTGTCAGCACGGCGCGTGGCCGAGGCCCGGCGCCTGGCGGACCGGTGGATCGGGCGATACGGCCGGAACCCTGCGCCGCGCAAGTATTTCGGCGATTTGTTCTTTCAAGCCAGGGACTACCGTCAGGCCCTGGGGTACTACAGCCAGGTGGTCGGACAGGTTAAAAAGGCGCCCAACACCTATGACGCCATGGGGCGTGCGTACTGCCGGCTGGACAAGAGAAAAAAAGCCGTACGGGCCTTTAAAAAAGCGCTCGAGCAGGATCCCGGGCGCTACCAGACGCATTTCGCGCTGGGCACCTGCCTGTCGGAAAACGGTGATCTGAAAGACGCCATCGATCATTTCCGGCGCTATCTGAAGCAGGTGCCCGACGATGCGGCCGCATGGAACAACCTGGCGTTGCTCTATGAACGGCTCGGCCGGACCACCGATGCCCGCCTGGCCTGGATGCAACTTAAAAGCCAAACGCGCGATAAACGCTATCAGCAGCGGGCTGAAGCGCACCTGTACCGGCTGGCCAGTGAAGCGGCAGGGGGAAAATCCGCCGGTGGCAGCGCGCCGGCCGGCGGCGTGAAAGGGAGGAAAAGCCCATGAGTGGCAAATATGCGGTGCCGCTGGTTGCCTGCTGCTGTCTGGCCGTGCTGACCGGGTCAGTTGCCATGGTGCGGGCCGCCGATGCCCGGATCGCCCGGCTGGACCGCATCATCGGCCACATTCAGGAGGTCATTCTGCACGCCACCGGGCTTTACAAAAGCGGCAAGCTTAAGCCGGGGCATCCCTTTGTGGCGAAAATCACCCCCAAGGTACAGTTGGCCTTTCACGCCCAGCGCTTCACGGCCGACCTCAAAACCGCTTTCAATGTGCATGACCGCTTGGTGCTCTATCGGCGCAAAATGGCCGGCGTCCAAAACGGACATGCGCGCCATGCGGCCGCCCATCCCAAAAAAAACCGGCGGCAGGTGGCCGCGGTAGATGCGCCTGAACCCGCAGATGACATATCCGCCATGCGGCAGGCGGAAAAGCAGACGGCAGCCGCAGCGCCGCGCTCCCATGCCCAATTGCCGCTGAACTACGATATCTACCAGGACTACCGCAAGGCGCATGCCGGTCGCCTGCGCCAACAGGACCGTGCCGCCGAGGCCGACATGGCGGCGGTGCTGAACGAAAGAAAAGCCGCCGAAGCCGCGCAGCTGCAGATGCGCCGGCGCAAGCAGCAACTGCAGGCTCAGGCGACCAAGTGGCAGGCGGAACTGGACCGGCAGGCATCCCAGTCGGCCAAGGCCGCGGCCAAGTGGGAAAGCGAACACAGCTTCGGCGCCTACGCTACACGGTTTTTGGGCACCGTGCTGCAGACCGCCGTGGGATCCTTTTCCACGGCTTTCCTGACACCGGTGGCCACGGGCCTGGCCAACAGAGCCGTTAAATCACTTTTCCCCTCGGTCAATACCGCCAGTCTGGCGGCCCAGGCGGCGACGTCGTCCGCCACGCGCGTGGCGGTAACCAACCTGGGCAGCGCCGCCGGACAGGCGGCGGCCAATGGGGCCACAAACCGCCTGTCAGGAACGGCCGGCCCGCAGGGACTGCAGCCGCCCGCCTATTGAACCGTTTTTTTTATAAAAACATAGAGTGCGGCAGGAGGAGATTGTTTCGGGGGAAATGGCGAGCCGATACCTATTCATGGGACTGTGCGTGTTGGCGGCAATGCAGGCTTTCCCGGCGGCAAAGGCGGCCGGTACGTTCCGGTATGATCAATACCCCAAGAACCCCTTCAACCCGGCCAACAGGTACGATCCCGACAACCCCTGGCGGCCCCAGAACCGTTACGCGCCGGACAGCCCGCTGAATCCGGCCAACCGCTATGATCCCCAAAACCCGTTGAACCCCGCGCGGCGCTATGACCCGGCAAACCCCTTGAATCCGCTCAACCGCTACAACCCGGCCAACCCTTTGAGCCCGGGAGAAATCTACGATCCCCACAAGCCTTTGGCGCCGCTATATCCCTAGTGGGACGGGTTTTCGGTTGCAGGGCGTCAGTGGCGGTGGGGGTGCTTGTGGGTGGCTCCCGAGGGGTGGTAGTGACGGTGCGAGTGGATCAGGTTTGCCTGGACCAAAAGCTCCTGATCGTCCAGGACCGCCTGGGGCGATCCCTCCCGCAAGAGACGGTGATCCTCACCGAGCACATAGCATTTGTGTGCCACGAGATGTGCAATTTCCAGGTCGTGGGTGGCGATCACCAGCGTCTTGCCCTGTTCGGAAAGCTGCAGCAGAAAGTCGATCACCCAGCTCTGGGTGCGGGGGTCCAGGGATGCCGTGGGTTCGTCCAGCAGCCATACCTCGGGATCCAGGGTCAGGGCTGCGGCCAGGGCCACCTTTTTCTTCTCGCCTTCGCTCAGGTGATAGGGCGCCCGGTCCGCCAGTGCGGCAATCCCCAGCAGTTCGAAAGCCTGCGCCACGCGCCTTGCAACCGCTTCCTGGGCCAGGCCCATCTGCAGGGGGGCAAAAGACAGCTCGTCTTTGACCGTGGGCAGGAAAAGCTGCACGTCCGGGTCCTGGAAAACCAGGCCGACACGGCGCCTGAAATCCCGTGAAAAGTCCGTATCCTGCAGGCTTTTCTCCGTCAGGCGCACATCATAGGCGCGGATATCGCCTTTTTGCGGGAAATAGAGGCCGTCGAGAATCTTGAGCAGAGTGGATTTTCCGGAGCCGTTGGCGCCGAGCACCACAATGGCCTGGCCGGAGTGGATCTGCATGCTGATATCTGACAGACCCGGAGTCTGATTCAGGTAGCGATAGGTCACGGAGCTGAGTTTGAAAACAGGTGTTTTGTTCAAGGTTTCACCGCAGCCACAGCCAGAAGGTAATCAACATACAGACCATGCCCGTCCAGATCCAGTCCCAGGACGAAAGCCGGAATTTCTCCATCAGCCTGGGCCTGCCGGTCCACCCACGGGAAAGCATGGCGAGATGTACGTCATTGCTCAGTTTATAGGATTTCCCGACCAGCACGCCGATCCTGGCCGCTGTCCAGCGGCGTCGCTCGTGGAAATTCGAGTGCGTGATCAAGCGGCTCTTTCGTGCCAGGAACATGTCTTGCACCACGCGCAGGAAAAGAAAGATATAGCGGTACGTCATCGCCAGGATAAGAATCACGACCTCCGGCACTTTCAACACGGACATGGCTTTGAGCAACGAGACCCACTCGGTGGTCAGGACCAGGAGCACCGCCAGCGAGACAGAGGTCGCCACCCGCATGACCAGCAGTCCGGCGCTGTAGAGCCCCTGGTAGGTGACGGCGATTACCGCCGGGATGAAAAACGGGCCGAACTGATGGGGTTCGGCAAACCGGTAAACCACGAATAGACTCCGGCCCGGCGTAAAAACGTTGAAGAGCGCCGGCAGTGCGATAACCCCTGTAAAAATCGGGATAAACACCCAAACCCGTTTGATGAAAAAACCCATGGGAAGGCGTGCCGACAGTCCGAGTACCAGGGTCAGGATGTAGAACCCGGCCAGGACCTCGATGCGCTGGACAAAAGCCGTCACGATCAACAGGGCCAGAAAGGTGACCAGTTTTACGCGCGGATCGAGAATTTGCAGAAATCCCCTGGCGCCGGCGAAACGCCGGGCGAAAAGTGCATTTTCGATGGCCTGGGTGGTTTCCGCCAGGGTTTTGGCTACAAAATCACGTCGCAACGCTGTCCGCCTCCTCGAAATAAAAATATTCAGCTCCTCCACACAGACCCCAAGAGCCCGATACACCCAATAGACCCCACGAAAACAAGTTGACAGGTGGCAGAAAAAATATTGGCGGACAGGGTGCGGGATGGCGGCACAGGGGCTTGCATATTGGCATAGATTCCTCCGTGCAAGCCCGGGGGGGCTTACAGGACAAAGCCAAGAAACCCAATCGACCCCAAGAACACGGCAAACCCGATAAAGGTTCAGTTTTTCCTGTGCACAAGGACCTTTCCCAGGATCCAGGTCAGTAGCGCCACCAGCAGAATGCCGGCTATGGCCGAGATGATGTAGCCGGTGGAATCCGCCGTGCCGGATACCGTGTAATCCGCAAGCGGCGCATGCCAGAGGCCCGCGAAACGTTTCAGGCCCTGCGGTATGAACCCGATCATCTTCTTGAACTGCGCGGCACTCCACTCCCCCCAGGCATCACCGGTCGCCAGCAGGCCGATGGGGGAAAGGAGGGCCAGCAGGCCGATGCCGATCCAGAGTTTTTTGATCTCTTTCATTATGTTCATTATGCAGCGACCTTTCCGGCAGGGGTTTGCATCAGCACACCGGGCATGGATTTGTGCAAGAAGAGGACCACCCCGCCGCTGACCGCCGCTTCGGCAAATCCGGCCACGGTCAGGTGGGCGAACATCATGGCCGGTATGGTGTGGGTCAGGCCGTAGGGGCAGTAAAGCGGTGTGCCGCTGGCGGTATGGAAAAGCAGGGGCTGCAACCCGAATTCGACGGCTGCCGCCAGGGCGGCGGCATTGATGCCCGCATATCCCCCCACGGCAGCACCGATCCACTGGCGGGGTGAATCAAAGGGCGCGTGGCCGGCGATGAGGCGGTAGATAAAGTAGCCCACAAAAGGCAGCACCATGGCCATGTTGAAACAGTTGGCGCCAAAGGCCAGGATGCCGCCGTCGCCGAAAAAAATCGCCTGTATCAGGACCGCGGCCGAAATGCCGATGGCCGCGGCCCAGGGCCCGAGAACCACCGCCATGAGGGTGCCTCCCACGGCATGCGCGGATGTACCTCCGGGAACCGGTGCATTGAACATCATGATCACAAAGGAAAAGGCGGCAAAAACGCTGAGTAGGGGTACGGTCTTGGTGGTCAGTTTCTTCTTCACCCTTTTGGCCGCCACGTACCAGAAAGGTGCGGCGGCGGCGTACATGACGGCGCAGGTCTGTGGACTCAGGTAGCCATCCGGAATGTGCATGCTCTGCTCCTCTACAAAAAAAGACCAAGAAGCGGCGGCCGGAGGTTCAACCGGCACGGCCTTCTTGGCCTTGTTGATGCGTTTACTTTTTATTCAGTTGCTGAGGGGGAAAGGTACAGATTATAACCCCGCCCGCGACGCGGGCAGCACTTTTCTTAGGCAACTTCTTATTGCCGCTCATTTCCCACCTGTCGATTACAATAACCGGAAGCCGCCTGGTTGTCAAGAAAAACCTGGGCTTTTTGGAAAGATGGCGGGTGGGGGGGCGGCGCAGCTGCAATCACCTCCTGCTGCACCCGGCCGTCAGTGGAGGGCCGCCTTCCGTCTGTCAGCGGCTGGCGCCGTCCAAGGGCCGGTACCACGTTTTTTCACAGGGGATTTTTTGCGCCAACGCTTTTGATGGGCGTGGTTTTAAGGGGAGCCGGCATGCGGTCTGCGGACGGAGCATGCCGCAGACCGGCCTTCCAGGCGGGCGTTGATTGTATGGCCGCGATCACCGCGGCAGGCCCGTCGGCCACTGTAATCATTTCCCGGTGCCGGCGATCCAAAAAGCGTTCGGCGATCATTTTGTCGTAAAATTCTAAAAAGGGGTTGAAAAAGTCGGCGACATTGACCAGGATCACCGGGTTCGGATAGCGTCCCAGGCGTTTCAGGGTGATGACTTCCAGCAGTTCATCCAGGGTCCCCGTGCCGCCGGGCAGCGCGATGACGGCATCGGTGCCTTCACGCATCAGGACCTTGCGCTCAGGCATGGAGGGGACGACGATCAACTCGCTGATGCCGGGGTGGCCCCACTCCAGTTTCTGCATGAAATCCGGAATAATTCCGATGACGGTTCCCCGGCGGTGCAACGCGCCTGCGGCTAGATGCCCCATGAGGCCGACGGCACCGCCGCCGTATCGAATCGTAATGTGATGCAACGCCAACGTCTCTCCGAGAAGGGCCGCTGCGCGGTAGTATGCAGGGTGAGCCTTGCGGCTGGAAGCGCAAAAAACGCAAACGGACTGGATCGGGGATGGATTCATCTCTTCGTTCTCTTTTCCGGGTGGTGCGGTTAGATTTATTTTTTTGAGTAGCAACAAAGGGCCGGCGTTGCGATCCTCCACAGGGCCGAGATCCACCCATAGCACAATTGTTCCCAGATTCCAAAACACCCGCACAAGCGGCATGGCAGCACGCCGACCTGGTCGGTACCATAACTGCTTGTCAACCGGCCCCTTTTGAATTACTATGTGTCTGCAAAAGCGTGCGCCAAACCAAATTAAAGAAAAGCCAAAAGGAGATACGGTCGATGAAACCCGGTGTAAACCAGTTCAATTTAGGCCCCCAGGAACCGGATATGCACGTCAACAAGCCGCCGGAAAGAAAGAGCTGGCAGAAACAGGGCCCTTTTTCCCTGTGGTATTTCGTGATTATGTTTGTGCTTTTTTATCTCTTTCAATCCGCCATTCAGATCAAGCGGCAGGAGATACCATACAGCCAGTTTCAAAAGTACGTATCCGCCGGGCAGGTGCAGGAATGCGTGATCGAGGGCAACACCATCGTCGGCAGGCTGAAAACCGACGATCCCAAAACCGGCAAGCCGCGCTACTTTGTCACCGTTCGATTGGAGGACCCGGCGCTTGCCAAGGTTCTGGATCAACATAACGTCAGATACCGTGTCGCCGTTCAGCACCACTTTCTCAGCAATCTGATTTTTGGTTGGATACTGCCCTTTGCCTTCATCTTTGCGCTATGGGGATTTTTGGCGCGCCGAATGGGGACCGCGGGGATGAATTTTTTAAATATCGGCAAAAACCGGGCCCATATCCATGCCGAAAATCTTCCCAAGGTGACTTTCGAGGACGCCGCCGGAGTCGACGAGGCCAAGCAGGAGCTCCAGGAAGTGATCGAATTTCTCAAAAACCCCGGGCACTTCCAGCGCCTGGGCGGACGCATGCCCAAGGGAGTGCTGCTGGTGGGCCCGCCGGGAACCGGCAAAACCCTGCTGGCCCGCGCTGTGGCCGGTGAAGCCGGGGTGCCTTTTTTCAACATCAGCGGATCCGATTTCATCGAAATGTTTGTCGGTGTGGGTGCTTCGCGGGTGCGGGATCTTTTTGAGCAGGCGCGCGCCAAAGCGCCCTGCATCATTTTCATCGACGAGATGGATGCCATCGGCCGCCAGCGTGGCGGGCCGGTAGCGGTGGGTGGCCACGATGAACGCGAACAGACGCTGAACCAGCTGCTGGTTGAAATGGACGGCTTTGACACCGCCAAGGGGGTGGTGGTGCTGGCGGCCACCAACCGCCCCGACGTGCTCGACAAGGCGCTTTTGCGACCCGGGCGCTTTGACCGCCAGATCGTGGTGGACAAACCGGATCTTAGAGGCCGTGTGGAGATTTTGAAAATCCACACCCGCCATCTCAAACTTGCACCGGACGTGGACCTGGAAGTTGCCGCCCGGCGCACGCCCGGGTTTGTGGGCGCCGATCTGGCCAACATGGCCAATGAAGCGGCAATCCTGGCGGCGCGCAGGAATCACGAGGCCATTACGATGGTCGATTTCGAGGCCGCCATCGACCGTGTAATCGCCGGGCCCGAGAAGAAAAGTTCCACGCTGGGACCGGATGAAAAGCATCGCGTGGCTTACCATGAATCCGGGCATACGCTGGTGGCGGAATTTGTCCCCACCGGAGAACCGGTACACAAGGTCTCCATCATCCCGCGCGGTATCGGCGCCCTGGGGTACACGCTGCAGCTTCCTGAAAAAGAGAAGTTTCTGGCCACGCGCAACGAACTGCTGGACCAGATCGCCATTCTGCTCGGTGGAAGGGTTAGCGAGGAGATCGTTTTTGACGACATCTCGACGGGTGCCCAGAACGATCTTGAACGGGCCACGGAAATTGCACGCAACATGATCTGCGCGTACGGCATGAGCCCAGAACTGGGCCCGCTGACCTTCGGCAAAAAACGCACATCCCTGTTTTTGGGCACTGATTATGGGGAGGAGAAAAACTACAGCGAAGAAACCGCCCGCATGATCGATGCCGAAGTCAAGCGCATCGTCGAAGAACGCTACCAGAAAGTGCGCACCCTGCTGACCGAAAAGCGGGCCCTGCTGGACGCCCTGGCCGCTGAACTGGAGCGAAAAGAAGTGCTTTCAGGAGAGGAAGTGGCGGCGATTCTTAAAACGCAGGCCCACGAAGCCGCGGCAGGCACGGCAGCGTGAGCACTGTTTTGGCGAAAGAAAGCGGAAGCCAAACATGACGCTGTCGCACTGGCTGGTCGCGCACCTGCAGGAAATCGTCGGTTACCTCTTGGCGATTCTGCTGATTCCGCGCATTTTACTGGAACGCCGCCATCCCGGGGCGACCATTGCCTGGCTGCTGGTGATCGCCGTCATTCCATTTTTGGGCGTGCCGCTGTACTTTTTAATCGGCGGCCGCACCATCGAACGTATCCGGCAGATCAAAGGCAATCCCGTTGACATCCGCAAGCCGGGTGCACGCAGTGTGATTGCGTCTCTTTCCGCCGGACATGCCGGGATCTGCCGATTGTTACAGAAAACAGGTGCGTACCCCCCGGAGGCCGGGAATCGGGTGCGCATCGTGGCCGACGGCGTGGATGCCTATGGCGCCTTGATGGAAATGATCGACCGGGCACAGGTTTCCATCGAGATTGCGACGTTCATCCTGGGCCGCGACGCGGTCGGCGCCGGTGTCGTCGGCGCCTTATCCCGTAAGGCGCGCCAGGGCGTTCAGGTCCGGCTGCTGCTGGACGCACTGGGCTGCCTGCGCAGCCGGGGAAAATTCGTGCAGCCGGTGCGTGAGGCCGGCGGCCGGGTAGGAATTTTCCTGCCGATCTTACCGCTGCGGCGGCGCTGGTCCGCCAATTTGAGAAATCACCGCAAGATGGCCATTGTGGACGGCAGCAGTGCCATGCTGGGGGGCATGAACCTGGCGGATGCGTACCTGGGGCCCCAGCCAAAAGCCGACCGCTGGAAAGACGTCGCCATTCTGATCGACGGTGCCGTAGCGGGCGATGTGCGCAGCATCTTCTGGCAGGACTGGGTGTTCAGCACCCAGGAGACCGTGGATGCGCTGCCGCCGGTGCAGGAGGCGTGCGTAGGCCCGGGGGACGGTTCCATCGTTCAGGTGGTAGGCGGCGGTCCGGACATGCCGCTGCGGCCCCTGTACTCCGGTGTGCTGGCGGCCCTGAACCAGGCCCGCCAGAGCATCTGGGTCGTGACGCCCTACTTTGTGCCCGACGATCCCCTGGCAGCTGCGCTGGAGCTTTCCGCCCGCATGGGCTGCGACGTACGGCTGATTCTGCCGCAACACTCCAACCACCCGCTGGTGGACCTGGCGGGAAGTTCGTTTTTGCCGGACCTCCTTCGCGCGGGCGTGGGAATCTACCACTACACACCCGGCATGCTGCATGCCAAGATGATCGCCGTGGATCACCAGCTGGCCATCATCGGATCGGCCAACATGGATATTCGCAGTTTTCAGCTCAACTTTGAAATTGCGACTTTTTTATACGATGCTGACGATGTCGCCATCGTGCTGGACAATATGCGGCTGCTCATGCAAAAATCACGCCAACTTTCGGCGGCGGACATGCATGCAAAGGGCAGGGGCCGCCGTTTTGCCGAAGACATCTGCCGGGTTTTCTCACCTCTTTTGTAACCGCCCCACAGTCTGGCTGAAAAGGCTTTTACTTCGAGGAAGTTTTGGGCTTGGGCGCCGGCACTGCCTGGCGGCCCTTGGGCGTTATAGGGGGAGCTTTGCCGGGTTTGACAATTTTAGGTACCGGGAACTGCTCCAGGGTTTCCCTGTTTTTGGATTTGAGGGTTCTCTCCAGCTTCTTCAGGGCGGATGCCAAGGTGACGTCCATGGCCACGGCAGCACCCTGGCTGACAATCAGGCGCTTGAGCTCCGGAATGGGAGAGCGGGTCGAGGACCGCAGGTACATGGGTTCGATGTAAAGAATCACCTGCCCGACGGGCAGGAGAATCATGCGGCCGCGGATGACTTCCGAGCCAATCTGGTCCCAAAGGGTAAACTGCTTGGCGATACTGGTATTCTGATCGATCAGGGCATCAATCTGCGCCGGCCCGTAAACCTGCTCTTCCGTGGGGAAACTGTACACGACCAGCTTGCCGTAATTTTTGCCGTCACATCGGGCGATGGCAAGCGCACGGGAGTTGTCGCGGCTTTTGGGGCTCATGGGAATCAATAACAAAAATTCCGATTTGTCAGGTCGGAACAGATTCAGCGTCAGATAGTAGGGCTTTATTTCAAAGGGTTTTTCATGGCGGTAGGTTCTCGAAAAGCTCCAGATATCCTCCTGGCGGTAAAATAGCTCCGGATCGGTCTGGTGATATTTGGAGTAGATATTCATCTGGGTGTGGAAAATATCCCTGGGGTAACGGATGTGCTTCCGCAGTTCCGGAGGCATCTTGTCCAGGGGCTGAAAAAGGCCGGGGTACATGCGTTGGTAAGCCCTGATGATGGGGTCCGAGGGATCAGAGACAAAGTAGGTGACACGCCCGGTGTATGCATCGACGATGATTTTTAAGGCATCCCGGATGTAGTTGTACTTTCTCCCCTTTTCCCGCGTGTACTCGGAATCAGGATACCAACGCGAAGTCGTGAAGCCGTCTTCGATCCAGTACAGTTTTTTCGATGTGATGACGATGTACGGATCGTCATCCAGTTTTACAAAAGGCGTCAGGGCCGCGATGCGCTCCAGGATATTGCGCCTGAAGAGCAACCGGCTGCGGTCGGTGGACTTGGTGGTGAAAAAGATATTTTTATCTTTAAAGTAAACGGCGAGCAGAAACCTCTGGAACAGGGAGGAGACCGGCACCCCGCCTGTGCCGCTGTAGTTGGTCAGGACATTGGTCGGGCCCTTGGGGTAGTCGAATTCGCCCACGGTGTTGGGCGCAATGACAAAGGGATAAGATTCCGTACCGTAGTAGATTTTGGGTTCTTTGATCGTAAAGCCGTATCGGGAGCGCGGCGGTATGTCCTGGATGAACCAGGTCATGAACTGATTCCCTCCCTGGGCCGCCGGCGTCATGACCAGGCCGTTCCCATGGGTGTACTGTAAATGCCGGTTCACCCAGCTTTTGGCGTAGTCCGGGAGCTTGGCGGTGCTCATTTCCCGGGCCGAAAGATAAACCTGTTGGTAGACTTTCCCCACCCGGTATCGGTCGACATCGATGCCCCGAAAATCGTAGTAGGGCCGGATGGCCTGTAGTTGTTCGTAAACCTGATCCAGGATCTCTTTTTCCCACACGGGTATATTGTGGATGATTTCTTTGACGTTGGGAGTAACTCGCCAGGGAATGGGCTCCGTGTGAAAGGGTTTGATTTTAACCTGATCGAGTTTGTAACCCGCCAACGTGGAAACGATATTAGCGGTAATGTATGGTTTCTCGCGGATGATTTCGTTGGGTTTGACGATGTATTTTTCCGTCATCTTCGGCAGGTACGATGAATACCGCAGCCCGGTAGCGGCAAGAAAAGCGACGGCGATGACAATCGTCGTTTTCAGGCCCTTGCGGTAATGGATGAAATAGGCCGATGAAAATGCAAGCGCCGCAAAAAGGAGCATACAGATCCAGATCAGCGGCAGGATGATCCACATTTCCACGAAACCAGGCCCGAAGAAAAAAGGCTCATGGGCGGCCGTGTAGACCAGCTCATGGCGCTGCAGAATGTATCCCCAGACTTGAATGGCCACGATCGTGAAAATCAAAATGCTCAGATGGGTACGGGCACCCCGCGGCAAGTGCCGGTTTTCACCTGAAAGCATCCGGTGCTCGAGCCAGTAAAGGAACAGGATTGCCAGAAAGAGGATGGATACGGCAATGAGCAGGCGGTGCTGGAGGATGAGGTAGATGGGCAGCGAGAAAAGATAGTAACTGACCGGCTTGCTGAACATCGGATCCAGAGTCGCGACGTTGGGGCCGAATAAATAAAACAGGGCGGCCTCCCACTGACGATAGAGCGGCAATGAAACCGTGATCGCCACAATCAGCGACAGCGGTGTATAAAGCTTCAGGGAGCCGGACCGGAACATGCGGATCAACTCCCGGTAGCGCTTGCGGGACATGGGTTTTTTTTTGTGACCGGGGTTCGATTTTAGCCCCCAGGTAGCGCGACGCGATCCAGAAATTAAAGAAAAAAATGGCAAAAAACAGAAGCGTTGCCCCGCTGAAAATGATGTACTTGTATGTCAGCCGCAACCAGAAGTAACCACCATAATGCAGCGCCGTAAACCACTCCAGGTTGACGAGAAAATTCACAAAAACGAGGCTGAAGGCAACGACACCGGCGCCAGCCGCTGCCAGCGCTAGAATTGATATAAGCAGCCAGCGTTTCCACTTTTTCATCATCTTCTCCTTAACCCATTGCGATCAGTTTCGTCCGCAGGCCGGTTGTTGACGTTTTCGGCGCACAAGGAGATTCGCAGTGTCGGGTGCATGCTTTTGTTTTGAACTGCCGGGCACCGAAGCCCATGCGCTGGTCCGCAGACACTTCAGCAGTATTTTGCACCGACGCCATAATATACACGCGCACCGTCTGATCGCCTCTGCGTCCATTTCACTTCGGCTGCCGTAACGCAGCGAAGATCGCTGCAGGCTTTCTGGTCATCATCGGACCGGAATGTTTTCAATCTGATCCAGATAATCGTTCGTTCCGGGATCAAGCGGTCTGATTCAAAATAAAGCCCATTGCGGCTGTGGTTGATCATCATTGCGTCACTGGTCTCACAGCTGCAGTGCGAAGTGACCGGCTGCCAGCAAATCGGGATTTTTTTGCAAATCCTTGGATCCCTGCGCTTTTCCATAATTTCTCCCTGCGCTTGCAATGCCCCCTGATAGCCGTCCCGGTAAATTGAAAACCAATTCGCTGTTTTTTAAATAATATTTTGGGGAAACAACAATTTCTGCTACCTATGTTACGTTGCAAAAGATTTTACTTGCCGGTTTCATGTTTGCACTCCTGTCTACAGCTCAACCTGCACCCCCAGTTCAATGACCTGCCGGGAGGGAATCCTGAAAAATTTTGTGGGGTCGCGGGCCGAGCGGGACAGAAAAACGAAGAGCTGTTTGCGCCAGGCGGGCATGGCGGCGTCTTTACTGACCAGCAGGTTTTCGCGGCCCAAAAAGAAAGTCGTCCGGTCGGGATCGAAGGGTGCGCCGGCGATGCGCAGCTTTTTTAACGCCCTCGGGATGTCAGGGTGTTCGCTGAAGCCGTAGTTGAGCATCACGCGAAAGAACCCATTGCCGATATCCTGAAGGTCGATGCGTTCGGATGGAAAGACACGCGGTATCTCCCGGGTGGTCACATTGAGCAGGATCACCTGCGCATGCAGAATTTTGTTATGCTTGAAATTGCTCACCAGTGTAGTGGGCACACCATTTGGGTTGGCCGTCAGAAACACGGCTGTTCCCGGTACCCGGATCGGGTTTTGGCCGGATATTTCATTGAGGAAAGTCTTGAGACGCACCACCCTGGCATCCAGCTTGCGCTTGAGGAGCCTGCGTCCCTGCTTCCAGGTCGTCATCACGGCAAAAACGGCGGAAGCCACCAGCAGGGGCACCCATCCACCGGAAACGACTTTGGTGATGTTGGAGCTGAAAAAGGCCAGGTCGACGCACAGCAGCCCGGCACAAGCCGGCAACGCAACGGCCAGGTGCCATTTCCAGCGGCGGTGGGCGACGAAAAACACGAGGATTGTGGTTATCACCATGGTTGCCGATACGGCGATGCCGTAAGCCGCAGCCAGGCTGCCGGAGTGGCGAAATCCCAGGACCAGGCCCACGGTGCCCAACATCAGGAGCCAGTTGACCGACGGCACATAAACCTGCCCGATCTGTTCCGGCGATGTATGCACAATGGCCAGACGGGGGCAGTATCCCAGCTGAACCGCCTGGCGTGTCAGAGAAAAGGCACCGGAAATCACGGCCTGCGAGGCAATAACCGTGGCGGCCGTAGCCAGCATCACCATAGGGTATAAGGCCCAGGCCGGTGCCAGTTTGTAAAACAGGTTTTCCACGGCCCCCGGGTGGCCGAGCAGCAGGGCGCCCTGGCCGAAGTAGTTGAGCAGCAGGGCGGGAAAGACGAAGGCAAACCATCCCGTCTGAATGGGCCTTTTGCCGAAGTGCCCCATGTCGGCATACAGCGCTTCTCCGCCGGTGACCACCAAAAAGACCGTTCCCAGTACGACGAAAGCCCGCCAGCCGTTATGTGAAAAAACGGCCCACGCATATCGCGGGTCGAATGCCGCCAGAACCCGTGGGTTTTGTAAAACCGACACCAGACCCAGAAGGCCGATCACCGTGAACCAGACCAGCATGACAGGACCGAAAACCGCGCCGATCCCGGCGGTGCCGTGGTGCTGGAAAGAAAAAAGCAACACCAGAATGAAAAGAGCGATGGGGATGACGTATGGCTGGAAAAGGGGGGTGGCCGCATTGAGGCCCTCCACGGCGCTTAACACTGAAATGGCCGGGGTGATCATGCCGTCGCCATACAGCAGGGCCGCGCCGAACAGTCCCAGTGTGCCCAGAACCACAAGGCGTACTGGTTTGATTTTGCGGATTCTGAGGACCAGGGTGGTCAGCGCCAGGATGCCGCCTTCACCGCGATTGTCGGCGTCCATGACAAAGAGCAGATACTTCAGCGAGATCACCAGGATGAGGGACCAGAAGACGAGCGAGAGAATCCCCAGCACGTTGGCGGCGCTGACCGCCAGGCCGCCCGCGCCCCGGAAACACTCGCGCACGGCATAGAGCGGGCTCGTGCCGATATCGCCGTACACCACTCCCAGCGCGGTCAGCACCAGCCTGGCGGATGGTGCCGGGGTTGTGTCCTCGTGGCTGTTCCGGTTCACATATTGCCTGTTTGCAAAAGCGGTTTCAAGCTGCATGGATACGTGCCGTGTCTGAAAGATTGCACTGATCCGGAAGGTTGTCAAGCGACGGGGCGCCGCCGGAAGGTTTCAGGCTGGGCATGAGAAGCGATCACGACAACTGGCCGATAAAAGCCGCGATGCGCTCGATTCCCTGTTCGATGGTTTTGCGGGCGGCGGCAAAGCTCAACCGGATGTGGTGTGGTGCACCGAAAGCTTCACCGGGCACGACGGCCACGCCGGCATGCTCCAGCAGCCGCATGGTGAAATCCTGGGAGCTGGTAAGTTCCTGTTTGCGGTATTTTCTGCCGAGCAGGTTCCGGATGTCGGCGAACAGGTAGAAGGTCGCCGCCGGCTTGCGGCAACGGATGCCAGCGGCGTTCAGGCCGGCGACCATCAGGTCCCGGCGCCGTCGGTAGGCGTCCGTCATGTCAGAGATGGTTCCCGGCCGGCAGTCCAGAGCGGCGGATGCTGCGGCCTGCGAGATGGAGCTGGGGCAGGTCGTGCGCTGGCCGGCCAGCTTGGCCATGGCGGCGATGATATCGGCGCGTCCGGCGGCGTATCCGATTCGCCAGCCGGTCATGGCAAAGGCCTTGGAACAGCCGTTGATGGTCACTGTCAGGTCAGCGATGCGCCGGTCGCATGCGGCAATGCTGTGGTGCCGGCCGTTAAAGACGATCTTTTCGTAGATTTCATCCGAGAGAATACGGATGCCGTGCCGGCGGCAGACATCGGCGATGGAAAGCAATTCTTCACGGGTATAAACGTTGCCGGCGGGGTTGCCGGGCGTGTTCAGAATCAGCACCCGGCTGCGTGCGCTGATCGCCCGTGACAGGTCGTCGGGGCTGAGTTTGTAGCCCAGATCGGCCCGCAGGGGCGTAAACACCGGTATGCCGTCGGCCAGTTTGACCATTTCCGGATAACTCACCCAGTAAGGCGTCGGGACAATGACCTCCTGGCGGGCACCGACCAGGACTTCTATAGCCAGCGCCAGCGCCTGTTTGGCACCGGCCGTGACCATGATCTGGTCATCGGTGCAGTGGAGCTGGTTGTCGCGGGACAGTTTGCGGCAGATGGCCGCCCTGATTTCAGGCGTGCCCCTGACCGGTGTGTAGCGTGTGGCTCCACGGGAAATAGCGTCTATGGCGGCGTTTCTGATGACAGCCGGCGTGTCGAAGTCCGGCTCACCGGTGGCCAGCTGGATGACATCGCGGCCCCGAAGTTGCATCGCCAGCGCCAGTTCGCCGATCTGAACCGTTTTGGAGGCGGCAATGCGGGAGACTCTGTCAGAGATTTGCAGCATGGATGGTTGTCCTTGACGTGCGGTTAACGCCTACAGGCCGGCTGGTCGGCGTTAAACCGGCATCAGCGGGTGGTGCGTCGATCTGCCGCACGAACGTGCAAGAGGAAGGCGCACCAAGGGAGCTACTTGCCGCAGAGCGTTTCACGGTTCAGAAAGGGCGCTTTCTTGAGCAGTTCAGCTACCTGCGGATCGTCGTCGAGCCAGTGGCGCAGATTGTCCAGCATGCTGGCCACGTAGTGGTTGTTGCGGTCGTCGGCGGGAAAATAATTGACCCAAAGGCCGTCCTTCTGAAAGTCCACCAGGCCGGCGTCCTCCAGGATCTTCAGATGCTTGGAAACACTTGGCTGGGAAATGCCCAGCGCGCTCTGCAGCTCGCAGACGCACATGGTTTTAACCTGCAGCATCTTTACGATTTTTACGCGGTTGGGGTCGGACAGGGCTTTCATGACTTTGATGAAAGTTTTCATGGCTGGCGGTTTCCCCCTTTCGTTTTCCTCCTTCTACCCGGATCTTGCGTATAAATGTAGATTACCCCGTGCAAGCCCGGGGTGCTTACCGGCATTCGCCACGCCGCCTGGCTGGCAGCGACGGGTAAACCCAAAGAAAAAAAATTACGAACCCAATAACCCCAATAACCCCAATGCTCACTCGATAGCCTGAAAGCGGCGCATGAAGCGGCGGTCGATGTAGTCCTTGGCGATAAACGCCGGCCAGCCGCCGAAGGTCATGCCCGACTTGTGCAAAATTCCCCTGCGGCCCCCCAGATTGAAGATCAGCAGATAGGCGCCGCCGTGATGAAAAGGCTCAAGCGGCCTGTCCTCCAGAGAAGCCATGAGATTGTGATACAAGACCGGATTCTGGCGCACGGCGTAAACACCCACCTTGTCCAGAGGGTGGTCCTCGAAGTAGATGCAGTCCCCGCCGCCGAATATTTCCGGGTAGGCCACGCACTGCAGGTAGCGGTTGACACGCAGGCCGCCGTCGGGTCCGGTGGGCAGGCCGGAGCGGGAAAAAATCTGCGACGGTTTGACACCCAGCGCCAGGAAAATCAGGTCGCAGGCCTGCTCGTGGCCGTTTTCAAGGCGGATCCGGCCATCTGTGATTTCGTTCACGCGGCTGTGTTCGAGGATTTGGATGCTGCGCCGCGTGAGGGAGCGTACGGCCATTTTGCGGATGCTGTCCGGAAAGGTTTTCATCAGGCGGCTGGCGGCGAAGATTGCAATGTCCGGCATGTGGGCGGCATGGCGTTTCGCCAGCTGCCAGACGTTTCCGGCAATTTCCACCGCGGAGGGGCCGCCGCCCACGATACCGACCGAAATATGCCGCCGTCCCGCTTTTTCGAGGATGCGCGTGCGTGCATCGATCAGTTTTTCGATGGGCTTGACACCGAAAATGTCGGCACTGGCGGCGGTCATCCGCGGTTGCGGAACGTAGCTGCCGGCGTTGCAGGACAGCACATCGTAAGACAGGCGCTGGCCGGATTCCAGAAAAATTTCGCGCTGGCGCGCATCGATGCGCACCACTTTGTCCGTGATGAATGTGCCGCCGTCTTTCTCGACCACATGGCGCGTGGCAAAGCGGATTTCCTCCGGGGTGTAGGTGCCGCCCAGCATGCCCGGGCCCATGCCTGAATAGTAGTGATAGGGTGACGGCCCGATTACGCTGACCCGGTGGCCCTTTTGCGTGAAGTTCCGCAGATGGGCAAGGGTTACCATGTGCGCATGGCCGCCGCCGATGAGCACGAGATGTCTGGGCATGCTTTCTCCCTTGGTTGGATGAACCGTTTCGGATGAATTCAGCCGTCGTCACTCAGTTGCGCCATGAGCTTCCCCAGCTGCGCCATATGGGTGCGCTCCTCTTCGGCAATACGTTTCAGCACGGATCGGCTGTGGGGGTTGGAACCGATTTCCGCCGCCCGTTGATAGAGGTCGAAAGCCTGGGCTTCGATGGACATGGCCAGCGAAACGATGTCGGCCGTCGACTCGAGGTCCGGGTCAAAGATGCGCAGGTACTCTGCGGTGGTCAAACCACCCTCCATGGCCGGGGCCGCCTGTTTTGCGGCAAACGTCTCGTGGGTCCACGCTTCGCCCGACAACGCGTTGTATTCATTCAAAAGGCGTTCCTGGTGCTTGATTTCGATGGCCGCAAGGCGGCTGAAAAGCTGTTTTACATCGTTGTTTTGCACCTGTTTGCGCATGGACAGGTAAAACTCGCGCAGGCCTTCTTCAAGGGCGAAGGCCACGGTCAACGTTTCTTGGGGGGATTCATGCCCGCTAAAGAGCTCTAACCCCTGTTCCGGCAGGCCATAGGCGGCCGGGCTGTCCCATTTCTTGATCCCGCCGGAGATGTTGTATACCTGGTAGCCTTTGCCGGCCAGCATTTGCGCAGCCACCCGGCTGCGCCCGCCCACCCGTCAGTAGACCAGGGTAGGCTTCTGGGGGTTGATCTCGCCCAGGCGCTCTGAAAGCTCGGGAAGCGGTATCAGTTTGGCGCCCGGCAGGTGACCGGCCTGGTACTCCTCCGGCTGGCGGACATCCAGGATGGTGAAAGATTCGGCCGAACGGGTCTGCATGAAATCCCGGGCCTCGGCGGCATCCAGGGATTTTACGGGCGTTAAAAATTGTTTCCAGCGCATGGGTTTCCTCTCCTTTCAAAAATCCTTACAAGAAAAGAGTATGCCAAAAGGGCGTTTGCGGGTCAAGTGAATTAGATGTGCAGCACGGGCCGGACCGGCGGATATGCCGGCCACAGCGTGCGATTGGACGGCAGTTGACGGCAACCTTGGCAGTTGGTATATTGAAAACAAAAACAAATCAACGCACGGCCCACAAGGCGTGCGTGGAGCACATGATGACCCTGCAGCGTTACAAACCGGGCGTTTCCAAACACTGGCTGCTGGTGCTGGCGGGCATCAGTTGGAGCGCGGTGGGTGTGGTGCTCTGCCGTATGGGCTATGTATGGCTGCGCGCCGTCCCCATCAAGCTGGGCGTCACGATCGCTTTGTGTGGATTGACGGGCGCGTTGCTCGTCCATCGTTTCGGGTTTTCGAAAATTGCCGGTAAAAACATTGCCCGCGTTTGCCGCCTGCCGGCCAAGAGCTGTATCTTTGCCTTTCAGGCCTGGAGGAGCTATCTGATCATCGTGGTGATGGTTGCCCTGGGAATTTCCCTGCGCCATTCACCGATTCCCAAATACCTGCTGGCGCCTGTCTACATCACCATCGGAGGCGCGCTGTTTCTGTCCAGCCTGGGATACTACAGCGGCTGCTGGCGGGTCTTCCGGCAGGGGGCCGGCAACTGAGCGGCGGCCCCTGCGGGATGCAGCAGCCCGGTTACGAGAAAGGATTCTATTGATGCCCACCACGCGCAGGTCACCCTACATCTGCCACGTATTGGTCTGTACCAACGATCGTCAGGGCCGCCGCAAGTCATGCGCCGATGGCAACAGCGCCCAGGTGCGTGCGGCGCTGAAAAAGGAAGTCGGCGAGCGCGGCTGGCGGGGCAAGGTGCGGGTGTCGCCGTCCGGCTGTCTGGGTCTGTGCGCGGACGGGCCCAATGTGTTGATCTACCCGCAAAAGATCTGGTTTCCCGGCGTGTCCACGGCGGATGTCCCTGACATTGTGGCGCGCATGGCGCAGATCGTCGACACGGCTTGAATGAAACGAGACGCGCAATGCTGGCGCCATTTGGCGAAAAAATCGAAAAACTCCCCTTTGTGTACGCGCACTGCGGCCGGCAGGCCTGCGGCGGAAACCGCATCTACGCACTTGCCGCCGCCATCGTTGCCCCCGCAGAAGCGCGGCGGCGCTTCAGCTCCCTGGTTTCCTACACCGCCTTCGGCGCTGGCGAGCGCTACCGCTCCAATCTCTCCCGGGAAAAGCTGCACCGGGCACCGCCGGCAGATGAAGTCCGGGAGCAGATCCGGTGTTTTCTGGCCGATGCGCCTTTTATCCTGACCTTGAACAGCGGCGAAGATCTGGCCGAGTTGGCTGCGTTCTGCGGCGTTGCGCGCTGCCTGGACTTAAACTTCGCCGCTGAGTTTCTGGTGCCTCATCTGCACAGCCACGCGCCGCGCCGCCTGTGGTCATACATCCACGGCAAAGACCGCGAACAGATCAGTTTTTCCGCCGCCGAACAGGTGCAGCTGTCCATGGATCTTTTCAAACACCTGACCGGCCGGCTGCTCAGCGACCGCCAGCATGCCGCGGCACCGGCGCTGCGGTACTTTCTTGAAAAGAGCGATTCGCTGTTCGGTACGCTGCTGGTGCAGACCGCACGCCGCTACCGTGAGTTCTTCGGCGGGCTTTTCGATCCCTGCAGCCGTCCGGATACCGGGAACTGGCAGGCGTTTTTGCAGCGCGCGGCCTTTCCCGGGGCGGAGCCGGACGAAAAACCGCCGTGCCGCAGCATACCGGAGGATGCGCTCGCCGAGCGCTTCCAGCAGTTGGCAGAACATGCGCCGGGTTTTCAGTTCCGGCCGCTGCAGGCCTCTTTCGCCAACAGCATTGCGCGCGCTTTCAACGAAAGCGGTATCCTCTGCCTGGAGGCCGGCACCGGCACAGGAAAAACCCAGGGGTACCTGATCCCGGCGCTGGAGTTTTTGTACCGCAACCCTCACGCGCGGGTGATCATTTCCACCTATACCAAAAACCTCCAGGAGCAGATTTTTACCAGGGAAATCGCTGTTGCCAGGAAGAGCTGCGGACTCTATGCCGACATACCGGCCGCGCTGCTCAAGGGCAAATCAAGCTATGTGTGTGCACAGAAGCTCGACGACGCTTATGAAGAGGGCGACCGCGGCGGCCGCCTGCTCAGCTGGCTTTACTTTTTAAACAGCATCTTCTGGTACCGCCAAGCCGATGTCGAAGGCATCGGGGACGCAGTGCGCAGCGTCCTCGATAACGACCTGTTTTTAAGCCACGTGCGGGATTTGGTCAGCGCCCGCAGCGGGTGCACACCAAAACACCTGTCCTGCCCCGCGCAGGCCGCCGCCGCCCAGGCCTGCAGTGCGCGCCTGGTGGTCACCAACCATCACAAGCTGGCGCTGCTGGAGCAGGATCCCGTGCTCGCCGGACGATTCCAACATTGCATCATTGACGAGGCCAATCATTTCGAGTCAGCGGTGCGCAATGCGCACACTCTGGAAGCCGATACGGCCGACGTCGCCAAAGCCGGCGGTTATCTCGCACGCAGCCTGCAAAAAATCGGCCGTCGCGCACCGGCTACGCTGCGGACGACGGTGCGCGATGCCCTGGGCGGCATCGACCGGCTGCAATACGAAACGGACGTATTGGGGGATGTGCTGCGCCGCATCGATCCGTCGCTGCGGCCCATGGCGGAGGCCGTGCTGCCGACGGTGCACCCACGTTACCGCCAGGGGCGGCTGCTGGACCATCTGCAGGCGATCCAGGCGGCCCTGAAAACCGTCCGGCGCGGGCTGGAGATCCTGCTGGAAGAGGAAAACCGCCGTGTCCTCAAGGTGGCACTGCGGACCTTCCGCAAGATGCGTGCGGAGCTCAGGCTGCTGACCAATTACGGGGACTGCCTGCATCAGATCGGCACGTGCACGGCACTGGAAAACAGCGTTCTGACCTACCGGCTTTTCAAACGGCGCCACGTGCTGGCGGCGGCACCGGTGGAAGTCGGCGGGATCATTCGTGAAAACATTTACAGAAAGCGCGACAGCGTCGTATTCATCGCCGCCACCCTGCGCTTTAAAGAGCGTTTCGATGATTTCAGCGAAATCGTCGGACTGGACGAACCGCTCGAGGGCCCCTGCGGCCGTCCGCGGTGCGTGCGGTTTCAATCTCTCCCGACGTGCTTTTCAGACGACCGTCTTGAGATCGTGGTGCCCGACGATGCCGTCAGCGGCCGTTATCGGAACAAGGCGGCATGGCTGGATTCGGTCGCCGCCCGCCTGCCGCAGCTGATCAGAAAAAACAGGGGGCGGACGCTGGTGCTCTTTGCCAGTTACAGCGATCTGGCCGTCATTGCCCGCAAAATACAGCCGGCCATGCAGGCTGCGGCCCTGCCGCTGCTGGTACAGCAGCCCGGCCGCTCCACCGTGGGCCTCTGCGACGCCTTCCGCAGTGTGAAAGAAAGCGTGCTGCTGGGGGTCGATACGTTCTGGTACGGTGTCGATTTCAAGGGCGACACCTTAACCCAGGTGATCATCACGCGCATACCCTATCCGTCGCCGCAGGATCCGGTACTGCTGGCCCGCAGGGCGATGTTTCCGCCCGAGCGCTACTGGCGGCGTTACCACTACGACAAAGATATCAAGCTGCGGCAGGGAATTGGCCGCCTGATTCGTTCCGCCACCGACCGCGGGCGCGTGGTGATCCTCGATGCGCGCTACCGTGGCGGCCGATAGTGCTCCGGATGGGGGGGTGCCGATACCGGTTACCGGCCTTACCCTTTCATCCCGGCGATGATGGCGCGCAGGAAGGCCGGCAGGTCGTCGGGCATGCGGCTGGTGATCAGGTTGCCGTCGACGACGACTTCGCGGTCGACCCAGGTCGCGCCGGCGTTGGTCACATCGTCCTTGATGGCGAAAAACGAAGTGACCGTTCGGCCGGTGAGAATGCCCGCCGACGCCAGCATCCAACCGGCGTGGCAGATGGCGGCCACCACCTTGCCGGCCGCGAACATGTCGGCCACCAGCCGCACCATGGGCGCATGGCGGCGCATCATGTCCGGTGCGTAACCGCCCGGGATGACAACGGCGTCGAAATCAGCGGCCGCCACCTGATCGGCGTTGCGGTCCGCCTTGACCGTGGTGCCGTCCTTGCCGGCGTACACCATGGCGCTGCCCGATCCCACCACGGTGACCTGTGCTCCGGCCTCCTTGAGGCGGTAGTAGGGATACCAGAATTCCTGGATATTGAACATCTGCTCCACGAGAATGATGACGCTTTTATCTTCAAGTTCCATGAGAATTTCCTTTCATGGTCGTTATGGTGGCATGTCCGTGCGGCAGGCGGACCGCGGCGCGCGCTGGCGCACGCACGCGACGCATTCACCGGCCCTCAAGGCTTGTCGTACTGCTGCTGCAGGCGTCGCGCATCGGCGGCCTCACGCTCCAAGGTTTCCAGGCGCTTGTGCAACTGCATAAGCTGCGCGCTGATCAGACGCAGACTTTTCAGTACATGCATCTGGGGACCCGGCTCGGTCTGCTTCGTCGGTTGCAGCAGTGCCCCGAGCCGGTCGAGTTCGGCGTTGAGTTCCGTTAACATTGCGTTTTTTTCTTTCTGGGATTGTCGGGCAGTCGGCGGCATGCCGGCCGCCTGCGGCGGGCGCCGCTTTTTTCTGGCCTGATGGGTCATCCAGTAGCCGATCAGAACCGCTGCCAGGATGGTTAAGAGAATGAAAACCGGGTCGGCGCCCATGGATTTTCTCCGCTGTCTCGGATTACCTTCTGGTTTCAGCATCCGGGCCGAGCCGCTTTTGCGCCCAGACTGCCAGCTTTTCACGAAATATCTTCGAATTGTGGCGAATGTCAACCGGAAAGTCGGTGTGCAGCAAAATGGTGGAAATGGCGGCGGTTAATGGGCTCTGCTTCGCCAGTGCCAGCAGTTCACGCTGGATTTTGGCTTTTGCGGCGCGCTTGACCCGCCGGCGCAGCTCGACGCACATGACCGGTTGCTGGTGCGGCGGCCGCCCGATGCCCACCAGCGCGCTGCGCCGTACGGCGGGGTGACGGTTGAAGATCGCTTCGCAGGGCACGGTGTAGAGCATCTGCCGCTGCATGACGACACGCTGGCTCTTGCGGCCGCAGAACCACAGGCGGCCCCGTTTGTCGATCCATCCCAGGTCACCCATGCGATGCCAGAAACGGTCGCCGTCTGCAATTTTGGCCAGCCGGTCGGCAGCCGGGTTCTCGAAATAGCGGCGGGTGACCAGGTCTCCGCAAACAGCGATTTCGCCGATTTCCCCATCGGGCACCTCCAGTTCCGGTCGCCAGTTTTCGATGGCCCCGTCGCTGATCGTAATGATGCGCAGCCGCGTGCCGGCCAACGGTCGCCCCACGCACATGCCGTAGCCCTGTTCGCTCAGTTCCCGGGTCTTGCCCAGAATTTCGGCGCTGGCGATGGATGTCAGCGGGACGGCCTCGGTGGCGCCGTAAGGCGTATGGATCTCGCTGCCCGCAGCCAGCATACCGGCAAAGCGCGCGATATTTTCCGGATACACCGGCGCTCCGGCCGACACGACGCGTTTCAAGGAGGGCAGTTTGATGCCGTGGGCCCGGCCGTAGCGCCCCACGCGGTCCAGCAGGGCCGGGGAGGCGAACATGTTGGTGACGCCGTGATTGGTGACAGCTTCGATGATTTTGCGCGGATCCACGTGCGCCGGCCGGGTGGGGTCCATGTCCGGTATGACGGCGGTCATGCCCAGGGCCGGGTCGAACAGCGCGAACAATGGAAAAGTGGGCAGGTCGATTTCCCCCGGACGGATGCCGAAGGCCTCCCGTATCTGGTGGATCTGGGCCCGGAAGTTGGCGTGCGTGTAAACAACGCCCTTGGCCGGACCGGTGCTGCCGGTGGTGAACAAAATGGCCGCCGTGTCGTCGGCGCCGGTGGTGGTCGGCGTAAGCGGTGCAAATGGCGACCGCGACAGGTGCGCCAGGGTCGTGCCGCCCCAGAACCACCGTTTCCCCACCGTGACCCAGACCGACACGCTGCGGAAAAATTTGGGGAAGCATTTTCGCAGGGCATGCGCCGGCGGGATGCCAATGAAGGCCTGCGGCCGGCTGGACTGCAGACAGTGCAGCATACGCCAGAGCCCCATGCCCGGATCGACGACCACCGGTACGGCTGCGGCCTTGAAGAGCGCGAAGGTCAGCACGAAAAAGTCCAGGCTCGGCCGCACCATCACAATGGTACGCATGCCGGGCGCCAGGCCGTATGCGCCAAGTGCCCGGGCCAGACGGCTGGATTCGCGCTCCAGCTGGGCGAAGGTCAGGTGGGTATAGGCCACGCGCCCAAACCGGTCGCGGGTGTGCGGAAAAACCACCGCCCGCCGGTGGGGATGGGCGCGTGCGGCGTTGCTGAGCAGTTCGGCGATGTTGAAGGCTTCGCTCATGACCGATAAACCGCCCCGGTGTTTTTTTGCAGAAAGTGCCGCACCCTCGCGCTGACCGCCTGGGGGGCATCTTCCAGCAGATAGTGGCCGGCATTTTTAAAAACATGCACTTCGGCCTGCGGCAGGCGCCGGCGCCAGGCGGCAAGGTAGTCTGTGTCAAATACGAAATCTTTAGCTCCCCAGCAGATCAGGGCCGGCCGGTTTTTAAAGCGCTTCAGGCCGCCATCGACCCTCCGGGCCAGTTCATAGGACGGGTCGCAACGAGACAGCGGGATGTCGCGCACGAACCACAGTGTCGCCAAGCGGCTTGCCGGGGTGGCGTAGGGCGCCAGCAGGGCCTGCCGGATCTCGGGCTTAAGCGGCCGGGCCGGCGCCATGTAAACCGCGGCGCGTGCAAAAAGGTTCAGCCCCAGCACCGCGCCGGCGGCCAGGGGGCCGCCCCGGCGCACCAGCTGCAGCCGCAGGGGGAGTTTTTTGCCGCCCGGCGGCAGGAAAGCGGCCGTGTTCAGAATCACCAGGCGTGCGACGCGCCGGGGATGCCGCACAGCCCATGCCATGCCGATCATACCGCCCCAGTCATGCATCACCAGGGTGACGCCGCGCCGGATGCCCAGTGCGTCGATCAGTGCTTCCAGGTCGTCCACGCGGCTTTGAAGCCGGAAATCGTAGCCGCCGGGCCGCGGTTTGTCCGACAGGCCGCAGCCCATGTGGTCGGGCACGATCACCCGGCAGAAATCCCGCAGGCCGCATATCAGGTGGCGGAAGTAGAAGGACCAGGTGGGGTTGCCGTGCAGCATCAGTACCGGCGGGCCGCTTCCCTCGTCGAGGTAATGGTAGCGCAGGCCGTGCAAAGACAGGAAGTGGGACCGGAAAGGGTAGTGTCCGGCCAAGTACCGCCGGTTTGGGGTGGGCGCTTCTTTGCGGGTGCTTTTTCGCGGCCGGTTTGGCTGTTCTGGCGGCATGGGCCTACCACTCCAGCCCAAGCATCAGGCAGTTGAGCCCGCTGCCGATGCCCAGGAAGGCCACTCGCTGGCGGTGCTTGAGAAACCGGCGTTCAGAGGCAATGGCCGCCGTGATGGGCAGCGAAACCGTGCCGATGTTGCCCAGGTGGGCAAAGGTGGAAAAGTCTTTGTGCGCCGGGATGCCCAGCTTTTCCAGGATGGTCCGCTGATGGGTGGCGCCCACCTGGTGACAGATCACCTTGTCGGGCAGGTCCGCCGGCCAGGCCAGTTCAGCGCGAAAAGCCCTGAAAGTCTCGATGCCCAGGGCCACCCCGTGGTTCAGCACCGCCACTGAATCGGTTTCCATAAAACGCGTGCCTTCAGCCAAACGGCCGTGCTCCGGACCCCAGCGGCAGAGGTCATGGTAGGCCGGCGCACTGCGCGCAACGCCGCCGGCCAGGCGGTGTCCACGGCTGTTGGCCGCAGCGCCGGTGAGGACGACGGCCACCGCGCCGGAGCCGCCGGTCAGGGTGGCCACGGTTTTCTTGAACATCTCCATGGTGGGGCATTCGAGCAGGCGCTGAACCGAGATGTCGATGATCTGGCGCGAGGACTCGCAGGAGAGCACCATACCGGCCTCGATCTGCTTGAGTTCGATGGCGGCGGCGACCTGCAGCATGCCGTTTAAAACCCCCAGGCAGGCATTGGAGACATCGTAGATCTGGGCTTCGGGGCCCACACCCAGGCGATGGGCGACTTCACAGGCCGTGGCCGGCTCCAGCCAGTCCCGGCAGACGCCGCCGTAAACCAGCATGCCGATGTCAGAGACGTCCACGGCCGACTGGTCCAGGGCTTTGCGGCCGGCCTGCAGCGCTCCCTGACTCATGGTGAAATCCGTGCCCCACAGGCGACGCTCCCGCACTCCGGTGAGCGCTTCGAGTTGCCCCGGTTGAAAGTGGAGTTTGGCATACAGCGGTGCCAGGCGCTCCTCCAGGTCTTCGGAAGTCAGCACGTTGGGCGCCAGCTCGTAGCCAAAGGCGTCGATGTAGACATTCGAAAAAAGCATCTTGCGATTATACCTGCGGTAAATGGTGTTGTGTTTTTTTTAGGGCATACAAATATAACGTGCTCAGTGCTGCGGCACAAGGGCAATGCCGAAATCCTGCATTTCATAGATGCACAGGCCATCCACCTTCAGGAATCCGGAGGCCAGCAGGCGCGGTTGCGGCGGCGGGTCAATGCGATGGATTACGGCTTCGACGGTTACGTGCCGGTTTTGCGGGGTGACCTGACCGCGGTAGACCCAACGGTGCGCTTTCCCGACGACCAGCGAAAAGCAGTGGTCCTTTTCGAGCTGTGGCCAGCGTGCCAGTGCCGCGTGCTTCAGCAGTTGGATGAAAGCTTCTATCCCCAGGGAACCGGGCCAGACCGGGTCCTGGAAAAAGTGGGCCGCAAAAAACCACTCGTCCGGGTCCACGCGTTTGATCCCGCGAATATAGCCGCGCCCGTGGGGGCCGCCGTCCGGAATGTAGGCCTCGATGCGATCGAGCATGCGCAGGGCGGAAGCGGGCATGCGCAGGCCCCGGGCGGGATCTCTCGGAGGGCCTTGCGCCGCCGCTGCTGGGGTGAGCGGCGGGATGTCCTTGAAATCGCAGAAAGATGCAGCCGCGATTTCCGGTTTGGCGGGCTGCCAGCAGCGCGTCTCGGCATCTGCAATGCCATTTTGCCGCGACAGCGCCCGACGGGTGAAAAAACCAAAGTAGGTGCTGCCGGTGTACACCGGTTGGTCACTTGTCAGAATTTCAAAATCGAAATGCTCGATGATCATGTCGGCGGCCTGGCTGACCTTGGTCAGGCGGGCCCGCAGGCACAGTTCCTGTGGGCCGGGGCCCACGTCGGCTGCCAGGCGACCCCGGCCGCCGAGATTGCGAAAGTGCAAACCAACCCGGCTGGCAAGCGCCGATCCGAGATAGGCGGCCAGCCATCCGCAGGATTGCAGCGCGCATTCCAGCAGCACGCAGTAAGGCATGTGCGGGTTGCGATCGGCGGCAAAGTACCAGTTGCTCGGCCGGACGTGATGTTCGGCCGTGATCCAGCCGCCGGGTGCCAGCTGCAGGGCCGGCGGTTCGGCGTCGGTAACGCGGTCGAGGAAAAGAAACGGCGGCGACGGCAGGCGTGCTACGAAGTCGCCGTTGTCAAAGCGTGCATAGGCCTGGCCGAAACAGGCCGAGGGCCGGCCGCGGGCGAAAGCTTCGAGCTGCGCACGGTCGCAAAGCGGACCGGGTCGGGTCCGGGGCCACAGCGTCTGGATTTCAGCTTGTGTGACGTTGGTCATTTTCAGGGTGAGGTCGTCGAAAGAGACGATGTGGTGGTCGTCGGCGAACATGTGGGCGTCGGCCACGGCATAGGGCTCCGGGCCGTACCCCAGTTCCTTGACTTCAACCTCGTAGACCACGTGGCGGGTGCGGGGGGTAACCGGGCCGCGGCATTTCAGGCGACTGGCAATACCGGCAACGGGCTCATAACAGGTGTCGGGGCGGTCGCTGAGCCATCCCATACGCTGCAGAAAGATACGCAGCGTGTGGGCGCAGCACTCGTACATCAATGTTCCCGGCATGACGCGGTCATCGACGAAATGGCAGGTCAGAAACCAGTCGTCGGGGTGGATGTCGCTCTGGGACCGGATGCTGCCCAGGCCGTAGCGCCCGCCGGCGGGGTCGATTTCAAGTACACGGTGGATAAGCCGCATGTGCCCCCCCGGCAGCCGCAGGCCGGGGGCGATGGATTTGCCGGCAAAGGCCGGCCCGAAACACTGCTCCAGCGCCCCGCGGCGCAGGGCGTCGATCTGGCGTTCATCGTAAGTTTCATGGGCCTCAAAAGGCGCAAGCGGCCGCCATCCTTGGGGAAGCCTGCCTGGCTGCGGGGACCGTGCGGACGCTTTGCGCACGATACCGCCGGAGGACTCGATTTCCGTGGCGGTAAAGAAGCCGGCACATCCGGACCGCATGGAGATCAGGCGCTGATCGCCGATATAACCGTCGAAATGAAAAAAGAAAAGGTAGGTTTCCCCCTGGCGCACGAATCTTTCGATTTCGATTTCATAGCGGACCACTTCGTTGGGCACCGGCAGGCCGCGGTGGAAAGTGACGCTGGCATCCAGCAAGCGGTAGGTGCGTCTGCCGCGCACCGCCAGATCGATACCCAGGTAGGCACACAGGAAAAGGTCAGCCTGGCCGGCCTCCACCGCGATGCACACCGGCGCCCGGCCGCCGTCCAGGTACCAGGCATTTTGCTTGACATCGTGTTCGGTGACGATCTTGCCCGGTCCCAGTGAACCCTTGCGGCCGTGGATCGATAAAATCCGGTCGACCAGCATCAGGGGCTCATCGGGCAGGCGTACGCGGGCGGCAAAGCGGTCGACCTCGGCAAACTCGGGCCCCAGCACCCTGGCCGCGCTGCCGGTGGCAAATTCCAGGCACTGCTCGCGGGAAAAGGCCGGTGGGTTTTTAACGCGTGGTCCCGCCGGACTGGCCGGTACCTGTCGATGGAGGTCCGTGTACAGCTGCAGTGCGCCTGCATAGCTGTCAAGCAGGCGGGCCGAGAGCTGCAGGAATCTGCGGTGGGCCGCGGCCGTGGCGTTACTGTTTTCCAGCAGGCGTTCAAGTGCGCGCGCCGGAACGGCTTTGGATCTCGGCTGCAGTGGCGTGGAAGGTGCCGTTTTACGGGGTTTCGCCCGCAGACAGCGGCGGGCTGCGTCCGGGATGGGCAAAATGCCGCCCACCGGCAGATGCAAAAGCCGCTCCGCCGGCGGGTTTTGCGTCCCGGGGTGTGCATCCCGGGCGTTGTCATATAGAAAGGACAGGCCGACCGGGACCGCTTGGAGCAGCAGCCGGGCCAGCAGGTGCAGCAGTCCGGCGATTTCGTCGCGTCCCGGCGGGTTTGCCGAAATGGCCAGGTGCGGGCGGTCTGCCAGAATGTCCGCGATCATGCGCGTGCACGAGGCGCGCGGCCCGGTTTCTACAAAGATGCGCACGCCGTCCGCATAAGCCCGCTGGATGAGCGCGGGAAAGTCGAAGCCGTCCAGAGCCTGGGCGAGGATCGAGTCGGCGGCCGTGTCCGGGTTGAGGTCGTAGGCGCGCGCCCAGGCGCAGCTGTAAAAGCGTATGCCGGCGACGGGCCGTGTGGCGGTGCGGTGCAGGTTGCGGTAGGCGTCGCGGACACTTTGCACGGCGTCGCAGTGTACCGTGGTGGTGCCTCGCAGGTAGACGGCATCGGCGGCAAGCGCCT
>JALSRD010000040.1 GCA_026984935.1 Desulfobacterales bacterium
GAATGCACCGTTACGTTTTGCGTGCCGGCCTGCGCGCCACCCGAGTTGCCGCCGGAGTCGGCGGCGATGCGCCCGGCATCCGCCGGAACTCCCCTGTCGCTCACCTTGGCAGGCGAAGCCGGATGGTTGTCCGGCGTTGCGGCGGTCCCGGTCGCCGGATGCGCCGGCGGGGAAGCGGCTTCTTGGACCCGCTGCGCTGCGCCGCCATGTGCCGCCGATGCCGCCTGGACATCCGTCACGGTCGTATGGTCGGGAAGGTGCACCTGGGCGCTGTGATCCAGATGACCGTCCAGCCCGTGGGCCGCGGCATCCAGACCGGCGGCCGCCGCCAGCGGGTTGGCATCCAGAAAGATGCGGTCTTCGAGCAGTTCGAGCTGCAGGGCGTTTTCCTGCCTTCCGGGTGTAACTTTTTCCACGAAACCACCTGCCCTTCTCCGGTCAGACTTCACCTGAAAGTATCTGATACAAAACAGCTTATCAATATATATAAGATATGGTTTGCCTTTGTTCAAGTATTTTTCAGCCCTGCGGTTCCCACACACCGCCTGCCGGGCAATCTTGGCCACCGGGCGGGCACAGGGCATCTTCCCATACAAACACCTTCCCGCAGGCAAGACAGCGATACAGCCGTCCGATCAGCTCCTTGGGGCGGGCGTCACCGGTCCTGCCGCAATAGGGGCATACCAGGCGCATCACGACCTCCTGGCCTCATCAACCCAGCAATTTTTATGCCAGTGTCGTGCTAACCGACACGTTTGTCCTCGCACCCAGCATGTTCGAGTGTTTTCCCGGTTAGATGCGCCGGAAGCAAAGTGAGGCGCCGAAGCCGTCACGGGCGCCATTTTCAAATCGCGTTAACCTCGATATATCGGTTGGATAGCGTGTTTTTCCACAATGCCTCCCGACAAAATGAATCGAGGCATGAATGCCCCCGGATGCAAAAAGCCGGAAACGCTCAGGGAGAAACGCGTGTCGATCGAAGAGGCCAGCGGACAAATCGACAGATGGCGTGTGATTGGGGGATTTAACCCAGGCCTACCCCATACCGTACTTTTTCAAACGGTAGCGCAGGGTATCGCGGGAGAGCCCCAGCAGTTGTGCGGCACGGCTCTTGTTACGGCCGGAACGCTGCAGGGCGGCCTCGATCAGCTGACGTTCCACGGCCTCGAGGTCGAGACCTTCCGGCGGGATTTCCAGTGACCGCGCCGGGTTTCGTCTCGACGCAAGCAGGGTCAGTTCGTCCGCATCGATGCGCTGCGATTCGGTAAAGATCATGGCGCGTTCGATGCAGTTGCGCAGCTCGCGCACGTTGCCGGGCCAGCTGTGATTCAGCAGGCGCTTTTGGGCGGCCGGCGTAAAGCCGCGCACGGATTTCTTTTTAAACTCGATGGCAAAAACTTTCAGCAGGTGTTCGGCGATCTGCAGCACGTCCTGATCCATCTCGCGCAGCGCCGGCATGCGCACGGCAACCACGTGCAGCCGGTAAAACAGGTCCTGCCGGAAACGTCCGGCACTAACTTCACGTTCCAGATCACGGTTGGTGGCGGCGATGATGCGGGCCCGGATCTCCACTTCCCGGTTGCTGCCCAGACGGCGCACCTTGCGTTCTTCCAGCACCGAGAGCAGCTTGGCCTGCAGCGGCACGGTCAATTCGCCGATTTCATCCAGCAGCACGGTGCCGTTGCCGGCTTCCTGCAGCAATCCGGCGCGCGCGGAGAGCGCGTTGGTAAAGGCGCCTTTTTCATAGCCGAACAGCTCGGCCTCCATCAGATTGTCCGGCAGGGCCGCACAGTTGATCTCCACGAACGGCGCCTCGGCGGGCATGGAGCTGTGGTGAATCACGCGCGCCGCCAGGTTTTTGCCCGTGCCGCTCTCGCCGGACAAAAGGACCGTGGCGCTGGGGACGCGGCTGATTTTGCGGATCATGCGGCGGACCTTTTCGATGGCCGGCGATCGCCCCAGAATCGCTTCGCTGATCAGATGCTCGCGGAAATGTACCGCATTCCGGTAAAGCAGCAGTTCATGCCGCTGCTGGGTCAGCTCCTGCAGCATGCGGCCCTTCCCGCTGACATCTTCGACAGCCAGCAGACCCTCATTTTTTCTCTCGCCCGCCAGCACCAGCAGGTCCAGAAAGCGCAGCTCTCCCTGCCGGTCGCGGCGGTTGACATACTCCAGGTGCAGCGCGGTGCGCTTGCCGGCCAGCACGTTCCGCACGGACGCCTCGTTGCCGATCAGCTCGGGAAACAGGTCCGGCAGGGATTCCGCGCCGACGCCGGCCGCGGGCAGGTCGAGCATCCGGCGGGCTTGCGCATCAACGTCGACCAGACCCAGGTCCCTGGCAAAGCGGATGATCCCGATCCTTTTAAAAGCCAGCAGGCACGACAGGGCCGCTTGCATTCAACCTTTCTCCAGGGTTTCGGCCAACAGCTGAAAGGCTTCGGCAACCCCTGCGCCGGTTTTGGCGCTGGTGACACGGCATTGGCCGCCAAAACTTTCGGCCACCTGTTCCAATACAGCTGAAACCGGGCCCTTCAGCGGATGAAGGTCCGCTTTGTTCCCAATAAAGAGGATACCCGCCGTCGGGCATACGGTCCGAAAGTTGCGGCAGATCCGCGTCAGACCCGAAGCCGTGTTTTCCCGGGTAAGATCGGCGACCGCCAGCGCGCCGGCGGCACCGCGATAATAGCTTTCGACCACCTTGTCAAAACGGTCCATGCCGGCGATGTCCCAGATCAGCAGATGATACTGGCACATACGGCCGTTACCGGAATCAAAGGGCGCCAACAGTTTCTGGCTGATGTCCACACCGATGGTCGTCAGGTACTTGTCGCCGAAGCGGTCGTTGACAAAACGCTGGATCAGGCTCGTCTTGCCCACGGCAAAGGCGCCCAGCAGGCATATCTTCTTTTTTTCAACGCAAATCCCGCCGTCCATGGGATCGTTCCAGATATGTTATGGATACCACCGCATCTGTAAGGCAAACCACCTGCCGGGTGACCGGCCGATGCCCCCCCTTACAGGATTCAATCTTGACCGCACGAACCGCCAAGGACTTTTCTTTCATAGTCAAAACCGACCTACAAATCAAGCCGGCCACGGGGATATTTTATTTTTGGTCCGGCTGTGGTAATAAACCTTGTTGGTACAACATCACATCCGAAACATACAAACTTTTCACGGGAGGCAAAAATGGCCAAAACAGCTGCAACCGCAAAACCCGATGCCCCGGCTGCGCAGGCAAAAACGGCCCGGCCTGGGGACCAGACGCTGGCGGACGCTTCAGGAGGCGGCAGTATCGGGCAGATCCGGGATATCCTGTTCGGCAGCCAGATGCGCGACTACGAAAAAAAGTTTTCCCGCATGGAAGAGCGCCTCCTGAAA
>JALSRD010000041.1 GCA_026984935.1 Desulfobacterales bacterium
ACCGCATCGACTGTGTTGCAGGGCATTTGCGTCTGTATACCACAGCTGCATGCCCTGCGCCTTGTATAGGCGGCAAACGCGACGCTTGCAAAATTCAGGTCGTAACGTGTCGGTTCCGAGCGCATTTCAAGACTTTCCGGTAAATGGCGCTGTGCATCGTCTAAGCGCTAAAATCCCAAGCTGTTTGAAGAGCGTAGCGACAGCGCTTTTGGGATTTGGCGCAACGGTGCACGGCTTCCGAAATGGCTTTTGGCAAGCGAAAAAGCCGGACTTCTTACGAAATCTTCCGTCCTCTTTTAGCCGAAAAACCCGGAACTGGAAAGTTTTTTTCTGCGCTTGTGCTGCATACAGGGGCTGTGGGCATGCTCAATCGACGGGCAGAAGGACAGGCACAAACGACGCGGCGGACCACGGGTGCGCAACCCGTCTATGACGCGGCCGTGATCGGCAGCGGCCCGGCCGGCGCCGTGGCCGCCCGTGAGCTGGCGCATGCCGGTGCAAGGGTGGTTCTGCTGGAAAAGGCCAGGCTGCCGCGCCAAAAAACCTGCGGCGGCGGTATTCTGGCGCGGGCGCGGGCGCTGATGCCCGCCGGCATGCAGCGTGCGTTTTGTGAAACGTGCTGCACCGTGGAGCTGACCATCGGCTCCCGGCCGTTTTTTTTCGCCGCCCACCGGCCGCAGGCGGTAATCTACATGGCCGATCGCCGGCGCCTGGACAGTCTGCTGGTGGCCGCCGCCGGACGCTGCGGGGCGGAGATCGTCGACGCCTGCCGGGTCGACGGCATCGCGGCCGTAAGGGGCGGCCTGTCAGTGGCAACCTGCCGCGGCACGTTCAAAGCCCGCTTTGTCATCGCGGCCGACGGCGCCCTCAGTGCGACGGCCCGCCGATGCGGCTGGCCGGTCGAGACACGCCGCCTGGTCCCGGCCCTGTCGGCCGAACTAAACGTGCCCGCGGGTATTTTCGGCCGTTGGCAGCAGCCCGTCCGGGCGCGCTTTGACTTCGGGGCCGTGCCACGGGGTTACGGCTGGATCTTCCCCAAGGCGGACCACCTGTCGGTGGGCGTGGTCAGCATGCAGTCGAAAACAACCGGTTTAAAACAGGCCTTGCAGCACTATCTGAAAGCAGCGGGGCTTGGCGGCACGGCCCCGTTGAAGACGCGCGGTGCCCTGATTCCCGTTTCGCCGCGCAGGGATGGGTTTGCGAAGGGACGCGTGCTGCTGGCCGGTGATGCCGCGGGCCTGGCCGATCCACTGACCGCGGAAGGCATTTCGCATGCACTGTTAAGCGGCCGGCTGGCCGCCCAAGCGCTGGTCGAAGCGGAATTCACACCGCCGGCGGCGCGCCGCATTTACCATGCAAAGCTAAAGGCACACATCCTTGCCGAACTGTGCATCGCCGGGTTTTTTGCGCGCCGCGTTTTTTTTCGCCCCCGCCTGGTCGATGCCTTTTTCGGCCGCCGGGGACAGGCATTTGTCGAGGGGGTCACCGACCTTGCCACCGGCAGGCAAACCTACCGCCGTCTCCTGTTAAACCCCCGCAACTACCTCAAACTCCTTCCGCCTTTGCCGCGGATACGATAAGCCGCCGCTGCATGGAAGGCGCCCGGCAGGTGATTTTTCCAAAAATATGCCGTCCGCCGATGCCGACTGGTGGCGCCGCAGGGGTTTCGGCTTCAGACGTTGCGGCATTTTGCCGATAATGCATATGTTGCCGTCGACCTGCGCGGCCGGCCGGCATCCATAACGTTTTTGCTTCCTTCCGTCCACCGGATCAAGGGCCCGGCGGTGCGGCGGCAAACCCACAAGGACGTCTACATGAAAATCCTGTTTCTGCGGGATAAATTTTCCATCGGCGACAAGAGCCTGGACTATCTGATCAACGTGATCTTCGGCCTGTTTTTTTTCTTCCCGGTGGTTGGTTTCATCGCCTTTGCAGTCCGGTACGACATGCTCCATGACAAGTACCTGCCGCTGTTTTTTCTCGGTGTGCTGGGGTTCTCGCTTTCCGGCCTGATCCTGCTGCGCAGGGTGTTCGGCTCGCTTTCCTGGATCGCCCGTCGCAGAATTTCGGGCCAGGGCCGGCCGGCGGCAGATTCCGGCGGAATTGAAGCCGCGGATCTGAACTCCATTCTGCACACCTTTCATGCCCTGGATGCACGCTGCAACAGCGCGCTGGAGCAGCTCCGGGAAAAAAGCACCGAAAACGACCTGGTAAGAGAGCTTGCCGAATTCTGCTGCGCCAGCGCGGATCCCCAGGAAATTTTCGCCGCCACGCTGGAACGGGCCATGACACTGTCCGGGGCGGCGGCCGGCTCGGTACTGCTTTTGGACAAGAAGCACCCCCGCCAGATGGTGGTTACGGCCACTTGCGGGACGGCTTCCGACAATATCGGTGCGTGCTGTCAGCTGAACAACACCGTTATCGTCCAAGCCCTGATCAACAAAACGGCGATGCTCGTCGAAGATGTTGCTGAAGATGGACGTTTTCAGGCAAAGGACCTGCCGCATGCCGGGTGCACGTCCTGCATCTGCATGCCCATAAGAAGCCGGCGCCGCATCGTCGGGGTCCTGGCGCTTTCCGGCGACAGTGAACAGCCGCTGACCGCCGCAACGATACGCGCTCTGACGCCACTGGTCAGCAGTGCGGCTTTTGCCGTCGACAACTTGAAGCTGCAGCGCGAAAGCCGGCGCGCGCGTGGATACCTGCAGGGAATCGGCAGGCTTTGCAACCGGGTGGTCGATGAGCGCGATGGCAACGACCTGCTGCACAATATCCTGCTGGACATGCAGCGCATGATCCCTCTCGATGCCGCCGTCGTCCTGTCGCTGGACGACGGGCGTGCACGCCTTTTGCGGGTGGCTGAACTGCTGGGCCGCGGTCCGGCGGGGCTGTCCGCGGGAGTGCGCATCGCCTTTGAAAAAGGGGATGCACTGGACCGAATCGTTGGCCGCCCGGGAATGACCATCCTTGAAAAAAAAGACCACCTGCCGCCGGTGCTGGAAGCGTTCATGGGCGCTTTCAGCGTGCGCGGCAGCCGGCTGGCACTGCCGTTGAAAGTGCGGCAGCGTCTGGTGGGTGTACTGCTGTGCTGCATGCGCGGCACCTCGATTTTATCCGGCTGGCGTGTGACGCTGCCCTGGGTGGCCAGCCTGCTGGCGGTTTCCATGGAGCGTCGACAGCTGTTACGTGACGTGGCGCGGCGCGACCGGGAACTGGAAACCATCAGGCATGTGGGCAGCGCACTGGCTTCTTCGACTTTTGATTTAAAGCAGGTGCTGAAGTACACCATGGACATGATCCGGGTAACCATCAACGTGGAAGCCGGGTTCCTGTTTCTGACGCGCGACAGCGAGCTCGAATTTGCGGTGGCGCTGAATGTGGAAATGGCGCCGCTGAAAAATCTGCGTCTGAAGTTGGGACAGGGAATTGCCGGTTACGTCGCGGCCAGGGGTGAGCCCATTCTGATCAACGACATTTCCAGTTCACCGCATTTTTTCCCCGAGATCGATGAGGCGGCGGGATTTACGACCCGCTCGGTACTGTGTGTCCCCATGATTTCCCAGGGCAGGGTGATCGGCGTGCTGGAACTTTTGAACAAGCTTGAGAGCCGTTTTTCAGCCGCCGACACAGACCTGATTCAATCCATCGCCGCATCGGTCAGCATCGCCATTGAAAACGCACACCTTTACCGCAAGATGGTGTCCATGGCCGAAAGCGAGCGCAGCATCCGGCAGATGTTCCAGAAGTTCGTCCCCAAGAAAGTGGTGGACCACATTCTCCGCGATGCCCAGGGCAACCGGCTCCTGATCGAGGATTACCGCACCCTGACGCTGCTGAATATCGATATCCGTGGGTTTTCGAATCTTTCCCGGAAACTTGGCGCCCGCCGTACCGTGTCGCTGCTGAATTACTTTTTTTCAGTAATGGGGGGTATCGTGTTCAACCACCACGGCATCGTCGACAAGTACCTGGGCGATGGCTTCCTGGCGCTTTTCGGTGCGCCGGTGGTATCCCCGGATGATGCCGACAACGCGGTTGCCGCGGCTTTGAAGATGCAAGCGGAACTGGCGTCGGTCAACAGCAGGCTGGCCGCGGATTACGGGTTGACGTTGGAGGTCGGCATCAGCCTGCATTCCGGTGAAGTGGTGGTGGGCAACATCGGCTTCGAGATGAAAATGGACTACACTGTAATCGGCGAGGCGGTCAACGATGTATTCAGGCTGCAGGAGTTGTGCAAATCCTTTCCGCACAGCATTCTGATCAGCGAGAGCACTTACCGGGCCACATCGGCGGGTTTGACAGTGAAGCCGGCGGACACCGGCGCAAGCCCGGTGACCGGACGGATGCAGGTTTACGAATTGATGGGCTTTCAAAACAGCCGGGCTGCGGAGAGCAACGCCGCCGTGATCGGCATCAACCGTCCGGCTCCCCTGCCGGCGGCAACGCGAATCTGAAGTCACAGCGGTCTGCACCGGCCATGATGGTGCGGGTGCGCGTCAGGGTGACCTGCGGGTTGAACCCGCGTATCAAGGCCGCGTCGCGGCTGCAGGAAAGCAAAGGACCCAGGTCCGGTATACCCAGACGTCGGTAGAGTTCGGCGTAGCGGCAGCGGGTGACGTCGAAGGCCAGGCGGGTTTCGTCGGCATGGAGCATGTCCAGGTGCAGGGCGTCGTCTTCCTGCCAGCGATCGATAATACGCGCAAAAGACGTCAGCGAACCGTCGCCCGCAGCCACCCGCAGTTGCCGGCCCTGGCGGTGCGCGGCGGAGCAGATGGTCTGGCGCAGGAGGGCATGGGCGGCGTCGCGGCCGAATTTTTCTTCCATGGCCCGCACCAGCGGGACCAGAATGCGCGCTTCGATTTCGCGGCGGGCCAGCAGGCTTACCTGTGACACGGCCGGAGTTTCAGCGGTCGGCAGCGGTCTGTCAGTTGTCGCCATGGCAGGGGCTCTCCTGCGGATTGCTTTTTGGAAATGCCAATCCGGCGCGGCCGGAGCCAGGCCGGGCGGAAAAGGCGCACTTATCTTCTTGAAAATTCCTCCAACAAACCAACCCAATAACCCAATAACCCAAGCAACCCTAATACCCTTTCGGGTTGCTCTGTTGCCAGCGCCAGGCGTCACGGCACATGGCATCGATATCGCGCCGGGCGGTCCAACCCAGCTCCCGTTCGGCTTTGGAGGGGTCCGCAAAGCAGACAGCCGCATCTCCCGGCCGGCGCTGGACAAAGCAATGGGGGATTTTTTTGCCGCAGGCGCGTTCAAAGGCCGCCAGCATCTGCAGCACGCTGTATCCGCGACCGGTTCCCAGGTTGTAAACATCCACGGCCGGTGGCCGGTGGAAGCGGTCGAGCGCATGCACGTGCCCTTTCGCCAGGTCCACGACGTGGATGAAATCGCGCACGCCGGTGCCGTCGGGCGTGGGGTAGTCGTTGCCGAAAACCTGCAGCCGCTCCAGTTTGCCCACCGCCACCTGGGCGATGAAGGGCATCAGGTTGTTGGGAATGCCGCGGGGGTCTTCGCCGATACGGCCGCTTTCGTGGGCACCCACGGGGTTGAAGTAGCGCAGCAGCACAGGATGCCAGCGGCTGTCCGCCGCATGCAGGTCCTTGAGAATGATCTCGATGGTCAGCTTCGTCTGCCCGTAGGGGTTGGTCGCCCGCAGGGGAAAGTCCTCGGTAATGGGGACCGTGTCCGGATTGCCGTAAACCGTGGCCGAGGAACTGAAGATCAGCTGGTACACGCCGTTTTGCTGCATGACATCGCACAGAACCAGCGTGCCGCTGATATTGTTGCGGTAGTATTTCAGCGGCCGGGCCACCGATTCGCCCACGGCCTTGTAGCCGGCGAAATGAATGACGGCGTCAAATGAACTGGCTTTAAATACGCTTTCCAGCGCGTCGCGGTCCAGGAGATCGATTTCGAAAAATTCGAGCCTGCGGCCGGCCAGCGCCTGGACCCGCTCGAGGGAAACCGCCTTGCTGTTGCTCAGGTTGTCGACCACCGTGACCTCGTGGCCGGCGGCCAGCAGTTCCAGACAGGTGTGGCTGCCGATGTAGCCGGCACCGCCGGTGACCAGAATGTGCATGTCGTGCCTCCTAGGCTTTGCGGGTAAACGCCGCGGCAAAAAAACCGTCCATGGCATGAATGTGCGGCAGCGTCTTTAAAAAACCGTCCCGGCTCAACAAGTCTCCGGATATCGGGCCGCCGTCGGCAACCGCCGTTTGCAGGCCGAAGTCCGGATGGCTCCGCAGAAAACGTGCCACCACGGCTTCGTTTTCCTCGGGCTCCATGCTGCAGACCGCATAGACCAGGCGGCCGCCGGGCTTGACCCAGCGGCTCACGCCCGCCAGCAGCCGTGTCTGAATCTCATGGTGGCGCGGAATGTCATCTTCGGAAACCGACCACTTGGCATCCGGGTTGCGCTGTAAAACCCCCAGGCCGGAACAGGGTGCATCCAGCAGGACGCGGTCGAAAGCCGCCTCCAGCGATGCGTCGGGCCGGTTCAAATCATGGACCCGGGTGCTGACGGCGGAGACTTTCAGCCGCTGCATTTCGGCCTCCAGTTTGGCAAGCCGCCAGCGCACGCGGTCCATGGCGACAATATGTCCCCTGTTTTTCATCAACTGGGCCATGTGCCCGGTCTTGCCGCCCAGGCCGGCACAGGCATCCAGAACGGTCTCGCCGGGCTGCGGCGCCAGCATCAGCGTCACCAGCTGTGCGGCCTCATCCTGGACCTGGAAGAGGCCCTGGCAAAAGGCGTCCATCTGTGGCAGTGCGCCGCCGGGCGGTGAGAAGGTGATGCCGTCCGGTGCATGCACGGTTTTTCTGGCATCGCCCACCGTGGACCGGATGGCGTTTAGCAGTTCGCTGCGCCGGATCAACAGGGTATTGGTGCGCACGGTGATGCGCGGAATGCAGTTGACGGCGTCGGCCAGTGCCAGGCACTGCGACAGGCCGTAGCGCTCGAGCCAGCGTTGAGAGAGCCAGAGCGGCAGCGATTTGCGCACGGCCAGCGCGCGCGCCGGATCTTCGGCAAAAGCGGGCAAAGCGGCCCCTTTCCGGCAACGGGCGCAGGTGCGCAGCAGGGCGTTGACAAAGCCCGCCGCCCAGGCCAGGCCGCAGGAGCGCGCCAAGTGGACCGATGTGTTCACGGCGGCGGCGTCCGGGATGCGGTCCATAAACAGGACCTGAAAAAGGCCCATGCGCAGGATGTCCAGTACCCTTGGGTGGATGCCCGCAAGTCCGTTTTTGCTGAAATGGTCGATGTGCCAGTCCAGCAGCGCACGCCAGCGCAGCACGCCGTATACCAGGGCGAAAAAAAGTTTTTTCTGGCGGCTGTGCATCAGGTCGCGGCCCTCGAGATGGGTTTCCATCAGGCGGTCGAGGCTGCGTCGCGCCCGGGACAGGCGGTCCAGGACGTCCAACGCCGCCAGGCGTTCATTGCCGATCCGCTGATGGTCCATGACATTTACCGTTGCGCGGGTCTAAGGCCGTTTGCAAGATGACAGCGCCAGACGTTCCGAAGGCGGCATCTTTGAGCGCCGGCATTCGGCGATTGCATTCCGGTCCGGCGGCGCTGCATCCGCCTTTTACAGGTGGTACGGCTTTCAACTCAGGCCAGCATCACCCCCGGCGAAAGCTGGCAGCCCCTCAGGAAAGCATCGATGGGCAGGCGCCTGCAGGAGGCCGCCTGCACTTCGAGAATCGCCAGCACGCCGCTGCCCGTGGCCACCCGCAGTTCATCGGGGAAACCGGGCGCGACGGTTCCCGGCGGCATGTCGCTGGGTGCATCCAGTGCGCGTGCCATGAAAATTTTCAGCCGCCGGCCGCCCAGATGGGTAAACGCCCCCGGCCAGGGGTTCATGGCGCGGATGAAGGCGTCGATTTCCACCGCCGGCCGTTTCCAGTCGATGCGGCCGTCCTCCTTTTTCAGCAAAGGGGCGTAGGAGGCCGGCTCGTTGGGCTGCGGCAGCGGTTTCAGTGTTCCCGCTTGCAGTTTCGCCAGTGTGCTGATGAGCGTGCGTGCGCCAAGGTCCGCCAGGCGCCGGTGCAACGTTTCCGAGGTGTCCTGCGCCAAAATGGGCTCTGTCGCCTGCAGCAGGATGTCGCCGGTATCAAGGCCGGCGTCCATGAACATGGTGGTGATGCCGGTTTCCTTTTCGCGGTTTAAAATCGCCCACTGAATGGGTGCCGGTCCGCGGTAGCGCGGCAGCAGGGAAGCATGCACGTTCACGCAGCCGCGGCGTGGAATTTCCAGGATGTGCTGCGGCATGATCTGGCCGAAGGCCACGATAACGAAAAGGTCGGCGGCCAGCTTACGCAGGTGACGGGAAAAATCCTCGGATTTCACGGATTCCGGCTGGCGGACGTCGTATCCCAGCCCGAGGGCGGCGCTTTTCACAGGCGGTGCGACCGGTTTGCGCCCCCTTCCCCTGGGGCGGTCCGGGCGGGTGACCACCTGCAGGAGCTCATTTGAGCTGTGGTGCAGGGCCGTCAGGGTGGGAACGGCAAAGTCCGGCGTGCCCATGAAGACGACTTTGAATCCCTTTTTCACGATTTTTTCATCTTTTTTTTCAGATGCCGGTTGTAGAGCTGGCGTTTCAGGGCGCTGACGCGGTCGATGAAGAGCGTGCCGTTCAGATGGTCGATTTCATGCTGCAGCACGACGGACAGAAACCCGTCCGCCTCGATGCGCAAAGGGTTGCCGTCACGGTCAACGCCCTCCACCAGTACCTGGGCATAGCGCTTCACGTCGGCCCTGAAATCCGGGACACTGAGGCAGCCCTCGTTTTCGGACAATACAGATCCCTCGTGGGCGATGATCCTGGGATTGATCAGCACGTTCAGTACCCGTTTTTCATCCCGCGGAGCGATGTCATAGACGATGACGCTTTGGTCGAATCCCGCCTGGATGGCGGCCAGGCCCACTCCCGGCGCCTGGTACATGGTTTCGGCCATGTCGTCGATCATCTTCTGGGTTTGCCCGTCGATGTTGTCCAGCGGCTTCGTGGGCTGCTTTAAAAATTTGTCGGGATAGGTTCTGATTTTCAGTACGGCCATAAAACCTCTTGGGGTATCCGTCGGATGGATACAGCTGCGTTTTCTTGATTTTCAAATGCCGGCCGGCATTTCCCCGGGGTCCGGCTTGAGGGCCACCTGCCACAGGTTGACGCCGGTGATCAGCGCCGAAATCAGCCCGGCCGCGATGATCGGAAACAGCTGCACGGCGTGGTTGGCCAGCGTGAAGCCGGCCGCTTCTTTGGCGGATACACCGAACAAGGTCATGGCAAAGACACCGCCGGCTTCCCAGATCCCCCAGTAGCCCGGAATCGACGGCAGGGCGATGAAAAAGCAGACAATCACCATGACGGCGGTAATTTCCGCAAAGCTGAGGCGGATGCCGGGTGCCCCCTGCAGGATGACAAAATAGGAAAGCGCCACCAGCAGCCAGATTACGACCGAGAGCAGCACGCAGGCGAGCATCATCCCGGGGCGCCGCAGCACCGCAAAGCCTCCGGCCACGTGTTCCACCATGGCTTTCAGCGGACGGCTGATCATACGCTCAATCCTGAGGCTGAAAGCCTTGCCGCCAAAGGCAAACAGCGTCGGGATACGGTCGAGCATGGCCATCAGCAGGCGGCGCGACGCACGAACAGAAACCAGAACAACGGCGGCGATCAGCAGCAGACAGATCTTCAGCAGTCCGTGGCTGGCGGCCACCAACGTGCGGCGGTTCAAATTGTAGCTCCCGAAGTGCATGCTGTGTCCGGGATCAATGGGAACCGTGGCCAGTACAACGGCCAGCAGGCAGACCAGCAGGATGGTGTCCAGCAGGCGTTCGGCGGCCACCGTGGCCAGTCCCCTGGTAAAAGGGTAGGCCTCTTTCTTCTTGATGAGCAGGGGCCTGACGATTTCTCCGATTCTGCCCGGAAAGACGCAGTTGAGCATAAATCCGATCATCAGCGGATGCAGGGCCTGCCAGAAGCGGATGCGTTCGCTGTTTAATAATATCTGCCAGCGGAAAGCCCGCAGAAAGAAACTCGCCAGGATAATCGCCACCCCCGGCAGCACCCACCAGTAGTTGATCGACATCAGGTAGTGGCGCAAATCATCGAAGGGCACGTTTCTGAAGGCGAAATAGAGCATCGCTCCAGACAGGACGATACCCGTGATGATGGAAAAGGCGAGTCTCTTGTGCATGCTTGTCAGTCTTTTGCGATGGTCGTGAGATGCAATCTGTCAGTGGGCCAGAATCCGGCGTGCCTGGTCGATATCCCGGCGGATCTGCTGCGCCAGTTCGGAAATTTTTTCAAATCGGACTTCGTCACGGATGCGCTGGACGAAGTTGACCCGGATTTTTTTTCCGTAAAGATCCCCATTGAAATCGAGAAGGTGCACTTCCACCGTGAATACATGGTCGTCGAAGGTCGGGCTGTAGCCGATATTGGCGACGCCGGCATACTTTTTGGAAAGGCATTCGACGGTAACGGCGTACACGCCGGTCTTGGGGCAAAGTTCATCCTGCAGGTTGATGTTGGCCGTGGGAAAACCCAGCAGCCGGCCACCACGGTCCCGGCCCCTGGCCACGACACCACGGATCTGGTAGTAGCGCCCCAGGAGTTTGCGGGATTCGGCAACCTGGCCGGCCCTGACGAGTTCCCGGATCCTGGTGGAGCTGATGCGGCCGCGCCACAGGTTGGCCGTTTCGATCCAGTCCGCCACGATCACACGGTAGTTGAGGCGCGGAGCAAGACGCTTCAAGAAATCGATATTTCCGCCGCGGTCCTTGCCGAAGGCGTAGTCCTGACCGACGACAATGGCCCGCATGCCGATACGTTTCACCAGGATGTCGGCAACAAAGGTTTCGGCCGTGATTTCGGCGGTCCGGCGGCTGAAGGGTTCGCAGATGAGCACATCGATGCCGGTTTTTTCGATCAGCTCCACTTTCTGCTCGAGCAAGGTAATCAGAGGCGGTCCGCCGTTGGGCGAAAGCACCTTGATGGGGTGCGGCTCAAAGGTCAGAGCCACCGAGGTGCCACCCATGGCGTCCGCCTGCTCGATGACTTCGTGGAAAAGCGACTGGTGTCCGATGTGCACACCATCGAAGTTTCCGATGGTTATGGCCGTATTTTTAAATGGTTCGTGGATATTTTCAAGGCCGTTGATCAGTTTCATGGGCAATTGCGCGGCTCGCTTTTAAATCTGCTTGACATCTATTTAAAAAAAATATATCTAAAGCATCTTGTAAATTAAATCAATCTTTTTTGGTTCTTTTTCAGGTTGCCGAAGTGGCGGAATTGGTAGACGCGCTAGGTTCAGGGTCTAGTGGATGTACGTCCGTGGGAGTTCGAGTCTCCCCTTCGGCACCACCTTTCTTTTTTTCTTCTTGATTTCCAAAAGAAACGGACCTTTACGGCCGCGCCCCGATCCGGGTTTTTAACCTGCCGCGGGGTGCCGGCCCGTCGCGGTGTTGTAGCGCCGCCACCGTGCCGTCAGGCCTATTCGGCCGCCGCCGACCTCCGGCCGTCTCCATTATAAGCATTGATCCCAAAAGCGCAAATGCGTTATGATGCCGCGCCTGACCGACGTCGGTTGTGCAGGCTTTGTCTGTATGTGCCGGTGGGTGATCCGCTGTATCGGCCTTTTGAAAAACGGCACGGCGGGTAAGCCCACGGCGCTGGGGTCGTATGTTCAAAATACGTTCCGGCAACTTTGCGCTAATCCCGCCGATGGCGGGACCGCCGCTCCTTCGACAGCCCGTTACCGGAGGTTTTTGAGAGGCTACGTGGGATCGTCTTACATTTCTTTGGTATGGCCGCTACAGCTGCCCTTGGGCGAAGTGCGGATGTCGTTCTGGTGCCGGGCGATGGAGATAATCAACGACAGGCCGGCCCTGACCGGATCGGGCAGATCGCCGGTTTTCAGCTTTTCAGCTTCTTCACAAATGGCTTCGAAAGCCCTGCTGATCTTTTCGGTGCTCAACATCGTCAACCCTCCCGGATTTTTTCTCGTTGCGGTGATGGCGGCCCCCCGTCCGCCGGCGCTTGCCTGTCACCGTAATCTAATACATGCGCGCGGGTTGTCAAAACGTCGCAGGCCTGGATTGGAAAAGGCGGCCAAGGCTTTCTGGCCGCATGACCCCGCGGCGGTTGAAATTTGTTTTTCCAGAAGCTATAGAACGGATGTCATATTTTCGGCAGAAAAAGTAACAAAAACCGCCTGGGTCCATGGGCCCGCAAATGACGGTGTACGGCCGGCAGATGGCGGCAACTTACGATAATTAAAGGCAAACGACGGCGAACGCATGCTTTCCGGAAGTGCTGCCGTCATCATGGCATGTCTTTTGCTGGTAAGCTCGGAGGCACTGGCCCTGTTTGCCCGCCTGAGGCGCGCAACGCCGATACTTTTGAAAAGGAGCGCAGAATATCCATGCAGATGACAACCCCGGACGATTCCAGAGAAAAACCGCAGGTATCCGTCAGCCCGGCCGGCGAGCGCTTTGCCCTGCCCACTGAGAACGACTATCAGGAAGAGATTGGACGCCTGCAGAAAATGGCCGCCGAACAGCGCCGGCAGGGCAGGCAGGTCGTGGTCGTCATGGGCGTGGGCTTTGTCGGTGCCGTAATGGCCGGTGTGGTGGCCGACTCCGTGGATGCCCGCAGCGGAGATCCGCTCTATTTCGTCATGGGCATGCAGCGTCCGTCGCCGCGTTCTTTCTGGAAAATTCCACTGTTAAACCGCGGCGTGGCGCCGGTGGAAGCCGAAGACGAGGAAGTGGCGCCGCTGATCAAACGTTGCGTCCAGGAAAAAAAGACCTTGACGGCAACTTTCACCTATGACGCCCTGGCGCTGGCCGATATCGTGGTGGTCGACGTACAGTGTGACTACCTCAAGGAGACCATCGGGGATGTCAAGAAAGGCCGCGCCGACATCGCCGCGCTGGAGGAGAGTCTCAAGATCATCGGCAAGCGCATCCAACCCTCCTGCCTGGTGCTCATCGAAACCACGGTGCCGCCGGGAACCACCGAATACGTGGCTTACCCGCTGATCAAAAAGGCCTTTGAAGAAAGGGGACTTGACGACGCCGAGCCCTGCCTGGCACATTCCTTCGAACGCGTTATGCCGGGGCGGCATTACGTGGCTTCCATCCGGGATTTCTGGCGGGTCTGCAGCGGCATCAACGATACGGCGCGCCGGAAAGTGGTACAGTTTCTCTCCTCGGTCATCAATGTCGAAAAATATCCGCTCACGGTGCTGGACCGGCCCATTGAAAGCGAAACCTGCAAGATCGTGGAGAATTCATATCGGGCCACAATTCTGGCCTTTCTGGACGAATGGAGCCTGTTTTCCGAGCGCAACGGCGTGGACCTGATCAAGGTGATCGAGGCCATCAAGGTACGTCCCACACATTCCAACCTGATCTTTCCCGGTCCCGGCATCGGCGGATACTGCCTCCCCAAGGACGGCGGCCTGGGCGTCTGGGCCTACAACACGCTCATGGGTTTCGAAGACGACATCTTCAAGCTGACGCCTGCGGCCATCGACATCAACGATACGCGCGCCCTGCATGCCGTACAACTGGTGCGCGACGCTTTGAGAAACATGGGCCGCATCGTGGCGGCTTCGAAGATCGCCGTGCTGGGGGCTTCCTACCGTGAAGATGTCGGCGATACGCGCTATTCGGGGTCGGAGCTGATCGTGCGCAAACTCACCGAGATGGGTGGTGAGGTGGTGGTGCACGACCCGTATGTCAGGCACTGGTGGGAGCTTGAGAAACAGGACAGCTACCCGGCGCCCGGACATTCCTGGGGCCGCTTTTTCCGCAACCAGGAGTCGCTGGCCGGCATGCGCATCGCCGGGACGTTGGAGGCTGCCCTCAGGCAGGCGGATGCAGTTGTAATGGCCGTGCGGCACCGCGCCTACCGTGAGCTCGAACCCGATGCCCTGGTGGCCATGACCAAGCGGCCGGTGGCACTGATTGACTGTTTCGGCCTTCTGGACGATGCCGCCATCCGGCGCTATTTCGAGCTCGGCTGTGAAGTCAAGGGCCTGGGCCGCGGCCACGTCAAGCGCATCAAGGATGAAGTACTGAAACGATAGCGCCCCGCGGAAGTGGCGGGGCCCTTCACGTGGCGACCGCCTGGCTGCCGCCGGTTGTGGCAATGCCGGCGGCCGCCGATCTTTTGTAACCCCGGGCCCATGGCGGCCTTTGCCCAGGAGCCAGCCTGCCTACCGCCCCCGGCCCCTGGCCGCCATGATTTGTTGATAGGCGCTCTGGATCTCTTTGAAACGCCGTTCCGCCAGTTTCTGAAATTCTTCCCCCAGATGCATCACCTTGTCCGGATGGTACCTGGCCGCCAGCTTGCGGTAGGCGGCCTTGACCTCATCTGTTGAAGCATCGGGTGCAATTCCCAGAATCGTATAGGGATCCTGCGGCCGGCTGTTTTCAGCAGCAGCCCTTTCCTGCCGATCGTCGTGCGTTTGTCGGTGGCCGGCGGCACCGGTATCTTTATCACCGGGGCCCGCAAAGGTCCCGCGCCGCGCCGTTGCCTGCTGCAACGCGCGGTAGATACGCCAGATCATGAACACGACGGCCAGGTCGTCCAGCCAGCCCCATCCCGCCAGAAAATCCGGCAGCAGATCGTAGGGCAGCAGAACGTAGATTACGGCGATGATGATCAGCAACAGTTTCATTGCGGGTTATCCTGCATCTTTGCGGCTGGATGGGCCGCCGGGCGAGGTCGCTTCCGCAACCGGCGGTCGCCGGTATATCACATGTGTCGCTCCAGATACAGGGTCGCGGACCTGTCTCCCGACACAGTGCTTTTGCGGCCAGTGAAACCGTTTTTCCCAGGAGGTGCCGTGTCACCTTGCAAACGGCGCGTGCGGCAGACGCGAACTATTAAAAAAGTTAATAGTTCTATAAAAAAGATTAAGGCACGATGCCTGTTTGGCCGATAGAAAATCAGCAATCCGGCGCGTCAACGCCACGGCTCGCAAAGTGGCCGTTAAATTTTATAGCAGTATAACGGATAGGAATGAAAGAATAAACGGAAACTTTGCCGTCCATTTTTATTATCTTTTTAACAATATTCCGGAATTTCTGCGCTTTTGGCATAAAACTTGATCTACCCTCATGGCAAAAACGCGTCATGCCTGGAGGAGCAGGAGAAAAACCATGCTGAGAAAAGATAGCGGCTTTACTTTGATGGAAATTATGGTGACGACAGCGATTTTTGGCATTCTGGCCGCCATTGCCGTACCCAACATGATCGGCTGGCTGCCGGGACATCGCCTGCACAGCGCCGCCGGCGATATCCGCTCCAATCTGCAGCTGGCGAAAACGCGCGCGATCAAGGAAAACCGCTTCTATGCCGTTGTATTCAACCCGGTTGGAGGAAGTTACCAGGTAATCAACTGCGGGCCGGATCGCACCTATAATACAGGCGACGATCAGGTAGTCAAAACGGTGCGTTTGAATGAATACGGCAGCGGTGTGGCCTTCCACAGCGTGAGCTATGCCAACAACCTAGTCGTATTTCAGCCCAACGGCCTGAATCAGACAATGGGGTATGCAACGATTATAAATAACAGAGGTGCGCAAGCCAGGGCAGGCAATCCGTCACTGGCCGGTGTTGTCGTCTGTCAGAACCTGCTGGGAGGGACATGGCAATGATAGAAGTTCGAAATGCGGAAACGAGAGCCGATCAGAACGGCTTCACCCTGGTCGAAATGCTGGTGGCCATGGCTATTTCCAGTATCATGCTGGCGGTGATTGTCGTCACCTACCAGTCCCAGGCGCAGAGCCATATGACCCAGCAGGAAGTGGTGGACATGCACCAGAACGCCCGCGCCGCCCTGGATCTGATGGCGCGCGAGATCCGCATGGCCGGCCTGGACCCTACCGGCAATGCCGGGGCGGGGATCTATGCCGCCGGTGCCACATCCGCCTATCTGCATTTCAGCCGCGACTTTACCGGCGGTGAGTCAGACGGGGCGGACAACGATTCCGATGGAACCATCGATGAAGCGGATGAATGGTACGACGGGGCGGTTGGTACCGGCAATGAAGAAATTGAGTACAGACTGTCGAACGATGCCAACAACGACGGTGTTGCCGACGGTTTTCCCTGCAGCCTGCAACGGCGTGTCAGTATTTCCACTTCCCCTGGTTCCCCCTGGCAGAACGTGGCTGACAACATCGAAGCGCTGAACTTCGTCTACCTTGACGCCAGCAGCGCAGTGATTCCGGCGCCGGTCTCCTCAGCCAACCTGGCTAACATCCGTTCCATCCAGGTGACGATCATCGCGCGCAGCAACAACCCGGTGATGATGCGAAAATTCACCGACCGCAATGTCTATGCGAACCAGCAGGGCACCGTCCTGCTGAACAAATCCGCCAGCCCGGATACTGTGCGGCGGATCGAACTGACCACTACGATCCAGTGCCGGAACCTCGGGTTATGAGAATGGCAATGAGGAAAGGAGTTTGACTCGTGTCTGTTCGGAATTTCAGGAAGGAAACAAATACATTCAGCGAGGAAAAAGGCTTTACACTCATTGAGGTCATGATCGCCATGGCAGTGTTTGCCATCGGGATTCTGGCCGTCGGCAGCATGCAGCTCACAGCCGCCCATGGCAATACCGAGTCCGGCAAGATGACGACGGCCGCCACCATTGCACAGAACCAGATGGAGCAGCTGATCAGCACAGACTACGATGACCCGGCTTATCCGGGCAATCCCGCCTGGGCGCTCAACGACACCAATGGCGACGGCACGGCCGGCCTCAACAGCAATACCGCCGGCACGGCGGATCATGCCGATCCGGCCAATCCCGTCAACGGGCAGTACTTCGTCTACTGGAACATCGCGGCGGACAATCCGATCCGCAATACCAAGACTATTGAGGTCATCGTCACCTGGCGCAACGGCCGCCGGCAGGTTGCGCTGACTTCCATCAAAGACAACATCCTGTAGGGTCGATTTGAAAGGAAAAACCATGCGAAGCGTTTCCAGCCTCGTCGCCAATGAACGCGGTTCGACACTGATATTTGCCATCCTGGTTCTGGCGCTGCTGACCATTATCGGTGTTGCTTCCACCACCACCAGTACGATGGAGAGCACGATCTCGGGCAATGACACCGTTGCCAAAATGGCCTTTCAGCAGGCGGATGGAGGATCGGAGTCCGGCATCGAACTGGTGGAGCAGAATATCGAAGCCAGCGGCTTCGATGCCAATGACACGTCCCAGATAACGGGAATCCACATCAACACCAGCCATCTGAACTTTTACCTCAACGGCCCGCCGTCCGTCGATGCAAGCACCCGGGTTGCCAGTCGAGCCGAAGCGGACATCGATACCTATGGCGACAGCGTTACGGGACCGGATGCCTATCTGCCCCAAAATGCAACCGAGGCCCAGCCCCATACCAGTCTGTCCGTCGGCGGACAGGCGAAGCTGGCAACCGGTGCGGCCATCCAGATGATCGCGGGCTATGAAGGCAAGGGCAAGGGCAGCGCCGGCGGGGTGCACGTGCTTTACGACATCTGGTCCAAGCGCAAAGACGTGAAGAACAGCGAGGCCGTGGTCCATCTCCAGTGGCGGCATGTTATTTGAGCGCCCGGCGGACCGATACATGATTAGCCTTTATGAAGGAGAGACAATCCCATGAAAATTTACATAAGATACAGCCTGTATTTCGCTTTTTTCTTCGCACTGACGGGTTTTTGCACGCCGGCCGGCGCCATGACAACGCTGTCCTCGCACGGCGTGCGGCACACGGCTGTGCATAGGGTGAAGAAAAAGACTGCCGAAAAACCGGTCAAGTTCATCACCTGGAAGGGCAATCGACTGTCGACCACCGTCGGAACCTTCGTTCTCGACCCATCCGTTCAGGTGATTGACAAAGCCAATACCAGAAAGTGGAAGGGCAATTTCCGTGGGCCGGCACCGACCGTCAGGCTTTATTTTAAAGACAGACGGCTGGTGAAGGTGATCATACGATAGGGCAAGCGCGGCTTATGAAATTCAGCGTGTCCGGGATATCGACATTCAACCTCTTTGCGGAGTGTAATATCATGAAATATGCAGCGGTTATGAATCATTTTCGGAAAATGCTTATGGTTGCCGGCACCGGCCTGGCGCTATGCCTGCTTCTGTCGGGCGGTATTCTGATCCCGTCCGGCCCGGCCTGCGCGGGTGGCAGCATCACGGACTACGTGGCCGTGCCGCCGTTTCTCACGCATGGCGTGCCGCCCAATGTTCTGATCATCCTGGACAACTCGAACAGCATGGACGAGGACGTGGACGGCAACGCCGTGGGCAGCGCCGCACCCAACAGCCGCTCGGAAATCGCCCGCAATGCCATTCTGGACCTGATCCACGCCAACGAGAGCAAGATGCGTTTCGGGTTGATGGCCTACGCGCAAAGCGGCGTATCGCATTATCATGTACACAATTCGTTTTACTACTGCTCCTATGATTCGAGCACCTATGACGAGAACGGCACCCCTACGCCCCGGGACCCGTCGACCAATACGAAACGCTTCGAGAACCCCACCGACCCGGGCCACTACATTTACTACGATCAGGCCCTGCCCTACTACAACTCCAGCAGCGACGGCAACGGGTATTGCTATTCCCACAACTACACTGAAGACCACAACAGCGGTAACGATCTCTACTGGTGTTATCACACCAAGACCGGGGAAAACGACCCACCCAGCGGCGTCCCCAACAAAGCGACGCTCGAAGCAACTTACGGCTACAGCAACCATTTTGCAGATTATCACTTTGTGCCGACCGACGAGGATTATGCGGCCGGGTTCGACCAGTTCGGAGAACAGATGTCCTGGGTGCACGTCAGCGAAACCTGGTTTTCCAATTCCTCCCCCGGCGGCGGGTATCTGCACGTGGCCGTCGACGACTCGACCAGCGCGCACATCACCGCACTGGAGGAAAAACTGGGTACGTCCAATTTTTCGACAACGGCCAGCGACCACCCCAACAACGATCTCGATACGCCCTTGCGCAATGCCGGCTTAACGCCCATCGCCGGTACGCTGGACAGCGCCAGGGCCTATTTCGAGGGCGGCAGTTCGCCGATCCAGAACTGGTGCCAGAAAACCTTCGTGATTCTGGTCACCGACGGCCTGCCCAGCGTCGACAAGAACGGCAATGCCAACGATGCGGACACACTGCTGCCGGATGTGCAGCGTGCCGTGACCGACCTGCGCACGACGACGGCGCCGGGGTTTACGGATCCCTTCGACGTCCAGACTTTCGTGGTGGGTTTTGCCCTGCCGGCCGAACTCGGCTCCAAGCTGGATGATATCGCCGTTGCGGGCGGCACCGATGTCGACGGGCACGCCTATCTGGCCGGCAGCGCGGATGCGCTCAGCAGCGCTCTGCAGAGTATTTTCCTGGAAATCCTGAACCGGGTGTCATCCGGCAGCGCGGCCTCGGTGATTTCCAACTCGCGCTCCGGGGCCGGCGCCGTTTACCAGTCCATCTTTTATCCGGATTACCGCGATCCCACGGGGACCACGGTTTCCTGGGTCGGTGATGTACACGCCCTGTTCATCGATGAAACCGGTAACATGCGCGAGGACAGCAACGACAACCAGACCCTGGATGTCGATACGGACAGGATCGTGATCTTCGATGCCGCCAATGGCAACGCCAAGCTCTACGATCCGGTGAATTTCGACCCGCACAACCCGGATCCTAATTTCATCGAAGAGATCGAAATCAAAAACCTGCACTACATCTGGGATGCGGCTTCCTGGCTGTCGGATCCATCCATGGATGTTCTGACGCAGCGGGGCTGGGCTTCGACGGATCACGAACGCTATATCTTTACGGACAGCATCGACACCAGCCAGCCGGTGTCCATGAGCAATGTGGACCACGGGGCTGTCATGGACTTCACCCCCGGCTTTGCCAACGATGCGGCCAACGACAATTACTACTTTCTCAACCCGGACGCCACATACGATGACGACAATGATTCATCGACACCGGAAGTCCCCTTTACGGAAGCTCAGAAAATAGAAGAGGCGCAGGACATCATCAAATTCGTCCGCGGCCAGGAGGGGCTCAGCCAGCCCGGCAGCGGCACCTTGTACCGCAACCGTACGCTGGATGCGGACGGAGATGGCAGTTCGGATACGGTTTTCCGCCTGGGCGACATTATCGATTCGACACCCACCGTGGTTTCCACCCCTTCGGAGAGCTTTGACCTGATATACAAAGACGGTTCCTACCGGGTCTTTAAGAAGCAATACCTGAACCGCCGCATCATGGTTTATGCCGGCGCCAACGACGGCATGCTGCATGCCTTTAACGGCGGGTTTTACAATAAACACAGCCATGCATTCTCCACCCAGCCGGTAACATGGGACGCCGCAACCGGAGCATGGGTAACCGACACCAGCAAGACCGCCTATGACCTGGGGGCGGAGCTGTGGGCCTATGTGCCCAACGCGCTGCTGCCGCACCTGAAGTGGCTGAAACAGGAACTGAACGACAACACGCATGTCTACTACGTCGACCTGAAGCCGCGCATCTTTGATGCCCGCATTTTTTCCGACGACGCCGATCACCCCGGTGGCTGGGGCACGGTGCTGTTGGGCGGCATGCGGCTGGGGGGCGGTCCCATCGGGGTGGACACCGACGGCGACGGCACGGACGATCTGAGTTTTACATCCACCTATTTTGCCATTGACATCACCAACCCGGAAAACCCGCCCAATCTGCTGTGGTCCTTCACGGACAGCGACCTGGGCTTTACCACCAGCTATCCGACGCCCATCCGGGTGGGTGACAGCTGGTTCGTGGTCCTGGGATCCGGACCCACGGATTATCAGGCCACCCGTAAGGACGACGGCGTGACGTTCACCGCCTACGGCGGCAGCAACCAGACGGGAAAAGTATACGTTCTAAATGCCGCTGACGGCACACTGGCGAGGACATTCACCATGGATGCACATTCCTTCATGGCCGATCCCATTGCCGTGGATTTTGACCTGGAAAGCTGGGATGCCTCCGGGCAAAAGCAGTGGAGCGGCGAGACCATCTACATCGGTTCGGACGGCAGCCAAGGGGAAAGTCCGGGCAAACTCTTCCGGATCGTAACCCACGACCAGGAAACCCCTGCGGATTGGACGCAGTCGGTGCTCTTCAACCCCAATGACGGCGGTGGGAATCAGCACATCACCGCCGCGCCATCCGTGGCACAGGACAAGGACGGACGTATATGGGTTTATTTCGGGACCGGCCGCTTCTGGTCGGATCTGGATCGCCAATCGCCTTATTTTGGATATCAGCAGTCCTATTACGGGATCAAGGAGCCGGTGGATTCAGACGGGCATATGACCTTTGCAACGGTTGGAGATAAGGCCGCGCATCTGCTGAGCGTCACCAGCATGCAGGTGCATACAGACGGCAGTGTCGACGGCGGGACGACTTTCGATGCCCTGAAAAATCTTATCAAAACCAAAGACGGATGGTATTTTGATTTTGCCGAAACCGGCGAACGCAACCTGGGACAGGCGGCGGTCCTGGGCGATATCGTCACCTTTTCAACCTATGTGCCCAACAACGACCCGTGCCTCTATGAAGGCCAGAGCAATCTTTACGGCATCTACTATACCACCGGCACAGCCTATACCAAGGGGGTTCTGAAAACCGCCGACAATAATTTTACCGGCGTCGTCAGCAGCGGCGGCGGTGGTGCCGACATCGTGGTGTCCAAGGTGGATATCGGGCGGGGATATTCGAAAACACCGAACCTGCATACCGGCAAGGAAGAAGGCTCCGAAGCGCTGCTGCAGACCAGTACAGGCGCCATCATGCAGTTGGAGCAGGCCAACCCGGGCATTACCAAAAACGGCAAAGTATTCTGGGCCGACATTTTTTAAATGAGAATAGGTACGGGCGGTGGTATACCGCTCGCCTTCCGGAATCGCAGTGAATTTTCAAACAAGGACTGACAGGATGCTTGATTCAAGAAAGACTGTACATGGCTTGGGTATTGCGGTATTGGCGGGCTGCATGTGGTTTTTGGCCAACAGCGGCCGGGCAGATGCCAGAATTTACCGTTATGTCGATCCGGGCGGCGTGGTGCACTACACCGACAACGCGCTGGAAGTGCCGGCGGCCCTGCGACCGCCGCTGATTGAAACGGCGCTTTCGGTAGAAAAAACAGCTGCAAAAACGCCGGCGGCAGCATCAGCGGACAACCATGCGGTGCAGGCGGTGCGCGCCAAAAAAGAAGCGCTCAAAGACCAAAAAGCCCGCATGGATACGCGTCTGGAGCAGTTAAAGCGCGGCAAGGCAAAACTCGACGCCGAGTTCGAAAGCCTCCAGCGGGAGCAGCAGCAGTTGGAAAAGGAACGCGTTGTCAAACATTCGAAAAGGGTGTACCGGATTTATAATCAGAAAGTAAAGGAACTGGATGCGCGCATCAAGGATTACAATGCCCGTCGCGCCGCGTTCAACAAACAAGTCGAAGCCTACAATGCAAGAATGCGCCAGTTTGATGAAAAGCGCAAAGCCTTGAATGCGGAAATTCAGGCTTTTAACCAGCAGAGTCCGGCGGCCAATTAGCCTGCCCCGGAATCAGAGTCCGGCAGAGGCGTTTTGGTTTGGCGGCAGACACCTTATGCACCGGCGGTGTATTTCGTCGTCAGCGCCGGCGCCAACCGAGGCAGATCCCCGGCGCCTGAAACCGTGAAACCGTTCGTCCGCCAGCCCCTCGAAGAGGCATGCAGTGCGATCCGGTGTCACTGCGCGCTTTTCGTGGATTGTTGGCCGTTCCGAAAACAACGAAAGAGACCCGCATGATCAATGCCGCACGTTCGGATCCGGAAACCGTGGGCCCGGATCCTTTTTCGGCGCACAATGTCTGCCAGATACTTTTCGAGCAGGGGCTGTTGAGTGCCGGCCAGGTCGACGAAATCCTTAAAAAAAAAGACGTGCTGGAAAAGCGTGTCGCCGCGCGGCGTGCCGGTTCGCACAACGGTTGTGCGGTGAATTTCGTGGATATCCTGGCGCCGCTCAATTTAAAGCGTGCCGACGATCGCTTTTCAGGACTTGACGAAGACGCCATCTACTGCAGCCTGGCCCAGGCCTGGGGCCTGCCCTTTAAAAAAATCGATCCCCTCAAACTGGACTTGAACGTCGTTACCACCACGATTCCGCGCTCCTTCGCCAGGAAGCACCTGGTGCTGCCCATCGTGGTCGAAGATCACTGCCTCACCGTAGCGGTTTGCAACCCCTTCAATCGTGAAGTGCTGGAAGACATCCAGCGCGCCAGCCGCCTGGAAGTCAAAGCGGTGATGAGTCCCAAGGGCGACATCATCAAGCTGATCGACGAGTTTTTCGGCTTTAAATGCTCCATCGCCGCCGCCGAAAACCAGTTTTCAGGATCCACGGTGGACTTGGGAAACCTTGAGCAGTACGTGCGCCTGAAATCTTTGGATGAACTGCCGGTGAGCGACCAGCACGTGGTCAGGGCCGTCAACCACCTGTTTATCTATGCCTTCGAACAACGGGCCAGCGATATCCACATCGAACCCAAACGGGACACCAGCCTGGTCCGGCTGCGTATCGACGGTGTGCTGCACACCGTCTACACGCTGCCGAAAAAAGTGCATTCGGCCATTGTCAGCCGCATCAAAAACCTCTCCCGTCTGGACATGTCGGAAAAGCGCCGGCCCCAGGACGGCCGCATTAAAACCGACAAGGACGGTGTGGAGGTCGAAATCCGGGTGTCCACCGTTCCGGTGGCTTTTGGCGAAAAAGTCGTCATGCGCATCATGGATCCGGACGTGCTGTTCCAGGACCTGGCAAATCTGGGCTTTTCGTCCACCGACCTCATTCGCTACAACCGGTTCGCCACACTGCCCCACGGTATCCTGCTGGTGTGCGGACCTACCGGCAGCGGCAAATCGACCACGCTCTATTCAACCCTGCGCAATCTCGCGACTCCGGAGATCAATATCACCACCGTCGAGGACCCCATTGAGATGATTCACGAAGAGTTCAACCAGATTGCGGTCCAGCCGGCGGTCGACGTGACGTTTTCGACGATTTTGAGAAATATTTTACGCCAGGATCCGGACGTCATCATGATCGGTGAACTGCGGGACCTGGAAACGGCTGAAAATGCGGTCCAGGCGGCGTTGACCGGTCATTTGGTGCTCTCCACGCTGCACACCAACGATGCCCCCTCGTCCATCATCCGGCTGCTGGATTTAGGTGTGCCCTCGTTTCTCATCCAGGCATCGCTGGTGGGTATTTTATCCCAACGCCTGGTGCGCAAAATCTGCCGCAACTGTGTGGAGCCTTTTGAGATGGAAGCGGCAGAGCTATCGGCCATGGGGATCGATATGCCAACCGACAGCGCGAAACTGACCCTTCACCGTGGCAGGGGATGCCAGAAATGCCGGGGGACGGGATATTATGGCAGGACGGCCATCTTCGAAGTTTTGCCCTACAGTGAGGAGATGAAAAAGCTGACCACGTCTAATACCGATCTGGCGGCCTTGCGCCAGGCGGCGTGCCGGGAAGGGATGGTCACGCTGCGCGAAAACGCCGTCCGGAAACTACTGGCCGGCGAGACCACCTACCGCGAAGTGTTGCGTGTTACCCGGAAACAGCATTAGACCCGGCAGTGCGTGCTATCTGGGTTGTCCGGCGGGTTTCACGATACGCAAGGCGTTCGAACGCCTTAAGGTCAGCAAACCGCAGAATATCCCCCTTTGCCTGACGCACAGTCTGCCGGGTCATGACGCAAACCCGTAGATCCAGAGATCGCCCCGCATCCCGGGCATAGTGACTTTCAGGCCTTTTTGATCAACATACTGGCCGGGTCCAGCAGCAGGATCGGCTGGTTGCTGTCCCGGGTGCCACCCTTCAACGCCATGATGTGGATGGCGTTGCCTTCCGGCATGAGGGCAATGGCCGCTTCAAAAAGATCGGCGACCGGCAGGAACTGGGCTGGCAGATCCTGTTTGGCGGCGTTTTTGCGGCGATGCGTGCGGACACTGAGCCAGACGTGGAAATCTTCGCTCTTGGCCAGCTCTTTCAGCTCCAGGAGCATGGCATGCGTGGACGGGTCAAAGGGCAGGCCATCGATCAGGACCATGCGGGGGATAAAAATACCCTGTTCCGCAAACTCGGTCAGGCGTTCCTGCAGCACCGGGACGCTGAACCCGCCGGCCTGAAAGGTCATGATGAAGCGGTGCGTCAGAATCGATTCGCGCAGCCGGCGGATCTGGACGTCGTCATACTGGGCGGCGATATGGCGGAACACTTCTTCGTACCAAAGGGAAACCTTGCGTACGGGGTCATTGAGGCTGATGTGCAATACGTTCTGGTCACGCAAGAGTGAATTCAAGGCCAGCTGCACCATCAGCGCGGTTTTACCGACGCCGGCGCGCGCCAGTACGGCCCCGAACCCGCCTGCCGGTAGGGCTTCATGACTCTCCGTTCCCAGCAGCCGGAGGGGGTTTCTGAGAATCAGGTCTTTTTTCAGCATCTCGAAGTTCCTTTCCTTGATATGGATCACCGGCGCACAGGCCGGATTCAGTGATTCCCCAGCAGATTGCCGCGATCGGTTGGCAAATCGGTTAGGCAACATTTTTCTTTTCCTCGGCACGTTTTTTCTTGAGTTCTTCAGCCACAGCCGCAGGCACGCGCCGGTAAGCGGCGAATTCCATGGTGAACTGGGCCTTTCCCTGGGTCAGGGAACGTAGGGCGGTGGAGTAGCCGAACATTTCGGCCAAGGGAACCTGCGCTTCGATGGCACAGCTGGGGCCTTCTTCCTGGGTACCGACGATGATGCCGCGGCGCTGGTTGAGGGATCCCATGACCGCCCCCTGGAATTCAGTCGGGGTTTCCACGGCCACTTTCATGATCGGTTCGTGGATGACGGGTGCAGCTTTGGTGTACGCGTCACGGAAAGCGCCGCGGGCGGCTGCCTGAAAAGCCATTTCAGAGGAATCGACGCTATGCGAAGCGCCGTCATCGATCACAATTCTGATGCCCGTTACCGGGTATTCCATCATGGGCCCTTTGGCCATGCACTGTCTGAACCCTTTTTCGCAGGCCGGGATGAACTGGGTGGGAATGGCACCGCCGGTGATCCTGTTCTCGAAAGCAAAGTCTGCGTCGTTGACGGGCTCCATGAACCCGGCAATGCGGCCGAACTGGCCGGCGCCGCCGGTTTGCTTTTTATGGGTATAATTGAATTCAGCCTTTTTGGTGATGGTTTCGCGGTAGGCGACGCGCGGCTGACCGGTGGCCACCTCGGCCTGGTATTCACGGCGCATACGTTCCACGTAAACATCGATGTGCAGCTCTCCCATACCTTCGATGATGGTTTCGTGGGTTTCTTCGTCGACGTGCGTACGGAATGTGGGGTCTTCTTTGCAAAAGCGGTTGAGCGCCTTGGACATGTTGATCTGGGCCGTGTGGTCTTTGGGGACGATGGCCAGGGAAATCACCGGCTCCGGCACGAACATGGAGGTCATGGTCAGGTACGTTCCCGGCGCCACGAAAGTGTCTCCGGATGCACAGTCGACCCCGAACAGGGCGCCGATGTAGCCGGCGCAGATTTTGTCAATATCTTCCATCTGGTCGGCGTGCATGCGCACCACCCGGCCGACCTTTACCTTTTTGCCGTTGCGCACGTTGAGGATTGTATCGCCCTTGGTGAGTGATCCCTGGTAGACGCGGACGTAGGTGAGCTGGCCGTACTGGCCGTCTTCGAGTTTGAATGCCAGCGCCACCAGCGGCTTGGCATCATCCGCCTCCAGGCGCACGCGCTGTTCGTCATTTTTCGGGTCCAGGGCTTCGTTGGCCACATCCAGCGGGCAGGGCAGCAGTTCGATCACACCGTCTAGCAGCGGCTGAACCGCCTTGTTCTTGTAGGCCGATCCCACGAAGACCGGCGTCAGCTCACGCGTGAGCGTCCCGGCGCGTACGGCGGAAAGGATCATTTCCGCCGGTATTTCCTCTTCGTTGAGGGCAGCTTCCATCAGTTCATCGGAAAACATGGAGGCCGCGTCCAGCAGGGTTTCGCGTTCCAATTGCGCCTGATCCAGCAGGTTGGCCGGGATATCTGTTTCGCGGATGGACTCTCCGTTGGGGCCATCGAAATACAGGGCTTTCATGGAAACGAGATCGATCACGCCCGTAAAATCCGCTTCCAGGCCGATGGGGATCTGCATGGCCACGGCATTGTGGCCCAGCTTTTCCCTAAGCTGGCTAATGACCCGCCGGGGATTGGCGCCGCTGCGATCGCATTTGTTGACGAAAGCCACGCAGGGTACCTTGTAGCGCTTCATCTGCTGGTCGACGGTGACGGACTGGGACTGCACACCGCCCACGGCGCATAAAACCAGGATGGCGCCGTCAAGTACACGCAGCGAACGTTCGACTTCGATGGTGAAATCGACGTGTCCGGGGGTATCGATGATGTTGATTTCATGGCCGCGCCACTGGCAGAACGTCGCCGCTGAAGCAATGGTGATGCCGCGCTCTTTTTCCAGTTCCATGGAATCCATGGTGGCGCCGACGCCGTCTTTGCCCTTGACATCGTGGATGGCATGGATACGCTGGGTGTAAAAGAGAATTCTCTCGGTCAAAGTGGTTTTGCCCGAGTCGATGTGGGCGCTGATGCCGATGTTGCGTACCTTTTGGATGTCGTGTTTCATGAATTGCTCCTTGTGTTCACGTAACGCGGATTTGTTTCCCTTTTTCCCCTAATTTTCCGGGGAAAGGGCAAATCCCGGTGGTTCCCCCCATAAAAAAACCCTCACCCGTCGTAGAGCAGGCGAGGGATATAAAATCCCCAAAAATTATATCTTGTAAATCTACCCATTAAAGATCTATTTGTCAATATAAAAAACATCATGCACGGAATTTTTTTCAGATGACGGCGACTTTGCACGTGCCTTGTGATTGTCGAAAGGCAGCTGTCGGGTTTTGAGGAAAACTAGTGCCGCGCTGCGCGGCATTTCATAAGATTCCGACGCGCACTGGTGTAATGTGGGTTGATGCGCAATGCGGCCCGGTAGTGCCGGATGGCCGCTTGCCGGTGTTTTTGACCACACAGGGCATCGCCCAGGTTTTTGTGGGCCTTGGCGTAGTTGGGGTTGAGTTCCAGCGCCTTGCGGTACTGCGCGATGGCTGCATCCATACGATCCAGGCGGGTGTAGGTTTTACCGAGGTTGTTGTAGGCCTTGGGGCGGCGGGGGGCCAGCAGCGTCGAAAGTCGAAACTGTTCGGCGGCCTCCTGGAAACGGCCGAGGCCGTACAGCAGGTTGCCCAGGTTGTTGCGGGCCTTGGCATGGACGGGAGACTGTTTGAGCACTAGATGGTATTCGTGCATGGCGGCCTGGATCTTTCCATGGGCGGCCAGGGCATTGCCCAGGTTGTAGTGCGGTCGTACCTTGTGCGGTGATTTCAGGGTGCAGTCCTGCCAAAGTGCCACATCGTCGGCCCAGACGGCGTTGCGCTGATAGGTCCAGGCCGTCAAAAGCGCGACAACAGCACACAAAAGTCCCGTGCGCACCCATTTTTTATGCAGGAAATAACCCCCCCCCAGGATCGGCGGAACAATTCCCAGCATGGAGGGCAGGTAGGTGCGGTGTTCGAAGATGATTTCAAGCGGGATGACCGAGGATTCGATGACCAGATTACCGAAAAACCAGAAAAGGCAAAAGGCGGGCAGGGGATGTCGGCGTGCCATGCAGACGGCCAGCACCAGCAATCCCCCGATCACGACCATGGCAAAAAGGGTCGCCGGCGGATGCAGCAGCGAATGCGACAGTGGAAAATCGATGTCCAGATTGAGCCTTGAAGGTGTCGGCAGCAGCAGCAGGCTGATGTAGTGCAGCACCACACGCGGCTCGGTCAGCAATCTTTCATCCAGGGTGAAGGAGCGATTTGTGTACCCGTTCAAAATGCTGTGTACAGGGCGTGAACCCAGGAAGACCCAGCACAGCAGCAGGCCCCCGGACAGCGACAATACGATGATGCCGAGCTTTTTTTTGAGCCATGCGGCACTGCAGCTCTGAAAGAAAAACCACTCGTAGAGCAGGATGAAAAGCGGCACCATGGCACTGATTTCCTTGGAGCCCAGCGCCAGCAGGCCGCTGAAGATGCAAAGTGCGTACAGCATACGCCTGGCAGGGCGTTTCGTCGCCAGACGCGCTTTGGCATAACACAGCAGCGACAGCATGTAAAACAGCGCCGCCATGCTGGTCATGCGCTGAACGATGTAACTCACCGATTCGGTATGCAGGGGGTGCAGCGCCCATACCAGTGCCGTGGCGGCCGGCAGCCAATTCAACGCATTGCGTTGTTCATGCAGGGCCGGTGTTGCCAGCGTGGCTTCCAGAAAAAAGTAAAGCACCGCGGCATTGGCCAGGTGAATGAGGATGTTCACCACCCGCATGGCACGGCGGTCCAGGCGCCTGAAGGCATAGTTGAGCGCAAAGCTGATGTTGGCCACAGGTCGGTTTTTGGCGGGGCTTTTGAAGGCGGCATCCAGGATTGCAGAACTTGTCCAGTGTCGCAGGCGAATGTGGGCGTTATCGCTGATGTTGCGGTGGTCGTCGAATACAAAGGGACCATTCAGGGCCCGGGCGTAGGCCAGAATCACCAGCACGCCGGCCAGGGTCAACAGGAGGAGGCTTCGCATGCGAACGGAGTTGATGTCGCGTTGTGCGGCCACTTGTGCTTTCGAGGTTCGGGAATTTCGAGTTTTGGGTTGCCAGAAAGGCCGGTGTTTTGTAAACGTGCTTAGCTTATAGCAGCCCGGTGTCGGCGGGTCAATGGGTTGGCTGGGTTTGTCGGGTTGGTTGCGGTTTTGCAGGGGCAGGAGAATATTGCCAAGAAAATGGAAATCGGTTCAACGGCATGGTGCCGGCTGATCGTAGACGGCGCTGCGGCACTGGGGGTGATGGTGAGCCCGGAGCAGACCGGCAGCCTGGAGCGCTACGCACGCGAACTGCTGCGCTGGAACCGGAAGACGAACCTGACCGCAATTTGCGATCCCCTGGAAGTGGCCGTCAAGCATTTATTGGATGCGCTGACGGCGGTGCCGTACGTTCCGACGGGCGCGGCCATGCTGGATATGGGATCGGGCGGCGGGTTTCCCGGAGTGCCCCTGAAAATCGTGCAGCCCGGTGCAACCGTTACGCTCGTCGACAGCGTACGCAAAAAGGTTTCTTTCCTCAGGCATGTCATTCGGCTGCTGGGATTGAAGGACATCCGTGCGCTGCACACGCGTGTCGAAAGCCTGGCCCATACAGCCGACTTTCGCGCCAGCCTGGACGTGGTGACCTGCCGGGCGCTGGCGCCGCTGGAGGTCTCCGCGCGTTGGGGGCTGCCCTTTCTGTCGGCAGGCGGGCGCCTGGTTTTTTTCAAGGGCCCTGGACTGAAAGAGGAGCTGCAGGCCCTCGGTGGCCTGCTCAAGCGTGTGCAATCGCGATCTGATGTGCGCTTCGACTGCGAAATCAAAAACATCCGGCTACCGGTTTTAAACCTGGAGCGCAAATTGGTGATCGTGCAGAAAATCAAGGCGACCGTTTAAGCGGGTTGACCTGACGGTCAGAGCCGGCTGCGGGCCTGGCAAGCTCCAGTTTCAGCAGCTGAAAATCGCGGCGTGCCAGGCGGTCAACCAGGGCATCGATGTTGGCAATGGGTGCAAGGTGGCGCGAAGATGCCCGCAGCCGGACAACCGCCCGGTCGGCGAGGCTTTCGGCCGCCAAGCGTCGGCCGGCCTGCCAGTGGACGTAGACCCCCGCCGCCTGAATCAGTGCCTTAAAGGCATCGCGCCGCTGCCCGGTCATGCAGTGCCAGTGATCTTCGAGAATTTCGTGAACCTCGAAAAAAAGGCCTGCATTCCACAGCCAGACAGTCTGGACGAGGGGGTCCGTGCTCCAGGAATCCTGGTATCGGATGAGCAGACGCCGCAGGTGACGGTGGCGGGAGGCAATATAGCCGCGGTAGGCCGCCGCCGGCTGTGCAGAAAGCCATCGACGGGACTCTGCCGCCAGGTATTCGGGATCGCGATGTTTCAGGCTTTCGATAAAAGCGATGGAAAGCCCGTTGCGGATGTCGCGTGCCAGACGATCGCAGAACGGGTCGAAGTGCTGTGGCGGGCGGCACTTCTCACAAACGCCGGGCGGGGGAAGCTTTTGCATTCGGTTCTCGAAAAGCGCCAAAGGCAGTAAGAAAAACGTGGTTTTTGGTAAAAGCTAACACGCTGGCGGGCTTTCCGTCAACTTTAAGGATTGATGAAAGAGGCCGCGAACTTTTTAGGCGCGCGGAGCCAAAGGGCTGTGGCTGTTGTGTATGCTAAAATGACGAAAGCAGGCGACGGCCCCGAAACTATCTTATGCTTTAATGGGATGCTTTAATGGGTCGTATGGGGAGTATGGCTATGGACGTGGATGCAGACAGCTTTGATTTGAGCAGCGCGGTGGAAATGCTGCGCGATATCTATGAGCACAGGATCCCTTTCAACCGAGAACTGGGTTTGGAAGTCAGCAGGCTGGAGCTGGACCGGGTCACAGTCAAGATCAGAATGCAGGAAAAACTGATCGGGAATTTCACCAAACAGAGCCTGCATGGAGGTGTGGTGGCTTCGGTGCTGGATCTGGCCGGCGGCATGGTGGCCGGTATCGGCCTGGCCCGGCAACTGGCAGGGGCTTCCCGCGAGATGCTTTTTGAACGCATCTCGCGCATGGGCACCATCGATCTGCGCGTGGATTACCTACGTCCCGGCCGCGGAGCCTATTTCCTGACCAGTGCCAGTGTGTTGCGAACCGGCAACAAGGTTGCCGTGACCCGCATGGAGATGCACAATGACCGGCAGGATCTGATTGCCGTGGGTACGGGCACGTATATCGTGGGTTGAGTGCGCGGATTGGCATCGCCGTATGTTTTAAGTTACGGGCTATGGGGGAAGGGCTGGCTGACTGCGGTCCGGTTGCGTGTTTCGGCGGTGGGCCTCATAGCCGGCCGCGGCGACCACCCCGCGGCCGCCGCCGACTACCACGCATTTGGCCCCTGAGCGCCGGATGGCCGCGCTGTTCGACGGCGGCAAAAAAGGCATCCACGTCGGCGCGCGGGATCATGGGGCTATCGTTTCAGGGCCTCTTTTTCGAATTGCGGCGCGATGTCGATAAAAAGTCGGTCCCGCCGGACGCGTATGTCCGCTATTTTGGCCTTGAGAGAAATACGGCTGCCGGCGATGTCGGCAAGCAGGGGGCGCAGCGGATGGATGGCAATGGGATACTCCACCCCGTTGAACAGGGTCACGAGCTGCGAAAGATCCGCCGCAACCCCTCTGACCGTGCTTTGCACGTTTCTGCGCGTCACGTGCGGTTTGACATAAAGAATGCTTCGGGCCCGGTCGAAGCGTATGGTAACAAGGCTGTGAAAAGACAGGTGGACCGTGCCGACATCCACCTGGATGGCTCCCATGTCGTAGCGCACGTGGCGGCCCGAAACAGTCGTTATAAAAGCCGCCTGATGGTTTTTGAACTGCAGCCGGCGAATGGATTCCAGGCGGATTTTGCCGTCCAGCCCCTTGATGGGCGGCAGCTGCAGTGGTAAAAGTTTTTTGAAGGCGCGTGCGGCCACGGCAGGCGGAACGCTCAGGGTGACCACCGGAGGGCCGGCCGCCAGGCACAGGGGGCGGAAATATCCCAGGGCCAGAACCGCGAAAATGGCGATGGTGCTGTTGAACCGTTTTTTCTGCATACGCTGTGTTCCTGATCAGGGAAAGTCCGGCGTGAGATGATCCAGCCTTGCATATCCGGCTTCCGCGGTCAATAACATGTTAACCCAAGTGGCCCGATCCATATATACGATGGTTTTCATCCGTCAATGCATCCCGCCCGGGCTGCGCAAACCACGGCGCCTCCCCGATATGCCGAAGTTTTCGCGCCTTGCCGGTCGGAGTCCTTGGCGGTTTCGGTGCGTCACCGTATTTCCAGATCTGACCGTTTTGCAACGGCCGGCTACGGTAGGGGCTGTCAACCGGAAAAACATCGGCGGCAGGTAAAAAACTAAGGGGTGTGCTGTGAGTGAGGCCATAACCATCAAGGTCCGTGGATACCATATCGATCTTTTCGGGCACGTCAACAATGCGCGCTACCTGGAATTCCTGGAAGAGGCGCGCTGGAGCTTTTTTGAAGAAAACGGGGGCGCCATCGCCTTTGCCCGCCTGAACCTGAACTTCGTGGTGGTGAACATCAACATCAGCTACCGGAATCCCGCGGTCATGGGCGACGTGCTGCGTATCGAAAGCGCGATGCAGTCGATCGGCCGCAGCAGCGCAGTGATGAAACAGACGGTCAAACTGGCGCAAAACGGCAGCATGGTGGCAGATGCACAGGTCACCTTTGTCTTCCTCGACCCCGCCAGCGGTCGGGTGCGGCCCATTGCGGGTGAGGCACGCGCGCTGCTGCAGCGTCTGCCGGGCGGCAGCACTGCTCACAAGGCGAATGGCTGAGTGTTTTGGCGGTGGTATGGAACCGGGAGCCGGCTCCCCGGTATTACGAAGGGGAATGGCGGAAGTGCATGGGAATCGAACCCACCCGGGACGGTTTTAGCGCCCCACACCGGATTTGAAGTCCGGGAGCCCCACCAGTGAGCTGCGCACTTCCGTAGACGGGCTCTCCTTCTACAACCGGGAGGTTTTTTTGTCAATATCTTTTCGGTGCAGGCCGCTTTCCACGGGCATGGGAATGCGGCCTGCGAGAAAGGTGTGTGTGCATGCTGGCCTATTTTGACTGTTTTGCGGGCATCAGCGGCGATATGCTGCTGGGCGCACTGGTGGATCTCGGTGTGCCGCTGGCGTGGCTGAAACAAAGACTCGACCAACTGCCGCTGGAGGGATTTCGCTTGAACGGTGAAACGGTCCACCGCGGCGGTCTGGCGGCCTGCAAGGTCTCTGTGGTGTGCGACGGCCCGGCGCCTGCGCGCAGCTTCACCGATATCCGAAACCTGCTTGACAACGCAGAGCTCTCGGCGCAAGTCCAACAGAGCAGCCTGGAGGCTTTTGGCCGCATTGCCGAGGCCGAGGCCCGCGTGCACCGCTGCGAAATTGAGAAGGTGCATTTTCACGAAGTGGGTGCGGTCGACGCATTGGTGGACATTGTCGGCAGTGCGCTTTGCATAGAGCATCTGGGAATTTCACGCATCGTCTCCTCACCGCTGCCGTTGGGCAGCGGGTTCGTCAGCTGCGCCCACGGCACGCTGCCGCTGCCGGCTCCGGCGACCTTGGCGATACTGGAGAACGTGCCGGTATACGGCAGTGGTGTCTCCGCCGAACTGGTCACGCCCACCGGAGCCGCGCTGGTTGCCAGCCTGGCCGAATCCTATGGGCCGCTTCCCGCCATGGCGCTGTCCAAAAGCGGGTACGGGGCCGGGGCGCGGGATCTCGAAGCGCGTCCGAATGTGCTGCGCGTCATCTGCGGGGATGTGCGCCGCGCCGGCACGGTTGATACGGATACCGTCATTGTGCTGGAAAGCTGCGTGGACGACATGAATCCTGAAATCTACGGCCACCTGATGGAGCGCCTTTTTGCCGACGGTGCACTGGATGTCTGGTGGGTGCCGGTGTACATGAAGAAAAACCGGCCCGGTACCCTGATTCAGATCCTGTGCCGCAGGGCGGATGAAGACCGCATCACGGCGCGTGTCTTTAGCGAGACGACGACCCTGGGCGTGCGCCGCCACGAAGCCGGGCGCAGCATACTCCCGCGTATGGCGGTTAAGGCCGCCACCAGTTTCGGACTGCTGCCGGCCAAGCGGGTTTACGGTCCGGATGGTGCTGTTACGCTGGTTCCCGAGTACGAAAGCTGCCGGCGGATCGCCGTCGAGCGGGACCTGCCCCTCAAACAGGTATATCAGCAGCTCGTTTGCGAATTGGCAAATGACGGCGTCCGGAAGATACGTTCCGACGGAAATGAAGATGAAAAAAGCTAAACAGCGGATGGTCCTGCTGCTGGCCACCGGCGGTGGTGTTGGATTGGCACCGGCGGCGCCGGGAACCTTCGGCTCACTGGTGGGGCTGGCCCTGTGTTTTTTGCTTTCGCGGCTTGACTTTTTGCTTGCCTTTCTGTCCGTAATCGTACTAATCTTTCTAGCTGTTCCCATTTGCGCTGCGGCGGAAAACCTTTTGGGAAAAACAGATCCCGGCGCCGTGGTCATTGACGAAATAGCCGGCATGGCGGTCTCACTGGTGGGCATCGATTTCGGCCTTTTAACGGCCCTGGCCGGTTTCGGCCTTTTCCGGCTGTTCGATATCGCCAAACCTTTTCCCATCGGCTACCTTGAGAAACGGTTTGCAGGCGGGGTGGGCATTGTCATCGACGATGTCGCCGCCGGTGTGCTGGTCAACCTTATTCTGCGCAGCGCCATGGCGCTGGCGCGGCTTTAAGCTTACAACGGAGGCCACGAGCATACGGTAAAGCTGGTGCCCTGCGTGTGCTGAGCGGACCATGAATGCAAAATGAACAAGGCAGAAAGTTTGAAAACAAAAAACCTGGCTGAAAAAAAAGTCCAAACCAAAAAAAAAGGCGCGCTGCGCGAAAATATCGAGGCCATTGCCATCGCCATTGTGCTGGCGCTGTTCATCCGCACCTTCGTGGTGCAGGCCTTTAAAATCCCTTCCGGGTCCATGAAGGACACCCTGCTGATCGGCGATCATATCCTGGTGAACAAGTTCATCTACGGCATCAGGCTGCCGTTTTCCAACGCCACCATCATTCCGGTGAAAAACCCCAAGCGCGGCGATATTATCGTTTTCAAGTTTCCCGAAGATCCGTCCAAGGATTTCATCAAGCGCGTGATCGGTGTGGCCGGTGATGTTGTCGAGGTCCGGCAGAAAAAGGTCTACGTCAACCACAAGGCCTTGAAGGAACCCTATGCCAAACATACCGATCCGAATATGATCCCGGCCTGGGCGCAGCCGCGCGACACCTTCGGGCCGGTGACCGTGCCCAAGAATTCGCTTTTCGTGATGGGCGACAATCGCGACCACAGCTATGACAGCCGCTTCTGGGGGTTCGTCAGGCTGAGGGCGGTCAAGGGCAAGGCTTTTATCATCTACTGGTCCTGGAATAAAAACAAGTTCGGTGTCCGTTGGAACCGCATGGGCATGGTGCTGCACTGAAAATACAGGTTCTCATTCGTCAAGGGCGTATCCTCGACCCCGGCCGGCTGGACATGGTTGGGGATATCGGCGTGGCCGGCGGAAAGATCGTCATGCTGCCCAGGGCCGATCCAGAGGCGCAGTACACCCAAAAGGGGCACGTTGAAGCCTGTCGGGTTATCGATGCCCGCGGCCGAATCGTCACGCCCGGGCTGATCGACATGCACGTGCACTTCAGGCAGCCGGGACAGACCCACAAGGAGACCATTGCCAGCGGCTGCCGGGCGGCGGCCCGCGGCGGTTTCACAGCGGTGTGCACCATGCCCAACACGCTGCCGCCCAACGACAACCCGGCGGCGACCGCCGAAATAAAAAAGCTGGCCGCGCGCGCAAACGGCGTGCGCGTGTTTCCCGTGGCGGCCATCACACGCGGGCTTGGGGGCCAAACACTGACCGATTTCGCAGCCCTGCGAAGCGCCGGTGCCGTGGCGCTGAGCGATGACGGGCAGCCGGTGGTGGGCGACGCGGTGATGCAAAAGGCGCTGGAAGCGGCCGGGGCGCTCGGCCTGCCGGTGATTTCGCACAGCGAAGAGCCTTCGCTTTCGGCCGGCGGACACATGAACGCCGGGCAAACCGCCCGGCGCCTGGGGTATGCCGGCATTCCCAACGCGGCCGAGTTTGTCATGGTCAAAAGGGACATCGCGCTTTGTGAAGTGACCGGTGCCGCACTGCACATCGCGCACGTCAGCACGGCCCAGTCCGTGCAGGCCATCCGGGAGGCCAAAATGCGCGGCGTGCCGGTGAGCGCAGAAACGGCCCCGCATTACCTGATGTTGACGGACCAGGCGGTCGCCACGCAAGGGGCCAACGCCAAGATGAACCCGCCGCTGCGCTCGGCGGCGGACCGCAGCGCCGTCATCCAAGGCCTGGTCGACGGCACCATCGATGCCATCGCCACGGATCATGCCCCGCATGCGCCGCAGGAAAAGGCGCAGGCCTTCGAGCAGGCGCCCAACGGTGTCATCGGTCTGGAAACATCTCTGGGAATCGGTTTAAAACTGGTGCAAGAGGGTGCGCTGGGCCTGGAAAAACTGATCGCCGCCATGAGCGTCAATCCGGGCCGCCTGCTGGGGTTCGACAACCACCTCGAAGTTGGCCGGCCGGCCGACATCACCATTATCGATCCAGACGATGCCTGGACCGTGAAGGCGGCCGATTTCCAGTCTTTAAGCCGCAACACGCCTTTCGAAGGCTGGCGACTCCCGGGGCGCGCTGCCATGACCATCGTTGGCGGCCGGATCGTGTTTGATGCGGCGCACACATCATCTTTCACGGGAAAATCATGAGCGAAACGACCAAGCGGGCCAAAATCCTGGTGGCCGACGACGAACAGGGCATGCGTGAAGTGCTGGAAATCATGCTCTCCAAGGAAGGCTACGATGTGCGTGTGGCCGAGAGCGGACGGGCGGCCGTTAAGTGGCTGCAGAAGGAAAAATTCGACCTGCTGCTGTGCGACATGAAACTGGGGGACATGACCGGCCTCGAGGTCCTGAAAGCCGCCAAAAAGAGGGACACCAATGCGGTGATGATCATGATATCGGCCTACGCATCGGCCGAAACCGCAGTGGAGGCCATGAATCTGGGGGCCTACGACTACGTTCCCAAGCCTTTCGACAACGACGAACTGCGCCAGGCCGTTTCGCGGGCCCTGACCCACCGCACCGTGGCGCATGAAAAAAAAGCCCTGGACGAAGAGCTGAAGAAAAAACTGCATTTTGGCATGATCGTGGGCAGCAGCCCGCGCATGATGCATATCTACAGCATGATCCGCCAGGTGGCGCGGACCCGCACCAACGTACTGATTACCGGTGAAAGCGGCACCGGCAAGGAACTGATCGCGCGCGCCATTCACGAACAGAGCGACCGCTGCGACCAGCCTTTTGTGGCCATCAACTGCGGCGGCATTCCGGAGACGCTCATGGAAAGCGAGCTTTTCGGACACAAAAAGGGCTCTTTTACGGGTGCCGCCTACGACAAGAAGGGCCTCTTCGAGAGCGCCCAGGGCGGAACCGTCTTTCTGGACGAGATCGGTGAATTAAGCGTCCAGATCCAGGTCAAGCTGCTGCGCGCCGTGCAGGAAAAAGTCGTCAAGCCGGTGGGAGGCAACGAAAATATTCATGTGGATATCCGCATCATCTCGGCCACCAATAAAAAACTGGAGGACGAAGTTATCGAGGGGCGCTTCCGCGAGGACCTCTTCTACCGCCTGAACGTCATCGAAATCCGGGTCCCGCCCCTGCGGGAGAGAAAAACCGACCTGCGGGCGCTGGCCCAGCATTTTTTGGAAAAATACGCCCGTGAAATGGGCAAAACCGTCTCCAAAATATCTTCCTATGCCATCGATCTGTTGCAAAAGTACGATTTTCCGGGAAACGTGCGCGAACTGGAAAATCTCATGGAGCGCAGCGTGGCGCTTTCCAACACCAACATTCTTTTGCCCGACAGCCTGGCCCTTTCGGTGCACAAGCGCCGCTGGATCGAAGGCGTAAAGGACCGGCGTTTCGATATTGACGAAGTGGCCAAGGGGGTTTCTCTGGACGCCATTTTGGCCGAAATCGAAAAGGCTTACATCGAAAAGGCCCTGGCATGTGCCGGCGGCAGCAAGGCCAAGGCCGCCGAACTGCTGGACATCAACCTGCGCTCCCTGCGCTACCGCTTAGACAAGCTCGCCATCGAAAAGTAAAATCGACAATTCGCAGAATGCCCAAAGACCGGCCCGGTTACATTTTGTCCATTAAGGTCACGAATGTCCACGAAGAAAAGCTTCGTGTCCCTTCGTGTTGTGAGGGCAAAAAATCCGGACGCTGTATTTGCATGAGACATTGCCTGTCCTCTGGAAGCCATTGCCTGCTCGTGATCCGGGATTCTTTTTCAGACATGGGCTTGACAGACGATCGAAAAGAGTCATATTTTGAGGCAAAAAGAGTCTGGAGGTGTATCATGACGCAAATTACAGTACGGGGCCTGGATCCGGAGGTTGAACGCAAGATTCGCCGCATGGCCCGGGAAAGCGGGAAATCCCTGAATCGTGTGATCAAGGACATGATTTACAACGCCAGTGGCTTGAATTCAAAAACAATAAAACCGGCGGCGGACTCCTTGCGAGCGCTGGCCGGCGGCTGGAGTGAAAAAGATGCGCTGGAATTTTTAGAATCCATCAAATCCTGTGAACAGATTGATGCGGAAATGTGGTCATGAAAATCATGCTGGATACCAGCGCGTATGTCGGCTTCAAGCGCAACGAGGCTGAAGCGGTAGAACTTATTGTGAATGCGGAACGGATAGTGTTTTCCCCGGTGGTCTTGGGAGAGCTCCTTTTTGGATTTCGTAACGGCAGTCGCTTTAGAAAGAACATGGATGATTTAAACCGGTTTCTGGCGCATGAATCCGTAAAACTCTGTCCCATCGGCAAGACTACTGCCGACCGGTATTCGAGAATCGTCATGCAGCTTAAGCGACAGGGAACGCCAATCCCCACCAATGATATCTGGATTGCCGCCCAGGCGATGGAACACGGCGCGGAACTGATTGCTTCCGATAGACATTTTAAAATCATATCCGGACTCGTTTATACAAATTTCAGGAATTAGTCCTATCTGGGCTGTCGGTAGCTAAGACCGGGCACCGAACAGATGGACATCAACCTTGCGCTCCCGGCGCTACCACCTGCAAAAGCTCGCCATCGAAAAGCAAAATCGACAATTCGCAGGATGCCCAAAGACCACTGCTGCAGTAAGCCGGTCTGGCCAGATTATCCACGAAGCACACGAATAAACACGAAAAAAGCTTCGTGCCCCTTCGTGTCCTTGGTGGACAAAAAAGGGCCTGGCAAAGGTAGCTACTTTGCGTATATCATGATAGTTTTTATGTTGACTTAAGAAATAACCATGTTACATTGTAATTATGTTTGAAAGATGGATCTCAATTGGCCGAGACAAAAGCGCCCTCATCATTGGTCCCCGGCGCTGCGGCAAGACCACCCTGTTAAAGGCCCGTTACCCGCATTACCGGTATGTCACGCTGGATGATCTGGACGATCTGGCATGGGCCCGGCAGGACCCCAAGGGGTTTGTCAGCAGTCTTGGGCCGCGGGTGATTATCGATGAAATTCAAAGGCTCCCCAGCCTGACTGTGGCGGTTAAATACGCCATCGACAACCAGGGAACACATTTTCTGATGACCGGTTCAAGTTCCATCGGTCTGCTGGACGCCGCCGCCGACACGCTGGCCGGCAGGATTCAACTGCTGTCGCTGCCGACCGCCTGCTGGGGCGAAGATGCCGGGAAACACGAGCATCTGATTTTTGAGCGAAAAAAAAATCCCCTTCAGATCCGGCAGGCACAGCGTCTTTTGAAAGATGCGTTGCACTATGGCCAATTTCCGGAGGTACTCAATCAGGAAAATGCGCGGGCCAAACACGAAGTTCTGGCCAATTATCGGAACACTTATTTCACCAGAGACCTCATGCAGCTTGCGAACATCAAGAATCTTGACGGCTTGCTGGGCATTTTCCATCACCTCGTGCGATGCCTGGGCTCGCATCTGGAAGTTTCCAACTTTGCCCGTGAGGCCGGTGTCAGCTATCCGACCGCCAAAAAATATCTGAACAGTCTGCTGCAGTCGCAGTTAACTTTCAAGCTGCCGGGCTATCAATACAGTCCGGCCAAGCGTTTTATCAAGGCCGCCAAGACTTATTTCGCAGATAATGGCATCATTCACAGCCTTGCAATTGCGGTAAATGAAGGTCAATTGCTTGAAAACTTCGTGATTGCCGAACTTGAAAAACGCAGAAAGCTGGGTTTGATCCGGGCCGAGCGCTTTTTTTATTACAAGAGCGCCGGCGGACGTGAAATCGACCTGATCTACGAGGATGGCCGCGAAACGGTCGCCATCGAGATCAAAGCCACCCGTCGACCCGCCGCAAAAGATACCCGCAACCTGCGCTATTTCAAGGCAAAAGCCGACCGTCCCTGCCGGCTCTATCTTTTTTACCTTGGTGAACAATATGCCGTTACGGACGGGGTTGCCATGGTTCCGGTGGCCGCCTTGTACCGCGCGGCCTGATGATACTGAAAGTGTCATATCGTCCATGCAGGACATGAATATCCACGAAGAAAAGCTTGGTGCCTTTGCGTGTTCTTAGTGGAAAAAATTCCTGCATCATATTTTCGTGGATGTAAAGCCCGGCCAATTTTTTGTCCCGCCTTTGACAAACTTTGTCTCCAGAGCCTGCCGGAACGTAGCCAGCCAGTTTTAGAATCTGGCGGCAGCGCAATAAATACATATATAAAACGGATAGATAATGAAGTATTAAATTGCCGGAAGAGCCATTGGCACGCAGATTGCTTCATCCCTTTTCGAAAAAGAAATTTTTTGGCTGTATGCCAGCTTAGGAAAGGGGGGATGAAACCAAACGGCGGAAACAAAGCAAATTTTAAAAAGGAAAGAACCAGCAACCCAGACAGAAAAATTTTTGATAAAGGAGACTTTAAAATGCTGCGCAAACTGAGAACAGACAAATCCGGTTTCACCCTCATCGAGCTGATGATCGTCATCGCCATCATCGGAATTCTGGCGGCCATCGCTATACCGAACTTCATTGCCTATCGGAACAAGAGTTTCTGTACCCGTGCCGAATCGGATGCCAACGGCATTGCAAGCGCCGTCGCTGATTATTTTGCCATTCCAACGCATACCGCAACGCCAACGATAGGGCAGTTGAATAATGGGGTTGGCTACACCCTGTCGGGAAACAATACCGGAACAGTTACAGGTGCTAACCCGAATAACAACATTACGATCACCGTCACCGACGGATCACAGCGCTGTCCGGCCAACTACAAAACGGCAAATGCAACCACAGGCGCTGGTGTTGACGGCTGGGTGGGTGCTGCAAGCAACGTGTACGTAAAATATGTGGCGCCATAACAAAGTTTACAGCATTACGTTTAAAGTCTGAGCAGGAACGACCGATAAAAGACAGGAGAGATTTTCTCCTGTCTTTTTTTTATGGCATGAGCCGAACAGAGAAAGGGGAAAAGATGTTGCAATAAGTGAACTGCAGGAATTTTGTGCAATATGGAAGAATCCACGCCGCAAGATTTACGTAGAGGCGTCGTATCTTGCCTGCTCTGCATTATTGTTCTATCCATTTACGGCAACGCTTTGTATGCCGGCTGGCAGATGGACGACCGGCCCAACATTCTCGACAATACCGCGCTGCAAATCCACGATTTAATGCCGGAAACCCTCTGGCAGACTTTCTTTTCACAGGCCAACCACAAACGGTTGTACCGGCCGTTTCCCTCTTTAAGCTTTGCGCTCAACTGGTATCTGGGGAAAGACGATCCCTTCGGATATCATTTTGTCAACATTGCCATTCATGTGCTCAATGCCTTTTTGCTGTATCTGGTGACTGCCGGACTCCTACGGGCGCCTGCGCTAAAGCGGAACTATAGCCAGGAGGCGATTCGATTTGTTGCACTGCTTGCCGCGGCCTTATGGGCGGTCAATCCCATTCAAACCCAGGCGGTGACCTACATCGTGCAGCGCATGGCGTCCATGGCGGCATTTTTTTACCTGCTGGGCATGTACTGGTACATGCAGGCAAGGCTGAGCGCGAAAGGCATACGGCGAGCTCTTTATTTCCTGGCCTGCGCCTTGAGCTTCTTATGCGCACTCGGCTCCAAGGAAAACACGATCATGCTGCCGGCGGCCCTGCTGCTGGTGGAATTTGTCTTTTTCCAGGAAGCAGGCAGTCGGGGATCGCAACGGATCAAACGTGTCGTTTTATGCCTGGCCGGAGGGTTTTTGCTGGTAGCGATTATCGCAATTGTAATGGGTAAGGGGAGAAGTCTCTTTCTGGCCGGTGGCTATCAGACGCGTCCCTTTACCCTCTGGCAGCGGCTGATGACCGAGCCCCGCATTGTTCTCTACTATCTGTCGCAGATTTTTTATCCACTGCCCAGCCGACTTTCCATCGTGCACAATGTGGTGCTTTCAACTTCCCTGCTGCATCCCTGGACTACGTTGCCGGCAATTTTGCTGATTGCCGGTTTGATTTCAGGTGCTTTGCTGTGCATCCGCCGATGGCCGCTGTTGGCCTTCGGCCTCCTTTTCTTTTTTCTCAATCACATTGTGGAGTCTACGACCATCCCGCTGGAGCTGATCTTCGAACACCGCAATTACCTGCCGTCGCTTTTTCTGTTTATGCCGCTTTCAGCCGGCATCTACCAGCTGATTCAAAATTACAGATCCCGAAATAAAATCCTTAGCTGGGCGATCATCGGGACCGTAACGGTTGTCCTTGCCGGCTGGGGTTATGGCACCTATATCCGCAATAAAGCCTGGAAAGATAGAAAAACGCTTTGGATGGATGCCATGCGCAAAGCGCCGCACAGCGCGCGTGCATTGGGCGTCTTGGGGATTGAACTTGCTTGGGGGGAGCACCCTACGCCGGGAAAATACAAACTGGCGCGCAGATTTTTTGAAAAGTCGCTGTCTATGACCAAAGCCCGGACCTTTTTCGATGCCGATATCCTGGGCAACATAGCGGGTACTTACTTTCAGGAAGGCCGGTACCGAAAGGCCATACCGATCTATCGGCAGGTTCTTGAAATGGACCCGCTTTTTCTGAAAACGCGTTACGAATTGATCAAAGCTCTGATATTGACAGGTGAACTTAATGAAGCCTCTGCCCAGGCCGATATTCTGATAGCCAACCCCAAACACTATGTAAAATCAGAGTACTTGAATATCAAAGGGTTCATCCTGCTGTGGCAGAAAAAGCCTCGGCAGGCGCTTCTTTTTTTTAGAAAAGCCCTGACTAAGGATCCCACCCGTCCGGACGTACTGCTCAATATCGGGGTTGCTTTTAGCCAAATGGGGCGTTACGCACGGGGGCAGTGGTTTTTGAAACAGGCTTTGAAAAAGGCCGATGATCCGACCAGCATCTATTTTTATCTAATCGATAATCGCCTGAGCGCCGATAAAAGGAAAGAGGCTGAAAGATATGCTGCTCGGCTTTGTTCTTTGGCCAGCCTATGGGCGATCAGCGAGAGGCTTGCTGCATTCGTAGGCAATTCCAAGTCTGCGCCCCTGGACGTTGGCCACCTATCGCATTTTATTATGAAATACATTGGAAAACAGGTGGCAGCACTTGACGATGGCAAGTTTAATGGAAAGGCAGAGAGGAAGCGTTAAACTCCGATTTTTTTCATTTTCAGCCTATTTCTGGGTCATTGCGGCTATCGCGGCAGCCGGCCTTGCGGATTCCGTCTACCTATCCATATCCCATTATCGCAACTACACCGACATTTCCTATCGCAGTTTTTGCGCCATTTCCAAGGCCATCAACTGTGATACGGTATCCCAGAGTCCCTATGCCATTTTTTTAGGCGTTCCGGTGCCGGTGTGGGGCGTGATCGGTTATGCGTTTTTTCTTGGACTGCTTTTCCTGGCCAAGCGGCGTGATGCCGGCAGAAAAAGAATCTGGCCGGGCCTGTTTGTCATCGCGGCGGCCTTCAGCTCGTATAGCATCATCCTGGCCCTGATCTCGACCTTTCTGATCCACAGCTACTGTATCATGTGCATTGCCAGCTACGCGGTCAACTTGTTACTGCTGTATTACATATGGTTGATCCGCAAGCGCTTCGATCCCGGCGTGCGGCTTATGGGTGCATTGAAGCAGGATATGGCCTATTATAAAAGGCACTGGACCGGAACCTTTTCCGTACTCCTGCCTTTGGGTGCCACAGTGATGGCCGCGATTGCCTTTTACCCGGCCTACTGGCATTTCTCTGCGCCGGCTTTGCGTGCGGATGTTCCCACAGGCATCACCGCAGAGGGATACCCCTGGATCGGGGCCCGCAAACCGAAGCTCGAAATTATGGAATTTGCCGACTACCAGTGCTTCCAGTGCAGGAAAATGCACTTCTTCCTGCGCGAATTGATCAACAAGTATCCCCATAAAATTCGACTGATCCAGCGGCAGTTTCCCATGGATAACCGTCTCAACCCATTGGTGAAAGAACCCTTCCATCTGAATTCCGGAAAGATGGCGCTTATGGCCGAGTATGCCAAATTCAAAGGCAAATTCTGGCAGATGAACGATCTGTTGTTTCAACTGGCGGGGAAAAAATACATCAACACGCGCAAGATCGGCGCCAAAACCGGGATGGACTACCGCATGCTGGCGGCGGCCTTTCGCATACCGGCGCTGCGGTATGCCGTCAAACACGACATCGCCGTGGGGATCAAACTCGGCATTCGAGGCACACCGGGTTTCGTCATCGACGGGAAAGTATACCAGGGAAATATTCCGCCGGAAATCCTGCGCAAGGTCACTGGATAGGAATGCCCAGAAAGACCAGTGGAAAGCCCCATTCGGCATCCACGAAGAAGATCCGAAAAAAAATATCCACGAAGGGCACGAAGCAACACGAAGAAAAACTTTGTGCCCTTCGTGTTCTTGGTGGATACCCAAAGCAGCCGTGGTTAAGATATGTATACATACATATACACTTGACATACACCATCTTTGAATGTAGTTTCCATTAAAGAGAGGAATCTTTATGGAAACTGTCAATGCCTTAAAGATCAGAAATAACCTGGGTGCAGTGCTGGATCGTTTAAGCGAAAGCGGCGAGCCGATCCTGATCAGCAAAGGGCGCAAGATCAGAGCCGTACTGGTGACCCCCGAGCAGTTTGAGCGCCGGTTCCTGGACTGGCAGGCTGAGAGCGAGAAAAAGCGTTTTCTTGAAAACTTCAAGCGCCTGAAAAAGAATCGCCAAGGAAACCTGCACAGCCTGGACGTATTGCGCCGGCTCAGGGGATACACGGAGTGATCTGGGTCATCGATGCTTCCGTGGCCCTGCGTTGGCTGCTTGTAGAAGCAGATCATTCTTTGGCCGATGAAGTGTTGGTACAGGTAGTGCACCATCCCGAACACTTTGCCGTGCCGGAACTGTTCGCCTTTGAAGTTTATGCCGTGCTCCAGCAGGTGCATCCCGATGCTCTATCGGCCTTTCAACAAGGCATTGCGCCGATTCTTCAAATGGGAATCTTCCGACAGCCCATGACGGCGGATCTCGCGGACCGGGCAGAGCGCTTTGTCAAACTGGGGCTGAACGGATTCGATGCCTGCTATGCTGCTCTGGCAGAAGATTTGAAGGGCAAATGGATGACCTGTGATCGCAAGGCGCATTTGAGGATCAAGCGCGAAAATATCTCCTGGCTGCTGAATGAAAGCATGCCAAAAGATTGGCCGGCATAAAGTTGTGCCTGCATGAAAAAATTTGGCAGACGCGGGGGCTACATTTCAGGTTCACTGGCGGGAGTCACTGCCTTTCAAGCACCAGACGCAAGTTGTCGATGGACGCTAAAGGGAAGACAAGTATGGATAACGCATTATTGGATGTAAAATTAGACAAGAGATTCTTTTCAGTGGTATCCTTATCAGATCAGTCAGGTGACAGGGATTACTGGCTGAGCCGGAAGCCCATTGAAAGGCTGCGACAGGTCGAAGTATTGAGAAGGATGAACTATGGATATCGTGCTACCGCCGGACTTCAAAGAGTTCTTGAATTTGCTCAAGGCTAGAAATATCCGCTATTTATTGATCGGCGGATATGCGGTTGCTTATCATGGATATCCAAGATCCACGAATGATATGGATATCTGGATCGCAATAGATCCTGAAACTGCAGAACAAATGGTTTCGACACTCCCCAATTGTCTGCTCAACTCTTCCTTCAAGAGAAACGCATTGTGCGCATGGGAGTTGCTCCCATGCGCATTGCAATATTGACCACAATCTCAGGCGTCGAGTTCGAGAAGTGTTTTCAGGAAAGGATCGTCTCTGAAATCGATGGGATCGAAATCAATATCATTGACTTGAAGCATTTGAAGATCAACAAACAGGCGAGTGGTCGGCATAAAGATCTGGATGATCTTGAGAACCTGCCGTGAGAAAATTTGGTTTACCCATCCCTGTTGACCCAATCCGATAAGGGCCGCGCAAGAAACAGCGGGAAAAATGAAGACTCAGCGAACTGCCGCTCTGACTGCTTCAAAGATATTTTACATGAATGTTCTGCTCGTCGTGTTGCTGGCGGCGCTGGTCGTATGCATTGCCATTTTGGCCTGTGTGCCGCCGGTCAGTCGCGACGCCCTGATCCACCATTTGGAGATCCCCAAACTCTATCTGCAGCACGGCGGCGTTTACGAAATCCCCCCCTTAAAATTTTCCTACTATCCCATGAATTTGGACCTGCTGTACCTGCTGCCGCTGTATCTGGGAAACGACATTGCGCCTAAGTTCATCCATTTTGCTTTTGCCCTGCTCACCGCGGCGATGATATTCGCCTATCTGAAACGCCGTTTAAACTTGACCTATGCGCTGTTCGGTACGCTTTTGTTTCTCTCGGTGCCGATCATTATCAAGCTGTCGATTACGGCTTATGTGGACTTGGGGCTGATTTTTTTTTCTACCGCTGCGATTCTCTATATTTTCAAATGGCGCGAGCACGGTTTTAAGAAACGTCACCTGATAACCGCCGGGCTGTTTTGCGGACTGGCGCTGGGCACCAAGTACAACGGCCTGATCGTTTTTTTTCTGTTAACCCTTTTTGTGCCTTTTTTACATTCCAGGGGTAGGCAGCCGCATGGCCCGGCGCTTGCCACGGCTGGTCCCAATTCCCGCAAATCAGGATTCTTTCGATCCGCCGGGTACGGCGCGCTGTTTTTCCTAACGGCGCTGATTGTTTTTTCGCCCTGGCTGATCCGCAATTACCGCTGGACGGGAAATCCGCTTTATCCGTTATACGACAGTTTTTTTCACGCGCCGGCGCATGTTGCTTCAGAAAAAGGCCGGCAGCCCATGGGCCATTTCGCTGTGCGCAAATTCGTCTACAAAGAAACCGCCCTCGAAACGCTCAGCATCCCCGTACGCATTTTTTTCCAGGGGCAGGATGGCGACCCGAAATTTTTCGATGGCCGGCTGAATCCCTACCTGCTTTTCCTGCCGATATTCGCGTTTCTGGGGATTTCCAAAAATGGCGGGCTGATAAAAAGGGAAAAGAAATTTTTAATCAGCTTTTCGGTGTGTTACCTGTTGTTTGCTTTTTTCACCCGTGATATGCGCACCCGCTACATTGCCCCCATCATTCCGCCTCTGGTGATCCTGTCGGTTTACGGCTGGTATAAAGTGATGCAGCATATAAGGCGGCTGCGCTCGCATCCCTGGCAGCGGATACTGTACGGCAGCGCCCTGCTGGCTGTCGGCGGCCTGCTGGCTTTAAATGCGGGCTATCTTTACCAGCAGTTTAACGTAGTGGATCCACTTCCCTACATCCGCGGACAAATCAGCCGTGATGCCTATATCGCGCATTATCGTCCCGAGTATGCCGCGATTTCCTTTATCAACCGCAAGCTGCCGGTGGATGCCGGCATCCTGGCTTTTTTCGTGGGCCGCCGCGGCTACTACTGCCAGCGGCCGATACGTTTCAGCCTGCCGGTCTTGGGCCATGCCCTGGACAGGGGGGACACCGCTACAAAGCTTTTGGATATTCTGCGGAAAAATGGTATAAAATATATTCTTCTGCGCCGCGATCTGTTCGAAAATTGGATTGTTCGCATGCCTGTGCGAAAAAGACAGACGCTTATCAGGTTTTTCAGGAAAGCGTGCCGACAAATTTATAGCAAAAATGGATACGCTCTGTTTCAAATCATAAGCGGGTAAAGCTTGTGCAACGATAACCCGGCAACAGGATTCCAAAGACCCTTTTCAGGTGCTTTTCGGCCACGGACAAAACGAAAGCATATTCATATGTACAAAGACAAATCGATCTGTGTAACGGTGCCCGCTCATAATGAGGAAACCCAGATCGCACGGGTCATCGAAACCATGCCGGATTTTGTCGACTATGTGGTGATTGTTGATGATGCCAGCCAGGATAAGACCATTGATATTGTCAAAGCTTATCAGGAGAATAGCCCCAAAATCATTCTCATCGAGCACCGCAAAAACCGTGGTGTCGGCGGTGCCATTGCCAGCGGCTACAAGTGGGCCCGTGACAATGACTGCGACGTGACTGCCGTCATGGCCGGTGACGGGCAGATGGACCCTGAAGATCTCGAAAAAATCGTGGCACCCGTGGCAGAGGGACGGGCGGACTATACCAAGGGGAACCGGCTTTTTTTCGGTGACGCCTGGAGAATGATTCCCCACTATCGCTATTTGGGAAATTCCTTTTTATCCCTGATGACCAAGATTGCTTCCGGGTACTGGCATGTTGCCGATTCCCAGAGCGGATACACCGCCATCTCGCTGCTGGCTTTAAAGCGCATCGACCCGGATTCCATCTATAATAATTACGGCATGCCCAACGACCTTTTGATCAAGCTGAACCAGTTTGATTTTCGTGTCTGTGACGTACATATTCGCCCGGTATACAATGTAGGTGAAAAATCCGGTATTCGGCTTCACAAAGTCATCCCCAAGATTTCATGGCTCCTGTTTAAAGGGTTCTGGCGACGCCTGTTTTTGAAATATGTCATCCGCGATTTTCATCCCCTGATATTCTTCTACATGCTTTCATTTATTCTGTTAAGTTCCAGCCTGCCGCTGGCCATTCGATTGTTTTACCTATGGTGGGTGAGAGGCGATATCCCGGACATGAATGCCCTGGCCCTGATTTTTACACTGATCAGCGGACTGCAGACACTTTTTTTCGGCATGTGGTTTGATATGGAGTACAATAAATCCCTAAGAGCTTGAATTAACGGTAGCAGTAGGAGTAAGCGCTCTTGAAGGAAGGTGTAACCAGAGTAAAAAGGCGCCTGAGAATAAGCATCCTCACGTCTTCGTATCCAAGGTACAGTGGAGACGCAGCGGGTGCTTTTATTGAGGACCTGGCTGTATCTTTGACCAGAAAAAAGATGATAGTCCAGGTGGTATGTCCACACGATCAAAAATATAAGTTCAAAGAGTGCCGAAATGGCATTCAAATCCGCCGCTTTCCATATTTTTTTCCTACACGCCTTCAGAAATTGTGCTATGGCGCTGGAATTCTGAGTGCTCTAAAAAAAGAGGTGTCGGCAAGAAGCCAATTACCTTTCTTCCTTGTGGCGCAAGTTTTTTTCAGTTTTGTTTTGACGAAAAGATTTAAAGCCGATCTTGTTCACGCGCACTGGTCTTTGCCGCAGGGGATGGTAGGGGTGATTTGTAAAAAAATTTTGAAAATACCATGCATTATATCATTACATGGATCTGACGTCTTCGGTGTTCCTCCATGGATAAAGCGGTTGAATCGAATGATTGTCAATTCTTGCGATGCATGCACTGCAAACAGCCGCATGACGGCAGAAAAGGCACTGGTGGGAGATGTAAAGGATATCCAAGTTGTTCCAATGAGTGTAAAAACCCTTTTTCTAAAACATCCGGCGAGCATTCCTGAAATAAGAAAAAACCAGAGCAAAAACATCTTATTCGTTGGCAGGCTGATTGACTGGAAGGGGGTGAAATATTTAATTAAGGCGCTTCCTCGGGTGTTGGAAAAACATCCTGGGGCCATCTTAACCATTGTTGGAGACGGACCGGAAAAATCAAAATTGAACAATCTGACCAGGAAGATAGGCGTTGCCAGTAGCGTCTCATTTATTGGAGAAATCAATCAATTAGACTTGCCTGGCGTCTATTTATCCTCTGACGTTTTCGTTTTACCTTCAGTTGTAAACGAAAAAGGAAATACAGAGGGGTTGGGTGTTGTATTGCTTGAAGCCATGGCTTGTGGACTACCTGCTGTTGGAAGCAATGTCGGCGGAATCCCAGACGTTATCAAAGATGGCGCCAATGGCTTTCTGGTGGAGCCGGCGAATGTACCGATGATTGCCGAAAAGATCAATATTTTATTACAGGATGATCATTTACGGAAAGAGATGGGAAGGGCCGGACGTCGCTTTGTTGAGAAAAATTTCAGCTGGGAAATGACATCACGTAAACTGATCGACCTTTACGGGCGAGTTCTTGCCAGCAAATCCCATAACGGCAGGCAAGCAGGGGATTGCCGGTTTTAGCAGGCCAGATATTCAGGCGGAAGCATTCAGCAGGTTTAACATGATTTGTTCAAGCTGCTTGGCGAGATCGTCCCACGTAGGAACAGGCGGGTAATTTGTTTGGCGGTCTATGAGCCGCAATTCGATTGCTTTTGCCAGAGCAGAACTGTCACCAGGCTGGTAAAGCCAGTCCGGATGATCTTTGAAAAGTTCTTTTAAAGCGCCTACGCCAGCTGCCACGAGGGGAACATCGCATGCCATAAACTCCACAGCTTTTTGAGGATGGCAGTATTTCCCGAACTCGTTGTCCCTGTTGCAGACAACGGCTACGTCCAGGGCATTGATCACGGTTGCAACTTTTTCGAGGGAAAGCACACCTAGATCATGAATCCTAGTGTCAGGCGGCAGATTGATGGAGCGAGGGCCGGCAAGCACCAAGTGCATGCGAGGGTATCGGGTCTCCAAGGTATGAAATGCATCGATCAAGACCTCGATGCCCCGATTGGTGTGCAGGGCGCCTGCCGTACCAATCAGTATGGCATCCATGGGTAAGTTTAGCATCTGGCGACAGTGTGTTTTTCCCATTGCGGGAAACAGGTCCTTGCGAACGGCGTTTGGAAGAACATGTATCTTCCCTTTTTTGCGGTAATTTACGATCAATCGCGTCAGCGGCTGGCTGACACAGGTGACGGTGCTGCAGCTGGCCAGTGTCCGACGATACAGCTGTTTGATGATCGGAATTTTAGCTGCCAAAAAATACTCGAAATTGTCATACAGATCAAAAACCAACGGGATTTTGTATCTTACAGCCAACCACTGGCCGATGATGCCATAAAACGAATCCGAGCAGGCCCAGATGATATCTATATCCTTGGCTAGGCGCGCGGCATTGGCAATAAAATGAAAAAGACCTGGTAATTTGAGAAGCGTGGCATTGATGCTTTTCCACAATACGGCCCCATCTTGGGCCCAGCCCTGTGGCTGATTTTTATAGCTCAGGCAAAGACCTGTGACACGATGCCCCATATTGGCCAGCGAGAGCGGTATTTCCCGGAAACGGCCGAAACTGTCATTAAGCAGATCCTTGGACATGTACTGACGTTTCGTTAAGATCAAAATTTTCATTGGTGGATTCCGACGCTGTTTACATTATAAATCAAATATGCCAAAAACAAGCGAGTTAGGCGCAACTCGTTTTAAATAAGGTTTTCCGGCCAAAGGTAATTGGCGAAATGAAAAAGGTGCTATTCATCAGTTATATGTTTCCACCCATTGCTGGCAGTGGCATTCAGAGGCCGTTGAAATTTGTAAAATACCTCCCCGAATTCGGAATTGAACCAATTGTTTTCTGTCCCCAGCATGCGGTCTGGAGAGCCAATGATCCTGAAAGCGCCGAATACGTATTTTTAAGGTGGACAAAAATATACCGCTGCGGCATCGATCGTCTGAAAAGATATTTCAATCTTCGCTTTAAACGGAACTGTAGGAGACATCCTTATTTTTATTACATTGCGTTAAAGTACATCTGGTTTATCGATTTTCAAAGTGCCTGGTATTTCGAATGTCGAAAAGAGGTCACCCGTATTGCGCAAAGAGAAAACGTAGACTGTGTATTGACAACGTCCCCTCCCCACAGCACTCACATGTTCGGTCAGCATCTGAAAAAAAAATTGAATCTGCCGTGGGTGATGGACCTTCGTGATGCCATGTTTGATGATGCGACTAACAGGAAAGCGGCGGTTGATTGTTTCAGACCTTTGATTCATTATATGTATGAAAAATCATTTTATTCTCTGGCAGATCGGATCGTAACAGTATCCGAGAATATTTTGGATACGATGAGCCAGCGCCATCCTGATCTGAAACTTCGTGGGAAGACCAGCATCATCACCAATGGTTTTGATGAGGACGATTTCGCTGGGTTGAAGCCCATGCGGCGAGAAAAAGGTTCTCTTCAGATCATCTACACAGGCTCCTTCATGGGAAAACAAACCCCCTTTTATTTCCTTGAAGCATTGCAGATGCTGTTTCGTCGGGGGGCCATCAGTCCCTCAGATGTCCTGATTCGCTTCATTGGTTTTTTCAGTCAAAGGATCCGGATATTGATGAAGCGTTATGCAGAAGAAATTCCAATTGAAATTCATGGTCTTAAGTCCTATCAGACATCCCTCCGGTATCAGAAAAGTGCCGACCTGTTGTTGCTGATCGTCAGTATAGATGAAAATGAAGGCGGCAGTCAAATATATACCGGCAAAGTTTTTGAATATATTGGAGCACAGAGATCCATTTTCGCGATAATTCCTGATGGACCTCTGAAGAAGCTTATCGAAAGGGGGCGCTTTGGAGTTACTGCGCCACCTAAAAATATCAATGCAATTGCAGAAAAATTGAAACATATTATTCTGCACTGGAAAGAAAGGGGAAGCTTACCATACAACCCGAATATGGGCTTGCGAAGCCAGTTCAGCCGGAGGAAACTTACTGCAGACCTGGCATCAAATATTTATGGAATGCTTTGAAAAATTAATCATGTTTTCTTAAGGAGACTTTGTTACTGTTTGGATTTTATCTTCCCACCATTTCCCGATTTTCGCAAGAGGGGCAACCCAGCATTTTTGTCGGCGGAGATATGCTAAAATGTTGGCATACAGCTCCCATACATCAGGCCTAGTCACAGTGTTGGGATGCCAGAGAAGCGTTAGGACCCCCCCGACGTTTTCTACGGCTTTTGTTATCTGTTGAATATAGCTAAAGGCTGTAGGAATATCGAGACGCAAGCCTTTTAAAGGATTCAGCAATGCCATGTCCTGAATAATTAGCGGAATTTCAAGAATAGGCATATTGGTTCCGGAATCCATATCGTAAAGTTTCCATGGATAGCAGGTGCCGAACCTGAACCCGATATTGTCATTGAATCCCAGGGTGGAGTCATATTTAAATCCTGCCGCAGCGTGAATGCGCGGTGTGATACGAATATCATATTGTAGAAAATGCTGACGTATACTTACAATGCGATGCCTTAAAGCATTTTCCAGGGCTTGTTTTTGACGCTTTAATTCATCGAGGTTTTTAAAAGCATGCCATGAAGGATGTAGCCCGATCTCCCATCCTCTATGGTGGATCTCTCGGATCATTTCTGAAACGGAGCATTTTTGGCCATCAAAAACAATATGATCTGTCAGCTCATACCGACAATCAGATGGATGATGTATAGATACATGTTTCCATCCTGGCCAAAAGAAAAATGTTGAGCGCATCTCTGTGGCATTTTCAACAGCAAGCCATTTTTCGTAGCAGTGGAGTGGGTCAGCTTTTGATAGTGTTCGCAAATTATTAAAAAGGCCGAGGACAACACCCAGAAGACGGAAAATTCTGCTGCTGGTTCGGTTATGACCCAAACGAATGGTTTTTAAGGATCTTAAAGATTGAAGCGTTGAAAATTGACTGACGCTGTCAACGTCGTGGGTTAGACATACAGCAAATTTTTTACCGCCAGGCCATATGGGTTTCGTACCACCACGTTGAAGGTATTTTTCATCAATGACGGGACGATATAACATGCTGGCTCTGTTAAGGATGTTAAAACCAAAGTCGGGAGCGGACGATCTTTTAGAGCAATCGACCGGAATCTGTTCAGCTTCATATATTCCCTGAATGAGCTTCTTATGGTCAATTGCAAAGTCCATTATCCCTCAACACCTGATGGTTAGATAGGGGAACTTGCGGCAATATTTGATGAGCGATGGCGACGTATGCCGCTTTTTAATAGGGTCAGGCAATGAAGCAGAAGCGGATGTTTGTCTTTTGAAATTACTGAAAACGGTTTTTGGATGCTGCCGAAGGCCCTGAAAAAATGTTCGACAGGTTCGATCATAGAGCCTTCAAAGTCAAAACTTTTAGATACCGTGGAAGCAAATTTTATCGCCTCCCAGATCAGAAGGCTGGACGCACCGCTATTACGCAACGACGGATCAGCACCACCCATCAGATAATAGGTGCTGTTATCATCCCACACGATATATATGGCGGCGTGACTTTGGTTTTTCTTGTCTTGAGCAAATAATATTTTACGGCATTGACGCTGTTGGCATGCCATGTCCAGCTTTCTAACGATCGAAGATCTATATGGAAACTTTTTCCCTTGCCTTGAAAATGTCATTTCATTTAATTTTAGAAACTGATCAATATCATCGTTTTGAACGACCCGCAATGCAAAACGTTTCCTGGCTTTTCTGATCTCTCTCCTGATATTTTCCCCCAATCCAACCCAGATTGCATTCATAGCATTTAAATCGTCAAGTACATAAGTATAGTGTGTTGTTTGTTGGAATCCATGCCAATAGAAGGGGAGCCAGTTGGTTACAGAGTAATGGAAGTTTTGCCTGAATCTGAGAACGTTAGGAAGTTGGGAGATTAACTCGGACATTACTTTTTTTTCAAACTTTAAGCGCTTTTCATACTTTTGATTTGCCGGGTAACGAAACCATGGGCCCATAGTCTGGGTAAGCGGTGGCATGGTAATTATCTTAAAGCCCATGGATTTAGTGATAAAAAAAGGTAAACAGCCATTGATCCGTCCGGCTTTTTGCGCAATGGCAACATCCCAGCTTTCCTGCCCGCATACCGCATCCAGCCACCAAGCCTGAGAGAAGATGGGGATAGAGCGTTCATCCAGACATAAAGCACGGTATTTTTCTTTGCAAGGCATCATAGCAAATCCAAGTTACTCTATGGATAAAATCTTTTGCAATTCAGCAAAAAGTTTTTTGTTTATAGAAACTGATCGGTGGACAAGAAATCTTTGGGGAATATTTTCTAAGGTGAAGTTAACAAATAAACCGTTAGAAGAGAAAAATTTGCTAAGCCTTTTTACGGTACCATGCACATTATGACACAGCTCTTCATATTTAACCTCAATAGTGTTGATAGGCGAAATATATTTCTTTCTAATTACACGATCAATTTCACTGTAAATGCAACGAATCTGACCAATGGCCTGTTCTGCAGGTTCCTTTTCTTGAAGAGTCGCTATGTCAGGTGGCGGCACGGACCACCATTTGTCATAGTGTCCTAAGGTTTTTCTTCTAGCGGCAAGAATTGAAGAGGCATTGTATAATTCTTCGCGTTTTATAATGATATACAAGCTTTCGGGGATATGGGCAGAAATTGCTTCTAAACGAATTGACGCATAAAGATTCTTGAAAAATACAGGTTTTCCCGCTGCTTCTGTCAAAGCAAACAGTGAACGCCGAAAATTGTGCATCTTTCCTTCATCAACATCATCAATGGTCACATAGGCGGGGTTCCGCCTGAAAAACCGGTACCACCACTCTCCACACTCGGAAGGCTCTAATGCTCCCGATGTCTGTCCAAGATATGATGTGTAATTCGACAAAGCCTTATTCTTTTTCAAGGCGCTTATGACTCTCTCTGCGTATGCAGGGGCACCAAAAAACTGGCAATGAAGATTGCTGAGATATGCAACATCAAAGGTATTGATCAACACCTGAAACAGTAGCGTACTCCCAGAACGAGGCGCACCGATAATAAAGACCGGCGGGTAATGAAAAGGAGTATCATATGGTGGTGCAGAATAAATATCTACACGCGGCAAAATATGCTTATTCAGCATCCATAGTGCGGGAAAGATATATTTTTTTTTAGACAGGAACCTATTAATTTTGTTGCCGCCCTTTAAACTATTGAAAATCACAAGCAATTTTCCGCTTTTTTAATTTTCTATTGATACTTGAAATTTTTGAACGCTTTTTGTTCCTTAACTTATTTTCATGGCTCCAAAAGTTAACTTTAAGAGCATAAAAGACCTCAATAAAATAATCTTTCAGGAAGTAGTATAATCTATTATGTCTCCATTCATAGTCAACTTCCACTGTATCATAGCCCAAAGCCATTAATGGTAATGCAGCAACTTGTTGATACCTTAAAGCATCAATATGCGACATTCTCTTTTTCCACTTATTATAGTTGTTTTTCAATACCGGCTTGTTTAAATTCTCCCAGTACTTAGACCTATCAGACATTCTCTGAGATGTTTCAGAAACAGCAAAAAGTAGCATATCATGCGAATAATCTATCTCAAGGAAACTACATATCTTTCTTAATTGCTTTTCAGGATTACTAATTAAGTCTTCATACCGCACCACATGGATGCTCTTACGAAATAATGAAACTAGTCTCAAACACGTCATTTGTTCACGGGTCCATAGTTTTGCAGATTTATTAATAGTACTAGGGCCTCCGGGGACATTAAAAAAAGAAAGCGCGACATCTCGGCCATCCCTTACAAGATATATGACATACGCATTGTCCATGTTGCACAGAATTTCAGCCATATAATCGAACAAATTATTATCCTTGCATACCCAAGCACATTTCCTTTTGGTTAATGCTATGGAATCAAACAGCCCTGCCATACATCCCCAGAAATTTTTCTTTTTAATTTTAGGCAGCACATCTGTCGTTTTTATATTCCATTTCCATGGAACGATATGGCTAGCGGCTACTTCAATCATATCTGTGACCACTTCATAAAGAACAGCGTCATCGTTATAGTTTCCATAAAAAAAAGCCAGATTTGCCATATTTGTTGTAAAATGAACGGCAGTTGGGGCCACGATGTCAGGGTGACGGCCCAACATCGACCGCAACAAATTCGATCCCGATCGTTCACTTGACATAATGAATATTCTTTTCATTATTTACCTATCAATAAACTTCTCAAACCATAATTGCACGAGAACCAAGTGCCATATATGGGCTGCCGGCCGTTTTTTGTTCTCATATTCTGTTATCCAGCGGTTAATTTGATCCGAATTGAAAACTTGTCTTTTTTGCAACAGTTTGACTTTTACATAAACAAACGACTTAAGTTCGGCACTAACCCATTGTGCCAAAGGCATACCAAAACCTTTCTTCGGCATTTCCAAACACGAACGTGCGATATATTTACGGGCTACCTTCCGCAATATATATTTCTGTTTCCCTTTTTTGATTTTAAGTTCACTGGGTATCTTGAAGGCAACCTTAATAAGGTTATGATCAAGAAGTGGCAGGCGAGCCTCTACCGAGCAAGCCATTGAAAATTGATCTAATCTATGCACATGATGATTCCCTATATAATTAACTATGTCCAGATAGCTCATTGCCTCCATAGCGTCTTCAAATTCTATGTCTCCAACATACTTATTATGAATCCATTCCAAGGTATCAAAATTTTGCTGAAATGACTTTCCGAATAATAATTTTCTGTCTATTTCATTTATTTTACTAAACAATATTGTATGTAAATATTCAAATCTCTTAGTCTCTAGAAGCGTAGATAGTTTTGGATTTCGCTTAGCTACCAGCTTGCCAATCAGAGCAAAAATCTCGCTTGCATGATTTAAGATTTTCCATCTTTTGGCCCACCTATAGTAACTATAACCCGAAAAAAGTTCATCGCCACCCAATCCATTAAGCACCACAGTTACGTTGTTATTGCGCACGATTCGCGCGATAGTGAAATTAGCAGCCAAGCCAAATGCCGGTTCTTCATAGCAGCTTACCACTTCATCCAAATTATCCAGTAAATATTTGTACTTTACCTGATGAATTATATGACGCATCGGATGCATGGCCGCTGTCGCCCGAGCCTGATCCACCTCGTTCATTTCAGCAGCATTATCTTCGTAGGCCAAAGTGAATGCTTTGATGCCGGGATGGACAGTAGAGGCAATGGCAGAAATCGTAGTAGAGTCAATTCCGCCGCTCATAAAAGTTCCCACCGGCACATCCGCAACTAGACGCAACCTGATTGAAGTTGTAAGCTGCTCTTCTAATAAATGGGCGGCATCATCCTCTGACATGCTGTGGTTCTGAGTTCCCACCGGGATTGTCCAATACCTCTCCTTGCGGATACTGCCATCAGAATGAACTCGCATCCAATGTGCCTGCTCCAAGGCAAACACATTTTTAAAAGCTGTTTTAGGCCGTGGCGCAATGCCAAAGGCCATGGCGAGATAGAGCCCTTCCATGTCTGGTTCTGGCCGGTAGAGTCCCGAAGCTATGATTGTTTTGATGTCAGAGGCAAAAATAAACTGTCCATTTGCAATGGTATAATAGAAAGGCTTGATGCCTATGCGGTCACGCGCACAGAAAAGGGATCGTTCTAAATTGTCCCAAATGGCAAAGGCAAACATGCCGTTAAAACGCTGTAGACAAGATTCCTTCCACAACACATAGGACTTGAGAATTACTTCGGTGTCGGTTTCACTTTGTAGACTTACCCCTTTCTTGTGTAGTAAATTCGCGATTTCACGATAGTTATATATCTCTCCGTTGTAAATGATCCACCACCTGCGGTCGGGTGTTGTCATGGGCTGATGGCCCCGTGGAGACAAATCCACGATGCTTAACCGACGGTGACCCATGGCCGCATATGTTTTTTTGCCGAAGGCCGACCGGATATGCCTAAAAGGGTATCCAGGAATTGTCGTTCCCTCTTCATTTCCTGCTTCAGGAGTATCATCTCCAAAATAACTTTCTACAAAATCACTGCCAAACAGGACATATCCTTCGTCATCCGGGCCCCGATGCTGCATTCTTCCCGCCATCCTATGTATGGCCGGGCATTGAAAGGTTTCGTCGTTTCTCAATGTTAAAATACCAGCTATACCGCACATTGTATTCACTTTCCGCTGTAAGACTTAAGCTTTCTGACTACTTTTGCCGGATTACCAGCCAGAATTACATTGCCTTCTGGGAAAGATCGAGTAACAATGGCACCTGCAGCAACAATGGTGTGCTCGCCTAATTTTACAGATGGTAAAATAATGGCATTTGTACATAAAATGCAATTCGATCCAATCGAGATCGGATCTTCTATTTTGTAATTATTAAAATTATCATTTTCATGATCTTGGCTAATGATCGTAACTCTCGGCCCTATCCAGACATTATGCCCAATTTTAATTCCATTTCTTCCATCGATAAAACATCCCATAGCCCCTCCAGGAGTGCGTGATCCTATCTCGATTTTCTCTGGGCACAAAACTTGAGTTGTAAAATGAACGGGCCACGGCACATGTGCGTTGATGCGAAAAATTTTTTGAACAATTCCTCTGGCCAAGAGCACTCGTCCACTTAGGTGCTGAAATTGATAAACTCTACGTCCCCAAAACAAGAAACTTAAATAAAAAAAAATTCCTTTTACCTCTCTTTTGGTGATCATCTCTTTAACTCTCTTATATTCTTAATTGCGAGGAAAATCAAAATATAGAGAAAAAGGTAACAAAGCACATTGTTAATCATCAAGGCATGAAGAAGATGCACTATATTCTGTTTTTGAGAACAAAACAACAAAACAGTTAAAGTTGAGATAAAGATGACTATCTTTATAAAGGCCCCCAATTGGTTATTATTTGTAGCTCCAAATGTAGTACTTAATGTTGCTGAAACGAAACTCACAGAAAATCCAGGCATTAAAATTTGAGCATATCGTCCTGCTTCACTCCATTTTGCTCCGAAAACAATTTGAAAGAGTACAGGCCCCCAAAATATAATAACTATAGAAGGGATCAATACAACAAGACAAAGAAACAAAGTCACTTTAAACAAATATGGTCGAACTGGATTTTGATTGTTTATCAAATCCACTACCTTTTTTAAGTGAATTTGAGAGACAGATTCTGAAATGAAGGCGATAGGTACAGAAGTAGCGCGAATAACCAGTGCATAATAACCCACTATGTCGTCAGAGAAATAATGACTTAAAAACAATACTGGCAGACTTAAAGTAAGGCCATTCAGTAACGCACTGGTTGCGTTATATAAAGGGTAGTGCCGAAATTTATATAGAAGGAACTTTTTTTGACTCCCCCAGCGCATTATTCGTTTAGAAAGCGCTTGCCGGTTTCCATAAAGCAAAAAAAAGGAAGCTACAAATAGGCCAACAAATAAACCCGTTAGAAGCCCGACAAATCCGGCTCCTGCAATTCCCATTAGAATGGTGGATGTAGAGGCGGCAAGGGATCGTGAAATCTTGGAGCGGGCCAACAATTTGTATTTTTTATTGCGATTGGAAAAATAACTCCCTGTGATAAACAGCCCCGACAAAAACATTACAAGGGGAATAACATAAAGCCAGTGTCCAAGTTGTTGCGAGTTCAACAAAGAGAGCACACTGTCCCCAGCGAATAAGAATACGATAAACAGGGTAATAGATATAGCCAGCGAAAAATAGACCGCAATACCAAACAAATGCTCGCCATACACTCTATTTTTCGGCAGCACCATTGCCACTTCATATTTACCACAAATTATTGGTGTAAAGGTTCCAGTGAGCGCTATAAATACGGCAAACATAGCGAAATCATCAGGAACATACAGGCGGGTCAAAATAGGACTTACCAAAACAGGGATGGCCTGCGCTAACAGGGTGCCACTGCTTAGAAAAAGCAGATGCCGCAGAAAGGAATTTGGCCGCAAAAAGATATGTATTCTTCTGGAAAAGAAGTTATTAATTGTATGACTAGCCATCCTTCTTTTCACTTTTCAGGTATTCTTTATCATTATAAATCGGTATTTTACCTCAGGCCTTTTACCTCGGTTGCGATATGAAGTAAAATGGACCCCAACATCAAGACCATTTTTTCCGTTTTTTAAGGTGAGAAGCTATGGTTGATCTTTCTGTCCACCCGGCCTTGGCGCAAACTCCATAACGTCTTCATGCCGGCCGTTTCACTTTCAGCCCCGCCCCCTATACTTCGGAGGGTGTTCTCCCTCCGAAAGATTGGTGAGGGCGTTCATCATTGTAAAAAACGAAGTATCTCTTCAGACCAGCCACGAGCTCTGCCACGCTCTCGTAGTCCCGGATATAGATGTCTTCGTATTTGACCGTAGGCCATAGATCCACCATGATGTTGTCCATGGCCCGGCCTTTGCCGTCCATGCTGATGGCAATGAAAGTATTCCGAACATACCCATTTAGTAAAAAGCGCTGGCTTTAATTCAAAGGCAACCATAGGATAATATTTCTAATTTAAAAGTTTACAAAATTGTCTGTGCAGGATTCAGGTATTAAAAGCACGGTGGAACTGGATATTCACCTATTGAGATTCGAATATAGCACCTGACGGCAACTAAATTGAAAAAGCCAGCACCGCATCAAGGATGGCACTTTCCGCTTTTAAATTACTGCAAGGAATTGTTCAGCGATTTCCATATTAACATACAGGGTTTTTTGAAAAGTTTGGTTTCAATTTCTTGAAATTCACTGGTCGATAAAGCAAGGGTACGAATTTTACGTTTTATATAACGTTCAGTTTTTTTGCATAAGTCTGAAAGTTGGTAGCGATCGATATCTCCAACGAGCAGCAGATCGATAATACCCGAATCTTTGCCTTCAGCGTAATCTCCCAGGAGGTAAGCCTGCTCGAGTTTCCCCAAACGGTTGACAATGCCGTCAATGACCTGGTCAATTCCCATGACCTTGGCGACCATGGATTTCAATTCCGGAAACAAGGCGTAGTCTGTGTTGGCCCTGTAATAGACCTTGCGGCCGTTTTTTTCCGATTTCAATAAGTTGGTTTTTTCCAATTGATTCAATTCCAGCCGTACAGCATTGGTGGAAACACCGAACTCCTTAGCCAGCTCCCGCAGATAGGCACGGGTTTGGGGATTGAAAAAAAGACGGACCAGGAGCTTGATCCTTGTCTTGGAGCCGATGATGCCGGTTAAAATGTTATCCATTACAGGTCGGATGGCGATTATAAATGAGTAATAAAACTACTCATAAAACAACATGAGATTATTGTCAAGGCCAATGTCGTCCACGCTTCGGTTTGTCGGGCGCTGTTTAGCGGTCAAGACCTGGTTTGTGCGAACGGCACTTCGCGAAGATGGGCGAACCGCATCAATCCTTGCTCATTTTAAATGTTTTGTTGTAATCAAAAGTAATTGTCAGCCAGTACCTAATGCTTGGCGGCCAGGCGGCCGAAGATAACAGCAGAGCAGCCAGATTGCCGTTAAAACCCTTATCGGTACTTCGGGCTGCAGACTTTAACAGGATGAAGTTCAGGCAGAAAGGAAAATAAATGGCACCGTTAGCTGCTGATTCGAATGCCTTTGAGGAACCTGAAAAACCCCTATTGGTTGCTGTGGTCGGGACCGGCTACTGGGGGAAGAACCTGGTGCGCAACTATCACAATTTGGGTGTACTAAAAATGGTGTGCGACAAGGATGCCGATACATTGGCAACCTTCAAGAAAACCTACCCGGACGTGGAAGTGTCGCCGGCTTTTGACGAGGTGCTGCAGCGCAGCGATATCGATGGCGTCATCATTGCGACGCCGGCTGAAACGCACTTTTCCCTGGCACGCGAGGCGCTGGTGGCCGAAAAGCATGTCTACGTGGAAAAGCCGCTGGTGCTGCAAAAGCGTGAGGCCATGGAACTGATCGACCTGGCCGAATCGGTGCAGCGCATTCTGATGGTGGGGCATCTGCTGCAGTACCACCCGGTTTTCGTCAAACTCAAGGCGCTGGCCGCCAAAGGCGAACTGGGGCGCATCAATTACATCTATTCCCATCGGCTGAATCTCGGCAAGATCCGGCGCGAAGAGAATATCCTATGGTCCTTTGCGCCCCATGACATATCGATGATCCTGTCTCTGGCGGGGGAAAGGCCGGAGAGTGTGGCCGCCACGGGAGGCAACTACCTGCACCGCCAAATTGCCGATGTGACGACCACGCACATCGATTTTCCTTCGGGGCTGAAAGCGCATATTTTCGTCTCATGGCTGCACCCGTTCAAGGAACAGAAACTCGTGGTCGTCGGAGACCGCAAGATGGCGGTGTTCGATGATACGCGCCCCTGGAATGAGAAACTGGCGCTTTACGCGCACCAGATTAACTGGGAAAGCAATGCGCCTGTTCCGCTGAAGGCCGATCCGGAATATGTTGAGGTGCCGCAGAACGAGCCCCTGCGCTTGGAATGTCAACATTTTTTACATTCCATGCGCATCGGCAAAAATCCTGTTACCGATGGACGGGAGGGCCTGAGGGTGCTGGGCGTGTTAAAAGCCGCCCAGCAGTCGCTGGACGAAAATGCGCAGAAAATTCCGTTCGACACCCGCACCGAGTCGGGCAGAAAAGCGGAAACGGCCGCCGGCCGCAATTTTTTTGTCCATCCTTCATCCGTCGTCGATGACGGTGCCAAGATCGGCGATGGCAGCAAAATCTGGCATTTTACACATATTTTGTCCGAGTCGAACATCGGCAGAAACTGCAGCATCGGCCAAAATGTGGTGATCGGCCCCCGGGTAGCCGTCGGCGACAACTGCAAGGTGCAGAACAACGTGAGTATCTATGAGGGCGTCACCCTCGAAGAGGGCGTGTTCTGCGGGCCTTCCATGGTTTTTACCAATGTTTACAACCCGCGCGCCGAGATTCGCAAGATGGACCAGCTGCGGATGACACGCGTGAAACGCGGTGCGACGATCGGCGCCAATGCGACCATCGTGTGCGGCGTCACCATCGGGCGTTATGCTTTTGTCGGCGCCGGCGCCGTAGTGACGCGCAATATCCCCGATCATGCGTTGGTGGTGGGCAATCCCGCCCGGCAGATCGGTTGGGCCTGCCAATGCGGTGAACGGCTAAATAAAGACCTGAACTGTAATGTGTGCGGACGGGTCTATGAGAGGAATGATGGGCCGCCGGAAACGATTCGGTTGATAGAAAACCGCAGTTAGATATTTATGATTTCAGTTCCAATCGATAGATTAAGGTAGGAATAAAAGACGCGAGTCGATCAAGGAAGCTGTCTGAGAGTTTTGCGGCAATATTAGCCGCCACGCCTTTATCGCCCTCGATGGACAGCGTTTCACGCAAGGCGCGGGCGCCGAGGTTACGGTATTTGAATCCAGCATCTTTTAGAAGGTTTTCAAGAACACGGAGGCTTAACGGTTCACAATCATAGTGTACACCGCGGTGCATCATTCGTAAAAATGGGCCGCGCAAATACCGTGGAATCCAACTCAGGAAAGCAAGGCGGTAATGTGGTTCAACCAGCGCCCAGCGGTTGGGGACGGCAAGGTAGGCAATGGCATGCGGGTTCATAACGCGATGCATTTCGCTAAGGTGATGCCTCTGGGCAGAAAGGTTTCCAACATGTTCAATAACATGGTTGGTAATGACTACGTCAAAACGATCATTGGAAAAGGGGAGCGTGGTATCCGCGACCTGCCGAAAATCAAAACCCTTCCGAAGCTGGCGCTGATCGACCACATCCACGGCGGTGACCTGGTATGCGATGGTCGGATGGCTTGCGAAGTAGTGGGCGATGCCACCTGAACCGGTACCGATTTCCAACATCCGAATCGGCTGAGGTCTTGCAGAGAGGTTCAGTAATCGTTCGATTTTGAGAGCTTTTAGACGACGAGAACGCAGGTCGAGAACTGCATGGGGCCACCGATCCGGGGGTTGGGAAGCCATTACGATATTCTCTCCATGTTGTCACAGATCTGCCTGAGGTTTTCGCCAATTGCTGTCTATGGCGATGCTTCTGACAGTAGATGCCGATTTAAAAGCCCCGTACCGCCTGATAGGGGAGGGGTTTTTTGTTATGAGCAGAGCAGAAGCGATTTTGTGGGCATTTTCGCTCTTTTTTGAAACAGGTTTTTGAAAAATTGTGCTGGAAAAGTTTACAACCCCATCATTGATTTGAAGACCGCGGCGTTGTCCGAGGTTTTCCCCTTGCCGCCCCGTAAAACACCTGCGATACCCCATTTTGGCAGGTTCTTGGTGTTTTTCGCGTTCTTAACCTCAGGGTTCTTAACAACAGCCGACTGAATCAAAAAAACTTCGGTCTGATCGATGACACTTTTGGGGATTTTTTTCGGGCTTCCGGGCAGACAAACAAAGAACATCACGGGCTTTCCTTTTTTGCCGGACCAGAGGACATCGTTATATTTCTTCAGTTTATGAGACTGGAAGGTCTCCTGTTGGAAGCCTTTGGTGGTTTGACCCACATACCAGGGCGTGTGGCCTTTCCCGGCTTTTAAAGCAAAAACATAGCAGCCGTGTTTTTTTCTGAAAGGTCTCGTAAATTCACTATCCCAGAATGAGGAAATTTCGTCGTCTGAGACGTGTTTTTTCAAGCCGGTTCCAGAAAATGGGATTTCAAAGGGTCCGAAAACTTTGAGAAGGGTTTCAGGCGGCATAGCTGTGGGCTCTTTCCCGGATTTTGTTGAGGGCCAATTTAAAAGGTTTAATCTCTTCCGCTTTTATCGGTCGTATGTAAGTTGGGCTTAAATTTTTTAGAATTTCGGTTGGACTTTTGTTTGCCGCAGGCGGGACAAGCACTGTTGCAGACAGGGCAGAGCGGATGCAGGTTTTCGCAGAACCGGAGATTCACGGTGCCCTGGCCGCAACCGGCGCATACCAGCGGGTCGACGGTTTTGGTCAGGGGGTTGTATATCATGGAGACACGTGTTCTTCGGCGGCCCACGGCAATGCGGTAGAGAATCTTGACCGCCGGTGTGCGAATCAGCTGCGCCGCGCACAGCCGGAGCTTGACGCGGATGCTGTATTTTTTTACCTGAATTTTGCAAGCGTCGCGTTTGCCGCCTATACAAGGCGCAGGGCATGCAGCTGTAGTATACAGACGCAAATGCCCTGCAACATGGTAGAGGCGGTAAAATCGGCGCTCCCGCAGGGCAGACAATTTTGAAGTCAAAATGGAAGGTTTCCGAACATACCAATGACGCTAAAAAATATCGCGCTGCATCCATAGACAACCATGAGATAACATTACAATCTTATAAGTTTTCAAAATTGTCTGTGCAAGATTCAGGTTTTAACAGGTCCCGGCGTTTCCTCTTCAGTTCCGCGGGAATCAGGCGGATTTTTTCCTGGCGCTCGGAAATCAGCTGATCGGACAAACCAGTGCGCCGCAAGCTCTGTTGCATTTCCTGCCGCGCATCAAACGATCAAACCCCTGGCTTTTGAGGTAGTGAAACTTCAAATGATAGCTGACCACCGGCACCGACGCCCCGGCGGTGGCCAGCATGGGCTCGAGTAGCGCTGAACCCTAACTTACCGCGTGGGGCCCGCTGGCGTCGGCGTTTGGGTTTACGATCAGGTGATCGGGCACTTCCAGACGCCGGGCGAGTTCGCCTGACATGAGGACTTCAAGGCCCTGGAGGGTAGGTTCCGTTACGGGGCCATGCTCCCGGAAGAAGTGTTGCGTGAATTGCTCCAGGCTGTGGTTGGAGTCAGAGTTCAAAGTTTTCCCCGAAAAGTTTTTCATCCAGAGATTTTGTTTTGCCGTACTGGGTTTTCGAACGTTTCAGGCGTGCCGCCAGCTGGTTGAAACCGGTGTCGCGCGCTTTCTGGGAATCGGATTTTATCCAGATATCGTACACCCTTCCTGAAAAATCTTTTTCATCGCGAACACGTCCCAGGATCATGTCGATTTCGACGCGGGTCAAAGGGGCCCGGAAAGAAGTTTCATCCGTGGAAATGGTGACCGGGATTTCGGGAAGCCGGCGGGTTTCGGGTTGTCGCTTAGCGGCTGGCTTTGGGCTGCCGGCGGCGGTTGATTTTGCTGCGGTGGCCGCCTTGCCTTGCGGTTTCGCCGGATCGAGCGGGGTTTTGGCTTGCACTTCGGTTTTTGCTGCTGCCGGCGGCGGCAGGAAAATTTTATGGAATCAGTTAAACTCCGATCATCTCAGGATCATCGATCACGCGGAATCATCGACTAGGTTTTTGCTTGGAAGGGCAGGCCGGGTGCAGAGCCTCAAGCAGTGGAGATGATCCCTTTAAATCCGTGCAAAACTACTACAGGAATCTTTAAAGATCAAGAATGGGGTCGGGGCATAATCAGCGACCATAGGATCCAGGAATTCGAATAGAAGGCGTTTCCTCGTATTTTTCCGATTGCGGGTTGAGATTTCATTTCGGGGGTAAAGTCACATAAAACCTGCCGCCACTGCTGGACTCTTCACCACCGAATCCGCAGCCGGATCCACCAATGGCACCCGTTTGACTGTAACAAAATGCCAGGTGGGGGCGGTTTTGTCTGCCGACGTACAGGGCAAAAACAAAACCGTGATTTTCGCAATATGTCCTTGACATAAAGAAGAATACTGACATCCTTTCTTTATGGAAAAGAAAGAAATTATAAAGTCGCTCATCCGCGAATTTCATCACCGACCGCTTCCCCGATATACTCTGCGGGAAATTTTAATTCCGCTGACGACAGGCAAAATTGTCATCTTGATTGGCGCCAGAAGAAGCGGGAAGACGTTTTTGCTCTACCAGATCATGGACCAGTTGCTCAGGGAAAAGGATAAAAACAGTTTGGTTTTTATTAATTTTGAAGATGAGCGTTTGGATCTTCATGTCTGGGAAGCTGACCTTATTTTGCAAGCCTACCGTGAGCTGTATCCGGACCGTGATTTGACACGCTGCTGGTTTCTTTTTGATGAGATTCAAAATCTTTTCGGCTGGGAAAAAATTTGTACGCAGGCTCTATGACACGGTTTCGCATCGAATCTTTCTCACCGGATCCGATGCAAAAATGCTCAGTTCAGAAATTGCGACCGCTTTGCGTGGCCGGAGTATCAGCTATGAGGTTTTCCCTTTAAGTTTCAGAGAATATCTGGGCTTCAAGAAAATATCCATCGATTTTTACGTGCCGGAAATAAGAGGAGCTATTTTTAATGCCCTGGAATCCTATCTTGAATTCGGTGGGTTTCCGGAAATGGTATCCGTTTCTGATGAAGATGTCAGGTATCGAGTTCTTCAGGAGTATTTCGAGGTCATGCTGTTCCGGGACATTGTTGAGCATTACGGCGTCAAGAATCTCGTGGCGTTAAAATTTTTTATCAAACGCCTTTTTGCAAGCGCCACCAAACCGGTGTCAATCAATCGTATCTACAATGACTTGAAATCATCCGGGATCAAAATAGGGAAAAACAGCCTTGACACCTTTCTGGAACAAACAGAAGCCATATTTCTTGCGCAGACGCTGAGAAAGTATTCTCCCAAGCTGTCGGTTCAGGAATTTGGTGAAAGGAAAATTTTTATCATTGATAATGGGCTTCTCAATGCTGTGGTTTTCAAGTTTTCGGCCGACAGGGGCAAAGCGATGGAACAAGTCGTGTTCTGGGAGCTTCGACGGAGAGGCAAGTGCCTTTTTTCCCTGAAAAACGGCTATGAATGTGACTTTATCAGTGTTTCCAAATCTGGCAAAATCACGGATGTTATGCAGGTGTGCAGCGACCTTGGCGATCCTCATACGTTGTCCCGGGAAGTCAAAGGACTGAAAGCCGCCTGCCGCCAGACTGGATCTTCTAATGGCACCATCATCACTTACGACCGACAAGACCGGATAGAAAGTGACGGCGTCGTCATACGTCTTGTGCCGCTGCCGGTTTTCCTCTGCCAATAGCGAGTGCCCATCCACGAATCGATTTTGGGCACTAATGAAGTTTCCAATCCAAAAAATCGGACTTTTTGTGCAAGGTCGATAAAATCAAGTGATTACGCGGAGACGTACTTTCGTACGTCGCACAAGGAATCCCGCAGATTAACGCAGAGATTGCGCAAAAAGGTCATTTATGGATGGAAACTAGCGAAGTAGCCCCACAGCGCAACAGGTTCGTTGTGGTTTGTCCCGGGAATTGGGTTTGCCCAAAAATAATTTGGCGTTTTGGAAAGACGGTCCATCCCGCACAGTGGCATTGCGAGCGCCGGTCGGGAAAGAGCAATGCACACCGTTATTTGAAAAATGCCAGGATCTGGCGCGGGCGGGCGATGAGCGTGTCGGCGCCGGCCTTTTGCAGTTCCTCTTTGGACCGGAATCCCCACAGCGCGCCGGCGGCCAGCATGCCGGCGGCGCGCGCCGTCTTTATGTCCACGCCGCTGTCGCCCAGAAAAATGAAATCGGAAGGAGACAGCTTCAGGTGGCGGGCGATTTCCAGGGCGCCGGCGGGATCGGGTTTGCGCAAGACGTTTTCACGGTGTCCCAAAAGCGGTTCGAAATGCCAGTGAGGCAGCAGCTTGGCCACCGCCTCGAGCGCCATGGCGTGCGGTTTGTTGGAGAGAATCGCCATCTTGACGTTTTCGGCGGACAGCGCGTCGAGCATTGCGGGAATACCGTCGTAAGGCCGCGTGCGGACATCCCAGCTGCGGGCGTAGATTTCAAGAAAGGCTTTGAGGCAGCGCTCGCGGATTGCAGGATCTTGCCGTTCCTGCGGCAGTGCGCGTTGAATCAGCACAGGAGAGCCGTCGCCCACGAACCGGCGGTAGGCTTCCGTTGCATGCGTAGGGAAGCCGAAACGCTGCAGCGCGGCGTTGGCCGCCGTTGCCAGATCGTCCAGGGTGTTGAGCAGCGTGCCATCTAGGTCGAAGATCATCGCGCGATAAGCCATCTGGTTGCACTCTCCGTAGAATCAGAAAGGGTTTTAAGACCTGAATCCTGCACAGACAATTTTGAAAATTTTGAATTAGATATATTATCCAGTCGTTACCTGTGAATTGCACCAGGTGTTGTTTGCCTGACGGATATGCTCGGCATGCTTCCATTTTTTTTCAAAACTGTCTGCCCTGCGCAAGCGTCGATTTCACCGCATCTACCGTGTTGCCGGGCATTTGCGGCAACCCACTACAGCTGCATGCTGCGCCTTGTATAGGCGGCAAACGCGACGCTTGCAAAATTCAGGTGAGAAACGGTTCTGTCAGGGGTCAGATGAGAGGGTTTTTCCATTTCAGTTTGGGGAAACGGGCGAAATCAGAATCAGTGGAGGCCAGTTCGCATCCATGTTCGATGGCCAACGCCGCCAGATGTGCGTCCGTAACCAGATTGGCGACCGCCTGCCCCGCGTTGAGCATCTCCCTGAAAACGGACCAGTGCCGTGCGGTGGGCCGGATGATTCTCGTGGAAGGCTGATCCAGCCAGCTCTGTACGCGTACAAGTGCCTGTTCGAGAGATAGCGGGTACTCGAAAACCCTGGGATTGGTCCCGATACGAATAAAGGCGGACAAAACCGTCCAGCACAGGCATATCACACCCGTGCCGGACAGTTGTTCGTCCCACCATTCACATGCTTGCAGGTTAAGGGGATGAAGCGCGTCCTCCGCATACAATAAAATATTCGCATCCACCAGCATCAACGGGCATCCTCACCCTCAATGCGGGCCAGCAGTTCCTGGATATTATCGATGTTGCGGCCCTGCCGGAGGCCCATCTTGTGGGGTTTCGTTTTATAGCGGCGTTGCTTTGCGGGCTTTTCCACCTGGTCCAGGCCGGCATGCAGGGCTTCGTTGATAACCGTCTTAAAGGGTGTGTTCAATTTGGCGGCGATGGCCCGCGCACGTTCAAGCACCTCATCGTCTATATTTAATGTCGTTCGCATACAGACATCATAGCATCGTTTCGGATGATGTCAAGGCATCACTTGGCGTTTTGTTCGCAACCGGTCTGAATCCCGGCGTTGACAGGTTTTACAGGCTGAACGACCGGATGTCATCTTGCATCGACGTTGTACGCAAAGACGAATTTTGATTCCGCCAGTTTCATGGGGTGGGCAGGAGCCTTTTACTTTGCAGGAGCCCTTTTTGACAACCGCACTGTCGTGTCATAGATTTTACTATATCTGTTTCTTCGAAATGTCAAAGCCCGAGAGGTATAAGGAGCGCAACCATGGCCGACGATCTGACAATGCCCGCTGACACCTGCAAAATGGAAGCCCAGGAGGTTTCCAGGTTCAGGGAACTTCTGCCGGACGTCATCGAACAGGTGGTCGCCAGCTGTGACGATGCGGACAGCTGCACACACATCGACTACGAGCCGATTCCCTCGCGGCACATGGTCATCGAAATCATCGAGCGTCTGCGGGACATTCTCTTCCCCGGTTATTTCGCGCGCCAGAAAATCGATCCGGTCAATCTGAAATACAGTATGGGCCAATCGCTTTCCAGTGTTTTTGACCTGCTATCAGAGCAGATCGCGCTGAGTTTCCGGCACGACTGTTTCCGCTACGACCTGGCCTGCATGAATTGTGAAACTCAGGGATGCCAGATGGCCATCGAACTGCTGCGGGCACTGCCGCACATTCGCCGCGTGCTGGCCACCGATGTGACAGCCACCTACCAGGGGGATCCGGCCGCGCGCAGTGCCGATGAAATCATTTTCAGCTATCCCGGTATTTTCGCGGTTACCGTGTACCGCGTGGCGCATCAGCTGTACATGCTGAAAGTCCCGCTGCTGCCGCGCATCATGACGGAGTATGCCCACAGCATTACCGGTATTGATATCCACCCCGGCGCGCGGATTGGGAAGCGCTTTGTCGTCGATCACGGCACCGGTGTGGTCATCGGTGAAACCACCGAGATCGGCAATAACGTGCGCATCTACCAGGGTGTGACCCTGGGGGCGCTTTCGCTGCCTCCCGATGCCGGTGACCGCCTGCGGGGGAAAAAGCGCCACCCCACCATCGAGGACGACGTGATCATTTATTCCGGCGCCACCATTCTGGGCGGCGAAACCGTTATCGGCGCCCGTTCCGTCATCGGCGGCAATGTCTGGCTGACGGAGTCTGTCCCACCGGATACCAAAGTGCTCATGGAAACGCCGCGCCTGGTCTACCGTTAGTCGCCGGAATCGGCGGCGCCCCCAATGGCCGTCTGCAGCGCAGCCGTCATACATGTGCCTTAATGTTCGGCGGAATTTGATTGCAAGCAGACGTTCGCATTCCTGAACCCGCTGAGAAAAAGGAGTCCATCATGCCCACATATTCAGAGATCAGTCAAACCATCGGTGGGACGCCGCTGGTGCGCTTGAACCGTATCGCCAACGAGCTGGATGCCGAAATTCTGGCCAAGCTCGAATTTTTCAACCCGCTTTCCAGCGTCAAGGACCGCATCGCCGCTTCCATGCTGGCAGCCGCTGAAAAGGACGGTCAGATCGACAGCCAAACCCTGATCGTCGAGCCGACCTCCGGCAACACCGGCATCGCACTGGCATTTATCTGTGCGGCCCGAGGCTACCGGCTGTGTCTGACCATGCCGGACACCATGAGCATGGAACGGCGCAAATTGCTCCACCAACTGGGCGCCGAACTGGTGCTGACGCCCGGGGAAAAAGGCATTAACGGGACCATCGAAAAGGCCCGCCGGATTTTGTCCGAAAACGAGAATGCCTTTATGCCCGACCAGTTCAGCAACCCGGCCAATCCCCGGATTCACCGGGAAACCACCGCTGAAGAGATCTGGCAGGACACCGACGGCCGGGTCGACATCCTGGTGGCGGGCGTGGGTACCGGCGGCACCGTCACCGGTGTGGGACAGGTCATCAAGTCCCGCAACCCGGATTTCAAAGTGGTGGCCGTGGAACCTGCGGATTCGGCGGTTCTCTCCGGCGGCAGCCCCGGTCCCCACAAGATCCAGGGCATCGGAGCCGGCTTTATCCCTGAGGTGCTGGATCGTGACGTGATCGACGATGTCGTCGCCGTTTCCAACGATGATGCTTTTGAAACCGCACGGCGCACCGCCAAAAGCGAGGGGCTCCTGTGCGGCATTTCTTCCGGCGCGGCGTTGTGGGCGGCCATGCAAGTCGCGCGGCGCAGAGAAAACAAGGGCAAGCGCATCGTCGTGATTTTGCCCAGCGGCGGCGAGCGCTATATCAGCACGGATCTCTTCAGGTAGCGGCGGCTGAAGTGCGCGTACGCCGGATCGCAAGTTCCCAAATTTCCGGCAACGCCGCGTCAATTGCCTTTCGGTTTTGCTTCGGCGTACAGCCGATCGCCTGGTGGCATTTCAAGAATTCGTCGCTACGCTCCCCCGGCCGGCTTGATTCCGCCAAGGGCGGGATTGGCGCTCTTGGGCAGCTCCCCGAGGTTTTTTTGGAGAGGATGCACCGGGTCCAGTCAGATCCGTTTCAGAGCGGTGCTACGGCAGGCGGATACCCATGGCCTGCAACTGGGCGCTGGCCTGTGCGCTCCAGCCGCGGTTGGCTCGGGGGCTGGCCGGGCTGGGGTGCAGAATTCCACCTACCACAACCGGACTGTTCGCCAGGGCCTGGCGCGCCTGGCTGGCAGCGAATTTGCCGATGCCAACCACGCAATGTGGCGCCAGGACCTCCACGGTCCGGCGCAGGGCTTGGTCGCAGGCGGCGAGCAGGTTGCTTTTTTCGGCCGCCTTCAACTTGTTCGGCGTGCGGTTGCGCCCGCTTTGCTCGATAAAGAGCAATGGGCAGTAGTTGGCCACGAAAAAGCGGGCGAAGAACTTGTCCGGCGTGCCGAACGTCTCGGCGGCCCAGCCCCACAGACGCCGGCCGCTGACCTCGCTGCGGCGGCAGTCAAATCCATGAACCGGCCGTTTGGGATGCGTCTGCGGCGGCCGCCGGACATCCCCATGGATGCCCAACCATTCGACGACCATGCTGATTTCTCCAAAGGGGACGCCGGTCTGGGCCATGCCCCAGGGACCGGGGTTCATGCCCAGCAGTACGATTTCCTTTGGAGCGCCGGCATAGCGCCGCAGGTAATGATTGTAAGGCGTGCGCGCATAGACCAGTGGATTGTAAACATGGGTCACCGGTAGTGAAAAACGTAAGCCGGCCAATGCGGCGACCAGTTCGTCGGTGACTTCTTGCAGGCGTGCGTAAACCATACGTGAATTGCCTATGGCAGTTGTTGGCAATGTGGGCAGATGTGCGTGCCGCGCTGTGCGACCACCAGGCGGACAAGGGGCGTTTGACAGCGCGGGCAGGGAAGGCCGCTGCGGCGAAAGACCTTCAGACGGTCCTGGTTGCGGCCCCGGCGGCCGGCCACCGAGTAGAAATTCGTATCACCGCCGCCCAGGGTGGTGCCCATGCCGGCAAGGCCCTGCCGCAGTACTTTGCGGATGGCGCGGTGCAGGCGGCGGATCTCAGCGGGTGTCAGCGTATCGGCCTGCCGGCCGGGATGGATGCCGGCGTTCCAAAGTGCCTCGTCGGTGTAAATGTTGCCGAGACCGGCGATGAAGTGCTGGTCGAGCAAGAGGGGCTTGATCTGCCGCCGCCGGCCGGAAAGGCGCTTTTCCAGCAGCTTTGCGGAAAAGGCGCGGCCCAGCGGTTCGGGCCCCAGGCGGTCCAGTATGCTGTGTGCATCGTCTGTCAGGTAGAAGCGCCCGAATTTGCGCGTGTCGTGAAAGCGGAGCTGGACACGGCTGCCCAACTCCAGGATGACATGCTCATGTTTCAGCCGCGGCGTGCCGCGCGCTTTCAATGCCAGGCGGCCGCTCATGCGCAAGTGAATCAGCAGGTAGGCGCCGGAAGCAAAGTCGAAGATAATGTACTTCCCCCGCCGCCGGATCGCGCCTATGGTTTCTCCGCGTATGCGCCGGCAAAAGCCTTTCGCGTCCTCACCGGCCACCGTACGGGGCCAGAAAACACGCGCATCGGTGATGGACATGCCGGCCAGGCCGGCCCCGTTCAGCCCATCAACGATGGTCTGTACTTCGGGAAGTTCAGGCATGCGGGCTTTCAGGGCGCAGTGGCGCTGTGCGCGAAATTGGCGAGCGCCTTGGCGATCTTTGCCAATACTGCCTTGCCGCATGTCCCGATCCCATGACGTCGGGCCAGGTATTGGGGGTCGTTGTAGGACAGCCAGACCTGTCCGCCTGCATCCTTCCAGATAAGGGCCTTCTGTGGCAGATCGATGGCCGTCGTTTGGGCGCAGATCATCAGCGATGAACCGATTTTGGGGTTGCCGAAGATGATCAGTTCGGTGGGGCGCAGGTTTTTGCCGACCTTGGCAGCGGCGGCACTGTGATCGATGCGTGCAAAGACGGTCATGCCTTTTTGCTGCAAAGCTGATTGCAGGCGGTCGGCAGTTTTTTTGACGGGAAAAGTACTTTTGACGCTTATCAATCCATCGGCAGCCAGCGCAGCCGTGGATGAAAAGAACAGGCAAACCAGAAAGACAACAGCGATTTTACGCATGGCGGATCCCCTTTTATTGGATAATAACGATGAATAAAAACATTATAACACAGCTTGTTCGGTTTTCAAGTGGGGATCATCGGTGCTGGCCGGCCACGCAGGATGGGTTTGAAGACCTGCTTTCATTTCGCAGGCCCTTTGGCGGGTCGCCTGCTGTTTTCGGTTTACATGCTGATATTTGGTCTTATACTAGGGAAGCAATCCAATGCTTTTTCTGGCGGTAATTGCTTTTGATGGCGATGGAAGACAAAGTAACCTTGACATATTCATACAAAATGTGGCAAAGAGAACCGACAACAGCCAGATGCCTGGACAAGCAGAACCAGTTTTACCATCGCCCCAGAACAGCACCTTTACGGAAGGAGGGTACTTTATGCCGGAATTTGAATTAATTTTAAAGACAGTTTCGGAAGGACTCAAGGCAATGGCGCAGGGCATAGAAAGCCTGGCGGGCCAGATTGACAGCCTGAGTCAAACCAAGGTGAAACCAAAGCCGAGCGCCAAACCGGCTTCGAAAAAGAAAACATCTAAAGCATCGGCAGCCAAAAAAGCCGTCAAGGGCAAGGTCGCCGCCAAGGCATCCAAAGCCAAGCCGCTGACGGCCATTGAAAAGATATACGGCTTCGTCGCCCGGGCCAAAAACGGCATTGACGTGGAAACCCTGATGAAAAAAACCGGGTATAACAGCAAAAAAGTGTACAATGTACTGTACAAATTAAAAAAACAAAACAAGATCAAAAGCCTCGGCAGAGGAAAATACGCAAAAAGCTGAAGCCGCCGGTATTTTGCTGGACACCTTGCATGCAAGCGGCGTCTGCGGGGGCTTTTTATGGGCGAAGCGGGCATAAACCCGGGGGGTGACCCTCAATGGCCAAGACAGAAAAAGCCCGGCGGATTGTTTTTTGCGACTTCGACGGCACGATAACCGCCGAAGAGACTTTTGTAAAACTGCTTCAACGCTTTGCGCCTTTGCTGTATCCATTGAAAGCCCGGCGGATGAAAAGCGGTGAAATCACCCTCAAGCAGGCTGTGCGCAGCTTGCTTGAATCCATTCCGGCAGCGCGCTATCCTGAAATGCTGGACTACATCCGCGGCCAGAAACTGCGGCCCGGGTTCGAGGCTTTTCTGGATTTGATGCGGTCTTGCAATGTGCCGGTGGTCGTGATTTCCGGGGGGCTGCGTGGCCTGGTGACCGCGCGACTCGGTGCACTGACTGAAAAGATAGAGGGGATTTATGCCGCCGATGTTCGGACGGATTCCCAATTTCTTACAGTGCACTCCGATTTTGAGGGAAGAGACGAACTGGTTTCAAAAGTCGATGTCATGCGCCGGTACGATTATGAACAGGCGATTGTGGTCGGCAATGGCATCACCGACGTAAAAATGTCCGGCGGTGCATCGCTGATTTTTGCCCGCGGTTATCTGGCGGAGCACCTGAGAAGGCATCGCGTGGCCTTCCAGCCCTGGCGTGATTTTTTTGATGTTGCCGGGTTTCTGGCCCAGCGCTGGAAGGCGATTTGCCGACTGCCTTCGAGCGGGGGCGGCTGACTTCTTACGCCAGTCGGCGTTTCACTGACAGCCGGCCGGTGAACGGAATCAAACTGAGAAGTGGCGATCCAGCATCCGGCGCATCACACGATTAACGCGCGCGATGTCCTGCGGATTGCCGGTCAACGCCGCGGCCTTTTGGATGTAACGGCCGGACGTCAGTTCATGGGCTCCGTTTTGGGCGATCTGAAGGATACTCGCGCGGGTGACTTCCAGGTGGAACTGCAGCCCCAGGACTTTCTCCCGATATAAAAAAGCCTGGTGGATGCAGCCCCGGCTGCTGGCCAGCAACACTGCCTGCGCCGGCAGGTCATAGGTGTCGCCGTGCCAGTGAAATACATTGAGCTGCGGCGGAACACCCGCCAGCAGAGGAGAGTCTTTTCCTTCCGGCGTCAGCGCCACCGGGAACCAGCCGATTTCCTTGTAGCGGTTGGGATAGACCGGGGCACCCAGCGCTGCGGCGATGAGCTGGCTTCCCAGGCAGATGCCCAGAAGCGGCTTTTGCAGGGCGATGAAGGCTGCGATGAACTTCTTTTCCTGCACAAGCCAGGGGAATTGCGCTTCATCATTGACGCCCATGGGCCCGCCCATAACGATCAGGGCATCCATTGCGTGGACGTCCGGCAGATGAAATGACCGGTAGAACTGCGTGACGGACAGCTGGTGGCCATGGTCCTGGATCCAGTCTGCAATACTCCCCAGCCCTTCAAAAGGAACATGCTGGAAGCAGTGAATCCGCATTTCGGAAATCCTTCCTAAAATTTTTCGGCGGCCTGATGCAGCAGTTTCTGGACCGGCCCCTGAAACCAGCAATCCAGAAAATTGCTGTGGATGTCCCGGGCGGTTTCCCGGTACCTGGCGCATATGCTTTCCACGCGTGTCTGCTTCATTGTCGCGAAAGCCGGCTGCGCCTTGGATGCCAATTGGTCGATTTTTGCAACAGCCCGGGATTCGACCTGCTCTTTATCAAAAATGTCATCCACCAGGCCGATGGCGCCTGCGGCCGGCGGATCCAGGAATTCGCCGCCATACAGCATCGCCGTGGCCGCCCGGTCGCCCACCAGTTGGCGCAGCATCAGATCGGCCAGGTAGGGGACGGGGACACCGATATTGATTTCGTTGAAACCGATCAGGGTGCGGCCGGCCGCGGCCAGGCGAAAATCGCAGGTCAGCGCCAAAATGGCCCCGCCGGCGGTGGCATGGCCGGCAATTGCGCAGGCCGTAGGCAGCGGCAAGCTGTACAGATCCAGTACGACTTGGTTGAAGTTTTTCAAAAATTCCGCCATCTGGGTGCGATCAAGGGAGAGCAGCTGCGGCAGGTCCAGGCCGATACTGAAAAACTTGCGTCCACCGGCCAGCACCAGGCCGTTAAAGCCCTTGCGGATGGCCGCTGCAGCTGCGGCGATGTCTTGCAGCAGCTGCGGACCGATGGCGTTGGTCACACCGTTGTTCAGGCGCAGCAGAGCCACTTTCCCGTGGTCTTCGAGGGTGGCACAGAGCATGTTGTTATTCTCCGTTGAACGGCAGCGCGCGATAATCAGCGTGCATTGCTACTCATCGGCACGCGTTATGCGGATGTGGGCGCCGCCTTGAACGTCGCGCAGCCGGCCGGGATCATCCGATATGCGACCGAAAATGTTGACCGGGCTATAGGCGCGCGGCTGTTCATCCTCACTGACCGGCGTAGGCCCGAAGAATATACAGAAAGCGGCGCCTGCCGGCCAGTAGGCCAGTGTGCCGATTTCCACGTCGGTGACGGCATCTGCGGCCGCTTCGATCTGCACAGGAATGTCGAAGTAGATTTCGTTTCCCCAACGGTTGACCGTGCCTTCGAGAGGAAGCGCTGCGGCGATACGGCGGGCTGTGGGCGTGTCGTTTAAAGCGGCGCGCAATACGAGCTGCTGGACCGAGATGTCAATGTGCAGCATGGCGGAAGGTTCCTCAATCTGGGTGTCAAAAAGGTTTTTAAGGGGTTGTTTCCAATTTCGCAGGGCATTTTAACGGCCGGGCGCGTTTTGTACAAGCAAAAATTGATGCGGCCGGGTTTTGTCGTTATGCACAATGGCGATAGGGTGATGCCCGGGAGGTTCAAAAACGAGCGCGGAGAAGGGAGAACCCGCAGGGGGAGGCGCCGCCACGAATCTGCTAAAAGTTTCCCGCAATGCGGTTGTAGACCCCGGCGCAAATCACGTTTTTAATGGATGCGGTTAAGTTTTCTGTTTGGTGATGCCCGGTGTAAAGATGCACCTGCACCCGAGAAAGCGTTTTTCAGCAGATTCAGTTGTAAAAGAGCGGCTGCGTCCCCTATGTCATGCGGTTGAAATTATCCAGAGCAAAAACGATGCCATTTCGGGTGGTACGCACGTGTATGCATATAGCACGCAATATCAGGATATTGCAAAAAAGAGCATTCGTTTGATAAAAAGCGGACGGCAAAAAATGTCAACAAAATGACAAAAAGCGTCAGGCGCGGCTTTTGGATATGTTCCCGACCCTTCTCAGGCATAGGGTTTTGGAAAGGTGTTGCATGCATTCGGCCGCCTTGAGTTGTGTTGTGCCCTATCCGCCGTAAAGCACGGCCACGATGGTGGCCTTATCGGATTTGGCGGTTACCAAGTGCGGGATGGTGGACAGGTAGTAGGCGCTGTCTCCAGGTTCCAGTTCGAAGGCTTCTTCACCGATTTGCAGGGCTACGATGCCGTCTAGAACAAAAATGAACTCCTCACCCTCGTGGATAGATCGGTCTTCATCCGGCGCTTGTGAAAGGCGCACGATAAGCGCTTCCATGTGACGGCCCTTGACTTCGGGCGCCAGGTCTTTGTATGTGTATATCTCACGGTTTCCACGGTGCGATGTCGATCGCGATATGCTCTTGCGCTCTGTCTTGCGGGTGATGGAGTAAAGCCGGTCGCCCCTGCCGGCGATGATGCGGCCGAAAGCGGCGTCCAGGGCTTTGGACAGCTTGATGAGAGTCCCCAGCTGGGGCTGGATCTGGCTGGTTTCAATACCGGCGAGGGTCTCGACAGCGAAACCGGTCAGCCGTGAAACATCCTCCAGCGAAAGTCCTTTTTCTTTCCTGAGGGCTGCCACACGCTGTCCGATTTCCTGGATATTTTCTTTTTCACCGGCGGCGATGTCTCCGGTTAGGTCTTCAAAATAATCGACGCACACGTAGTGCTTTCGGGGGTCGTCTACCATACCTTCTTCCTCCTTGAATTCCACATTCGTTGTATCGCTGGACATTTTTCGTGCGCATATATCCACTTCGGCTGAATGTCAACTGCAGCCATCCACGGGCGCATGCAAAGCGTGGCCGTCAGCGTGTGTATCCATCCCTGGATTATCTCGCCGTGGCGCTGGTGATCGCCTTGATCAGTGCATCGGCCTGGTGGTTGACGACTTTATGCAGCGTTAAAATGTCCCGGACTGTCACCGGTTTGCCGTAGTATGCCCTGTTCAGACGCTCATGGGGCTTGAGTCCGCCGCCTTTCAGGCTGACGCCGCCGTATAAGCCTTTGCCGTGGGAAAAGGCGTAAACGTCGGCAGTGACGTTGGCCGTGCCGCCGGCGCCCACGGGGCCGGCCGCCACGCTGGCGTCCACACCCAGCTTAAAGGAGTTGGACAAAAAGCGGCTGACTCCCTTTTGGGTCATCACCATCAGAACCACCTCGGCCACCTCAACGCCGGCCTGCAGGCCCAAGGACGCGTTGCCCATGGTGAGAAAAGCGGGATAGCTCCATTTGCCGGTTTTGGCATCGTGGATCAGCACGACGCCGTTGCCCTCGGATCCGCCCACGATAAAGCCGGCCTTGACCATGTGCGGGATGATCACCAACGCCTTGGCGTCTTTGAGGTGTTCACGGAACCAGCTCATGTTTTTGTCGGACTCGATGTGGCGGAAGGCGGCTTGGGCCTGCGTGACCAGTTTGTCCGGGTTGACTTTTTGCTGGGATGCAGCGGCAGTGCCGGCCGCATATATGATGCCGGCTGCGATCAGCAGCCAGGCGCCTGTCGATCTTCGGTTTCGGGTCATCCTGGGTCTCCTTTTGACTTTTGTGCGCCTGCCGGGACGTCGGGCGGAATGCCGTCCGCGTTCCAACCCCTCAAGCGATAGTAGTCTGCAACCATGGTGCGCATCTCGTTTTCGCTGATCCGCCGGCCGTCGGGCAGCGCCTCCTGGAAAAAGCGTTTCGGCAGCCGGTCATCGGCGCTGGTGAATCCCTCCCGCAGGTTAAACCGCCGGGTGCTGTCCGTCACCCGTGCGGCCAGCTGTTGCAGATCTGCTTTTTCCAGCTCCAGGCCGGTGGTCAGAAAGATGATCCGGGACAGATCTTCCCAGGGGTAGAAGTCACGATAAAAGCGGCACAGGATCAGGCAGTCGAAGAGCGTGCAGCGGTCCTCGAAATCCAGAAACATCTCGGCCTTGCCGGCGGTTTGATCGGGATCGATCAGGCCGGACAGCTCGGCCTTGTAAAAGGTGGCGCGCAGGTGGCAGGCGCCGCGATCGCTGACGGCATAGGCCAGCCCCATGCCCTTGAGCGCCCGGGGGTCGTAACCGGGGGGCTCGAGGCCCTTGACATGGATGGCCAGATCCTGCAGATCCAGTTCGGCGGCAGCATGGCGGATGCCATCGGCCAGCAGGTCGCCGATCCCCTGGCGCGCGGCGATTTTTTCCAACAGGCTGGCAACCTGTTCGGGACGTCCGTAATCCAGCCTTTCCCTGATTTTGCCCCTCTTCGAAGCTTCGATGGCAAAAGCTGCAAGATTGCCGGCGCTGATGGTGTCCATGCCCAAACGGTCACAGATATCGTTGAGATAGGCAATTTCTTCGATGCTGCCGATCATGCACAGACCACCGAAGGCATAGATGGTTTCATATTCGGGGCCTTCCACGGTAAGTCCCTTGTGGCGGCCTTCAAGAATCCGGCTGAGGTTGCCGCAGGCCATGAAGCAGGTCATACAGGCACGCGGCTGCACCTTGCAGCGCGAAGTCAGACTCGGGGCGTTTATTTTTTCCCAAAAGGCGTATTCTCCGGCCGACCAGTAGCGTGTGGGAAATCCCCCGGCCTGGTTGAGCAGCGCCACCATCATGGGGGTTCCCTGGCTGCGGTAGGCCTCAGCCGCGGCGTGATGCTTCAAGTCCTTGAGCATGCGGCGCGCATATTGCCGGGCTTCTTCCGGGTGTGCCAGCACACGCTCGGCGTTGCCGGCAAAGGCAATCCCCTTGATATTCTTGGCACCCAACACGGCCCCCATGCCGGTGCGCCCGGCCGAACGCCAGTAGTCATTTTCCACCACCGCGAAACGCACACCCTTTTCGCCGGCCGGGCCGATGACCATAACACCGGATCTGCGCGTCTTCAGGCGGGATTTGATGGCGTCTTCAGCGGCGTAGGTTTCCATGCCCCACAACTCGGCGGCATCGTGGAAAACGACGCGCGAATCGTCGATTTCAATCCAGACGGGCTTTTCGGCGGCGCCGTGGATGATCATGGCGTCGTAACCGCAGCGGTTCATGGCGACGGCCAACTTGCCGCCGCTGTAGGATTCCGCGTACCCGCCGGTCAGCGGGGACTTGGAGAAGATACCATGGCGGCAGGAACCGTAGATGGGGCTTCCGGAGGCCGGGCCCAGGGCCAGCAGCAGGTGGTTTTCCGGCGCCAGCGGGTCGACGCCCACCGGGTTGTATTGCAGCAGCAGCTGCGTGGCCAGTCCTTTGCCGCCCAGGCAACTGCGCAACAGCGCATCATCCAGTGACTGCGGTGCAGCGGTACGGCTGCCGGCGTCGATAATCAATGCTTTGTTGAAAAAACCTTGCATAATGCTCTCCTGTGGGTCGTGTGTCTCCGGCCTTGCATCGGCTTGGCCTGCATTGGCCTGGATTTAATCTTTGCAGAAATCGCGTCTGAAAGCAAGCCCGTGATGGCCCGCAGCGGCAAATAAAAGTTGACAACTCCCGGCCGGGTATGCTTTGCGTTTAAAGGCTGAAGGAACGGGCCGGACAAAACCGACAACAGGCAAAGGAGGGTGCGAAGATGTTGCGACAACGATTGCTCACGGTATGCATAGGCGTTATGCTGGCGGCCACGGGCCTGGTTTTGACGTGCAGCGGCCAGGTTCTGGCAGGCTCCGACAGTGAAACTTTTGCCTGTGTCCCGCAGGCCAACCTGGATCAGACCATCGCCCCCCAGGCCCGGCTTGAGGACTTCTCATGTTCGCTGAAGAAATGGAAAGGCGAAAAAGTACTTCATTTCCATGTGAAGATTAAAAATGTCAGCGAAAAACCCCAGCGCTTCCGGGTGAACATCTTTCTGGACAACGGCAAGGCCGTGGGCGGCCTGATTCCCCGCAAGACCAAGAAAGGTCTGGTTAAACCGGGGGCCAGCGCTGCTTTCGTATATCCGGTGCGGGGAATGACCGGAAAACCGCAAGCCGTTACATTGTTGATCAAAACCATGGGCCGGTAGAGCCTGCAAAAGGGGGAGGATAAGCGATGAAGCGATTGAGCCTGACGATTTTCCTGTGTGTACTTGTGGCGCTGGCGGTACCGGCGGCTGCCAAAACCACCTTTGTCTCCATCGGCACCGGCGGCACCGGGGGAATTTACTACCCTTACGGCGGTGGTGTGGCCGAGATCTGGTCAAAATACGTACCCGGCGTCAAGGCGGTTGCCGAGGTCACCGGGGCCAGCGTTGAAAACGTCAAGCTGGCCCACCGCGGGGAAACCGTGGTCGGGGAAGTGATGGGTGATGTGGCTGTGGCCGGCTTCAACGGGCTGTCGAAATTCAAGGGTAAGAAGTACAACATCCTGAGCATGGCGGTCATGTACCCCAACCTGCTGCAGGTGGTTACTTTGAAAAAAAGCGGCATTACCAACATCGAACAGGTTAAGGGCCGCAATATCAGTACGGGCAGCCCGGGAAGCGGCACCAACTTCATGGCCGAGGCGGTATTCAAGGCGCTGGGCATTCCACTCGACGCTTACAAGGATAGTCGACTTTCCTTTACGGAGAGCGCCAATGCGCTGCGGGACGGTACTATCGATGTGGGCATCTGGTCTGTGGGGCCAGGCACCAGCTCCATTCTCGATCTGGCCACCACCCACGATATCCGCATCATTGCATTTACACCTCAGCAGATCAAAAAGGTCCTGGCGGCCAACCCGACCTACTCGTCGGTAAAACTTGCCGGCGGGCTTTACCGAGGCGTCGACAAAGCCGTGCAAACAATCGGCGTGTGGAACGTGATGATCTGTCAGAAGTCTCTGGATACGGATCTGGTATACCGGCTTGTCAAGGCCCTGTACGCCCACAACGACTACCTGCGCGAGATACATCCCTCAGCGGCCTATACGACACCTGAAAATGCGGTAAAGTACTCACCCATTCCGCTGCACCCGGGCACCATCCGCTACCTGAAGGAAAAAGGCATTCAGGTGCCCGACCGCCTGTTGCCCTGATGGACGTCCCATCGATCCGGCGGCGGCTCCCGCGCCTTCTGGCTGCTGCTGCCGGCCTGGCGGCTGTGTTGCTGCTGGCCGCCGGACTGCTGCCCGGCGGTCTGGAGCTGCGGGTGACGCCGGTGGCCGGCCGAGCGCCGCTTTTGGTGCTGCCCATGAAAGCCGGCGAGACGTTCACCATCCGGTATTATCACTCGGTTGAAAATGCCCCCATCTGGGAAACCCACAGCGTGGACAAAAACGGGCGCATCTATATTGAAGAGGAGCGTTACCTGAAGTTCGGCGCCGGCATGGGGCGCATGCCCGGCGTGGGACACATGGTGATGCGCGGTCCTTATGAGGCCATCGAGAATATGCACATGCCCACGGGAAACTTTATCCTGCGTATCGGTAGCCCCGGTGTCGACCACACCGTCATCTGGCGCGGCATTGAGAAAAATCTATCGGCGGTGGCGCCCCACCGCGCGGTGCGTTTTGCGGCGCGGCCGGTCAGCCTCCTGTACGAGCTGTGGCGCCGTGTTTTCCCACCTACCGCCACGCCGGTCGCCGGGAGTAAATGATGGCGCCATCCTCCCGTAAATCGCCGATGTCCGGCAATACGGCGACGGCAGACGCCATGCACGCGGACAGCAACCCGCGCCTGACGTCCGTAACTGCCAGGGTGGTGATGGCCATCGCCGTGAGTCTGAGCCTCTACCAGCTTTACACGGCCGGTATCGCCGCCCTGACCGCGCTGGTGCAGCGCTCCATCCACCTGGGGGCGATTCTCAGCCTGACCTATCTCCTCAAACCGCCCTTTAAATCGGCCCGCAAGGATAAACTGACGCTCTGGCTGGTTTTGGACTGGTTGCTGGTGGGCGCATCCATCTACTGCACCTACTACATCTGCAGCAATCTGAGCGCGATCTTCGAGCGTCAGGGCGACTGGCTGCGCATGGATCTGGTGGTGAGTGTTGTCGGTGTCCTGCTGGTGCTGGAAGCCTGCCGCCGGGTGATCGGCTGGATCATGACCGGTGTGTGCCTACTGGCCATTTTGTATGCCATATACGGCCCCTACATGCCGGAGCTGATCATGCACAAGGGGTACAGCATCGAGCGCATTGCCACCACCTTGTGGCTGACCACCGAAGGCGTTTTCGGCCTGCCCTTGGGGGTGGCCGCCACGTTCGTGTTCGTGTTCGTGCTTTTCGGTGCTTTTCTGGAGTCCACCGGCGGTGGGAATTTCTTCATCGAACTGGCCTACGCCCTGACCGGACGCTTTTCCGGCGGCCCCGCCAAGACCGCCGTGGTGGCTTCCGGATTCATGGGATCGGTCTCCGGATCGGCGGTGGGCAACGTGGTGGCCACCGGTTCTTTTACCATTCCCATGATGAAGCGCGTGGGTTATCGGCCGCATGTGGCCGGTGCCATCGAAGCCGCCGCCTCCACCGGCGGCCAGCTGATGCCGCCTATCATGGGGGCCGGTGCCTTCCTGATGGCCGAATTTACCAACACCAGCTACCTGACGATTATCAAGATCGCCCTGATACCGGCTGTCATGTACTACCTGACGGTCCTGCTGTTCGTACACTACGAGGCCAAGAAGTACGGCATGGAGGGCCAGCCCAGAGAGAGCCTGCCCAGGGCCCTTACGGTGCTCAGGGAAGGATTACATTTCGTGGTGCCGGTTGGCATTCTGGTCTATGTGCTGCTGGCCAACTACTCGCCCATGATGGCCGGCTTCGTGGCGGTGGTCAGCACCCTGGCCGCCAGCCTGGCGGCCGACACGCTGCGCTGGATGGGTGGGGGGCGCAAAACCACGGCAGGAGTCGATCTGCCGCCGTCGCCGGCCGGATTTGCCGCCGTAGAAGTGAAATCCATTGTCAGTGCGCTGGAAAAAGGCGCCCGCAATGCCGTCATGGTTTCCATCGCCTGTGCGGCCGCCGGTGTCATCGTGGGCATGGTCACGCTGACCGGCATGGGCCTGAAATTCTCCAGCCTGGTGTTGGACTTAAGCTTTGGTATCCGTGCACTGGCGATACTTTTGATCGGTGCGGCTTCACTGGTGCTCGGCATGGGCCTGCCGGTGACGGCCAGCTACATCGTGCTGGCCACACTGGCGGGGCCTGCGCTGCTCAACATGGGTGTCCCCCTGCTGGTGGCGCACATGATCGTATTCTGGTATTCTCAGGATGCCAATGTCACGCCGCCGGTGAGTCTGGCCAGTTTCGCCGGCGCCGGCGTGGCCGGCGCCAATCCCATGCGCACGGCTTTTACCTCCTGGAAGTTGGCCAAGGGGCTTTACATCATCCCGCTGATCATGGCTTACCGGCCGCTTCTGGGCATCGGCAAGCATTACTCCCTGCTGCACTGGAGCGTGGTGTTGACAGTGGTTACCACGACTCTGGGGCTGGTGGCCTTTGCATCGGCGCTGGAGCGCTACCTGCTGCGGCGTGCCACCTGGCTGGAAACGATCCTTTTATGGCTGGCCGCCGCCGGCCTTTTCTGGCCGGATTACTGGGCCGATGCCTTTGGTCTGGCAGCCTGGACCGCGGTGCTTTTGCTGCAGAAATTTTCCGTGCCCGGCCGACGCATGCGCCTTGAGCCAGGATAATACCCGTCGGAGGAATTTGCCGCCGCCGGTCATAAAAAAGGCCCCGCAGTGTGTCGCAGCAGAAGTATTTGGCCGTAAACTCTTGCACGTTCTTACTCGGGGGAAGATCCGCCATGCAACAGTACCTCAAACTCCTGCGTGACATTATGGATTACGGCGTCGAAAGCCAGGACCGCACCGGTACCGGAACGATTTCCATTTTCGGCTACCAGAACCGCTACGACCTACGCTCCGGATTTCCGCTGCTGACCACCAAGAAGGTGTTCATGCGCGGCATTACCCATGAGCTGCTCTGGTTCCTGCGTGGCGAAACCAACATTCGCTACCTGGTGCAAAACGATGTTAAGATATGGAATGAATGGCCTTTCCAGCACTATCTGGCGGAAAACAGCCTCCAGGAAAAGTTCCCGAAATATTCAGAACAATGGCATGATAAGCTGAAAGAATTTATTGAAAAAATAAAAACGGATGCGGCTTTTGCGGCGCGCTGGGGTGAACTGGGTCCGGTTTACGGCCGCCAGTGGCGCAATTTCAACGGGGTCGACCAGATCGAGAAGGTGATCGCGCAGATCCGCACAAACCCGTTTTCCCGGCGCCTGATCGTATCGGCATGGAACCCGGCCGAAGTCGAGGAGATGGCACGCGCCGGGCTGCCCCCGTGCCATACCCTGTTCCAGTTTTACGTGCGTCGCAATGCCCTTTCCTGCCAGCTCTACCAGCGAAGTGCCGATGTTTTTCTGGGCGTGCCCTTCAACATCGCCTCCTATGCGCTGCTGACATGGATTGTCGCCAAGCTGTGCGACCTTGAAGTTTCGGAATTTGTGCATACTTTCGGTGATGCACACATCTATCTGAATCACCTGGATGCCGTCCGCGAGCAGCTGGAGCGCCAACCCGGACCGTTGCCGCAGATGCGCATCCACGGAGCGCAGCGTTGCGTAGAAGATTTCCGGTTTGAAGATTTCGAACTGGTGGGGTATCGCCCCCAGCCGGCCATCCGGGCACCCATTTCGGTGTAGGGCCGTGCAAAGGCGCAGGCATTTTTTAAAAAGGTAACGTGCACATGCACAGGGCACTTGATCTCAGCGTGGATATCGGCGGTCTGCGCCTTGAAAACCCCGTCTTGACGGCTTCCGGAACCTTTGGATACGGCGGGGAGTACGCCGGCCTGGTCGATTTGAACCGCCTGGGGGGCATCATCGTCAAGGGCCTTTCGCTGGCACCGTGCCCCGGCAACCCGCCGCCGCGCATCGTGGAAACGCCCTGCGGCATGTTGAATGCCATCGGGCTGGAAAACATCGGCATTGATGCTTTTGAAAAGCACCGCCTGCCTTTTCTGAAACGCTTTAAAACGCCGGTGATTGCCAACATATATGGCCAGACCGACGCCGAATATGCGGCGCTGGCCGCGCGCATCGATAACATCTCCGGGATTGCCGGAATCGAGGTCAATATTTCGTGCCCCAATGTACGTGCCGGCGGCATGGCATTCGGAGTGGACGCGCAAAGCGCATACGACCTGGTGCACCTGGTGCGGCAACGTACGGAAAAACACCTGATGGTCAAGCTGTCGCCCAATGTCACCGATGTAACCGTTATCGCACGCGCAGTGGTTTCCGCCGGCGCCGACGCGGTCTCGCTGATCAACACACTGACCGGTATGGCCATCGATATCGAGACGCGCAGGCCGAAGCTGGCCAACGTTACCGGCGGCCTTTCCGGGCCGGCGATCAAACCCGTTGCGCTGCGCATGGTGTGGCAGGTGGCTGCGAGCATCGACCGTCCGGTAATCGGCATCGGCGGTATCGCGACCGCTGAAGATGCACTGGAATTCATGATTGCCGGCGCGGCGGCCGTTGAAGTCGGGACGGCGACGTTCAACAATCCGCGTGCAACGCAGGAAATTGTGGCGGGGATTGAACAATTTATGCAAGCAAGGCACATCAGCAAAATTTCCGATATCAGCGGTACGCTCGATACCGGAACCCATCGACAACGGAAAGGAGCCGATAATGGAGTTTGAAAACCTGGAAGCGATTGTGGATTTTGCCATTCAAAAGGAAAAGGAGGCCGCCGAGTTCTACGAAACGGCCAGCCACGAGGAGGCCCTCTCGGGATCCAAGCAGATGCTGCTCGAGTTCGCCGAACAGGAGCGCAAACACCAGGCGCTTTTGGAAAAATATTCCCGGGAAGGCCTCGACGAAAGCATTCGGACTTACAAGTACAAGTGGATCACGGACATCAAGCGCAGCGACTTCGTCGATGACATCGAATACAAGCCCGGCATGGTGTACCATGAGCTGTTGCTGCTGGCCATGAAACGCGAGGAAAAAGCGCTGGCCTTGTACAACGAGCTGCTGCGGCAGGTGGAAAGCGAGGACGCCAAGCAGCTTTTTAAGATGCTCTGCCAGGAAGAGGCCAAACACAAGCTGGCACTGGAGACCATGTACGACGACTACATGGCCGAGATGGGCGACTAGGCGGAACGATTCCGGAATAAAATGGCATTCATCCGTTCATGCCTCCCATCTGGCTGTGTTGCCCAAACCACGACATATTCCCGATATGCCGAAGTTTGCGCGCCTGGCCGGACGGGCGCCTTGACGGCTTCGGAGCGTCACCGTAGCTCCGAATCTGGCCACCAATCGGCAATTGCGGTCGCTGGCGGCTGAACTTGCGTGCCGGGGACCGATTTCAGCTGTCTGGAGACGCGCTTTGCTGTAAAACCGGCGCACGGTCCCGTGAGATGGGATGTGCGCCGGTTTCTTTTAAACATCGCCCGATGTTTTGACCGGGTGGCGTTTGAGGTATTCCAGGCGGTTTAAGCCGTTGATGTAGGCCTTGGCACCGGCGGTGATGATGTCCGGGTCCGCCCCCCGGCCCAGTGCGACCAAGCCGTTTTCACGCAATCGGACGGTGACTTCTCCCTGGGCATCGGCCCCGCCGGTGAGCGCACTGACCGAAAAGCGCAGCAGCTCGGATTCGGTGCCCGTCAGCTGTACAATGGTGTTGAAGGTAGAGTCGATGGGGCCGTTGCCGTACCCGGCGCCCTTTACCGAGCGGCCGTTGATGGACAGCTTGACGCTGGCCATGGGCAGGACCGTGGTGCCGCTGGTGACCTGCAGGTACTCGAGTTTGAAAACATCGGCGGACTGCAGAATCCCCTCGCTGATGATCACTTCCAGATCCTCGTCCACCAGGTGTTTTTTCTTGTCAGCCAGCTGTTTGAATTTCGTAAAAACGGTATTGAGCTCCTCGTCGGAAAGTTCGTACCCCAGGTCTTTCAGGTGGGACCGCAGGGCGTGCCGGCCCGAATGCTTTCCCAATACCATGCGGTTGCGGTTCAGGCCCACGGTTTCGGGACGCATGATTTCATAGGTCATGGGGTTCTTGAGGACGCCGTCCTGGTGGATGCCGGCTTCGTGGGCAAAGGCATTGGCGCCCACCACGGCCTTGTTGGGCTGCACCAGGATGCCGGTGATCATGCTGACCAGACGGCTGCTGGGAACGATCTGCTGGGTATGGATGTCGGTGTGCAGCGGCATGCGGTTGGAGCGCGTATGCAGCGCCATGACCACTTCTTCGAGAGAGGTGTTGCCGGCACGTTCGCCGATGCCGTTGATGGTGACTTCGGCCTGGCGTGCGCCGGCGGCAATGGCCGCCAGCGTATTGGCCGTGGCCAGGCCCAGGTCGTTGTGGCAGTGAACGGAAAAAACGGCTTTGGCGATGTTGGGCGTGTGCTGGCGCACGTATGCGACCAGTTCGGAAAATTCGCTGGGTATCGCGTAGCCCACTGTGTCCGGCAGGTTGACGGTGGTGGCGCCGGCGTCGATGACGGCCTCGAACACCCGGCAGAGGAAGTCCCGGTCGCTGCGCGAGCCGTCTTCCGCCGAAAATTCGACATCCGGAGTAAACGACCGGGCGTACTTCACCGCCTCCACGGCGGCGGCCAACACCTCGTCGCGGCTCATGCGCAGCTTGTACTGCAGGTGGATGTCGGAGGTGGCGATAAACGTGTGGATGCGCGGTGACGCAGCGTTCTGCACCGCACCCCAGGCGCGTTCGAGATCGGACTTGGCGGTGCGCGCCAGCGCAGCCACACGGGGTTTTTTCAGTTTGGATGCGATTTGGGATACGGCATCGAAATCGCCCTCGGAGGCCGCCGGGAAACCAGCCTCGATGACATCCACGCCCAGCTTTTCCAGCTGCATGGCCAGGCGCACTTTTTCGGCGGCGTTCATGCTGGCCCCGGGGGACTGCTCGCCGTCTCTCAAGGTGGTGTCGAAGATGATAACTTTTTCGCTCATGGTTTGGCTCCTGTGGGGTTTGCCGCCTGCTTGGACAGCTTGTAGTGGAAACTGTCGGCCAGCGCCTGCCAGCTGGCTTCGATGATGTCTTCGGAGACGCCGATGGTGCTCCAGATATCCTCCTGGTCGCGGGACTCGATGGAAACCCGCACACGGGCCGCTGTGCCGGCACGGCCGTCGATCACGCGCACCTTGAAATCCACCAGGCGCATGGCCGCCAGCTCCGGAAAAAACTTGTGCAGGGCCTTGCGCAGGGCATTGTCCAGCGCGCTCACCGGCCCCAGTCCCTCGGCCGCGGTGATTTCCTCCTGTCCCTGGACCGATATCTTGATGGTGGCATGTGCCGAGCAGGGCTTGTTTTTGTCTTTTTCGATGCTGATGCGGAACGATTCGAGATCGAAAACCGGCCTGAAGCGTTGGGTGAGCTTTTCGATCAGGATTTTAAAGGAACCGTCGGCCGCCTCGAACTCGTACCCCTGATGCTCCAGGTCCTTGACTTTGGAGACGATTTTCCGGCAGTCGGCGCCGTTGTCGTCGAGATCCAGCCCCAGCTCGCGGGCCTTGTACACCACGTTGCTTTTGCCGGAAAGGTCCGACACCAGTACGCGGCGCCGGTTGCCCACGGTCTGCGGGTCGAGGTGCTCGTAGGCGCGGGCAACTTTCATGACGGCATTGACATGCACGCCGCCCTTGTGCGCAAAAGCGCTGTTGCCCACGAAGGGGCGCGCGTCGTAGGGGGTCATGTTGGCCGTGTCGCTGACGAAACGTGACAGGCTCTTTAAGCGCGCCAGGTTTTGGTCCGAGACACAGGGCCGCTGCATCTTGACCGTCAGTACGGGTATGATCGATGTCAGGTCCGCATTGCCGCAGCGCTCGCCGTACCCGTTGATGGTGCCCTGGACCATGCAGGCGCCGGCCTTGACGGCGGCCAGGGTGTTGGCCACGGCCAACCCGCTGTCGTTGTGGGTATGGATCCCCAGGCGCGGGGGCGCAGCCTGTCGGCGGTTTCCGATATCGGCCAGAAAATGTCGTACGCGGGCCACGATTTCCAGCACGTCGAAGGGCAGGCTGCCGCCGTTGGTGTCGCACAGCACGACAGTGTCGGCGCCGCTTTCTGCTGCCGCCTTGAGCGTTTCGAGAGCGTAGGACGGGTTTTCGCGGTAGCCGTCGAAAAAATGCTCGGCATCGTAGATCACCTCGCGCTTGTTTTCCCGGAGATAGGCGACGCTTTCGCCGATCATCTTCAGGTTTTCGGCCAGCGTGGTGTGCATAACCTGTTCGACGTGCAGGTCCCAGCTCTTGCCAAAGACCGTCACAGCCGCGGTTTTGCTGCGCAGCAGGGCCATGATGCTTGGGTCGTCCTCCGGCGCCATATCCGGCCGGCGCGTGGCCCCGAAAGCGGTGATGCATGCGGTTTTGAAGGGCGTGCGCTGGGCCAGTTCGAAGAATTCGATATCGCGGGGGTTGGAGCCCGGCCACCCCCCCTCGATATAGTGAAATCCCATTTCGTCCAGCCGCTGGGCAATGCCGATTTTCTCGGCCGCCGAAAAGCTGATTTTCTCGCCCTGGGTGCCGTCGCGCAGCGTGGTGTCGTACAAGAGGATCGGGTCCATGATGGCTATTCCTTTGCAAAACGAAAAGCGCGGCCATTTGGGGCCGCGCTTGACGTGTTTGGTCAGCGGGAGCGGTTTTCGGGCCGCAGGGAGCGTACAGCTGCGCCGGCGCGCCACATTTCCGAGTTTTTGATGACATCCAGTTCCCGCTGCAGTTTGTCGCGGTAGTCGGGTGCGCGGTTGGCGTCCAGCACGCGCTGGGTCTCCTGACCCGATTCGACGCGTTGGTAAAGGTCGTCGAAAACCGGTGCCACGGCATCGCGGAACTTGGGCGCCCAGTCCAGCGCACCGCGCTGGGCGGTGGTGCTGCAGTTGGAGAACATCCAGTCCATGCCGTTTTGCGCCACCAGGCGGATCAGGCTCTGGGTGAGCTCCTCGACGGTTTCGTTAAACGCCTCGCTGGGGCTGTGGCCGTGCTTGCGCAAGAGGTTGTACTGGGCTTCCATCACGCCGGCCAGGCACCCCATCAGCACGCCGCGCTCACCGGTCAGGTCCGAGAGGACCTCTTTTTCGAAAGTGGTCGGGAAAAGATATCCCGAACCGATGGCGATGCCGGTGGCCAGGGTGCGCTGGCGCGCCCGGCCGGTGAAATCCTGGTGGATGGCGAAACTCGAGTTGATGCCGCTGCCTTCCAGGAAATTGGTGCGCACCGTGCGGCCCGAGCCCTTGGGGGCGACGAGGATCACGTCGACATCGGACGGCGGCACCACGCCGGTGCGGTCACTGAAAACGATGGAGAAGCCGTGGGAAAAATACAGCGCGTCGCCCGGTGCAAGGCAACTCTTGATCTGCGGCCAGGTTTCCATCTGTCCGGCATCGGAAAGCAGAAACTGGATAATGGTGCCGCGCGTGGCGGCCTCGGTCAGCGGGAAGAGCGTTTCGCCGGGGACGAAGCCGTCGTCAACGGCGCGCTGCCAGGATTTACCCCCCTCACGCTGGCCCACGATGACGTTGATGCCGTTGTCGCGCAGGTTGAGTGCCTGGCCGGGCCCCTGAACGCCGTATCCCAAAACGGCGACGGTTTCATGCGCCAGGACTTCCTGTGCCTTTTGGAGTGGGAATTCCTCTGATGTAATCACTTCTTCTTCAACACCGCCAAAATCGATGATGGCCATTGGTCTCTCCTTCTATGGTTGAGTTGTTGCCCGGCATAATGCCCGGGCGTTAATTGGGTTCTCTGAACAGGGCAATGGGTCCGGTACGGGCGATCTTCTTGATGCCCATGGGCTTCAACAGGTTCAGCAGGGCCGCAAGCTTGCCTTCATCGCCTGTGACTTCCAGGATGTAGTGCCCCGGACCCACATCCACCACCTTGCATCTGAAAATGTCGACGATGCGCAGAATCTCGGCGCGGTGCTGGGCTTTGGCTTTGACACAGATGAGCGCCATTTCGCGCTTGACGGCCTTGGGGCCGGTGAGGTCGCGTATTTTGCGCACATTGACCAGTTTGTTGAGCTGCTTTTCGATCTGTTCCACGATGGGTGCATCGGCCCGTGAAACAATGGTGATGCGCGAGACTTCCGGATCCAGGGTTTCCGCCACACAGAGGCTGTCGATATTGAAATCGCGGCCGCTGAAAAGACCCACCACCCGTGACAGGACACCGGGCACGTTGTCGACAAGCATGGAAAAAATGTGTTTTTCTTCTTTCATGACAGACCTCGCCGTTTTCGATGCAATCGGAAGGATGGACGTGACATCCTGGGGGTATTTACACCAGCAGCATTTCCGTAATCGGCGCGCCGGCCGGCACCATGGGGTAAACGCACTCTTCGCGGTCCACCGCAAAATCCATGATAACAGGCGCCGGTGTTTCGATGCCTTTGCGCAGTACTGCTTCGACTTCTTCGGGACGCGTGGCGCGCAGGCCCAGCGCACCGTAGGCTTCGGCCAGTTTGACAAAGTCGGGCGCACAGTCCATGCAGGTGCAGGCATAGCGCCTGTCGTAGAAAAGCTCCTGCCACTGGCGGACCATGCCCAGGTAGCAGTTGTTCAAAATGACGACTTTAATGGGCGTCTGGCACTGTACGGCTGTGGCCATTTCCTGGATGTTCATCTGGATGCTGCCGTCGCCGGCCACATCCACCACCAGCGCATCGGGACAGGCGATCTGGGCGCCGATGGCCGCCGGCAGCCCGAAGCCCATGGTCCCCAGGCCGCCGGAGGTGACGAAGCGGTTGGGGGCGTTGAAGTGGTAAAACTGAGCGGCCCACATCTGGTTTTGGCCCACCTCGGTGGTGACGATGGCGTCTCCATGGGTCAGTTCGAACAGTTTTTCGATCACGAATTGCGGCTTGATGGTATCTTTCTGGCGGTAGGCCAGGGGGTTGGTATTTTTCCAGTGCTCGATGCGTGCAAACCATTTTTTACGGCGGGTCGCCAGACCCTCCATCTGCTGCGTATCAATCAGCTGGTTGAGCTGTTCGAGGGCCAGTTTGCAGTCACCCACGACGGGAATGGCAACGGGCACGTTCTTGCGGATGGAGGTGGGGTCGATGTCGATGTGCACGATTTTGGCCTGGGGGGCGAAGGTGTCGGTTTTACCGGTGACACGGTCGTCGAAGCGCACGCCCACAGAAATCATCAGGTCGCAGGCGCCGGCGGCCATGTTGGCGCGGTAGGTGCCGTGCATGCCGATCATGCCGAGCCACAGCGGATCGGTTCCCGGAAAGGCCCCCAGGCCCATGAGCGATGCGGTCACCGGCATCTGGGCCTTGCGCGCCAGTTCCACCAGATCCTGAGAGGCACCCGACAGAATCACTCCGCCGCCTACGAAAACCAGCGGGCGCTCCGCCCGTTCAATCAGTTTAGCCACCCGCTGCAGCTGCTTCTGGTTGGGACGGTAATTGGGACGGTAGGAGGGCAGGTCCACCGGCGGCGGCGGTGTATAGGCGGCCTTGTTGTTGGCGATGTCCTTGGGGATATCCACCAGCACCGGCCCCGGGCGGCCCGAGCGGGCAATGTGAAAGGCCTGCTTGATCACCGTGGCCAGGTCCTCGGTACGTTTGACCAGGTAGTTGTGTTTGGTGCAGGGTCGCGTGATACCAACGATATCCACTTCCTGGAAAGCGTCGTTGCCGATCAGGTGGGTGGGTACCTGCCCGGTAATCACCACCAGCGGGATGGAGTCCATGTAGGCCGAGGCAATGCCGGTTACCGTGTTGGTGGCGCCGGGACCGGAAGTCACCAGGCAGACGCCCACACGGCCGCTGACACGTGCGTATCCGTCGGCGGCATGCACGGCCCCCTGTTCGTGGCGGACCAGCACGTGGCGGATATCGGTTTTGATCAATTCGTCGTAGATGTCGATGACGGCACCTCCGGGATAGCCGAAGATGGTATCAACCTTCTCATCGGCAAAGGCCTTCATCAGAATCTGTGCACCGGTCAGTTTCATGGCTCATCTCCCCTGTTTGTGGCCGCTGGCGTGTAAAAAGATGTCTCTGGCGAAGTTAAGCTTGCGCCCTACACTGGGTATTGCGGCACCCCTTCCGACTCCGGGAATGACGCTTGGGCACAAGTTTGTTGCGCTGCAAAAGTGAAGGTTGCGTAAAAAGTCCGGATTTCCTGCTTCCGCAAGCCTTTTCGAAAGCGATGCGGGCCTGCGCCAAATCCCGAAAACGTGGCGCTTTTTCTCCTCAAACAGGTTGGGCTTTGGCGCTCAACCCTGCAGCGCACTTTTCGACGCAAAGTCTTGAAATCCGCTCAAGACCGGCTTTTTACGGGCCTGTAAAAGTGCCATGGGCCGAAAGCGGTCGGCTCCGCCAACGGTCGTTTTGCAAAAAAAAAACCGTTATCGCGGCCAGGCTGATAACGGTTTTTAAAGCAAGTATGTATTGTCGATGCTAGGCCATTATCAACCTCTTTTCCCCGCAGCGGTTAAGGCATACCGCTACGAGGCTTCCAATAAGGAGAATAATGTCAAAAATGGCGCTGCGTGTCATACGAAAATACCCTGATGTAGTAAATTTCCAATCACTTCTACCACCCGTAAAGTCGGTTGTCAAGTATTTTTATTTTCTTCAGGGGGATTGTCGCCAGCCGGCTCCCGGTAGCCGCATTCCTTATGCATACAGGCCACGTAGATGCCCTCTTTCTTGGTGCTGCGCTGGACGAGAAACGGCGCACCGCACTGCGGGCAGGGCTTTTTTACCGGTTGGTCCCACATGGCGAAATCGCAGTCCGGAAAGCGGCTGCAGCCGTAAAAGGTGCGACCGCGGCGTGAGGTGCGCTGCACCAGGGTGCCGCTGCAGGCCGGCCGGGGACAGCCGATGCCCGTGTCTTTGCCCTTGCCGTTTAATGACTGCGTGTGCTTGCATTCCGGGTAGCCGCTGCAGGCCAGAAAGGTGCCGTAGCGGCCCTCCTTGATGAGCATGGCCCGGCCGCAGAGGGCACATTTCTCATCCGAAGCCTTTCCGTTGGGAGCGCTGTTGAATTCGATCTGCCCTTTGGCATTGCGGGTGTAGTTGCGGGTAAAGGTGCATTCCGGGTACCCGCTGCAGGCCAGGAAAAGGCCGTTTTTGCCCATCTTGATGCGCAGATCGTGCTGGCCGCAGGCCGGGCAGGTGATTTCAGTGGGCAGTCCGTCCGCCTTCATGCTGAGCATACGTTCCGTGGCGCTGTCCAGGCTGCGCCGAAACGCATGGTAAAAGCGGCCGAGTGCCTCTATTGCCCGTGTGTTGCCGGCTTCAATGCGATCGAGTTCATCTTCCATGCGGGCGGTGAAGGCAACATCGAAAATATCCGGAAAACTGCTGACCAAAAGATCGTTGACCACGAAACCCAGTTCGCTGGGATGAAAGTAGCCCTTGACCAGTTCTACATATCCCTTGCCGCGGATGGTGGAGAGAATGGACGCGTAAGTGCTGGGGCGCCCGATGCCGTTTTCTTCCAGTTCCTTGACCAGCGATGCCTCTGAGAAACGCGGCGGCGGTGCGGTGAAGTGCTGCTTGGGAATCAGCTCGCGGCAGTTTAAAGCCGCACCTTCCCGAATCTCGGGAAGCTTCGCAGCTTCCTTGCGGCGGCGGCTTTCAATTTCATCGTCGGCGGACTGGTAAAGTTTCATGAAGCCCGGAAACCGGATGGACGACCCGCTGGCATTGAAAAGATAGACACCGCAACGAATGGATATGCTGTTTTGGTCGATGAGGGCTTCTTTCATCTGCGAAGCCACAAAGCGCTGCCAGATCAGGCGATAGAGCTTCAGTTGGTCGGCGCTGAGGTAGGCCGCCATTTTTTCAGGCGTATGGTCTACAGATGTGGGCCGAATGGCCTCATGGGCGTCCTGCACTTTCTTGCGGTTTTTGAAAAAACGCGGTTTGGCAATGGCATAGTCCTGGCCGATATGCTCACGGATGAAAGACAGCGCATGGTTGGCGGCCTCGGCGGCGATGCGCGTCGAATCCGTGCGCATATAGGTTATCAGGCCGGTGGGTTCACCGGTGCCCAGCGAAATGCCCTCGTACAGCTGCTGGGCAACGACCATGGTCTTGCGGGCCGTAAAGTGCAGTTTGCGGATAGCCTCCTGTTGCAGCTTGCTGGTGATAAAGGGCGGCAGTGGATTGCGTTTGCGCGTCTTTTTTAAAACCTTTTCCACCACGAAAGGGTTTTCGGAGAGCTCTTGGACGATGCCTAGAGCCTGTTTTTCGTTTGTAATGTGGATTTTTTCGCCGTTTTTGCGGACGAGTTTGGCGTCGAAGGGGGGCGGATGGTCTGCCAGCAGGTTGGCCGTTATTGACCAGTATTCCTGGGGCTCAAAGGCCTGGATGGCGCGTTCGCGTTCACAGATGATGCGCACGGCCACGGATTGCACGCGGCCGGCTGAAAGGCCGCGTTTGACCTTGCGCCATAAAAGAGGGGATACATTGTAGCCCACCAGGCGGTCCAGGATGCGGCGTGCCTGCTGGGCCTCGTATTTGTTGGCGTTGAGTCCTTCAGGGGCAGCAATCGCCGAAAGGATCGCGTTACGCGTCAGTTCATGGAACAATACACGATGAAAATTGCGCCCCTTTTTTTTCAGAACTTCGGCGGCGTGCCAGGCGATGGCTTCACCCTCGCGGTCCGGGTCCGGGGCCAGGTAAATGTCGCGGGCACTGCCGGCCGCCTTTTTCAACGCCTGCACCACTTTTTGCTTGCCGGGAATGGTGCGGTACTTGGGCTTGAACCCGTCTTCGATGTCGATGCCCATCTCCTTGGCCGGCAGATCCTTGATGTGCCCGACGGTGGCCGCTACGTTGTAATCCTTTCCCAGGTATCGCTTGAGCGTGCGTATTTTTGTCGGTGATTCGACGATCACCAGCGGTTTGTCCAATTTTCACTCCCATTTTTGCAGAATTTATCTGGAGGGCTCGCTTTGGGGGTCGGCCAGCAGAAACCGTTTCCCCGGTTCCTGGCAGGCGAGGTTACAAAGTTCCAACTCGAGCAGGGCGGCGGCCAGTTTGCCGGGCGCAAGGGCTGTTTTACGGGCCAGTTCATCGATGTGCAGTGCGTAAGGCCCGAGGGCCCGGTAAACCCGGCGTGCATCGGACGAAAGGCCGTCAGCGGCACCGCTGGGCGGCTCTGTTTCGGTTGCAGGCCGTGTATCGCCGGCATCCAGCATGGGCGCCAGTTCTTCAACGATGTCCATGGTGTGTTCCACCAGTTTGGCACCCTGTTTGATCAACGCGTGTGTGCCGCTGCTCTTAAAAGAACGAATGCTTCCGGGGACGGCAAAAACCTCGCGATTCTGTTCGGCGGCCAGACGGGCCGTGATCAGCGATCCACTTTTGTGCGCGGCCTCCACCACCACCGTTCCCAGGCAGATCCCGGAAATGATCCGGTTTCTGGCCGGAAAATTGTGCGCCTCCGGTTTCGCGTCTAACTTCAATTCGGACAGGACGGCGCCGTTTTTAGAAATCCGGTGGAAAAGCCTGCGGTTTTCCGGGGGGTAGATCCGATCCAGCCCGCTGCCCAGTACGGCAAGTGTCCGGCCTCCGGCCGCCAACGCACCCTCGTGGGCCGCGGTATCGATACCGCGCGCCATCCCGCTGACAATGACAAAGCCCATATCGGCCAGTTCGCTGCTCAGGCGTCTGGCCACCGAAATGCCGTAAGCGGTTGCCGTGCGGCTGCCGACAATGGCCACGCTGCGTGCGGACGGCGGCAGGTTGCCGCACACATACAGGAAGGGCGGCGGATCGGCAATCCGGCGCAGCAGGGACGGATACCGGTCATCTGGCAGGGTGACGATATGGTATTTTCTATTCCGGACCCTCTCGAGTTCGGCTTTTTGATCCGCCGCCGGGCGCCGGCCGTGGATGGCGGTAATGACCCGGTCTGTAATTCCCGGGACGGCCGCCAGATCCGCCGGCCTGGCCCGCAGTACGGCCTGAGGGGATCCGAAAGCGTCGAGCAGGCGTTTAAACAGGTGGTTGCCGATTCCCGGAACGCTTTTTAACACGAACCATGGCTCCAGTTTTTCCATAAAGGAGTATTCCAGGCCGGCAGGCGCCTATTTCTTTTTACCCTGACGCTGCCACGCCAGCAGGATCGGACTGGCCACATAAATCGAGGAATAGGTTCCCACGACGATGCCTACGATCATGGCCAGCGCAAAATCATGAATGATGCCGCCGCCCAGGACAAAGAGCGCCACCACGGCCATCAGCGTCGTCAGGGAGGTGAGCACGGTGCGGCTCAGGGTCTGGTTGATGCTCTGGTTGATGATGGTATCGAAGCTGCTCTTGTGGGATTTGCGCAGGTTTTCACGGATGCGGTCGAAGACGATAATCGTGTCGTTCAACGAGTAGCCGATGATGGTCAGGAGGGCGGCGATGATGTCCAGGGTGAAATCCTTGTTCAGCAGCGAAAAGATCCCCACGGTGATGGTCACGTCGTGAATCAGCGCCACAATCGCGCCCATGGCGTATTTCAGATGCAGGAACCAGAACAGGATCAGGGTAACCACGAGGGCCGCCGCAATCAGTAAGGCGATGCTGGCCGTAAAGAGCGATAAAAGGTATACCGCGCCCATCAGTGCGGCGGCCATGACGCCGCTCAAAACCCATTTGTATTCGAATCGTCCGGATATATAAATGGTAATGAAAAGCAGGGAGTAAAAGATTGCAAAAAGGGCCTTTTCCTTCAGGTCCTTGCCGACCTTGGGCCCAACCATCTCAACCCGCCGCACGGTGGCGGCCTGTCCGGTCGATTTTGTCAGAGCCTGCTGAATCTTATCGGAAAAGCCCTCATCGGTCATCGCGGAGCGATCGGTTCGTATCAGATATTCATTGGCCTGTGAGCTGCCGAAGAGCTGCACTGAAACGTTGTTGACATCAAGGGTTTTCAGGCCGTCCTTGATATGTGCGATGCTGACAGGCGCAGAAAATTTAACCTGGATCAGCGTCCCGCCGGCGAAATCGATGCCGTACTTGGGGCCGCCGTGGAAGATCAGCGAGGCAATACTGATCAGGATCATCAGGCCGGAAACGGAAAAGGCGATTTTGCGTTTGCCGCTGAAGTCGATGTTTACATCGGGTTTGATAAACTGCATGTAAAGTGTCCTCTCAGGTGAAGGCCCTTGCCGGTGCGCCAGGCGCCTGTCCGGCCGCTAGATGCTCAGTTTTTTCATCTTGCGATTGACCAGCAGGTAATCGAAGATCGCACGCGTCAGGATCAGGGCCGTGAAAAGGCTGGCGATGACACCCAGGCTGAGGGTGACCGCAAAGCCCTTGACCGGACCGGTGCCGAACTCGAAGAGCACCACGGCCGCGATCAGGGTGGTCACGTTGGCATCTAAAATAGTCAGGGTGGCACGGTCATAGCCGGCGTCCACCGCGGCGCGGGGCGTCTTGCCGATGCCCAGTTCCTCGCGAATCCGTTCGAAGATCAGCACGTTTGCATCGACGGCCATGCCGATGGTCAGGATAATGCCCGCGATGCCGGGCAGCGTCAGCGTGGCCTGGAAACCGGCCAGTCCGCTGCCGATCAGAAGAATGTTGAGCATCAGGGCCACGTCGGCGATTACCCCGGACATCTGGTAGTAAACCGCCATGAAAAGCACGACCAAAACGCCGCCCACCAGCATGGAAATCAGGCCCTGGCGAATGGAATCCGACCCCAGCGAGGGGCCCACCGTGCGCTCTTCCAGAACCTTGACCGGTGCCGGCAGGGCGCCTGCCCGCAGCACGATGGCCAGGTCGTGGGCGCTGTTGGCGTCGAAATGGCCCGTGATACGGGCCTGCCCGCCGGTGATTTTTTCCTGGATGACCGGTGCCGAGTAGACCCGGTTGTCCAGCACGATGGCCAGGCGCTTGTTGACATTTTCACCGGTGACGCGGGCGAAAATCCGCCCACCTTTCTTATCGAAAGCGATGGATACATAGGGTTCGTTGTACTGCGAATCGATCTGCACGCGCGCGTCTTTCAGGTGCGCACCGGTCAGCAGCGTTCTCTTTTTGACCAGGTAGGGGGTTTTGATGGTGCGCTGGGTGGTGGGATCCTGGCGGTATTCGTAAAGGATTTCGTCTCCCGGCGGCACCTGTCCGTTCAAAGCCTCATCGACATTGTGGGCTTCATCCAGCAACTTGAATTCCAGCAGGGCGGTTTTGCCGATCAGGTCTTTGGCGCGTTTGGTGTCCTTGACCCCCGGGAGCTGGATGAGAATCCGGTTCTGGCCCTGCTTGCGGATATCCGGTTCGCTGACGCCGAATTGGTCGATGCGGTTGCGGATGGTTTCCAGGGCCTGGTCGGTGGCGTTTTTCTTGATGCGCAGAACCTCCTTGTCCGGCAGGTCCAGAACCACGGACAGTGCGTCGCCGTCGCTGTTGCGCGTAACCATGCGCAGATCCTTGTAATCGGTATCCAGGAGCTTGTCGAAGTTTTCAATGTTCTTGGCGCCCTTGATGCGGACCTCGATTTTGTTGCCCGCAACACGTCCCACCTGCACGTAGTGAATGCGTTTGCGCTTCATCTGTGTCCGCAACTCGTGGGCGATACGTTCGATGGTGGTTTCAACCGCCTTGTCGACTTCGACTTCCAGCACCAGGTGCATGCCGCCCTGCAGATCCAGGCCCAGGTTGATCTTTTTATGCGGCCAGGTACCCGGCTTGAGCGTTGGAATCAGGTACACGATCGACGCGGCGATTACCGCCAGGATAAAGGCCGCTCTCCATGTAAATTTCATTGCCTGCTGTCCCTTCTGCCGTCCTTTGCATCGGACGGCTGGAAACCGGTTTCAGGCGCTGGCTGGCGCCTGCCGGCCGTTACACGCAAGTCCGGGCATGCATCCGCCTCCGCAATGCTCAGCACCCGTGCGCCGCGCAGCGGTAACGACTCGCCGCGCGCCCGACAAAGCGGTCGCCTACCGGATGTCACTTGGTCTTTTTTGAATCCGATGCACCGGATTTTGATGGCTGGGATTGCCCCTGGGGTCCGGTCTGCAGCAGTCCGGCGACGTTGCCGCGGTTGAGCTTCACGCGAACCTTGTCGGATATTTCGACCGTCAGGGTGCTGTCGGAGACCGCGGTGATCCGGCCGTGAAGACCACCGCTGGTAACGATGCGGTCTCCTTTTTTCAGGTTGTTGACCATCTGCCGATGCTCTTTGGTCTTTTTCTGCTGGGGCCGGATCAGCAAAAAGTAGAAGATCACAAACATCAAAATCAGCGGTACAAACGAGGCGAAGCCGTTTGCACCCGCACCACCGACTCCAGACTTGCCCATGGCGTACGCAATATTCATCAAGGTAAAACCTCCTCGTTGGCCGTCTCTCCGCTTTTGCGAGAGACTGTAAGTGTCGTCCGGCTGGCAGTTGAGGATGTATCCCTATCGGCGCACCGGACCGTGATGCGTAAAAATGGCGCTCATATACTGCAATCAAAGTCTAAGGTCAATTCTTTCCTGGATCTTTCTTGAAAAATGGGTGCGGGATATCAATATGCCAAAGCGGATACGCCCGGTCTGGCGGGGAAAAATTCGACTGCAGCGGTGGCGCACAGCAAAGGCGACGTCACTGGTCGGCAGGGATCCACAGCGTTTCGCCGTCAAAGCGGATATGTTTTACATTGCGGTAGTCAATCTGGTTCAGCAGTGCCAGGACTTTGCCCATGTTGAAAACCACAATCTTGCTGTGCGGTTGAATCATGTTCAGGTTGACGTCCAGTTTATGCTCACGGACGTTGTAGATATACACCATGTTTTCAGAGAATTTCAGGATTTTCCCAATCCCCGAGCTGTACCCCCGGGGATTGGGCTCGTCGGATTCGGGAGACAGGTTGATTCCCTTGCGGGCGAAAAAATCGCGCAGGAATTTAAAATGTACATTCCAGATATTGTCGCCGGGGCGCACCAGGTAAATGCCGTAGGCTTCGGTATCGCGGGAGGGCATGATGCGCGACTTGATCCGGGATTCAAGATCGCGTTTGTGGTCCTGCAGGTTTCGGATGGCGGCTTCGGTTTTATCTTTTTCGTCACCGGTGACATTTGCCAGCTGCGCCCGCCGCCGGTCAATCTCGTCGTTGAGCTCCTGATACTTGCGGTAAAGGTCAAGGGTTTTTTTCAGCTCGGCAACTCTTTTGGAGTAGCGGTCGGAAAGCTGGGGATTGCCGGTGATATCCGGATTAGCCAGTTTTTTTACGAGATTGCTGTATTCCTGCTGGGCTTCGGCAATGCGCTTGCGGAAAAGCTGCGCTTCGTGCTGCCGCAACCGGGCACCGGTCTGGCCGCTGAGGTCCTTCTCGATCATTTCGCCGCGCTTCAGACGGATTTTATCAAGAATTTCCTGCATGGGGATGGTGGATTTGCCCACCTGGATGGATTCATTGGGCTTTACGATCATATCGACACCGGAATCGATGCCGAAGCGCTCCTTGCGCTTTTTCATCATTGCAGCAAGGCTTTTGTCTTTGGAAATTTCGTCCATCCCCAGGGTTTTCGGGGAGGGAATGGGGACCGTTACCTTCGGAGATGTGGTCTCCTGACGGGGGCCGGGTGCCTTGCGGTTCAGCCAGTACCATAAAGCGGTGCTGAAAACGGCAACCAGCACGATACACAGTATGACGATACCGGCGGCCCGGCCGCGTATGTTTTTAAGCCGTGTGATCATTACGGTCATCCTTCCTGCGCAGGGGGACAGCCGTAGCAGTACGCAAAAACACGAAAGGGGCGTGTCCCTTCTGCACAAAATGCCTAGGCGGTGACGATGCGGTCTTCACCGGGCTGCATTTGCGCATCGGCCTCGATGCTGATGGACAGGTTGCGCTTTACCTCCAGATCGACCAGTTCTTTGCGTTTTTTATTGAGCAGGTAATCGGCCACCTGCGGTGGAACAATGCCGGTGATGGCATGCGCCTCGGAACGTATGGATTCCAGACTCAATTTGCGCAAAAAACCGAGTCCCAGGGTTTCCGGTGAGGGAATTACGCCTTTGCCGTGGCAGCATTTGCAGGGAATATGGCTGCCGTATTCGATGGAGGGCCGGATGCGCTGTCGGGACAGCTCCATGAGGCCGAACATGGAAATACGGCCCACACGGGTCTTGGCACGATCGCGCTTCAGGTGTTCCTTCAAGGTACGTTCGACCTGGGTTTTGTGTTTGACGTCGCGCATGTCGATAAAATCGATGACGATCAAGCCGCCCAGGTCCCGCAAACGCAGCTGTCGGGCGATTTCTTCGGCGGCTTCGAGATTGGTCACCAGCGCGGTCTGTTCGATGGACTCCTTCTGTGTCGCTTTGCCTGAATTGACGTCGATGGCGACCAACGCCTCGGTGGGTGCGATAACGATGGAGGCGCCCGATTTGAGCTGCACCCGGCTTTCGAAGATGGATGCGATCTGTTCCTCCAGTTGGCATTTCGAAAAGATCGGCTTGTCCCCGCGGTACTGCTTCACGATTTTGGCGTGCTTGGGAGAAATTACCTTGATAAAGTTCTTGGCTTCCTGAAAAGCCGCCGGGTCGTCGATCAGAATTTCAGAGACATCAGTGGTGAAATAGTCCCGGATGGAGCGCACGATGAAATTGCGTTCCTTGTACAGCAGCGCCGGGGTTTCAACCTGTGCGACACTGGCCTTGATGCTTTTCCACAGGCGCATAAGGTATCTCAAATCCTTGGTGATCTGTGTTTTGTTGCCGTTCATTCCGGCCGTGCGGACGATCAGGCCATAATTTTCAGGCAATGTGAGGGACTGCACGATGTCTTTCAGGCGCTGGCGTTCGGCTTCATCTTCGATTTTGCGCGATATGCCGCGGTTGTCATTGCCGGGCATCAGCACAACATAGCGGCCGGCCAGCGAGATGAAGGTGGTCAGCATGGCGCCTTTTTTCATGATGGGGTCTTTGGTGACCTGAACCATCAGTTCCTGGCCTTTTTTGACCAGACTGCGGATGGAGCGGTCGCCGCCAGCCGTATCCTGGTAATAGTCACTGTGAATATCGTGTTTTTGTAGAAATCCGTGCCGTTCGGCGCCGTAGTTCACGAAAACTGCCTGCAGGCTCGGTTCAATGCGGGTGATCACACCCTTGTAGATGTTGCCCTGGGTGACTTCCCGGACGCTGCTTTCGATATGGAAATCCTCCAGTTTGTCATCTTTTACTTTGGCGATGCGGCATTCGTCGTGATCGACAGCGTTGATTAAAATCTTGGTGCTCATAAATGTTTTGTTCCCGTCTGGTTTATTTGAATTAAATATTCCTGTTTTCCATAAGTTATATCTCATTCGGGACAGCTTCCGGCAGCCGTCACCGAAGTCGGACGCGTTAACTGGTTTGATATGAAATTGCCCATCACAAGTCAATCGATTTCTGAAAACCCGGCTTTAAAGCAGCTTTAGCTATGGCTTGCTATTTCACACGGTTTGTGGCATGAGGGTCCAAAGCGTTCCCCCGGTTGCCGATGCGGCCGCCGGCCGGCCGCAACTTCGAGAGGCAACTACAGCAGAGGCAGTTCTTAAAATGGACCAGCAATACGACCCGCACAAAATCGAAAGCAAGTGGCAACGGGCCTGGGAGGAAAACGCGGCCTTCCAGGTGCAGGAAGACCCCCACAAACCGAAATACTACCTGCTGGAAATGTTTCCCTATCCATCCGGCAAGATCCACATGGGGCACGTGCGCAACTATACCATCGGAGATGTGGTGGCACGCTACAAAACCATGCAGGGCTATAACGTGTTGCACCCTATGGGCTGGGACGCCTTCGGCATGCCAGCTGAAAACGCCGCCATCGCCAACAACAGCCATCCCGCCCGCTGGACCTACGAAAACATCCGCAACATGCGTGCACAGCTCAAGCGCCTGGGTTTTTCCTATGACTGGAAACGTGAGATCGCCACCTGCAGACCGGAGTACTATCGTTGGGAGCAGTGGCTTTTCCTGCAGATGTATGCGCGCCGGATGGTCTATCGCAAAGAATCCTATGTGAACTGGTGTGCATCCTGCCAGACGGTGCTGGCCAATGAACAGGTGGAATCCGGCATGTGCTGGCGCTGCGGCCGGGAAGTCAGGCAAAAGAAGCTCTGGCAGTGGTTTTTCAGAATCACCGACTACGCAGAGGATTTGCTGGCATACTGTGACCGCCTGCCCGGCTGGCCGGACAAAGTCATCAGCATGCAGAAAAACTGGATCGGCAGGAGCGAAGGCGCGCGCATCGATTTCGAGGTGGCGCAACGGGCCGAAAAGATCGCAGTTTTCACCACCCGCCCTGATACGCTTTTTGGCGCGACCTTCATGTGCCTGGCGCCCGAGCATCCGCTGGTGCTCCAATTGTCCAAAGGCACGCCGCAGGCTGACGAAGTGGCCCGGTTTGTCGAGCGCATGGCGCTGCAGGATCGCTCCAGCCGGACGATCGACGGCTATGAAAAGGAAGGTGTTTTTACGGGCGTATACTGCATCAACCCGGCCAGCGGCCGCCGCATGCCGGTTTACACGGCCAATTTTGCGCTCATGGAGTACGGCACCGGCGCCGTCATGTCCGTGCCGGCCCACGATCAGCGCGATTTCGAGTTCGCCAGAAAATACGGCCTGGAAATCGTGCCGGTGGTGCAGCCGGAAGGCGAAGGGCACGCTGCCGGCGAAATGACCGCCGCCTACACCGGCCCCGGCCGTATGGTCAATTCCGGACGCTACGACGGGATGGTGAACACCGAGGCCATGCCCCGCATCGTCGCAGATCTGGCAGAAAAGGGGTATGCCCAAAAGACCGTCAGCTACCGGCTGCGGGACTGGGGGATTTCCCGACAGCGCTACTGGGGCGCTCCCATTCCCATTGTCCACTGCACGCATTGCGGTGTCGTGCCCGTTCCGGAAACGGATCTGCCCATTGAACTGCCCGAAGACGCCAACCTGCTCGAAGGCGGGCGGTCACCGCTGCCGGAGCTCGATTCGTTCGTGCACACGGTCTGCCCCAGGTGCGGTGCCGACGCCCGCCGCGAGACAGATACCATGGATACATTCGTGGAGTCGTCGTGGTACTTTGAGCGCTACTGCAGCCCAAATTGGACGCGGGGGATGTTCGACAAGCGGGCCGTCAGCTACTGGATGCCGGTGGATCAATACATCGGCGGCGTGGAGCATGCCATTTTGCACCTGCTCTACTCGCGCTATTTTACGCGCGTGCTGAAAGACCTCGGGCTTGTGGATTACAAAGAGCCCTTCACACGCCTGCTCACCCAGGGGATGGTCTGCAAGGAAACGCTGGCCTGTCCGCGGCATGGTTTTCTTTTGCCGGAGGAAGTTCGCGAAAACGACAGCGGGCGCGTATGTAAAACGTGCAGCCGACCGGTTGTGGTGGGCCGTGTTGAGAAAATGTCCAAGTCGAAAAAGAACGTCGTCGATCCCAACGTGCTGCTGGACCGGTACGGTGCCGACACAACGCGCCTCTTCTGCCTGTTCGCGGCTCCGCCGGAACGGGATCTGGAGTGGAGCGAAAAGGGGGTCGAGGGCGGATACCGCTTTTTGAAGCGTGTCTGGCGCCTGGTCGCGGACTGCCAGGGCCGGATCCAGGCTTGCAAGCCCTACGAGGGGCATGATGCCGCACTTGCCGAACCCTGGCGCGGGCTGTACAAAAAAAGCCACCAAAGCATTGCAAAAGTCATTCATGACATTGAAGCGCGTTTTCATTTCAACACGGCGATCTCCGCCGTCATGGAGCTGGTGAATACGATTTCGGCAGTGGAGCGCCACGAACCGGACTTGCACGGGAAGTCGGTGCTGCGATTTGCGATCGAAACAGTGGTGCGTCTGCTGGCGCCCATCGTACCCCATTTCGCGGAGGAAATCTGGCAGCAGCTGGGGGGTCGGGGCAGCATTTTTCTGGCCGGCTGGCCGGCTTACCGCCAGGATGCACTGACCGCCGATGAAGTGCTGGTGGTCGTGCAGGTCAATGGCAAGCTGCGCAGCCGGTTTACGGTGGACAGGGGTACGGATGAGGATACGCTCAGGGAAATGGCGTTGAAAGACGAACGCATCGTGAACTTTCTGGGCGAACGCAAGGTGAAAAAGGTCATCGTGGTCAGGGAGAAACTGGTGAACATCGTTGTGTGAGGGCCGCCGAAAGAAACGGAGCCACTGATGGCACGCGTCGATTTTCGTACGGCCCCAGGGCGCGCGTCTCGGCAGCGCCGTTGCACGCCGATCGCATGGGGTTTTCCGGCGGCAAAGCGCCCCGGGCAAAAAGACAGGTCCGGAGGGGGATTTTCTTTTTTCGGGGCCCAATATAGAGCTGTTACCCGAATCTTGCAAGCGTCGCGTTTGCCGCCTATGCAAGGCGCAAGGCATGCAGCTGTGGGGGGCTACCGCAAATGCCTTGCAGCGCAGTAGATGCGGTGAGATCGGCACTTTCGCAGGGCAGACAATCTTGAAGTCAAAATGGAAGGTTTCCGAACATACCAATGACGCTAAAAAATATCGCGCTGCATCCATAGACAACCATTAGATAACATTACAATTTTATAAGATTTCAAAATTGTCTGTGCAAGATTCAGGTATTAACTTGTCGGCCATGCAGGGTCGGCGCCACAGTCGCTGGAATCAGCAGGGCGGAGGAGGCAAGGTTTGGTGAAAGTAAAAGTTGTGGTGGGTGTCGTCATTTTGAGTTTTTTGCTGACGGGTTGCGGGTACCATTTTCGCGGTAGCGGGGCTTTTCCCAAAGGCGTCAAAACTGTTTACATCAAACAGTTCGAAAACCGGACCTCTGAAACCGGGATCGAGAGCCAGTTTACCAACGATCTGGTGAACGAATTCATTCTCAACCGCAAGGGCGCGCTGGTGCCCCAGAAGGCGGCTGATGCCGTCATCAACGGTGTGATCCGCACGATCCGTACCGAAAGCATCGCACGCAGCGGAAACCTGCAGTCCCAGCAGCGGCGCGTGATTATCACCGTGGATGTGACCCTGCGGAACCAGGGGGGGCAGCGCATCTGGTTTGCCGGCGGGATCAGTGACAATCAGGAGTACGATACCGGCGCGGACCGGCAGGCGACCGACGTCAATAAACGCCAGGCCATCAAGCTTCTGTCCGAGAAGATGGCCCAGAAGATTTACGACCGCTTAACCGAGGATTTCTAGATTTTCCGGGCGGTGGGCGCGATGCCGCCCGCCGGGTCTGCAGCCGGCGTCGGGCGCCGGCCGGCGTGGAAGCCAGGTGCGGCGTTTTTCGGCACGCCGAGGCGGAAACGGCGGCCGGCGGATTGAACAAAAACGGACAGCCCCCGGGCAAGGGCTGTCCGTTCGTGTCCCTGAGACATGCGCATAGGCAGTATCTCCCAGGCGCGAAACGTTATGTTGAAATTTTGTTGGCCAGCTTCGTCAGCCGCGAAACCTTGCGTGCCGCCGTTCGTTTGTGAAGGGCGCCTTTTTGCGCTGCTTTGCAGATGATCGATTTGGCGCTGTTGAGCTTTTCCAGAACCAGTTCGGCAGACCCTTCTGCCGCCGCCTGGCGGACGCTTTTGACAGCTGTTTTTGTATGGGTCCGCATGGATTTGTTGCGTAGGCGGCGGCGTTCATTCTGCCGCATGCGCTTGAGTGCCGACTTGTGATTCGCCAATTTAAAATACTCCTTTCAAGTTAGCTGTGCTGTTTCTGTTTTACTTAAACTTCCCAAATAACAAGACTCAGATTCTTTGTCAAGTTTTATGGACGCCTTTGAAATACTTTGTTGATGCATCCCATGGCCTTGCAGCGATCGGAAAATCACCGTGTCACCCGGGCCGCTGGAGTGGTCGGCCTGGCCACTTTGTTCAGTCGTTTGCTGGGGTTTTTGCGCGATGCCCTGGTGGCCTATTTCCTGGGCGCTGGATTTGCAACAGACACTTTTTTCACGGCATTCAGAGTTCCCAGCCTCATGCGCCGGCTTTTTGCCGAAGGGTCGCTGAGCGTTTCTTTTGTGCCGGTGTTCATGGAGCAGGCGGCGCGCCATGGACAGCCGGAAGCCTTCGAAATGGCACGCTCGGCATTCAGGATATCCGCACTCGTGCTGCTGGGCGGCACGGTACTGGGTCTGGTGGGCGCGCCCCTGATCGTAAAGGGACTGGCGCCAGGCTTTATCCGGCACGGTGCCCAACTGGCGCTTACCGTCAGGCTGACGCGCATCATGCTGCCCTATATCTTTTTCGTCGGGCTGGCGGCGCTCAGCATGGGCATACTGAACGCCCTGGGGCATTTTGCCTCTCCCGCCTTTGCACCGGCAGTATTGAACCTGTCGATCATCGGATGCTTGCTCTTCGTTTCGCCGCACCTTTCGCAGCCGGTTTATGGCCTGGCGATGGGCGTGGTTGCCGGCGGTGTGCTGCAGCTGCTGCTGCAACTGCCGGCGCTTTTGCAAAAACGCTTCTTTTTATGGCAGAAAGCGCGCCTCTGTCATCCGGCGCTGAAACAGGTGGCCCGCAAAATGCTGCCGGTGGTGTTCGGCCTTTCCGTGTATCAGATAAACATCGTGGTCGGAAATCTTCTGGCATCCACCCTGGCGCGGGGCAGCATTTCCTATCTTTATTATGCGGACCGGCTGGTCCAGTTCCCCATGGGATTGTTCGGCATGGCCGCGGCCACCGCAGTGCTGCCGAGCTTGTCGCGGCAGGCGGCGGCCGGCGACCTAAAAGCGCTGGTGCATACCTTCCAACACACCATGAAACTGGTGACGGCCATTATCCTGCCGGCCATGATTGGGCTGATCATCCTGAGAAGACCGATTGTCGCCCTGCTTTTTCAACGCGGTGCTTTCGGCCTGCAAAGTGTTCGATTGACGGCCGGCGCACTTTTATACTATGGAATGGGATTATGGGCATTTTCAACGGTGCGCATCGTAGTAATGCTTTTTTACGCCCTTCAGGATACGGCGACGCCCGTGCGCACGGCGGTCATTGCCATAGCTTTTAATGCCGTATGCGGCGTGGTGCTGATGCGGTGGATGGGGTACGGCGGGCTGGCGTTGGCTGCTTCGCTGGCATCGGCGCTCAACCTGGGGTTGCTGGTGCATGCATTGAAACAGAAGATCGGTTTGCGCATTTCCGGGAAGCAGCTGGTTTTCTACGTTAAATCCACCGTCTGCGCGCTGGGGATGGGGGTCGGCGTATGGAACCTGGCGCGCATGCTGCCGCCGGGCGTACAGCCTGCCCCCTGGAAGCTGTTGTTGGGCGTTTGCGGTTGCATCAGCGCCGGAGTGATACTATACAGTATACTGTTTTTGGCGGTAAATCCGTCAGAAATGCACGAACTCAGGGCCTTTGTGCGTAAAAGCAGGGCGATACGATGATTTTCAGACACGGCCTGGTTTTGAATCTGGCGATTCTTTTCCTGGTCCTTTTGCTGCTGCTGATCATTTTCGGGGACAAGGGGATTGTCGACCTGCAGCGGCTCAAAGCGGACCGTGAAGATCTGATCGGCTTGAATATGCGCATTGAACGGAAAAATCAGGAACTCTTTCGCGAAGTCAACCGTCTGAAGAGCGACCCCGATTACATCGAGAGCATTGCCCGCCGTGAGCTGGGGCTGGTGGGCAAAAAAGAAGTGATCTTCAAATCCAGACAGCCCGCAAAAAACGCACCCTAGCTGCGTGAGGCCCCCGCGCCGGACCCCAACGGCGCTGAGGCAGGAGGGATTGATGAGGGTATGCCGGACAAGCTGTTTTATACCAAAACCATGGCCCGGGTGTATGCCAAGCAGGGGGATCTGGTGCGTGCCGCGCGCATCTACCGCTATCTTCTGTCTGAAACACCCGGCCGTCAGGATCTGGAACAGGCACTGGCTGAGGTTGACCGTCAGATCGGCGATTGCCAGGCGCGTGACGAGCACCTGAGGGGGTTGCTGGGTCGCTGGCTTGCGCTGTTGCTGCACGCGAACGGGATGCAGAAGCTGAACACACTAACCAAAAGGAGGTAGGTGCATGCAGGCGATGTTGCGAAAAAGGAATGCCATTGTCATCTTGGCGGTGGGAATGGGTCTGTGGCTGGCGGCAGCCGGATGTACTTCTTTCCAGGACGAAGGCAAGACGTCCGCCAAACCAAAAGCGGTCGAGAAAAAAAACGCGCCACTGTACTACGATTTCGGAGATGTGCTGATTCCCAAAGCGCTGGGCCTGGATCGCCAAAAGTCCTTCGTGCAGAAACTTCCCGGGTCGACCACCGGGGTGCTTACTTTCAGCGGGCGGGTGGACACGGAGACCCTGATCGCCTTTTTCAACAACAGCATGGCCATGGACAACTGGAAGCAGATCATGTTCTTCAAGTCCTCACCGCGTACGATCATGCTGTTTGCCAAGCAGAACCGGCGCTGCATTATCCGCATCGATGACCAGACACTGACGACCCGTGTCGAGATATGGGTCGCGCCGGTAAGTGCGGCCAGCGGGCTGTTAAAACAGTAGTCGATATGTGCTGGGCATAGGTTGAGAGGATCCCGCCGTGCGAGTGGCGGGACCAGGGGCCGGGGCAAAATGGGATACGGGTTTGACAAAAAAGCGGTCGTGCTGGGGGTAAGCGGCGGGATTGCAGCATACAAAAGCGTTGAAATCCTGCGCCTGCTCAAACAGGCCAACGCCGAGGTGCGGGTGATGATGACCGCCAATGCGGCCCGTTTTATCGGCGCACTGACCTTCGAGGCGCTGTCCGGCCGCCCGGTATGCCAGAGCCTTTTTGCGCCCGGCGACGAAGCTTCCATCCGGCACATCGAATGGGCGCAGGCGGCGGATGCAGTCGTCATCGCGCCGGCCACTGCCAACCTCATCGGCAAATTGGCGGGCGGCATCGCCGATGACGCATTGAGCACCTTCATGCTGGCTGTAACCGCACCGGTGCTCATCTGCCCGGCCATGAACAGCACCATGTACGAACATCCTGCGGTACAGGCCAACTTGGCACGCCTGGCCGAATTCGGGTACCGCATTGTACCCCCCGATTCAGGAGAACTGGCCTGCGGCACCACCGGTCCCGGGCGCCTGCCGGATCCCGCGATCATTGTCGCCCATTTGGCCGGTTGCCTGGCGGATCAGGACCTGCGCGGCCGGCGGGTGCTGGTGACCGCCGGGCCCACCCGGGAGGTCATCGATCCGGTGCGCTATATCAGCAACCCGTCCTCGGGCAAGATGGGATACGCCCTGGCCGCCGCCGCCCAGCAGCGCGGTGCGCAGGTTACCCTGATCTCCGGACCCAGCGTATTGCCGGATCCGGTGGGCGTGGCGGTGATCCGGGTGGAAAGTGCTGACCAGATGGCCGCAGCGGTGTTTGACTGCCTTGAAGACAGCGACATCGTTGTCAAAGCGGCAGCCGTTTCAGACTACCGTCCGCGAGAGCCCAGGCCGCAAAAGATCAAGAAAGGCCAGCCCCGTATGGTACTGGAGCTGGAAAAAACCCGCGATATCCTGATGGAAATCGGCCGCCGCAAACGCGGCCAGTTCCTGGTCGGTTTTGCCGCTGAAACCCAGGATCTGGAAAAAAACGCTGAAAAGAAACTGGTTGCCAAAAACCTGGACATGATTGCCGCCAACCGTGTGGGACAGAAGGGCAGCGGCGGGTTCGCCGACGATGAGAACCAGTTGACGCTTTTTTATGCCAACGGCAATAAGGAGGTGCTGCCGTTGATGGCCAAGGACGCACTGGCGCATCAGCTGTGGGACCGCATTCTGGCCCAGATGGCGATAGCCGCCTGAGCATGGATCCGATGACCTTGCAAAAAGACCATGCTTTGCCGGCAAGGGGCAGCTGCCGGCAGCAGTTTGCCGGCCTGGTGCAAGAGATTCGCCGCAGCTTGCAGTCCGCGGCGTCCAAGGGGATGCGCGGCTTCGAGTGCACGCCGATGACGCTGGAACGGATCGCGTGCTGGGGTGCGGCCCGGGAAACGGTTCCGGAATCGCTGGAGGCGATCCGCACCGATCTTGGCGATTGCACGCGCTGCCGCCTCTCGGCACAGCGTCAAAAGATCGTTTTCGGCGACGGAAACCCCGAAGCGGATCTCATGTTCGTGGGCGAGGGGCCGGGCTACGCGGAAGATCGTAGCGGGCTGCCCTTCGTGGGTCGTGCCGGACAGCTGCTGACGCGCATCATTCAGGCCATGGGCCTGACCCGTGAGCAGGTCTATATCGGCAATATCGTCAAGTGCCGGCCGCCGCGCAACCGCAACCCGCAGCCGGATGAGATCCGCACCTGCTTCCCGTTTTTGCAGCGGCAGATTGCCGCTATCCGGCCGCGCTTTATCTGCGCCTTGGGCGGGGTTGCGGCACAGACGCTGCTGGACACCGATACGCCGATTTCAAGGCTGCGGGGACGGCTGCATGATTGCAGCGGCATCCAGGTGATGCCGACATTCCACCCCTCCTACCTGCTGCGCAATCCTGAAAAAAAGCGCGCTGTCTGGCAGGACATGCAGCTGGTGATGGAAGCTATGCGCAAAAACAGCGGCGGACACTGAACATGCATACGCATCCGACCAACCAATCTGCAGCCACACGACAGCGCAAAGCGGCCAGATGGCTGATGGCAGGCCTTCTGATCGCGGGACTGGGCGGTCTCCTGCTGGTGGCGGCCCCCCTGTATGCCGTTGACGGCGGTGCGGTTCTGATTCTTAAGATATCGGGTTCCATCAACCCTGCGGTGGCGGATTTCATCCAGGAAGGTATCCAGCAGGCCGAAAAGGAGCAGGCGGCCTGCCTGGTCATCGAGATGGATACGCCCGGTGGCCTGGCATCCTCCATGCGCAGTATCGTCAAGGCTTTTTACGCCAGCCGGGTGCCGGTGGTGGTTTATGTTGCGCCTTCCGGTGCGCGCGCCGCCTCGGCCGGTGTGATGATCACCATGGCGGCGGACATTGCGGCCATGGCACCCGGCACCAATATCGGTGCCGCGCATCCGGTGGGAGCCGGCGGCCGGGACATCGGCGGCAGCATGGCCGAAAAAGTGGTCAACGATATGGTGGCCCAGGCCCGCAGTATCGCGGCAAAGCGCGGCCGCAACGTCGCGTGGGCGGAAGCCGCTGTGCGCAAGAGTGTATCGATCACTGCCGAAGAGGCCCTGAAGAAGCAGGTCATCGATCTGGTTGCCCGCAACATGGACGAGCTGATCAAAAAAATAAACGGCCGCCGGTTGAAAGGCCGCGGTGTGCTGCACATCGACCCCGCCAGGCGACGTGTCTTCAAAGAGGGGCTGCGCACCAGGATACTGAAAACCATCAGCGATCCCAATATTGCCTATATTCTGATGATGATCGGGCTGGCGGGTCTGTATTTCGAGCTTTCCCATCCCGGCGCCGTCTTCCCCGGCGTAGTCGGCGGCATCGCCATTGTGCTGGCCTTTTTCGCCTTTCAAACCCTGCCGGTAAACACCGCCGGTATCCTGCTGATTCTGCTGGCCATCGTTTTCTTCGTACTGGAATTGAAAATCGCCAGTTACGGTCTGCTGAGTCTGGCCGGTGTGGCCTCGCTGGTGCTGGGATCGATAATGCTCTTCGGGTCCGCCTCTTCGGATTTGCACGTGTCGCTGCAGGTGATGTTGCCCACCGTCATCGTTGTGTCGGGTTTTTTCGTGGCCGTGGCGGCACTGGCCTTCAAAGCCTACATGTCCAAGCCGATGACCGGGGCGCGGGGGCTGGTGGGCGAAATCGGGGTGGTCAAAGAGGCGCTGGACCTTCAGGGCAAGGTCTTGGTGCACGGCGAACTGTGGCAAGCCAGGGCCAGTACGCCGCTGGCCGTCGGCACCAAGGTGCGCGTGGTGCGATTTACGCGTGGACTGGTGCTGGAAGTCGAAGCCCTACAGGAATCATGAAATTCGTCGATTGTTATTAATCCGATAACTTATGGGAAAACCCTAAAGGAGCTTAACATGTACCCCCTGATAGCCATCGTTGTGCTGCTGGTCCTGTATCTCGCATCAGCCCTGCGGATCCTGAACGAATACGAACGCGGCGTGGTGTTTCGTCTGGGAAGGGTCATCGATGCCAAAGGGCCGGGACTGATTATTCTGATTCCGATCATCGACAAGATGACCAAGGTCAGCATGCGGCTGGTGGCCATGGATGTGGACCCTCAGGACGTGATCACACGGGACAACGTTTCGGTGAAGGTCAACGCGGTGATTTATTTCCGTGTGATCATTCCGGTCAAGGCCATCGTTGAGGTGGAGAATTACAGCTACGCCATGGCACAGCTGGCGCAGACCACCTTGCGCAGCGTATGCGGACAGGCCGACCTCGACGAACTGCTGTCGGCCAGAGACAAGATCAACAGCCATCTGCAGGAGATCCTGGACACCCACACCGATCCCTGGGGCATCAAGGTGGCCACCGTGGAGCTGAAGCACATCGATCTGCCCCAGGAAATGCAGCGCGCCATGGCACGCCAGGCCGAGGCTGAAAGAGAGCGGCGCGCAAAGGTGATCAATGCCGAGGGCGAATACCAGGCGGCCGCCAAACTGGCCGAAGCGGCCGAGATCATCCATGCGCACCCCATCGCGCTGCAGCTTAGATACCTGCAGACCATGCGCGAAATGTCCACCGAAAGCAACACCAATACGTTCTTCCCGTTTCCCATGGATCTCTTCCGGCCGCTGCTGCAGCTGCTCGACGAAAAAGCCGACCGGGGAAAGACGCCGAATAACGGAACAAAATCTTGACAGATACAAGCAAATTGGGATAAATTAGAAGTTTACAAAACACGTTTCTTCGGGCGCCGGCGGGAATGTGAGGCCCATGGGCCGTGGTTTGCCGAAGAGGCGGGCACGATGTGCTGCTGTGGGAAGTGACCGGAGTTTGGCGGGGGCCTTTGAGCCTCCGCTTATTGTTTCCATACGGATCTCAGAAAAGGGAAAAGGAGGCTGGATTTAGAGATGGGTACCAAACAGGCAAAAGGCGCCAAAGAAAAGCCCCTTGAAAAAATGACGGCCAAGGAACTGCGGGATATTGCCAAGGAAATACCTGAAATAACTGGTGTTTACGGGATGAATAAGACCGAGTTGCTCAGTGCCGTCAAGAAAGCCCGCGGGATCGAAGAGGACATCGGCCGGCGGAGCAACGCATCGGTTCGGGACATCAAGAAACAAATCCGAAAACTGAAAAATGAGCGCGAAAAGGCACTGGAGCGTGAAGATCCCAGGATGGCGGCTATTTTCCGGAAACGAATTATCCGATTGAAGAAAAAAACCCGTCGCGCGGCTTAGTGTCGAAATGTCCGGCACCCGGATCGATCCGGCAAAAATTGCTTTCGATGTGGACGGGGTCGTCGCCGACACCATGGGGCTGTTTCTCGATATCGTACGCACCGAGTTTCATGTGGCCGGCCTGCGGTACGCGGACCTCACCTGCTATGAATTGGAGCGCTGTACCGGCCTGAGCGGCGAGATCATCGGCACCGTTGTTCAGCAGCTGACCGATGGCAAGTACCGGCTGCCGCTGAAAGCCTTTGCCGGGGCTGCATCGGTTTTGGGACGTATTGCCGCCTGCCGGCGACCCGTGCTTTTTGTGACCGCCAGGCCTTACCCGGGGCCACTGACGGCATGGTTCCAGGAGTGCCTGAAGCTGCCGCCGGCAGCGGTGGAAATCGTGGCCATCGGCTCCTTTGAGGCCAAGGCACAGGCACTGGTCGAAAGGGAAATATCCTTTTTCGTGGAAGACCGCCTGGAAACCTGCTTCACGTTGCAGGCGGCGGGGGTTACGCCGGTGGTCTTCCGGCAGCCCTGGAATCGTCGGCCGCATCCTTTTCTGGAAGTGGGCAGTTGGCGGGAAATCGCAGCCTTGTTGGCCCTGCAAGAGGAAAAGATGGCATGACAGGATCCATCCGGCAACTGTTCGATGCTTTTATCACCCATCTGTCCGCAGAGAAGGGATATTCACAGCATACCTGCCGGGCTTACCGTCGGGACCTTGACGAGTTTGCAAATTTCCTGGCGTCAACCCCGGCGGCATCGTTGCCGGCTGATGAAACCCGGCTGGACGGCCGCCTGCTGCAGCACCTGGATCATATAACGCTGCGCGCATACCTGGCCCGGCTGCATCGGAAAAACTGCAAGGCGACGATCGCGCGCAAGCTCTCGGCACTGCGGTCGTTTTTTCGGTTTCTTTTGAAAAACGGCTACCTGGATGCCAACCCGGCGGCTTATGTATTGACGCCCAAACGGGGCCGATGCATACCCCGTTATCTCAGCGTGGATGACATGTTTCATCTGCTCGACACCATGCCCGCAGACAACCTGCTGGCGCTGAGAAACCGCGCCATGTTCGAGACCCTCTATGGATCGGGGATCCGCGTGGCTGAACTGGTGGGGCTCAATGGCGGTGACGTCGATACGCAAAACCGCACCGTACGTGTACTGGGGAAGGGGGCCAGGGAACGCGTGGTGCCGCTGGGGCGAAAAGCGGCACAGGCCATCGAAGCTTATCGGCAACGGCTTAAGCTCGAAGGCCGCCTGCCCGGGGGCCCCGCGGATGCCCTCTTCATGAATAAATACGGGGGCCGGCTCAGTGCCCGTTCTGTCGGGCGTATTTTGAACCGGCTGTCCCGGACGGCCGGGCTGGGGCAACCGGTATCGCCGCATGCCCTGCGCCATTCGTTTGCCACCCACCTGCTCGATGCCGGCGCGGATTTGCGGGCGGTGCAGGAACTGTTGGGGCATCGCAGCCTTTCGACCACCCAGCGCTATACCCACGTGAGCATCAGCCGGCTTACCGAAGTGTACGACAAGGCACACCCCCGACGATAGGGTGCAGGGGAAAAAATGGAAAAGCGATATCCACAGGGCAATGACGGCGGGCGCCTGCCGCACTTTCACGGCACCACCATCCTGGCGGTGCGCCGCGATGGCAAGGTGGCCGTTGCCGGGGATGGCCAGGTCACGCTGGGGGATTCGGTGGTGAAACACCACGCCCGCAAGGTGCGCAAGATTTACAACGACCGCATTATCGTCGGTTTTGCCGGTGCCACCGCCGATGCCCTCAATCTCACCGAACGGCTGGAGGGCAAACTGGAGCGTTTCAACGGCAACCTGACCCGGGCGGCGGTGGAACTGGCGCGTGACTGGCGCACGGACAAGGTGCTCCGGCGCCTGGAAGCCGTTATGGTCGCCGTCGACGAAAAAAGCATGTACCTGGTTTCCGGCAACGGTGATGTCATCGAACCGGACGCCGGCATCCTCGCCGTGGGATCCGGCGGAGTGGCGGCCCATGCGGCCGCCAGTGCCCTAGCCGGGCATACCCGGCTGAATGCACGGGAAATTATCGAAAGCGCCATGAAAATCGCCGGGGATCTCTGTATCTACACCAACCATGTGGTGACCATCGAGGAACTTTGACCAGGAATTACGAATGCAATATGATGGTTAAACCTTGCGCAGGCAACCTGGAAAATTGATGCCGTGGCAATGGCGGTTTACAGCCAGAGCCCGAATGGACGCTTGGAATTCGGGAAAACATATCTATGGAAAACTTAAAGCCATCCGAAATTGTCCGTAAACTGGACAGGTACATCATCGGCCAGGATAAAGCCAAGCGCTCGGTGGCCATCGCGCTGCGCAACCGCTGGCGGCGGCAGCAGGTGCCGGACGATCTGCGCGACGAGATTGCGCCCAAGAACATCATCCTCATTGGGCCCACCGGTGTTGGCAAAACGGAAATTGCGCGCCGGCTGTCGCTGCTGACGGATTCGCCCTTTTCCAAGGTTGAGGCTTCCAAATTCACCGAAGTCGGCTACGTGGGACGGGATGTGGAATCCATGGTGCGGGACCTGGTGGAACTGACGGTCAACAGTCTCAAGGCGCGGCAGCAGAATGCGATCCAGCCGCGGGCGCAACAGGCCGCTGAAGAGCGCCTGCTCGACATCCTGCTGCCCCCGCCGCCTGTGCACCAAGCACCGGAAGCACCGGCCACGCCGGCGGAGGATGGCGCCGGTCGAAACGCCACGCGCGAGAAACTGCGCCAGATGCTTCACAGTGGACGTCTTTCCGAGCGCTACGTGGACCTGGAGGTTGCCGAGCGCAACATGCCCATGGTGGAGATCTTTTCCAATATGGGCATGGAGGAAATGGGGATTAATTTCAAAGACATGTTGGGAGGTCTTTTGCCCAAAAACACCCGCCGGCGCAAGGTCAAGGTCCCGGAGGCGCTGGAGATACTCACCCAGGAGGAGGCACAGAACCTGGTGGACATGGACCGGGTGGTCAAGGAGGCTGTCAAGAAAGTCGAGCAGTCGGGGATCATCTTTCTGGATGAAATCGACAAAATCGCCGGGGGGGATTCCAGGCATGGCCCGGATGTGTCGCGGGAAGGCGTACAGCGGGATCTGCTGCCCATTGTCGAAGGATCGACGGTGACGACCAAGTACGGGCCGGTTAAGACAGACCACATCCTGTTTATCGCTTCGGGCGCTTTTCACACGGTGAAACCCTCTGACCTGATCCCTGAACTGCAGGGACGTTTCCCCATCCGTGTGGAGCTGGATTCCCTGGGCCGCGAGGAATTCGTGCGCATTTTGACCGAGCCGCGCAATGCACTGCTGCTGCAGTACATGGCCCTGCTCCGAACCGAAGGCGTCGAAATCGCGTTTGAAGACGATGCCGTGACGGCGGTGGCACGCATCGCCCAGGAAGTCAACGAGTCCACGGAGAACATCGGCGCGCGCCGCCTGCACACGCTGATGGAGTACCTGCTGGAGGAAATTCTCTTCCAGGCGCCTGATCTTGCCGAAAAAACGTTGACCATTGATGCGGCTTATGTTGAAGAAAGGCTGAAGGACGTCAGGGACGACCAGGATCTGAGCCGCTATATCCTGTAAGCGGCGTACACCGAGAGGTAAGCACGCCAGAACCGCGAAAAAGAACATGCCTGAAACCCGAGCGCCATACCGTGTTGCCGACATCCTGGTGGAATGCCTGCCATACATCCGCCGTTTTGCGGGCATGACGCTGGTCATCAAGTACGGCGGGCATGCCATGGTGGATGAACAGCTGAAGGCGGATTTCGCGCGGGATGTCACCCTGCTCAAATTTGTCGGGCTGCACCCTGTCGTCGTGCACGGCGGCGGCCCCCAGATCAACACCGTACTGGAACGTATGGGGATCCGCTCGCGCTTCGTCAAGGGACTGCGCCTGACCGATGCGCCCACCATGGATGTGGTGGAAATGGTGCTGGGCGGCAAGGTCAACAAGGCCATCGTCACACAGATCAACCAGCAGGGCGGCAAGGCCGTGGGCCTCAGCGGCAAGGACGGCGGGCTGATCCAGGCGCGCAAACTGCAGGTGGTACATCACAGCGCGGAAGGCGCCGCACCGGAGATCATCGATCCCGGCCTGGTAGGTGAAGTGACGGACATCCGCCCGGAAATCATTCACACGCTGAGCAGCAGGGGGTTTATCCCCATCATTGCACCGGTGGGCAGCGGGAGCAGTGGCGAAACCTACAACATCAACGCCGATCTGGTGGCCTCGCGCATGGCCATGGCTCTTTCAGCCGGCCGCCTGATCTACCTGACCGACGTAGACGGCGTGCTGGATGCCGAAGGCTCCCTGATCTCTTCCATCGATGCCGGTGCCGTCGGCCGTATGGTAGCCGCCGGCAGTGTCCACGGCGGCATGATTCCGAAGATGCAGTGTGCCATCGATGCGGTGGCGGCGGGGGTGAAAAAAGTGGCCGTTATCAACGGTACCCGGCGGCACGCCCTCCTGCTGGAACTATTCACCGACCAGGGAATCGGAACGGAAGTCGTATCATGAAAAATGAACTCATGAAACAAGCCGACCGGGTGATGGCACCGACCTACCAGCGCTATCCGCTGGTGATCGCACGCGGACAGGGTTGCATGCTCTGGGATGTACAGGGCAGGTCTTATGTGGATTTCGTGGCCGGCATCGCCGTCTGCAGCCTGGGCCATGCCCACCCCGCCGTGGTGCGGGCCCTCAAGGCACAGGCGGATGTCCTCTGGCATGTATCCAACCTGTACTATACACAGCCGCAGGCCGACCTGGCGGACAGGCTCACGCAGCGCTGCTTCGCCGAACGCGTTTTTTTCTGCAACAGCGGGGCTGAGGCCAACGAGGCCGCCATCAAACTGGCGCGAAAGTACTTCAAGGACCACGGGCAGCCGCAGCGCTACCGCATCCTTGCCATGCAGCAGTCCTTTCACGGCCGCACCATGGCCACCTTGTCCGCCACCGGGCAGGATAAAATTAAAAAGGGCTTCGAGCCGCTGCTGGAAGGTTTTGATTTTGTGCCTTTCAATGATGCAAAGGCCGTTGCAGAAGCCATCGGCGCACAAACCTGCGCCGTGATGCTCGAACCGGTCCAGGGCGAAGGCGGTGTGTGTGTACCCGACAATGACTACCTGCCGCGCGTGCGTGAGATCTGTGAGCGCGCCGGCGTGCTGCTGATTTTCGACGAGATCCAGTGCGGCATGGGGCGCACCGGGCGGCTGTTTGCCCACGAGCACTGGCGGACCGCGCCGCACATCATGACTCTGGCCAAGGCCATGGCCAACGGACTGCCCATGGGCGCCATGCTGGCCGGCGCGCGGGTGATGGAGAGCTTCGGGCCCGGCGCCCACGCCACCACCTTCGGTGGTACACCCCTGGTGGCCGCCGCCGCCCTGGCCACACTGGAGGCGTTCGAGGACGAAAACGTGGTGGCACGCTGTGCCGAGACCGGAACGTACTTCCGAGAGCGGCTGGAAGGGCTTGCCGCGCGCCACAGCTGCGCGCTGGAAGTACGGGGACTTGGGCTGCTGCTGGGGCTTGTGCTGGACAGGCCGGCCGCTGACATCGTTGCCGCCTGCATGCAGCGGGGCTTTCTGGTCAACTGTGTGCAGGGCGACATCCTGCGCTTCGCGCCGCCGCTGATCATCGAAAAAACGCACATCGACGCGCTCATCGACTGCCTGGACGAAGTGCTGGATGCACAGTAACGCGGCAGGCTTCTGTGCCTGCCGAACCTTGGGGTTGCTGCATGATGAGATGTGGCCCGTGGAGATGGGACTCGAACCCAACCGCATTTCGATAGGGATTAAGGGGAGGAGAGGGGTTTTCCGTGGCTGAAAAAATCGACAAGGTGGTATTGGCATACTCCGGCGGCCTGGACACGTCCGTCATTTTAAAATGGCTCATCGAAACCTACGACTGCGAGGTGATCGCTTTTTCAGCAGATCTGGGGCAGGCCGATGACTTTGAAAAAATCCGGCAGAACGCGATCCGCACCGGGGCGGCCAAGGTCTACATCGAAGACCTGACTACTGAATTCGTCAAAGACTTCGTGTTTCCCGCCTTTCGGGCCAACGCCATTTACGAGGGCAGTTACCTGCTGGGCACCTCGCTGGCGCGGCCGCTGATTGCCAAAAGACAGATCGAAATCGCCAAACAGGAAAGCGCCGACGCTGTCAGCCACGGGGCGACCGGCAAGGGAAACGATCAGGTACGCTTCGAACTCGCCTATCTCGGGCTGGAGCCGCATATCAAAATCGTGGCGCCCTGGCGCGAATGGGACTTGAATTCACGAAGTGCGCTGATGGCCTTTGCCGCCAGCCACGGCATCCCGGTGCCGGCCACGCGTGCAAAGCCTTACAGCACGGACTGGAATCTGCTACACATCAGCTATGAAGGCGGCATTCTGGAGGATCCGTGGAACGCGCCGCCGGATGACATATTTACGCTGACGGTGTCGCCGCGGGAGGCACCGGATGCGCCCGAAGAAATCGAAATCACGTTTTCGTCCGGTGATCCTGTGGCCGTCAACGACCGGAAACTCCCGCCGGCCGATATGCTGCGGGAACTCAACCGGCTGGGTGCCAGGCACGGCATCGGACGGGTGGACATCGTTGAAAACCGCTTTGTGGGCATGAAATCGCGCGGTGTTTACGAAACCCCGGGCGGCACCATTCTGCGGACCGCGCACATGGCGCTGGAATCGATCACCCTGGACCGCGAGGTGCTTCACCTGCGCGATTCACTGGTTCCCAAATACGCCCAGCTGGTGTACAACGGATTCTGGTTTGCCCCCGAGATGCGCCTGTTGCAGAACCTGGTGGATCAAACCCAGGAAAATGTCACAGGCGTCGTACGACTGCAGCTCTACAAGGGCAACTGCATCGTGTCCGGCCGCAAATCCGGGCGTTCGCTGTACCGCGAAGATTTTGCCACCTTTGAAGATGACAGCGTCTATAACCAGCGGGATGCCGAGGGCTTCATCCGTCTGAATGCCCTGCGCCTCAGAATTCAGAAAATGCTCGCATGATGGGGACCAGTAAAATGTTTCCGGCCAACTCCAGTGGGAACGAGGGTTTTCTCAACAAGTCCCGGCAGCTCTGGCGCATACCTGTATCGGCGGCGCGCCCGGTGTCCATCCTTCGGCGCCATCCGGTCGCCCGGCTCGATTTCAAGCACGCCACCACGGTGCTCCTTACACAGCTTGATCCCGCCAACGGCGGGATTAACGCCGGCCGACCGGCCAGCTTTTGCCTTGCTATCGGCAAAGTGCCGCTTTGCCGGGACACGCATGCACCTCTTCCGGCAACCCGTAACCGGAATTTTTTAAAAAGATACGGGTGCGACAAATCTCCGGGCAGGGGAGGGCCGGCATGACATCTCAAAAACCGTGGGACGGCCGTTTCGGACAGGCCACCGACAGGCGTGTCGAAGCTTTTACATCTTCCATCGACATCGATCGGCGGCTTTATGCACACGACATCGCCGGTAGCCAAGCCCACTGCCGCATGCTGGCCGAATGCGGAATCATCACAGCGGATGAAGCCAAACAGCTTTGCGCCGGTCTGGAAACCGTCCGGCTGGAAATCGAAAGCGGGCGTTTTGTTTTTGACGACCGGCTGGAAGACATCCACATGCACATCGAAAACCGCCTGCGCCAGATCGTCGGGAAAGTGGCGCTGAAGCTGCATACGGCCCGGAGCCGCAATGACCAGGTGGCACTGGACGTGCGGCTGTTTCTCAGAGATGCCGTCGGCGGGCTGATCGGCGAACTGCACGCCCTGCGAACGTGCTTCGTGGATCTGGCCGGGAAAAACCTGGATATCGCCATGCCCGGCTACACGCACCTGCAGCGTGCCCAGCCCGTTCTGCTGGCACACCACCTGCTGGCCTACTACGAGATGTTCACACGTGACAGCCGGCGTCTGGACGACGGTTTGAAGCGTATCAACGTCATGCCTCTGGGGGCGGCGGCGCTTGCCGGCACGACCTATCCCGTCGACTGCCGCTATACCGCCGAGCTGCTCGGTTTCCCGGCGGTGTGCGCCAACAGCATCGATGCGGTTTCGGACCGTGATTTCGTACTCGAATTCCTATCCGCCGCAAGCATCTGCATGGTGCACTTGAGCCGTTTGGCCGAGGAGCTGGTTTTGTGGTCCAGCAGCGAATTCGGTTTCGTGACGCTGCCGGACGCTTTTGCCACCGGCAGCAGCATCATGCCGCAGAAGAAAAATCCGGATGTGCCTGAACTGGTGCGCGGCAAAAGCGGGTCCGTGTTCGGCCACCTGATGGCCATGCTGACGACCATGAAGGGGCTTCCGCTGGCTTATGACCGGGATATGCAGGAGGACAAGAAGCCCCTCTTCGAAACCCTGGATACGCTCTCGGGTTGTATCGGAATTTTTGCGGCCATGTTGCCGAAACTGGCCTTTAAAGCGGATGCCATGCGAAACGCCGCTTCCAGCGGGTTCCTGAATGCCACGGACATGGCGGACTATCTCGTGGGTCGCGGCATGCCTTTCCGCGAGGCGCACGCCTGTGTCGGGCGGGTGGTCAGCTATGCCCTGGAGCGGGGCCGGGAGATTAACGAGCTTTCGCTGGAAGAGCTGCGCGCGTTTTTCGCCGACATCGACAAAGACATCTTTACGGCGCTGTCGCTTACGGCTGTGATCGATCGTCGCAAGAGCTTCGGCGGAACGGCGCGCGGAAACGTTAAGGCCGCTCTGGCCGCCGCCAGGAAAGTCTTGGATGCTGAAAAACCTTAACCCGCATTTGAAAGGACATTCCATGCGAAACCGGATCAGACTGTTCTCGAAACGGGTGTTTGCGTACGCCGATTTCAAGTCCCGGGTAGGGGTGCTGGTGCTTGCCGCAATGCTGGGGATGACGGCCTGCGGCATCAAGGCGCCTCCGATACCGCCGCGTCAGATCGCACCACCGCCCGTAAGCGATTTACAGTACCGTATTGCTGACGGTGAGCTCATTTTGACCTGGTCGGTGCCGGCTGCCACCTGGGAGCGTCAGCCGGACCTGGCCGGTTTTGCCGTTTACCGTTCCAAAAGCGAGTTGCGCAACGGCGCCTGCAAGAATTGTCCCCTTTTGTTTCAGCGCATTGCCCAGGTGCCCTTGGTCGTTACGCCGCAGCGCAAAAGCGTGGCCGCAAAACTGTCCTACCGTGAACGTCTGGCCAAAGGCTATCACTACACCTACAAGGTCGTTTCACGTACGGCAAGCCATATCTCGGGCGCGGATTCCAACCTGATTTCCTTTGACTATTGAGCGATCAGCCATGCATCACTTTGACTACGTAAATGGAGAAATGTACTGCGAGCAGGTGCCCGTCCGGCGTATTGCCGATGCCGTGGGTACCCCTTTTTACCTGTACAGTCATGCGACCCTGAAGCGCCATTTCCTGGCGGTGCGCGATGCCTTTCCGGAAACGGACAAGCTGGTGTGCTATTCGGCCAAGGCCAACACCAGCTTCGCCCTGCTCAAACTGTTTGCCGATCTTGGCGGCGGCCTGGACATCGTCTCCGGCGGAGAGCTCTACCGTGGACTGAAAGCCGGCTTTGCACCACAGCACATCGTGTATTCCGGGGTGGGCAAACGGCCCGACGAGATCAATGCCGCACTGGAGACAGGCATCCTGCAGTTCAATGTGGAATCGCTGCAGGAGCTGGAAACCGTCAACCGCTGCGCCGGGCAGCTGAACAAAAATGCGCCGGTGGCCATCCGTGTCAACCCCGACGTGGACCCGCATACGCATCCTTACATTTCGACGGGCATGAAAAAAAACAAGTTCGGAATCAGCGCTGCCGAGGCGCTGGCGGCCTACCGCCATGCAGCGCAGTTGGCGCATGTCGAGGTCGTCGGCATTGACTGTCATATCGGCTCGCAGATCACCGAAGTCGGGCCCTTCAAGGATGCACTGGCCAGCCTCATGGAACTGATCGGCCGCCTGCAGCAGGACGGCATCGCCATCCGCAACCTGGACATCGGCGGTGGGCTGGGGATCACGTACGGGCGCGAAACGCCGCCGGCACCAGGGGAATACGCGGCTGCCATCATGGCGGCTGTAGCCGATAGCGGACTGCGGCTGATCCTGGAGCCCGGTCGTGTCATCGTGGGCAATGCCGGCGTGCTGGTATCGCGCGTTTTGTATCGCAAGCGTACGCCGGAAAAACAGTTCGTGATTACAGATGCGGGCATGAACGACCTGTTGCGTCCGTCGCTCTACCATGCCTATCACGAGATCAAGCCGGTGGTTGTCGACCAGCGTCCACTGATCGTCGCCGATGTGGTGGGCCCTATCTGCGAAAGCAGCGATTTTCTGGCGACCGAGCGCGAACTCCCGGATTTTTCCCCCGGTGAACTGCTGGCCGTCATGAGCGCCGGCGCCTACGGCTTTGCCATGTCCTCCAACTACTGTTCACGGGTGCGGGCCGCCGAAGTAATGGTCAAAGGCGGGGACTTCGGTGTCATCCGCAGGCGCGAAACCTATGCAGACCTGACGGCCCTGGAGCAGCTGCCGGATTTCATGGCCTGACGTGCAGGGGGTGTTTCAGGGGGATTTGTACAAGTTTTTCGAATAACAGCGGCTTTGGAAGGAAAGACTGTGGAAACGGTAGAATTTTCAAAGATGAGCGGCAGCGGAAACGATTTTATCGTCATCGACAACCGGAATACTGCCGTTTCCGAAGCATCTTCGGTAGACTTTGTGCGGCGGGTGTGCCGGCGCCGGCTTTCAGTAGGCGCCGACGGCGTGATTTTCTTGGAGCCTTCGGAGACGGTGGATTTCAGGTGGCGCTTTTACAACGCTGACGGCAGCCTGGCGGAAATGTGCGGCAACGGGGCGCGCTGTGCGGCACGCTTTGCCTACCTGAACCGGATTGCCGGCAAGCAGCTGGCTTTCGAAACCCTGGCCGGCACCATATCCGCGCAGGTCATCGACCGTCGGGTGCGCCTCAAAATGACCGCGCCTTCACCGCTGAAATGCGACCTGTCCGTGGTGTTGGCAGAAAAGACATACGCTGTCTGCCACGTCGATACGGGTGTACCGCACGCGGTATTGCTGGTCGACGATGTAAATCAGGCCGATGTAATCGGGATCGGGCGTAAGATCCGTTACCATGACGCCTTTGCACCCGGCGGCACCAACGTGAATTTCGTGGCGCTGAACAGCGACGGCACACTGGCCATCCGTACTTACGAACGCGGCGTGGAGGATGAAACGCTGGCCTGCGGTACGGGTGCTGTGGCCGCAGCCCTGGTGGCGGCCGTCAAGGCCGGCCGGACATCTCCGGTGCAGGTGCGGCCGCGGGGTGGCGGCACGCTGAACGTCCATTTTGCCCGGGAAGGGGAAAGCTTTACGTCGGTTTACCTGGAAGGCGATGCGCGGGTGGTTTACACGGGGCGCCTGGCGCCCGAAGCGCTGGAGTGAACGATTAGATCTTACGATTGCGCAAGCGAACTGAATGAGAGGATGAGTGCCGGTGATGAAAATCGAAAAGTCGCAGCGGCTCAAGCAGTTGCCGCCCTATCTGTTTAAAGAGATTGACCGCCAGAAAACGGTGATGCGTGCAAAAGGCGCAGACATCATCGATCTGGGCGTGGGGGACCCGGACCTGCCGACACCGGCGCACATTATCGAGGCGTTGCAAAGCGCTGCCCTGGACCCGGCCAACCACCGTTACCCGTCCTACACCGGCATGGCCAGTTTCAACCGGGCCGTGGCCGGTTGGTACAAGCGGCGTTTTGGCATCGATCTTGATCCGGAGAGTGAAGTCATCACACTGATCGGATCCAAGGAGGGCATTGCGCACATTCCGCTGGCGTTTATCAACCCGGGTGATGTGGCACTGGTACCCTCGCCGGGCTATCCCGTTTACGACATCAGCGTGCAGTTCGCCGGCGGGCGCAGCGTGTCCATGGACCTGACGGCGGACAACCGCTTCCTGCCGGATCTGGATGCGATTCCAGCGGACGTGGCGCAAAGTGCGCGCCTGATGTTTCTCAACTACCCCAACAACCCCACCTCGGCGACGGCGGAAGGCGATTTTTTCGATCGCGTGGTGGCTTTTGCCGCAAAACATGAGGTCATCGTGTGCCATGATGCCGCATACAGCGAGCTGGCCTTCGAAGGCTATCGTCCGGCCAGCTTTTTGCAGAGCGACGGTGCCCGGGAAGTGGGCATCGAATTCCACTCCCTGTCCAAGACCTACAACATGACCGGTTGGCGCCTGGGTTTCGCCGTGGGATGCAAGGCGGTTATCCAGGCACTGGGGCAGGTCAAGAGCAATATCGACTCGGGGGCTTTCCAGGCGGTCCAGCTGGCCGGTATCGCGGCGCTGGAAGGCGACCAGGAATGCGTTGCGCAGATGCGCAACACCTACATGCAACGGCGCGACCTGCTGGTCGGCGGACTGAGGGAACTGGGGCTGCACGTGGAAAAGCCCCGGGCCACTTTCTACCTGTGGATTGCGGTGCCCGATGGCTATACTTCAGCGCAATTCGCCACGCACCTGCTCACCCGTGCGGGCATCGTGGTAACTCCGGGAAACGGGTTCGGCGCACCCGGAGAGGGCTACGTGCGCATGGCTCTGACCGTGGATGAAAAGCGCCTCGCCGAAGCGCTTGAGCGCATGCGCGGCACCGGGTTTTAACTGCGGTGTCTCTGTCGCTCGCCGGGAATACGACCGCAGGCTTCGCGCCGGCGCACAGGGCATACATTTCGGTGGGCTCCAATCTTGGCGACAAATTGGCGTATTGCCGCCATGCAGTGGCTTGCCTGGCGCAGCTTGACGGCACCCATGTGACGGCCGTGTCGAAAATCTACCGCACGGCGCCGGTGGACTACCAGGATCAGAATTGGTTTGTCAACTTGGCACTGGCCATCGAAACCGTGTTGGCACCCGACGCCCTGCTGGCGGCGCTTAAGCGCATTCAGCGCAGTGCCGGGCAGGGTGAAAAGTCGATACGTTTCGGACCGCGCCGTCTGGACCTGGACATCTTGCTGTACGGCCGACAGATCATTCAAACACCGCTTTTGACCGTACCACATCCCCGCATGCACCGGCGGCGGTTCGTACTCAAGCCGCTGTGTGATATCGATCCGGGGTTGGTGCACCCGGTTCGCGGGGAATCGGTCAGAGCGCTTCTGAATAGGCTGGATCCCTGCGAGCAGCAGATTGAGGAGATAAAAGAAGACGTCCGCACCACGGGATTTTGCATGCCGTAGAATCCGTCTGACGGTTTAAGGCCGTGGGAGGTAAAATGCAGATGAGCAGAACAGAATGGATCAAGGCTGTTTTCGGCAACCCCAACATTCTGACGCTTTACCGCATCGCCGCCGTGCCCCTGATCGTCATCCTGCTTTTGTTCCCCAACCGTATCTGCACCTTTGTCGCCGCCCTGCTGTTTTCCGCCGCCGCCATTACCGATTACCTGGACGGCTACCTGGCCCGCGTGCGCGGCATGGAATCCGCTTTTGGGCGCATCATGGACCCGTTGGCGGACAAGCTGCTGGTGTCGGCGTCTTTTATCATGCTGACTTCCCTTGGATGGGTGCCGGCCTGGATGGTATGCATCATCATCGGCCGCGAAATTGCGGTCACCGGGCTGCGGAACTTCATCGCCGAAAGCCAAAAGGATCTTTCAGCTTCCTCCCTGGGCAAATACAAAACCGGATTTCAGATCGCCGCCATCATTCCGCTGATGATTCATTTCGACTTTTGGGGCTTGCAGGTCCAACGCATCGGTGGAGTTTTCCTGTGGGCGGCCCTGGTCTTCACCATCTGGTCGGGGGTCGACTATTTCGTGCGCTTCCGGAAACTTTTGAAAATCTGAGGAGTACACCAGGCGGCAGCGCGAAAAAAATGCAACGGATACCGCACCAGTTCGGCCGGCGCTTGGTCAAAGCCGCTTTCCAATGGCACGAAAACATCACTTTTGTGTTGACAATTCAGGGAAGAATGGATAAAAAGCCAAAAACGTTGAGCGGGAATAACTCAGTGGTAGAGTGCGACCTTGCCAAGGTCGAAGTCGCGGGTTCAAATCCCGTTTCCCGCTCCATTTTTTTAGGCGGCATAGCCAAGTGGTAAGGCAGCGGTCTGCAAAACCGCAATTCATCGGTTCGAGTCCGATTGCCGCCTCCACCGAAAGAACGAGGGTCTGCAGGGATTGATGACTTCCTGCAGGCCCTTTTTTGTAAGGGCCTCGGCAAAGAATGATTCCCCATGCCGGCTGTCTTCTGTCATGTTTGCCACGCTGCCTTGCATCTTGCCAAAACGCCTGCATCGATTGTCGGAGGCCTGCAAACCGTGTGATGGCGGCGTGACATTGCTCAGCCGTGGAGAAAAGGCATTCGGCCTCAATTTCAAAAACTGGCCGCCATCGCCCCGCCATCGCCTCCAGCGTGGATTGCGACACCAGTTTTCGCAGAGCGCAAAATGTAAAACCGACACGGCATAATGTGCGGCTCCCGTGGCCCTTTTGCAGATGCATGTCGGGTAGCCGGCGCCGGTCCGGGAATATGGTTTTGCCAGAATATTCCCGGAATTCGCGGTGCATCCCTGCGAAGTGCGATCTTTGCACAAATTGCCTTCCTCACCGCCCGACTTTCAGGACATTCGTTGCCAAAGGCGGTTTATGTGCCGTTGGACCTCGCGCGCAAAGTGGCGTATCACTTGTCGCTGATGGCGGCATCCCGAAAACCTGGACTTTTGGACACCAATGTCGCATCGGCAGTGCGTGTTTGCAGGGCTGCCGAGGAACGAGGCTATGACATCTCGGGAAGCCTGTTTCGTACCGGCGGGGAACCATTGACAAACGAACGTCTACAGATCATCGAACGGACGGGAAGCCGTGCTTACTGCAATAATGGCATTTTCGAAGCTGGGCGTCTGTGCGGCCATCCAACGCACATTCAGGTCATCACAATTGAGCACCGCAAGACCGTTAGGGGGGAGTTCTCGAAGCATGTGCGCTTTTTCATTGCGTGTGGTCTCCAGGGTTTTCAACGAGCGGTGTGTTCGCTGCCGATGGTGGTAACCACGGTGGCATCCGGGTGAATCGCCCTGGCGAGAGGAGCCATCTGGCCCTTTCCGTCAATACCGATTTACCGGGGATTACCGGCATATTGGAGGCACGAAAAAAATCATGCCGCCACGGTCCGATACGGATGTATCCCAGAGTGCTGAGTTGGTGATAGCCGGCCTTTTGAATGGCGCGTACCCCCCACTTGTTTTCCGGCACCACGACGGCCAGCAAACGCCGATATCCGCGTCTCTTAAGGTTCTGAATCATCCAGTCGGCACATGTGGGTGAGAGGTTGCGGCCGCGCATGTCGCAAGCGGTGTGTGACGCGTAAACGTAGACCTCGTCAGCAGCCACGGACAAGGGACAGTTCAGATAGTTGATCCATACGTTGCGGAATGCCGCCCAGCGGGCGTGCACGATGCGGCCGTTGCGACGCGCAACGAAACATATGTGCCCGGCGGCAAGCCGGCGGCGGACGGTTAACGGGCTTTCTCCCCGGGAGAATTCGCAGTAGGCCGGTATGTCCGCAATGCCGAGTAAACTGCAGACAACCGGAAAAGAGGTTGTCGCTTTGGGTCCTGGCGTGTCAACCCGCCGTGCGAATAAAAACATGCGGCGATAGACGGTCTCTTGCAGAATTTTAAAGCCAAGGGATCTGATGCCTTCTGTACGGAGTATTTCAACTATCCGCCGCAGAATTTTCGTGAAACTCCAGTTTATTCTATTTCGGATAAAAAAGGAATATTCTCCGCGCGACATTTACAGCAGGTCTTGGACCCTGGCGAGAATGTCTTTGCGTCCCATGCCCTGGTACGGAATCTGTTCGTAAAGGCCGCCGTGGCCTTCCCGGCACGTGCCCAGGTGGGCGTAACGCGGGCTGTAGCCGCGCTCCAGCAGCCAGGTGCCGTAGCGTGTGCCCAGGCCGGTTTTCACGTTCTGGGTTTCCACCACCAGCACAAAGTCAGCGCCGCCGACCTTTTTCAGCATGTCTTCATCGGGCACATTCAAAGTGGGCTTGTTGACCAGACCGACGGCAATGCCCTCGCTTCTGAGATGCTCCACCACATCCAGGCAGCGGTAGAGCATTTCGCCGTAAGTAACGATATACCCCCTGTCGCCTTCGCGGATGAGCTCGTCTTTCCCGGGTTCGAAACGGTAGCCGTCGTCGAAGAACGGCCGGCCGTTCTCGGCCAGGATGTAGGGTGTGGCCGAGCGCGTGGAAAAGATGAACCGCAGTCCGGGATCGGTAAAGACCGTCTCGATGACGGCTTTCATCTGATGGCTGTCGGCCGGAAAATAGAGGCGCGTGGCATCGTCTTTTCCCAATCCGTTATCGGCGAAGAAATTGTTGATGCCAAAATGGCAGGTGTTGTCGGCCATGTCGTCGACCCCGGCATGGGAAAAGTGGGCCAGCACGTTGGCACGATTCAGGCGCGCCATGGTGATTTCGGAGATTACCATCTCCATGAAGGCTGAAAAAGTACCGAAGATGCCCTGGCGGCCCTTTTCGGCGCCGAAACCGGCCGCCAGCGAGAAGTTGTTGCGCTCCATGATGCCGCCGGAAATGTAGATTTCCGGAAAGGCCTTGCGGATGTGGTGCAGGCCGCAGGAGCCCTCCAGGTCCGAATCCACCACCCGCACGCGGTGTTGACGGTCGGGCATCTTTTCCAGCATTTCACAGACAAATTTGCCGAAATTGTCGCGGTTCTTGGCCTTTTCGGCCGTGCTTCCCAGAAAGGCGGACGGGCTGGAGGTTTTGGCGGCCGTCGAAAGCATCGTCACGGCCTGCTCGCGTCCGTGGGCTGCCAGATAGTCTGCGGCCAGTTCCACCGGGATGACGTCATGGCCTTTGGGGAGCCCCTCGATGCCCTTGACACCGATGGCCATGCTGCGCGTATTGACCAGCGCCCGCGGTCCCTTCTGGTGCAAGGCGCCGCGGATGCGCTGAAACAATCCGGCGTAGTCTTCGCCGTCTCCGGTATCGACGGGCAGGCCGTGGCCGGAAAGGGTCTTGGCAAGTGAAAAACCCTGCATGTACTTGCTGGGATGGCCGGCGATGGTAACATCGTTGGCATCCAGCAGCAGTTTGATATTCAGGTTCTGGGCCACGGTGCAGCGGGCCGCTTCGGCATCCGAGCCCTCCTGCTGGGAACCGTCGCTGCCGAACAATACGACGGTCCGGTCCGGATTCGCAACAGCGATGCCGTTGACGTAGCTCCACAGGTGCCCCAGACGGCCGGAGCTGAAAAAGATGCCGGCCGTATCGTCACGTTCGGGGTGTCCGTAAAGGCCGTGGCCGAATTCGCGATAGTGCAGCAGTTTTTCCGCCGGCATGTAACCGTGCAACACCGCCATGAGGTACTGGATGGCCACACGGTGGCCGGCTTCATCAAAGAAAACCGGGTAAATGGAGGTGTCGGCGCGCATGCAGGCATCGATGATGAGCACCTCGGGCACGATGTCGTAAGGCCCGCCGGTATGTCCGCCCAGCCCACGGGCATTGGCATATGCGGTAAAGAATATAATGCTGTCGCGCACCAGTTGAATGTTTTCGGAAAGCCGGGATTCCTGCGCGGCGCTCAGTGCATCCTGGTCGGAGCGGAGTTCAAGCGGTTTGTAAGCCGTAAGGTCGATGGGAAATTGCATGGGCGTCACCTGTGCGGTTGGGTTTTGCGAAAGCGGCGTTGGTGGTGTAGCGTCGCCGGTCATGGGACGGCCACGGGCATGACGGGGTATCATCCGTGCTGTCCGCATTCGTCCGCACCGGAGTCTTTAAGCACGTAAGACCCGTTTCTGGCAAGCAGTTTTTTGCGACACGCCGCGGTGCAAGCCGCGACGTGTCGCCTGGATGCAGCCTCCGCGAATCTTTGAAGGTGTTATTTGCCGAAGTAGTTGTGCAGGAAACGAAGAAACTTTTCGTTTTCTTCATCCAGCCCCGGAGTGACCCGGAAGAAACCGTCTTTGCCGTGAATTTTGCCGATTTTCTTCAGGTAGATCTTTTCCATTTCGATGGCCGCCGCCAAAATTTCGGCCGTGGTTCTGCCGCTCATGGAGGCATCGATGAGCATATAATTACCATGGGCCGGATAGGGTTTGAGGCCGACTCCCTGCGCTGCTTCGTAAAATTTTTTCATCCAGCGATTGTTGTGTGCCACCTTGGCCTGGATTTCTGCGGGATTGTCGATAATGGCTTCGGCGGCCGCCATGGACATCAGGCTGACATTCCAGGGCAGGAACATGGTGTTGAAGGCCTTGATCATTTCCTCGGTTCCGAGCACATAGCCGAAACGGATGCCGGCAAAGCCGTGGGCCTTGGAAAAAGTGACCGACAGAAACACATGCGGGTATTCCTTGATCAGGGATGCCTTCGACGGAATTTCCGGGTTGTAGTCCTTGTATGCCTCATCGATGCAAAGCGGGATACCGGTTTTGCAGAACCGTTCGAGATCCGCATCGTCGATGAAGACGCCGGTGGGGTTGTTGGGATTGATCACCAGGATCAGCTTGGTCTTTTCATTGATGGCGTTCAGCATGCCGTCCACATCGTACTGCAGATCTGATTCGCGCACCGGAACCTGGACCACCTTGCCGCCGCACAGCTCAGCCCGGGGCGGGAAAAGTCCAAAGGTGGGGTCCGACATGATGATTTCGTCACCGGGCTGCATAAAAACACGCATCATGGCATCGATGACCTCTGAAGACCCGTTGCACAGGGCGACGTTGTCTGGTCCCAGGTCGTACTGCGCACCGATTTTCGCGCGCAGGCGTTTCATGCTGTCGGGATAGCGGTTGCCCATCCGGACGGCGTCGGCCACGGCCTGCACGACCTTTTCGGATGGCGGAATGGGGTTTTCGTTGAGCATCAGCCGGGCGTGGTCCGGATGCGCCCAAGCGACATCCAGAATGCTCGGGTCGTATTTTCTGGCAGTCGTCAGCCAGGGCACGAACCAGTCTTTCAGCTCTTTCATGGTGGATCTCCTTTTTGGCTTTTGAATTTCGTTTTGCAGGTTCCTTGGCATCTTTTTGCAATACATTGGCCCATTATACCACGTCTTCCAGCGGCGTATAGGGCATGCCGAAAGCATCCGCAACACCGTGGTAGGTGATTTTGCCGTCGATGATGTTGATACCCTTGGCGATGGCATTGTTCTGCAATGCGGCCTGTCTGTAGCCCTTGTCTGCAATTTCGATGGCATAGGGAAGCGTGGCGTTGGTTAGCGCCTTGGTGGAGGTCACCGATACGGCGCCGGGCATGTTGGCCACGCAGTAATGCACGATACCGTCGACTTCATAAATTGGATCGTCATGGGTCGTAGGGTGGGCGGTTTCAATGCAGCCACCCTGATCAATGGCCACATCGACGATCACAGAGCCCGGTTTCATGAGCTGCAGCATATCGCGGGTGATCAGCTTGGGGGCCTTGGCACCGTGGATCAGAACAGCGCCGATGACCAGGTCAACCCGCGGCAGGAGTTCACGGATCGCCGCCGGGCTGGAAACCAGCGGGAAACAGTTGGCCGGCATGATATCACTCAGATAGCGCAGGCGATTGATATTGGTGTCCATGATGTGCACCTTAGCGCCCATGCCGCAGGCCAGCTTGGCCGCATTGGTGCCCACGATGCCGCCGCCGATCACCAGAATTGAGCTGGGTTCGACGCCCGGCACACCACTGAGCAGGATTCCCTTACCGCCAAAGGTTTTTTCGAGATATTTGGCGCCCTCCTGAATGGACATGCGCCCGGCGACTTCGCTCATGGGCATCAGCAAGGGCAGCGAGCGGTCGGGCATTTCAACGGTTTCATAGGCAATGGCGATGCATTTGGCATCCACCATGGCCTGCGTCAGCTTCTCGTTGGCCGCGAAATGAAAATAGGTGAACAGGATCTGTCCCTCCCGTACCAGGTCGTACTCGACCGGCAGAGGTTCTTTGACTTTCATGATCATATCGCAGGATGCGTAGAGCTGTTCGGCGGATTGACCGATCCTGGCGCCGGCCTTCTGGTAGTCGGCATCCGAAAATCCCGAACCTTTGCCCGCCTGGGTTTCGACAAAGACGTCATGCCCGCGTGATACCATCTGCTCGACACCGGCCGGCGTCATGGCAACCCTGTTTTCCTTGGTTTTAATTTCCTTTAGTACACCAACTTTCATGATTCGCCTCCTTGGCCTGAAGAAGTTTGGCATCTTATAACACCACGGTCGAATTAACACTGTGACGCGTTACGAGGTTTAGGCGCTTTTTGCCAGACAGTTGGAGGCAAATTCCACCATTTCATTGGTTGCTTTGGAAAACTGTTCAGCAGTTCGGATCAATGCCGGATGGCTGTTGTATTCACTGCGGCTGTATCCGTCTTCGGCATAAGCCCGCTCAAAGTAGGGGACACGCATCAATTTCTGCATGACGTCGGCGGGGATATCCTGCCAGATACGATCTTTTTCAAAGACGACTTTGTCACGATCCTTGAATGTGAGGAGCTGGGCGATGAATTTGGGCGGACAGGTGACGACAATGTCGGCGCCGGTTTTTTCCTCCAGGTGCCAGAGATTGACTGTGCCGTTGACGGTGGGGCCCAGTCGCAGCGAACAGGAGAGCATTTTGCTGGGGTAATCGTTCTCCTTCAGCAGGCGGTAGGCCTTCTTGAAAATCGCCAGTTCGGCCAGGCGCACATCTCCTTCGCTCAGTTCGACGCCGGCTTCTTTCGCAAAATCACGCAGGCCCCCCAAATCGCCGTAGCGCGACTCCATGTGTGTGATCACCGAGCGCCAGCGGGTCAGGTCGACGTTGTTTTTTTTCGCGATTTCAAGCCCCTCTTTGACCGAACGCGCGCAGTCCATCAGCTGCGGCAGAATGAAGGTCAGGGTATTGTTGGTGGCAATGCCTCTGGCCGTCAGTTCTTTGATCACCCCGTAGCCCTGGCTGGAACCGGGAACCTTGATCATGACATTGGGGTTGATGGCGGCGAGTTCCAGTGCCTGTTGCAGCATGGCATCGGCATCGAATACACTGCGCGGATCCACCTGCCCGGAAAGGTATCCCTCCTTGTGGTGGCTGGCCTCAAACAGCGGCAGATACATCTCCGATCCCCGGCGGACGACTTCTTTGTAGAGCATCCAGAAGAGGCCCTCCTTGTCGATCCCCGGGTTCCGGTGAATCATGTCCTGGGCGATCTGCTCCCACATGGGCACGTTATCCTGGATGGCCTGCAGCGAAAGCGGAGGATTGGTGGTCACGCCCCGGAAAAGCTGGGACTGGGGGTCGTCGAGATTGTACATCCTGGCAAAAAACTGTTTCCACAGCGCGGCATCTTCGGCAGGTGCATCGGCCAGCATCTTGCGGCACCAGTTGTCGAAAATCACCGGCGAAGAATCCCACCAGATCTCCATGCCCGGGCTGACTTCCACCAGTTTTTCCATCAGGTTCTTGCTTTGCATAACGTCCTCCTCTGAGCGTTTAAAAATGGGCTCAAGTGTTATAGATGTATAGACAGGCTACAATTTAACCAACCTGCTCTTTTTTGTCAACTGTAAACTGGGTCAGAGGCTTTCGTCACGCAGATGATACCTTCCCAGTTCGATTTCGAAAATGTATTTGTCCCCCCGGTAGTATGAGTACAGGAGCTCAATGGGAATGTTGTTTTCGTCGAAAGTCAGGCTCTGCATGAAAAAGCCGGCCGATTTAGGGGCCACAGACAGGTAGCCGGCAATTCGCCGGTTCAGATTTACGGCCCGGATGCTCTGCTCACTGCGTGCCAGCACGACGTTGAACTTTTCGGAAAGCAGCTCGTACATGGATCCGGTGAGGTCATGGCCGAGGATGCCGGCAAACATGTCAGCCTGCAGAAAACTCTCTTCGTAAATCAGCGGGATGCCGTTTCCAATGCGCAACCGCCGGATGGAAACGACGTGGTTTTGTTCACCCAGCACCAGGGCACGTGCCACGGGTGCAGGGGCCTTTCCCAGGCCTTTTTTCAGCAGGCGTGTTTTTTCCCGACCGCCGATTTCGCGCAGGTCATCCCGGAAACTGGAGATGCGCGTCAGTTTGTGGGTCAGCGCCACAGGTTCGGTGGCTGCGACAAATGTACCGGTGCCTCTTTTTTTGACGAGCATGCCCTCGGACACCAACTCGGCAATGGCCTGACGCAACGTATTGCGATTGACGTCGCACATTCGCGAGAGTTCAATTTCTGAGGGAAGCTTATCTCCGGTTTTAAAGCGGCCGGACTGAATCAGCTCTTTCAGCCAGCGGCTGATCTGCAGGTATTTGGGGATCGGATTGGCCGGATCGACGATTTTCAAAGCGTATCCTCTAGGGACCCTCTCACCCTATGCATCTACGGGTACCAGGGAGGAGGTCTGCCTCCCGATTTTTTTAGATACGAAGTGCAGGATGCCGAGCATCACCAGTACAATGGCGATAATGCAGGTGCACATGGCATTCGCACTGGCGGTCCAGCCGTCATTGTCCAGCATGATGATTTCAATGGCCGCCAGGTGCACCGAAGCGGATACCAGAAAAATAACGGCGCTGATGGTCGTCATGGAGCGCATGAAAAAGTACAGAAAGTTCTGGAAAAATGCAACCTTGGAAAGCGGGAAGATGATTTTGAAAAACGTCCGCAGGCTGTCTCCGCCCAAACTGATGGATGCTTCCTCGATGGACGGATCGATGTTCCGCAAACTGGATATGTTCGACAGAATGCCCAGCGTGAAATTCGAGATAATGACGCAGATAACGACGATCCAGGGGGTGCCGTAGAAAACGTAGTACGGTTTGTTGAAGGCCAGGATATATCCCAGGCCCATGACCAGCCCGGGGATGGCCGCCGGCATGACCGAAAGCAGGTACAGCGGCTGCTTGAGGAAGGGCCGCCGGGTTTCCATGACATAGCCGGCCACCAAGGTGATAAAGGCGCCACCGAGACCCACTACCAGGGCAATCCACAGGCTTGTCCAGATGGCCGAATAGCCGCCGATGGAAGGAAAATGATAGTGCGCCAGCGTCAGGGTCCAGTCGTAGGGCCAGGTCTTGACGAAAGAGCCGATGATTACGGTGGCGAATACGACGATAATGGAAAACGAAAGCAGCGAACAGTACGACAGAAAGGCGCTTTTTTTAAACGGCCGGGAGGGCGGGATAACCGGTTTGGCAGCCCCGCTGATCATGGAGAACGTTTTGCGCGAAATATAGTAGTTGAGCATAAAAGCCATCAGCGAGGGCACCAGCAGAATAATGCTGATGGTCGCGCCCAGATCAAAACGATACAGGTTGGTCACCTGGGCGTAGATTTCGGTGGCCAGCACGTTGTAGTTGCCGCCGATGACCACCGGGTTTCCGAAATCCGTAATCGTCAGGTTGAACGTCAGTGCGGCGGCGCTGAAAATCCCGTACTTGGCTGATGGCAGAGTAATACGCGTAAAGACCTTGAAGGGCGATGCCCCCAGGCTTTCGGCCGCTTCGTCCAGACGAATGTCCACGGCGGAAAGGGTGGTGAACAATATGACAAAAGCATGCGGCAGGCAGTAAAGCACTTCCGATACGATGATGCCCACCGGCCCGTAGATGTTCCAATTCGTATGCAGCAGGTGTGCGGTGACGATGCCGTTGCGCCCGAACAGGTAGATCAAGGCCAGGGCTTGCATGATGGAAGGCGCCACCAGCGGCATCATGATGAGGTTGCGGAAAAACGTTTTCCCGGGAATCGTGGTGCGCGTCAGGGCGTAGGCGAAAAAGAATATGACGACGGTAACGATCAGCGTGGTGGCGACCGAAACGTACAGGCTGTGCCACAGCGCATTCAAGGTGTAGGAAGTGGTGAAGTACTTGTGAAAATTGATCAGTGTAAAGTTGTGCAGCGCAAAGTGTCCGCCCTTGAAAAAACTGAGCCGCAAAATAGAAGTAAGCGGAAAGAGCATGAAAAAACCCAGCAGCAGGAGGATGAAAATCGTGACTGCCGGTATGACGAAACGGTCCGTTTCCAGGCGGCCGGCCGGAACGGCGTATGTTTCCGGAGCATCGGGTTCAGCAGTAGGGGTATCCATGGGCAAATTCAGTTCTTCCTGAGTTCTTGATTGGCAAATGCAGGGGGATTTTTCGCTGTTTCAGCGCCCGCTGCCGGCAAGATGCAGTGGCTGCTGATCAACCGCTTCATCTCATTTGCCGGTGCTGCAACGGCGAATGGATCTTCCCCGCGCGTTGTGCGTTAAATCAGTTTTTTGAACATTTCCGAATACACGTGAAAAGCATCCGGCGGAAAATACAGCTTCAGTTTGTCGCCGCGCCGGATTCCTGTTTTTTCGAAGCGTTTTTCGGTGATTTCCACCAGCATCTCCTCGCCGTCCAGGAAAAAAGTCAGACGCACGACCGGGCCCAGAAAGTTTACGACCTCGACGCTTACCTCAACGATATTGGCGGCCTCACAGTCATCGGCGTCGATGGTGACACCGACGATTTCAATGTTCTCCGGCCGGATGGCAAGATACACGTTGTCACCGGGAAGCTCAGCCGCCGCCGGGACCCGAAACGCGATTTGGCCGAATTTTACCCGGCCGTCGGTTTTGCGGGCCGCCATAAAGTTGGAGGTCCCCACAAACTCGGCGATGAAGCTGCTTTTCGGGTTTTTGTAGATTTCCCAGGGCGAGCCGACCTGCCGGAACTGCCCGTCACGCATGATCACCACACGGTCGGCCATGGCCAGCGCCTCTTCCTGGTCGTGCGTGACGTAGATCATAGTAATCCCGAGTTCGTGCTGCAGGCGTTTGATCACCGTGCGCAGACGGATACGGATTTTCGCATCCAGCGCGCTCAGCGGCTCATCCAGCAGCAGCACACTGGGCTTGATGGCCAGTGCCCTTCCCAGAGCCACACGCTGCTGCTGTCCGCCGCTCAGCTGAGAAGGGTAGTGTCCGTGCCAGCCGGACAGGCCCATAAGCTTCAGGATGTCCTCCACCCGGCGGTCAATTTCATCTTTGGGCATTTTGCGCATTTTAAGCCCGAACGCGATATTCTGTTTGACCGTCATGTTCGGAAACAGGGCATAGGACTGAAAAACGATGCCGAATTCGCGCTTCTGCGGAATGACATCATTGATCACACGACCGTTGTAGATGATATTGCCGGAGGTGAGCTGTTCGAATCCGGTGATGATGCGCAAAAGGGTGGTCTTGCCGCATCCTGAAGGCCCCAGAAAACAAACGAATTCGCCGGGTTCAATGGTTAGGTTGACCTGATCCAGCGCCACCAGTGAACCGAAATGCTTGCTGATGTTGTCGATGACCAGTTCTTTGGACATTTGTCGGTGTTTCTTCTCCTGGGTATGCATCCATTGCGGAACGTACGCGCCACAATCGGATTTGGTGGCAGTTTAGTTGTATAGACAATTGAAATATCAAAAAAACGGCGGCAAGACCCCACCGGGCGGGACCAGCCCCGCGGGCCGGTGGCGTCTCACCGGCGCCTGTTGAAAGAAAGTTTACTTCAAAAAGTGCTGCTGCCAGACTTCCAGGATCTTCGGCCGGTTTTTGGACTGCCACGGAAAATCCATGGGCGCCAGTTTGATCGAGCTTAACGCCGGCAGGTCTTTTGGTCCGGGGATGCCGGGATAGGTGACCCCGAGTTTGAATTTGGCGTAGCGCTGCATGGCGCTTTTGCTGATGGCCCAGTTCAGGAATTTTTTGGCGGCGGCTTCGTGTTTTGCACCCGCCAGCAGTGCGTTGGCCTCCAGTTCATAGCCGGCACCTTCTTCCGGCAACACCATGACCACCGGGAACCCCTTTTTCTTGAGCGAAGAATAGACAAAGGCAAAAGAACAGCCGATGGCGTATTCACCGGCGGCGGTCAGCTTGGCCGGCTTGGAGCCGCTTTTGATGTACTGGCCCATATTCTTGTCCAGCTTGTCCAGAAAGCCCCAGGCTTTGTTCTGCGCAACGGGTTTGTTTTTGTACTGCTTGTCAAACATTTCCAGCAGGCTGGCGACCTGCAGAAAACCCGTGCCCGAACTGGCCGGGTTGGGCATGATCAAGAGGCCTTTGTAGGCCGGATTGAGCAGGTCTTTCCAACCCTTGGGCATGGGCAGATTTTTAGCTTTGATAACTTTGGTGTTGATGACAAAGGCCGCGGCGTAAAGGTCCATGGCAGTCCAGTAGCCTTTGGGATCCTTGAAGTGTGCCGGAATTTTGTCCCATCCGGTGGGCTTGTAAGGTTTCAGCATTTTCTTGGGAACGAACCCGGCCATGTTGGTGACGGCCCAGCCCCAGATGCAATCGGCTTGCGGATTGTCCTTTTCCGCCATCATGCGTGCACCTAGCTCGCCGGTTGACAGACGGATGGCCTGGATGTCCAGGTCGGGAAGCTCTTTTTTGGCGAAGTTGAGATAGTCGACGATTTCCTCGTTTTCCAGTGAGGTGTAAACGACCACCTTCTGTTTGGCCATGGCGGACCCGGCAAACAGCAGTGCCAGCAATCCGATTCCAACAAATAGTGCAGCGGTTTTTTTCATCATCGTGCCTCCTTTTCTCGGGTTGCATTTCCTGGGCCACCAAGGCCCCTGTCAATTCCCAGCCCACCGATAGCTGGAAAAATAGAATTGCGGTTTCAGCTTGTCAAGAAATTTCGACGCTGCATCGGTTTGCCGCCCTTGTCCCACAGACGCTTCTTTTGCAGTGTCCAAAGCGTTGTTGGAAAACTATAGCGTCCGGAAAGCTTGTCTTTGCGTGATATCTGCGCTATGGATGTGCGGGATTGCCTGGGCCCTGCGCAGAACAGAGGGTTCGTTTTGTGCGTGCTGCGATTCTGCTGCCATACACCGCGGACTGCCAAGCTCCCCCCTGTTCCCTGATTTTCCATTTGCAAACGGAGAAAACGCTCCATGAAACGTTCCGCAGATACCATCGTTGTCAATGCCACCGTTGAGATGACCACCGCATCTCTGAGAACGGTCGTCGCAAAGGCCAAGCAACTGGCCGGCCGGGACCAAAGGGGTCGTTACCGGGTCGACACCGCCGATGTTGTCAACCGTATGATTTCACGGTTTTTGCTTGAAAAAGATTTTGAATCCTTCGTCCAAAACACCGAGAACTACAAGAGCATCATTGTACCCGGCAAGATGGTCTGCTGATACCGCCTAAAACACGCCCAGTCGAGTTAGAGAAGCAGCGCCGCCAATTCGTCGGCGGTTTCAATGATGTGGTCCGCCCCGGCCAGCGCAAGGTCGTTGCGCAGTGTTTCCCTGTCCGGCGAGGCGGCCAGTAGCCCGATACTCTCGTAAGGCGTGCGTGCGGCTTTAGCCGCCGCCACGTCGTCGGGAAGATCCCCGATGTAAAAGCGTTTTGCAACACGATCCGCGACCTGCCCGGCGATGGTCTCCAGCATGTAGGGCGATGGCTTACAAAAAGAAATTTTTCTGCCCGTACGGCGGTAGACCTCGGCTGTATGGCGCAGGCAGTCGTCCAGCGTCAGGACAGTCGCAAACAGCGCCCGTACGCCAAAACGCTTCAGGGCGTACCGGGCTTCGGAAGCCGGGCGGCCGGTTGCCACCGCCAGTACGTGCCGGGCGGCCAGCTTTTCGAGCAGTCCTCTTTCGATGAGCGGCGTCTCGTTGGTGATCAGGCCGCGGCCGCTGATCATCTGAGGCCGAAGACCGTAGGTTGCGGTAAAAAGTTTCCCTCCCAGATAGATCTCCTGGAAAATCTGCTTGATCACGTTGCCGCTGCCCACGTCATTCTCATAGAGACTGTCGACGAAACGATCTTTTGCGCTGCCGACTGCCGCCAGCAGTGTCGAAAGGGGATGCGCATGCTGTGTCAGAAAGCGTCCCAGTTTCGCAACGTTGCATCGTGCAAGGGTTTCCCGGTAGCGCTGCCAGGGATCTGCGGCACGGCTCGGGCCCTCCGGCAGTTCGACCTGCGTGAAGAGCAGCGTAATCACCCGCCATGTCAGATCCCAGTCATTGTTCAGTCCCCCGCTTTGTTTGACCGCGGCCAGATCGGAAAGCGAAAACAGTGGCTGCGGCAGATTGTGGGCGGCGGACGCCGGCGCCAAAAAACACGCGGCCGCGTGGCGTACGGCTTCGCGGTAGGAGCCGCCGACGTCGACCAAAACGCCGTCCATGTCGAACACGATCAGGGAGTTGCGCACCATTTTGGTTTCGTCTCAATCAAGCCCCGATAGTTTCAGGCTACAAGACTTCCGACTTCGCTCTCGTCTACATGAAGCATCCATGCCGCGCCTTTAAAAACCGGCTCAGATCGGCGGCACGTATTGCAGGTGCGACACAAAATTGATGGCCATGGAGAAAAAACAGGCAATCAGCGGCGTCATCACCCATGCCAGCAGGATATTCTTCAGCGTGCGGCGGTTGACCGTGTTGACGCCCTTGACCAGCCCGATACCCAGTACGCCGCCGATCACCGCCTGGGAGGTGGACACCGGCACGCCGACCAGGGTGTAGATGTGCACGGTGATTCCCAACGCCAGTACGACCATCAGCGAGGAGAAGGGGTCGAGCGTCACCAGTTTTTTGCCCACCGTTTCCATGACCGGACGGCTGAAAGTGACGATGCCCAGTGCGATGCTGATGCCGCCGATCAAAGTGGCGCTAAACACGGTGATCATGCCGGCGGCCACGAAAACAGCGGTCACATTGGCCACGTTGTTGGCGCCCAGCGCGTAGGCGCCGTAGGATCCGGCCACCAGCATGCAGGCCCGGATCAGGGCATCGGACTGGAACATGTTCAACCGGGAGCGGTTCAGCAGATATCCCAAGCTGCGGTAAAGCACCAGCGTGATCGCTGCCGCACCCAGTGGCGTACCCACCCAGCAGGTGACGACTTTTCCCAATCCCGTCAGGTTGAGCTGGCCATTCAGCAGACCGATGCCGATGATGGCGCCCACCACGGCCTGCGAAGTGGAAACCGGCTGACTTAAAAGCGTCATGAGGGTCACGGTCAGTGCCGCGGCCAAAGAGGCCGTGACGGCCTGATCGAGACGCATGTGCGTGAGGCCGGCCAGCGTCCGAATGCCGGCCTGGCCGGAGATTACGGCACCGGCCACGACAAAGAGGGCACCCAGCGCGGCGGCCGTCCAGAACCTGACCATACGCGAGGTCACGGCCGTGCCGAACACGTTGGCCGCATCGTTGGCACCCAGCGACCATCCCAGGAAAATCCCCCCCAACAGGTGAAACATCACAGTCGCCTTTTCATGCTGATGATGTTGATGCGCCGGGATACACGGTCGGCCTGGTCCGAAATGTTGCCGATCTCCACGATCAGTTCCTTGAGCTGCAGCTTGAGAAAGGGGTCCAGGTCGGAGTCGAACAGCTTGGTGATCATGGTCCTTTCAAAGTGGTCACAATGGCTCTCGTTGGTATCGATGGTTTTCATCAGTGCACGGATGCCGTCTTTTTGCTGCATCAGAGCGGTTACCTGCTTTACATTCAGTTCACAGCATTCGATGCTGATCCGGATGAGCTCTTTGACATCCGGGATCAGAAAGTTGGGTATATGCAGCTCCTGGGTCTGAATCATGTACAGCACGTGTTCGAAGAAATGCGGGATCTGGTCGATGGATTCCAGCAGGCCCATGATGTCGCCCCGTGAATCGGGAATCAGTGCTTTGCTGTACATCAGAGATTTAATCTCCTCGCGGATGTCGTCGGCCTTGGATTCAAACTTATGGGTCTGGGAAATCAAAAAATCAATGGTTTCCCCACGCGGGCTTTTCAGGCAGGCTTGAAAAGCCTCCAGAAATTTTTCCTGCGTGACAGTAAAGGTTTTCAGGTATTCGTTGATCAGGACTTCGACCTGGTGTTCTTTTTTGAATAGAAAACTCAAAATTCCCAATGACTTCATGACGGATTCACCCAACCTTGATTGTGAAAAAAGATGCGCCGATAATGCGCAGTATGTTTTTAAAGGATTGCGCTGTCATCTGTCAAGTATAGAGATCTAGTCCTCTAGATTTTTTATCCGGACAACCTGCCTATTGACCCTGCCGGTTTCCCTGATTATACTGCCAAACATGCAAAACCGGCTTCATGCACCGCGCAGGCCCTTTGATATCCGGACCTGGAAAATGGCGGGCCAAACGTCCGCCGGTGTGCGGAGAATGTTTATCACCGATTACGACGGTACGCTGCGTCGTTCGGACGGCACGCTCAGCTCCGGGGACATCCGGGCCCTCGAAGATCTGAAAGACTCCAACGTCGTTCGAGTGCTGGCCACGGGACGTTCACTGTACTCGCTGCGGAGGGAAAACCGGGCGCCGCTGCCGCTGGACTTCATCGTTTTTTCCAACGGCGCCGGCATCACACGCCTGCCGGAGGATGAAACCCTGCGCTGCGGTGAACTCGGTGTGCACCAGGTTCGACGGGCGGCCGGCGTGCTCGAACAGTTGGGGTTGGACTTCATGATCCATCGGCGTGTGCCGCAGAATCACCATTTTGCCTATCGCCGGGCCGGCGGCTTGAACCCGGATTTCGAACATCGCATCGAGCTCTACCGGCCTTTTTGCGAGCCTATGGAAGATGCCGGCCAATGGTCCGGCGCCGCCTGTCAGCTGCTCGCCGTGATGCCGCCTCAAAACGGACCGGCCGTTTTCCGCAAAATCCAGCGACAGCTGGGCGACTTTTCTGTTATCCGGACGACATCACCGCTGGACCAGCGATCCGTGTGGGTTGAAATTTTTGCACCGGAAGTCTCAAAATCCCGCACTGCAGCCCGGCTGGCGCGCTGCCTGGGTGTTTCGGTGCATAACATACTGGCGGTGGGAAACGACTACAATGACATCGATTTACTTCAGTGGGCCGGTACCGGTGTCGTGGTGGCCAATGCACCGGCCGAACTCAGGGCCCGCTTCGACGTGGTAGCGTCCAACGACCATTGCGGTGTGGCCGCGGCCGTGGCATACTGGCGAAAGCGGGCTATGGCATGATGGCGTTTGCGCCGCGCCGCCCGGTTCGCGTCATCCACGAAGGTGGACAAAAAACAAATGACGTTCAGTTCAATTGTTCACGAAGATACAGTCAGGAGAGGCTTCGGTGCATCCTGGTGTTCCTGGTGGATAAAAAAAGGTAAGTTGTCATTAAATTCCGGCAGCTCCGCGCCGTATGTGTTTCGGCTTCGCTCTCGGGTCCATCCTCCGGCGCCATCGGGTCGCTCGGCTGAATTTCAAGAACGTTGTCGCAAGCTCCTCAAACAGCTTGAAATTCTTAACGCCGACCGACCCAATGGCTTTTCTCCCCGGATGCACCATGTTGCTTCACCGAAACACATATGGCGCTCCTTTGGCAACCCGTTGCCGGAGGTTTTTGAGATGCTGCAAAAAAAGCGACGTACAATTATCCGCGAAGGGCGGCAAGATTCATTCAGAAAAATGCCGGAACATCAGCTTTACGAAAACGCAAAACCGCATTTAAGGAGAAAATCATGAACCTGCAGAAAAAAACCGGACAGACAGATTTTGAGCGTGCATTGAATGTCGGCCGGCCGCCGAATGTGGTACGGTTGTTCCCCAACTCCAAAGCCCTACTTGTCAGCGGACGCTTTATCGACCGTGGCATGCTGGCCAAAGGGCATGCCATCGCCATGGCTGCCAACGGACGCAATCAGTTTGTCATCCGGGGCGCACTTCGGGCGGCCCAGCGTGCCAATGCCGCACTGATCATCGAGATCGCGCGCTCAGAAGGCGGTGCCTCGGCTTACTGTGCCGTCAATTACTGGAACATTGCACGTATCGTCGATGCAGTCTGCAATGAACTTGCGATCACCATTCCGGTGGCCGTACATGCCGATCATTACGGGATCAAAAAGCCTGAAGACATTGGCCCGGCCAAAGTGGAAATCCCCACCATTTTTGACGCCGGCATGACGTCCATCGCCATCGATGCGTCCCACATGCCCGATGATCTGAACCTGCTGGCCAACCTGGAGCTCAGTGAATTCATCCCGCCATGGTCCGGGCTGGAAACCGAGGTGGGAGAAATAAAGGGCAAGGAGGGGCTTTCCACCGAGAAAGAAGCGCTTTTTCAGATCCGGGGGCTGAATGCCCACGGAATATTTCCGGACTGGATTGCCTTAAACAACGGGACCACGCACGGCATCGAGGCCAGCGGCCAGGGGATCCAGGTGGACCTGACGGCCGGCATTCATGATGCACTGACACCCTATGCCGTCTCGGGTGCCCAGCACGGCACATCCGGAAACAGCTCCGAACGGCTGCGCCAGATCGCCGCACAGACCCGTACCACCAAGGCCAACGTGGCCACGGCCCTGCAGATGATTTCCTGGGGACTCGAAGTCAACGATTATGGAAACGCCATTTTGGACGACGACGGCAACTTCATCAAGGTCAAGGGCGAGGGGGTCACCGAAGAAATGTGGGCACAGATGATGGCCTATGCCGAGCAAAACGGGCTCAGGGGCGGCAATTACAAAAAACTGAACCTGCCCTTTGAAAACAGGCTGTTGGGACAGCCGCGCGAGATCCGCGCGCGCATGGTCAAGCGGGTGGAGGATTTCGTCTACAACATGCTGGTCAATGTACTTAATGCCCAGGATACGGCGCCGCTGGTCATCGACGCCATTTTAAAGGCCGACGGCTGTGATCCCGGACCCAAAACCGGGCGCATCGAAGATCCGGCCGACTGGACACCGGAAAAAATCCGCGCCAAAGCCGCGGCCATCGACAGCGACAAAGGCCCTGCCGGGGACTTTGACGACTGAAAAACAATTGGCAGGCCCCCCAAAAATAGGCCCAGTGCCCCGGAGAGCCGACCGGGAGACCAAGGGCAGCCTGAAATCTTTTGCCCACCCATGCGGCAGTTTTGCACCAAAGATCGGGAACCGCTCCTGTCAAAAAGGTGCCGGGCTATTTCCCGGCGCCTTTTTCATGATTATGGCACGTAACTTGCTTATGCTGACTGTGGAGTTTTCGCATAAAGGCATGGCGCCTGCGGAAAAAGGCGGGACAGTTGGACAGGCATGTTATACATAACAACGTTTGAGCGGTTTTCCAAGAGGTGAAAGATGCATCATTGCAGACGGTATGCAATTCTGCTGGTGGTTGTTGTGGCCTTGGATTTTTGGGCTGCCAATGCGCAAGCGACGGCGAAATCCTTGAGCGATGTGAGTTCCTGGGCGATTGACTTTCGGGACGAATGTTGGAACCAAAATCAAGCGTCGAGCGGCTCGCCTTTGAAAGATGTGCCTAATTTTACGGTAAATTATAATGGATTTGGCAATGTGCAAGTTTCCATGCAAGAAGGCAGTGGCTCCGGCCTGGGCTGGTGGCCTGGTGACGGCCTGGGCATATGGGGTGACGAAGACGATGAAATCGATTCTGCGAGAACGAGTACCAACAGGGAGGTTATGACCGTAACTATTGAAAACGGGATCTTGCTGACCCAGATCGGGTTGACGGACCTGTTCTTGCCAGTGAATGGGTCAACTGGCTCGAATCCTGGTGAAATGGCCCAGGTGGAGCTTTTCGGAAATACCTGGTCGGATAGCATCGGCACCTTTCAAACCGGTGCAAATTATGAGCTGGGCAGCGGCAACGGCGAAGTTGTCTGGGAGTTCAGCGAAAAAACCCCGGTTTATCACCTGCGCTTTACGACATACGGCTCGGGAACGGATAACACGGACAGCAACTTCTCACTAGCTGCACTCAACGGTGCGGCACCCGTACCCGAGCCAGCCACCCTTGTGCTCTCTGGGATCGGATTGGCCTTGATGGCCGGCTACCTGAAAAAAAGAAGTCTGACCGACGTTAAAGCGGGCTGAAACCGGAAAGCATCTGACAGATTTAGCGTAGAACGACCGAAAAAAGCAAAACGGCATGCGCGGCCGTCTTGCTTTTTTTTATGGCGTCGAAGACAGAGCGCCACGGATTTGCCCACCCGTTCATCGTCGTCGGCCGGCTCACCGAAATATCATCTTTGGATAGAACCTGGAAAGGGAAGGCGCCGCCGTCTGGCGCTCTTTTTATATCTATTGCCGCAATGGGCGCCCTTTTTCACGGTCGAGCCATGCCAGGGCGAAGGGAAAATAGGCAATAAATTATCCAATATTTGGGTGGCAATTTATCTAAAAATGGTAAAAAAATACCCAGATATGCCCATCCCTCATTATGATGTCCACAGACGGATAAAAAAATAGCATCCGATTCTTTTATTTTTTAAGGCGGCAAGGCAATATCCGGCACCCTGGTATCCACCGGGCCGATTCAGGCAGGTCGGCAATGCCGGTTTTTATGGGTAGCCTGATATTCTGTAAATACATTAAGATAGAAGGCCCTGGGACCAACCATGCCGCAACATGTTTTCACCTGCGGCGATTTTGGAAAATGGTTGTCAGGCGGTTTGGCAAAGCTGAAAAAAGGGCCGACCAAGCTCGTTTCCGGCAACATACTTGGATCTGGCATGGAAAATGTATCACAAAGTGGCAAATCGCTTCGAAAAATGCCAAGCAATCACTTTTGCTGGAGACAAGGGGGAAACTATGAATAGACCAAAAATGAGAATTTTATTTTTTGCCATCCTTTTGGCCGCCGTCTTCTTTGCCGGCAGCGCCTGGGCGATGCTGATCGATTTCCGGGATACCGCGTGGAGCGGCGCCACCGGAAATCATGCCTTTAGCGTTAATTACGACAGCATGGGATTCGGCGATGTCAGCGCCAACGCATGGCGGGGAGGAAGTTCTGCCCAGCTTGGCTGGTGGAATACCAGCAACGGAAAGGGTGACGACGGTCTGGGTGTTCTGGGCGGCGAAGAAAATGATGAAATCGACACCAGTGAGTACATGTATGTGGGCATCGAAAACGGGATCAATCTTGACAAGATCCTGTTTACGGATCTGTTTCCCGGAAATGACGGGGCCAAGTTGGGTGAAAAGGCCCATGTCGAGCTTTTTGGCGCCGGGAACAGCTTTTTGGGTGAATTTCACGCCACTGCTACAACGTCAAACAGCAACAGCAACGGAGAAGTCTGGCTGGATTTTAGCGGATATGGGATTTCCTCTCCCGTATACGGGTTCAAGTTTGAAATCCATGGCGAGAATCCTCAAAATATCGATGATAATGACAATGATTTTTCGGTGGGCGCCATAGAGGGCACAGCCGTTTCCGTTCCCGAGCCCGCCACCATGGTATTGCTGGGCATCGGGCTGATCGGTCTGGCCGGTGCCAGCCGGCGCAAATTCAAAAAGTCCGTCTAGGCGCCGTTGGCGCAACGCAGCGCACACAAACAAGTTGCACGCTAGAAAGCGGAGCAGTGTTACATGCTGCTTCGCTTTTTCCTTTTTTCAATTCCGGACCGGCCAAATCGCTGGGTGGCGCAGCTTGTTGTCTTTTGTTGCGTTTATAAATCCAGCCGCTGTCGACAGCTGCGATATAAACAGCAATGTGATAAAAAGAAATCCACGACGGCTTTTACGCCCCTGAGCATAGCTGTTATGGCACAAGTTCAGATAAAAACCCCATGGCAGGGCTCTGGATGCCTGTCGGAGGGTCTTGGAAAAGTGAAACGCACCGCAGCCGTAGTTGAACTGTTGACGGCAGAAAGATGTCAGCGAAAGGTCGTGGGCGTGGAAAACGACAGCCTTCGATGCGTAGACCATGTCGTATCCTTTTTGACGCAACCGACGGCAGAATTCACGGTCTTCCCCGCCAGCCCTGCGGTAGGTTTCGTCAAATCCCCCTGATGCAAGAAACTGTCTGCGAGCCAGTGCAATATTACAGGATGCCAAAAAACAAACGTTTTCAAGGTTGCGGTTTTGGTATGCATATAGAAAATCCAGCAGCAGTTGGCTGAAAGCGGCATAAGCGTTGTCCGGCAGTGCATTGACCACTTTTCCGCCCACAACGCAGTGCGGATTTTCCCGCAGGTGGTGTTGCAGGCAGGTAAGCCAAGCGGGGGCGGGCCGGCAGTCATCATCGGTGAAAGCCAGAAATTCACCACGGGCCCGGGAGGCGCCCCTGTTGCGGGCCGCAGCCGGGCCGGCACTTTCCTGGCGGACGAAGATCAGCGGCAGGTGATGCCGAAATCTGTCGATAAGCGGCTGTAGCGGGAATTGACCACCGTCGTCGACGACAATCACTTCCATGCGGTTTTTGGCAAAAGTCAGGCGCGAGAGGGCAAAGAGGCAAGCTGCCAGCGGGTGGGGTCGATCGTGGGTAGGAATGATGATGCTGAAAAGCGGCTGTGAAATATGACGCGTGGTTTCCATCTGAAGATCTCTTTCAGGATCCCAAGGGGCGCGTATTGGTAAACAGCGAGCGCCACAGTCTGATCTCGGCCGGGCCGAATTCGTTAAGCACAAAAAAAGCGATGATGATCAGCAAAGCAATGGCCGGAAGCTTGACCAGCAGCAAAGCGCCGTCTGCCGGCCACAGGCGGGACAAGCTGTAGCTGCCGATGCAAAGACCAAGTGAACGCATGAGTGTGGCTGCCGGGAGGCGAACCTGCCAGATACGGCAAACCATCAGCGAACTGACTGTGGCGCCCAGCCATGCCAGGCCGGTGGTCACGGCGGCGGCGCCCGCCGCGCCGTATGCCGGGATCATCAACCGGTGGCCAGCCATAGCCAGAGCCAGTGTTGGGATCATTAAAAGAAAAGTTGTGCGTGGTCGGCCGGCGGCAATCAGTGCCGAGGTGTTAATTGAAATCAGGCCCGTGCCCACGGAGCCGAATATGAGAACCGCCAGCAGCGGGCCGGTGACACCAAAAGCGGGTCCGTAAATGAAGGTTGCAATTTCGCATGAAGCACCGGCGGTCAGGGCCGCAAAGGGAAGCAATACCAGTAACATGCGCATGCCATGGTGGGCAAGGCCACCGGACGTATGATCCCCGGTCTGCCCATGGGAATACGCCAGTTTGGCCAGCAGCAGGGGGGCCAACGATCCGGACAACAGATCAGGTATGATGCTCAGATTCATGGCTGCTGCATAATACCCCGCAGCCTGGGGAAGTCCGTCCAAAGCTTTTACCATCAACAGGTCGATGCGTCTAAATCCTGTCATGCCGACGGTAAAAAAGAAAAGCGGCCAGGAGTACCGCCAGATGCGGGGTAAGGGGAAGCGGCTCCGACGGAAAAGCGCCGGTTGCGTCCACCGGCGACTGACAATAAAAACGACTGCCGATGCGCATAAAATGGCCGTAAGTGCATGCATCACATCGGGCTTCAGAGTCACGAAGAGAATGACAAACATCAGCCGGCTGACCCAGAACAGGCCGCTTAGCACTGCGCGCCGGCCGAAGTGGCCGCGTCCGATAAGGACGGACCGATGCAATCCGGTAACGGCGGCGATGGGGATGTCCAGTGCAAACAAACGCAGGGTACGGGTGATCTGCGGAGAATTCAGCCATGTTGTGAATAGCGGTGCTGCCGTTATTAGCACGGTCATTCCGAATAGTCCGGCCAGAAGCTGGGCCTGCAGGATACGCGTCGCCGCCGGCTGCCAGTCGCTCTGTTCTGATATGAATTTGACGGCCGCACGGTTAAATCCTGCATTCGTAAGGATTTCAATGAACATGACGATGGATACGGTTACGGTTAAAACACCGTAATTTGCCGATCCGAGCTGCCGCGTCAGGAAAGCGGCCGTCAGTATACCCGTGGGCAGACAGAGGGCCGAAGCCAAAAAATTCTGCAGTGTGCCAACGGCGGTGTGGCGGGCATGCTGCATGCGCTGAGAAAATCCATCGGCCTTTGGATGTGGTTCTGCAAATACCGTCATTTTAGCAGGGTCGCCCCCTGTTTGCCTAAAGAATTACTGCATCAGCGGCCTGAAAGACACAGGTTGTTGGCCTGTTTTGCGGCGCATTTTGCGGAGGTCCGAATACAACTGGGTCAGGCGTTCGATATAGCGGTTTTCGTCAAAATGTGCCACAGCAAATCGACGACCTGCCCGGCCCATTTTTTCAGCCAATTCGCGGTGGGTTAACAATCGCAACAAAGCGGCGCCAAGCGCCCTAACATCGTTGGCGGAAACCAAAAGGCCCGTATCCTCATTTTGTACAATTTCAGCAAGCCCGCCGATGTCACTGGCAATCACCGCTGTGCCGCGCATCATGGCTTCCTGGGCTGCTCGAGATAAAGCTTCAACCCATACTGATGGCACCGCTTGTACCCAGGCCGAAGCAAAATGCTGTTCCAGTTCACGGGCTTGTAAAAAACCCGTAAAAAGGGTGCAGTATCCGATGCCCAACCGATTTGCCAACCGTTGCAGACGTTGTTTTTCAGGCCCTTCGCCGGCGATCAAAAGCCGGGCGGAGGGTACTACCGGCAGCACTTTTGAAAAAGCCCGGATAAGCACATCAACACCCTTGACGCGCACCAGGCGGCCGGAAAAAGCAACAGTAGGCGGGTTAGAAAGCGGAGGCCGGGCGCAAGATGAAGATGATGGAATGCCGTTCCACAGGACAATTGTTGAGCCGATGTGTTCGCGCGCCATGGCAGCTTTTACAGCGTGACTCAAGGAAATGGTGGCGTTAAACACGCGGATCCATCGTTGCCACAGCGTCATCTGCAGTTTGATGAACGGCCAGACCGCAAAAGGCACGCAACCTTCATGATAGCATGCGGCCCCCCATGACCGTTGGCAAATCGTCCCATCGGGCATTCTTTTTGATCCAGTGGGGCACACGGGACGCAGCCAGCGGACATGGTGAATGCTGGGTATATTTTTTAGCAGGGGCAGGATCAACGGGGAGAGCTGTGTTAGGAAGAGATGGACGTGGACAACGTGGGGTTTAAAGGAGCGGATAACGCCTCTTAAACCGAAAAAAGCGCCGGGGTTGACCGTTTGAAGCAGGACACGCAACGGTGTTATTGTGCCAAAACAGCGATATTCTGAACACACTCGCATTCCGGCTGGCCGGGCAGTTGTGGAAAATATCCTGGCATCATGTCCACGTTCGCGCAGTTTTTGGCGTAGATGCAAGATAGCGACTTCGGCACCGCCGCTGGAGGTCGCGTAATCGCTGATCAGCAAAATTCTCATTTAACGGATGACACCCCGCATCAGATAAGTCGATTCGCCTTTCAATGGCTGTGTCTGTATTTGCATCGAATTGTTTGATATATTGCCAATAAAGTATCCAGGTAGGTCTCTTGGCTGAAGTGCTTTAGGGCAGCTATACGTGCCCGGCGGCCCATTTCCTCTGCAAGTTTGCGGTCGGCCAGCAGTTCGATCATTTTCTGTGCCAGATGATGGACATCGCCCGGTGGCACAAGAAAGCCGCTCTGCCCGTCAGCGATGATTTCGGGCATCGCCCCGGAAGCACTGGCAATGACCGCCGTGCCGCGCATTAACGCTTCGGCGGCCACATTGCCGAAAGGCTCTGCCCAACGGCCCGGCACGACCTGGACCCACGCACAATCAAAAAGCGCCTCCAGCCTGTCACGGGTAAGATGGCCGGTCAGGGTGACGGCATAATTGAGTGCCATTGTGGAGATAAGCTCTTGGAGACGCACCCGCTGCGGGCCGTCACCGGCGATGAGCAGGCGCGCATCGGGCAATGTCCGCCGAACGCTTTGAAAAGCTTTGACGAGAATATCAACACCCTTTTCATGGACCAGGCGCCCGGCAAAAACAGCTGTCGGCGGCGCGGTAAGCGGGGGGCGCTGTTTTCTCCAGGACACGAAGTTCCATAAAACGGCATCGCTTTGAAGCCCGCCGCAGGCAAGCTGGAACTGCAATGCCCGGCTGTTGGCGATAATCATGTCAAAGGCGTCTTTCCAGTGCTGAAAGAGCTTTAGTTCAATCATCTGCGGCAGCCAGGATCGCAGCGGTAGGCAGCCGCGGCGGTAGCATACAGTGCCGGCGATCTGCTTGCACAGCGTTCCATCCGGCAATAATTTGTTGCCCATGGGACAGATGGACGTATGGGCTGCGGCAAGATAGAGCGTCGGAATATTCTTCAAAAGCGGCAAGATTAACGGAGAAAGCTGAGGCAGAAACATACGTACATGCACCACTTGGGGGCGAAATTCTACCAGCACCTGCCGCAGTTTAACAAAAGCCCAGAGGTTGGCAACTTTGACCAGCGTTTGCAAATGCGACCGGGTTCCCCGGCAGTGATAGTCGGCCAAGCCCCCTCTTTTTCCCCGTCCTACACGGCCGGCAAATATTCTGGCATCATGTCCTTTTTGGACGAGTGCATCGCGCAATGCCAATACCTGGTTCTCAGAACCATAGGAGGGAACTGCGTAATCGTTGATGAGTAAGATTCTCATTCAGCCTAAACGCATTGTCATTCTGTTGCCCATCGTTGGAATGCCCTAACACGTTTAACAAGAATTCAAATTTTTTGAATATCCAAGGGCCTGGAAGTCCTCACGCCACAGCTGGTAAACCAGGTTCGCCGATTCTTTTGTAAAGTATGACCGGTAATCAGAATGGCAGGAGGCATTGAGGTGTGGCAGCTTAACCGGCAGGCCCACTTCACGCATTATGGATGCAAAATCATCCGACAGTTTTTCAAACCTTCCGACAAAATCTAAAAGCTTGTTTCCATCTGCATCAAGAAGGTAAGCCGTTTGGAGTTTTCGATCCTTATAGGGTAAAGTTTTATAATGTTCCCGCAGGTATTTCCAGAGAAATCGTATATCCTCCGGCTGCAATACCTTCCGTCGGTACAATTCCCGATATTTAATTCCATCTACCCGTCGGTTAGCGGTAATTAATCTATTCTTCAAGCGAAAGATCAAGGTTAATGATCGTGGAATTCCCTGCGGAACCTTTAGTTGAAAGTTATGAAACCAAGTTGAGACGACCCAATCATAAGGGTTCCTGAAAAAGGCGAACTTCAAGCAACTGTTCCAAAGATCCGCCGGCATCATCGCTTTAACCAGTACCGGCGGGATATGCTTTGCCCCGAAAAAATCAGGCGCGGAAAAGCGATAGGCTTGTCCTTCGTCATAGGGAAGCAAGGTTTGCTCCATGCTGGTTGTGCCGGTTTTACTGTTGCAAAAAAAAATAAACCGATATTTCCGGGAAAAAATCACTGCATTTCTCTCTGGCAGCCGGCAGACGCTATGGTCTTCCTGTATGCCAATCTAGTGTTGGAATCCCATTTTCATCCGCGATTAAATACCTGAATTTTGCAAGCGTCGCGTTTGCCGCCTATACAAGGCGCAGGGCATGCAGCTGTCGTATACAGACGCAACTGCCCTGCAACACAGTAGAGGCGGTAAAATCGGCGCTCCCACAGGGCAGACAATTTTGAAGTCAAAATGGAAGGTTTCCGAACATACCAATGACGCTATAAATTATCGCGCTGAATCCATAGACAACCATGAGATAACATTGCAATTTTATAAGTTTTCAAAATTGTCTGTGCAAGATTCAGGAAATAATACCAACAGGTTGACCATGGATGAGTACGAGCATGACGACTGTTATGCCAGGGCTACGGTGTGATTGTGCACCCACCCGGGGGCGCATAACGCTTTAATCCCGCTACAGTGGGACCGCGTTGCAAGGCCTTTCCGGCAACTCGTTACGGCTGCCTGCCCTGTGTTTCGTGTAGGTGGCAAATTCGACGCACCAAGATTCAGGCATACGACATGCTATCAGAAATCAGACGCTTATCCGTTGACTGCTTGACATCGCCAAGCAGTCTCAAGATAGTCCGTATCACCGTTGACCCGTCGCAGATCGTGTTCGGCACCTAGGGCATTTTGGGCGGCCAGCATGCCGGTGTACAGGGCGTGATCCATGTTGTTGTAACGGTGCAGACCGTTGCGGCCGATGGTTTGAAGGTTTTTAAAGCGTTTCAGATAAGCCAGCAGTTGTTGAAGGTGCCGCGTGTAGTCATGCGTATAGACCGGGTAGGCGGCCGGCTGGCGAAATACAACGGCGTCTGTTATTTTAGCACCCCGGCTCAAGCCCAGAATTTGAAGTTCGTTGGATGCCAAATCGATCAATTGCGCGTCGGATTTAGACCACAAACGGTCATGTGCGTTACAGAAATACTCCATACCGATGCTGGTTGTGCCCGGATCCGGGACCATGTGCGGGCTCCAGTTCTTAAAGTTCTGAATCCGGCCCACCTTCAAACGATGGGTGTTGATGTAGAGCCATTGATCGGGAAAGAGGTTTTGGCGTTCAATGATGAGGCCGACCATGATAAAGGCCCGGTGTGTCAGAGCGTTGGCGGCGGCACGGATATGGCCCGGCGCCGGTGGGTCGAGGCACTGGACAAGGTCTCGGATGGGCATGCTGGAAACCACCTGGCCGGCGCCTAGCTTTTGTGAAAGGTTCCCGGATCGGCAGACAACCCGCGTAATCCTTTGACCATTGTGGCATAGTTGTACCACGGTCGTATTCAGGGCCAGCCTGCCACCGTGTTGCTGAATTTCGCGCCACAGGCGCTGCCACATCATGCCCGGTCCTTTTAAGGGGTAGAAAAAAAAACGGGTGAGACTTTTGGCCTTGCGGCGAATACCGAGAACATCGAGCGCGGCTTCTTTCAACGAAAGTCCCCGGATGCGCTGATGCGCCCAGTCCGCTGGAATTTCCCGACAGGGCAGACCCCAGATTTTTTCGGTGAATTGTTTAAAAAAATCGGTATACAGGCGTCGGCCGAAGCGGTTGCAGATCCACTGCTCAAAGGTGTCGTCCGGTCGGTCGGGCTGCAGCCTGGCGTATCCGTAGCTGTAGAGGATTTGCAGGCCTTCGCCAAGGCCCAGTGTGGACACCAGGTTGATCAGTTCGAGAGGATAGTCTATAAATCGATTCTTGTAATAAATACGAGATCTTCTGTTTACCTGCAGCAGATCGCTGCCGAGCAGGTTCTCCCACAGGCATTGAACGCTTTTGATTTTTGTGAAAAAGCGGTGGCCGCCGATATCGAACAGGTATCCCCGGTAATTTTCCGTACGCGCAATGCCGCCGAGAGCGCCTGATTTTTCCACTATCAGAGGTGCAAAGCCCGCACATGAAAGCGCATGGGCGGCGCCCAGGCCGGCCGGACCGGCGCCAATCACGATAATATCGGAGGCGTTGTCCACGTTTTCAGCGGGATTTCTCAGCATATGGATTGTAAGCTACCCGGAATCTATCGCACCCCAGTAGAAATTTCGCAACCGTCATGCCAAATGCGATCCCGCTGTAAAACAGGTAAAACCCGTGCCAGAAAACAGCGCCCAGCGCAAACAGCAGGCCCCGTTTACGGTAGAAAAACCGATAAAGACGCCAGTTCAGCCCGGCGATAAGAGCTGCCGGAACGATTGAAATCAGGGCGCCCGCCGCGGGCCAGAATATCGGGGATAACACCAGCAGCGCACATGCCACGACGCTGAAACGCTCTGATCTTTTCGTATTCAGGTCGTTGATAAAACGCGCTTTTTGCAGGATCAGCGCAGACCAGGGCAGGGCGCGCTGAAAGAAATCCGTTTTCAGCAGACCGCGTAAACACCAGTGTTTCAGGTGTTTGACCTGTAAGGTCTTGACCAGACGGATCGAATGGCCTGCCGCGTTCAGCCGGTATCCCAGTTCAATGTCCTCGATACTGGGCACGCTGAATTTTTCGTCAAACCCCTGCATCTGAATAAAAATATCGCGCCGGACAGCCCCGCATGCGGCCCAGAATGTCGATGCTGCTTCACAAGCACTCTGATGTACGTAGTGATGCAGCAGGTTTTTATACTGAGATAAAAAGTTTGTTTCGGCGGGATCTGTGTCGTAAGAGCCGAACAGCGCGGCAGCATGCGGATGGCGCTGAAAAGCGGACAAAACCGCCTTCCCGATGTCCGGAGGCACGACAACATCGGCGTCGATGAACAGAAGAAGGTCGCCGCTTGCCATTTCCGCGCCTAGATTGCGTGCCCGGGCGGGGCCCAGCGGTCTTTTCCCGGTGCGGATCACCTGGATGCCCGATTTTTCGGCAAAGCGGGCGGCCGCTTCATCGGCATCCGCTACAACGATAATTTCGTCAAACGTCTTGGCAGCCGCCGCGACGCTGCCAAGGCATTGTTTGAATTTGTTTGCGGCGCCATGCACGGGAATAATCACTGAGATGGTCATTGCCGTGTCCAGGTTCGTTGTCAGCATGGGCCTCTTTTAGCTCAAAACACGGATTTATAAAAGGCAAAAAATGCCCGGGCGGCCTTGAGAGCGGCGCGATCCCGGTTTAAGGCCGATCATCCGGTCCCGCCTGCCAATAATGAATTGCCCTGCCGTTGCAATTTTGCTACTTTTTACGCCAACCGCGGATCCGAACGGCAACGTTAAAGATGACAACGACTGCAGGAGGTTATCATGGAAATTCGTACCCATCAGCAAATCAACCGCGAGCTGTGCGGCACGCCTCGGCAGGTAGGCGGTGGCACCAGCCGCGTCGACCTGCTGACCGACGAGCGTATGCAGGTTGACGACCGGGGACTGGTGCACGGCGGGTTTATTTTCGGCCTGGCCGATCATGCGGCCATGATCGCCGTAAACCATCCCCATGTGGTGCTCGGCGCCGCCGATGTGCGCTTTACCAAGCCGGTCGCCAGCGGCCAGACGGCAAGTGCCGAGGCACGTGTCACCGGCGTTTCCGGGAAAAAACATACTGTTGAGGTGTCGGTCACCTGTGGGGCTGAAACCGTGTTTTCCGGCCTGTTTACCTGCTTTGTGCTCGAAAAGCATGTACTGGCGGACTGAGGCAGGCTTTCGGCCGGTATGGCGCCAGCGCCATGCGTGGGTTTAGAAAGCGCCCAGCTGGCATGGTGCCACCTTGAGTTCCAGTGCTTCGCAGGCCGCCGCAGCCTGCAGACGTGCAATCTTGAAGCGGTCGGCGATCTGCCAGACCGTCAGACAGGGGATACGCCCGTTCTCGACACCTTCACGCAGGGCTTCGGCCAGCTGTGCCGAAACATTTTGTGCCGGTTCGACGATGCGCTTCTGCGGATGGTAGCCGAAAAGGCCCAGCTGACACTTTTTGATGCGCAGGTTCAATAGATCGATCGACTGACCGACTTGCTGCGGCGGAACCTGCAAATCCGCGGCAATCGTATGGGCCGCAGCGCAGCTGACGCCGCCGTTGCTGATTTTGGGCTTAAGCGCCGAAGCGATGTGCAGGTCGGCCTCAGCGCCTGGCGGGTGTTTGGCCCGATAGTCTTTTGCATCTGCATGGGTCATTTTTTTTCTCCTTTGGCGGAAACGGCTGTCGAGCGGTTGGCGGACTTTTCATCCCACAGCGGGATCAGGGCCACGAAACCCTGCTTTACGCCTGTCGTTGATAATTCGGCAAACCGCCTGGCTGAAATCCAATTTCCCGAGCTTTTAGCGATGCTGCAGGACCACCGAAGGCCCCACGCTTCGGCGGCATGGAGCTCCATGGATGGTCGCGACAGCGAACTGGAAGCTATCCCTCGGCCGCGCTTCGGCGGTAGAGCGGCGAAATGTCGCGCAGCGTCTTGACGACACGCTGCAGGGCCCCTAAAAAGGCGGTGATTTGTGCTTCGCTATTGTCGATGCCAAACGCCAGCACCAACGTGCCCTGGGCGTCCGCGTGGCTCAGACCCAGCGACAGCAGCACATGCGAAGCCCGCAGGGAACCCGTGGCGCAGGCCGAGCGCGTGGAGACGGCAAAATTTTCGTCGTCGAGCATCAGCACGACACTTTCACCCTCGATATACTTGATGGAAACCGAGAGCATGTTGGGCAGGCTGTACTCGGGATGGGTGTTGATGATGTACTCGTCTATGTAGTTGGGCAGTTCGTCCAGAAACTTTTTCTTGAGCGCCGCCGTGTGCGCCATGCGCTGGTCCAGCTCGCGTCGGGCCAGTTCGGCGGCTTTTCCCATACCGATAATGCCCACCAGGTTTTCAGTGCCGGCGCGCTTGTTGTGCTCCTGGATGCCCCCCTCCAAAAGCGGCCAGATGCGTACGCCGCGTTTGATATACAGTCCGCCGACGCCGGTGGGCCCGTAAAACGGGTTGGAGGCGAAGCTGAGCAGGTCCACACCCAGATCCTGGACATCGACGGGTACGACACCCACCGAGTCCACCGCGTCACAGTGAAACAGAACGCCACGTTTGCGGGCGATGGCTGCGATTTCTGCAACCGGCTGCAGTGTGCCGGTCTCGTTGTTGCTGTGCATCACTGAGACCAGGATGGTTGTATCGGTGATGGCGCTTTCGATGTCGGCGGGATCGACGCGGCCGTCGGCACCCACCGAAACCGAGGTGACCGTATAGCCCATGCTTTTGAGGCGCCGCAGGCTGCGGATAACGGCGTTGTGCTCGATATTGGAGGTGACGATATGGTTGCCGCGGTCGCGGTTTGCAAAAGCCACGCCTTTGACGGCATGATTGGCGGATTCCGTGCCGCAGGAAGTAAAGACGATTTCACGGTCATTGGCGGCGTTCACCAGGCGGCTCACGGATTTGCGTGCATCTTCCAACATCTGCGCCGCCCTTTCGCCCATGCGGTGCTGACTGGAGGGATTGCCGTAATCGGCGCCAATGGCTTCGATCATGGCCTGCTTTACTTCGGGCAGCAGCGGGTTGGCGGAAATATGGTCGAGGTTGATGATTTTCATGGGGAAACGGTCCCTCCTTCTTTAGTGCTCGTCTTCGAGGTTCGACTGGCAGGCTTCGCAGAAAGTGGTGTTCTCGGAAACTTCCACATCGCAATAGGGGCAGTAGCATTTCCCACCTTCCCGATGCACGTGGACTTCTTTGCGTACCGGCTCCGGCCGTGTGATGCCGGCACGGCGCTCTTCGTAGTTCTTAATGGCCATGTGCAGCGCATCGGCACCCAAATTGGAGCAGTGCAGTTTGTTCTTGGGCAGGCCTTCCAGAGCCTCCGCAACATCCTTGTTGGAGATTTTGCGGGCCTCGTCGATGTGTTTTCCCTTAGCCATCTCGGTGATCATGCTGGAGACGGCGATGGCCGAACCGCATCCGAAGGTCTGGAATTTGATGTCCCGGATGATGTCGTCCCGGATATCGAGGTAAATGGTCATAATGTCGCCGCACAGTGGGTTGCCGACTTCGCCGACGCCGTTGGCGTTTTCAATCTCCCCGACATTGCGCGGATTGCGGAAATGGTCCATCACGGTTTTGGAATACATCACAGGAAACCTCCTTTATAGATAGCGACTAGCGACTTGACGGATCGTATTATAGTCATGCCCGGCCGAAAGTAAAGCCGGTTGGCGGTGCCGGACTACCATTTCCCCTTGAAGAGCGTTTGGAGATAAAAGCGTGTTATGGGGTCGGCTTTTTCAAAATTGTAGTCCGGATTGTCGTTCTTCAGAGCGATTTCCCGGCGGTTGCCGTTGGCCAGGCTTTTGCCCAGTTCCACACCGAACTGGTCAAAGGCGTTGGTCCCCCAGACGAAGGACTCAAAGACCGTACGGGCCTCGTAAAAAGCCAGCAGGCGGCCGATGTTCTCAGGCGCCAGGTCCTGCAGCAGGATCGTCGAGGAGGGCCGGTTGCCGGGAAAGCACCGCGCTGCATCTTCGGCTGTGCGACCCTCGGCCAACGCAGCGGGCTGCGCAATCAGGTTGGCCCAAAGCTCCTGATGGTTGCTCACCTGGCGGGAACGAGCGTCGAACTGGGAGTACTGTGGATGGATCACACCGATGAAGTCGATGGGAAACGGTCGTCCCTGGTGGGCCAGTTGGAAAAATGAATGCTGGGCATTGGTGCCCGGTTCCCCAAAGATGATCATACCGGTGTCGATGGACAGCGTCTGGCCGTGAATGGAAGCCGATTTGCCGTTGCTCTCCATGTTCAGCTGTTGAATATGCGGCGCCAGTTTTGCCAGCGGGGTAGCGTAAGGAATAATAGCCTGGGCGGGGTAGCCCAGGAAATTATTGTTCCAGACAGCGATCAGGGCGGCCGTCAAGGGGAGGTTTTCAGCTGGGGGAGTGTTCAGGGCATGCTGGTCCATCTCTTCGGCGCCCTTTAAAAAGGCCTCAAAACAGCCGTAGCCCAGATAGAGGCTCAGGGGGACGCCGCCGACGGCGGACGAAACGCTGTAGCGGCCGCCGATAAAATCGAACATGTGAAAAGACTGCAATGCCGGGTTGGCGCGCGGGTCGTCGCCCGGGCTGCCCTTACTGGTTACCGTGACCAGGTGTTTCGCAAAATCGAGGCCCTGGGCCTCCATGTAGGCCGCGGCCTGCCTGGCATTGGCCAGGGTTTCGGCGGTAGTGTAGCTTTTTGAGATGACGACCCAGAGGGTGGTTTGGGGGTCGATGGCCGATACGACGCGGCCGAAATTGTGAATATCCACGTTGGAGAGGTAATGCAGCTTGATCTTACCGTCTGCCCGGTCGGCCAGCGCGGTGGAGACAAACTGGGTTCCCAGATAGGAGCCGCCGATGCCGACCACCACCACGTGGCGGAAAGGTTTGCCGGTGGACCCCGTGACCTCGCCGCTGCGCACCTGCACGGAAAAACGCCGCATCTGGTTGCGCACCTGACGGATTTCGGCCAGCACATCCGTGCCGTCGAGCAGAACCGGCGACTGGCTGAAACTGCGGCAGGCCGTATGCAGTGCTGCGCGCTGTTCGGTAATGTTGACTTTTTCACCGCGCATCATGGCGGCAAAGCGCAGGGCAAGTTTACGTTCGGCCGCGAGCTCCAGCAGGAGCTGCCGCGTCCGGGCATTGATGCGCTGGCGTGAAAAATCGTAGAAAAGCCCGCCGCCGCGAAGCGCGTTTTCTTGCAGCCGGTTCGGAGCGTCGAGAAGATGCCGCAAATGATTTTCAGGATGCTGCATATGGGCGGCATGGGTGTGCAGTTTGCGCCACAAGGGGGCGCTGGCAGGGTTTTCTGGATGCATGGGTGCCTCCGGGTTTCCAGGTACAGGTAAGGGCCAGTGATGCTTTTGAGTTTCTGTGCTTGCAATCTGGCGCAGAATATTTTAACAGTCAGGTCCAGCCCCAAAAAAATGCACAATACGATCCGGTCAAAATGAGCGGCATGCATTTTCCCGACAGGGTCACGGTTATACCAGATGCCGCCGGAAGTCAACGCGGCAACTCCAGAGAGGTTTCATCCTTGGGTAACAGTTCTTCCGATTTCCGAAAATGTGTCTTTGCAACTTGCAGGGTGTGTTTTCTGGTGCTGATGACCGTCGGGCTGCAGGCCTGCGTTCCCAAGACTGAATATTTGAAAGTCAAAAGTGAGATGGAAGCGCTTCGCCAGAAATCGGCAGTCCGTCAGGCACCCCGGCTCCGTGATCAATCTGAAAGAATCAAGGCCTGTCAACAGGAGAAGGAACGCCTCGGTTTCCGTGCAGCGACCTGCGGGCGGCAACTGACGGACTTGCAAAAACGCTATCGGATACTGGAGAAGAAAAACCGCCGCGCCAGCCGGCAGCTGGACAAGCTGGAGGCGGACATCCAAAAGAGGGAAGCGGTAATCTACCTGCAGCAGAGGGTGATCCGCACGCTGGACGACTCGCGCAGGACCATTGAAAACAGCCTGAAGAAAAAAATCTCCGCCCAGGGCATCCGCCTGGAAAACATGCAGGACCGCCTGCGGGAGGTGCTGTTCGAGAAAATATACTTTGATGCCGGCAGCGCAACCCTGAGCGAAGGCGCCAAAAGCATGTTACGCAAGTTTGCGGCCAGCATACGCCACGATTCCGGTGTGCGCATCGAAGTCAGGGGATACAGCGACGATTCCCCCATCGGCCCGGTGCTGAAATCACGTTTTGCCAGCAACTGGGAGCTTTCCACCGCACGTGCCCTGGCCGTCGTCCATTTTCTGCAGGATCAGGGACGGCTGAACCCGGAGAAACTGGAGGCCTGTGCCTTTGTCGGCGCCGGGTTGACGGCCGCAGCCCGGAAAACAGGGGCCACAAAACGCGAAAGCCGGAGGGTTGAAGTGATTATTCACCCGCTGAGCCACTTGCCGGGCCTTCTTCCGCCCGCCGCATCCCCGAAACCAAAAACCAACACGCCGGGTTTGAGGATTAAACCCGGCGCTTAAAGCGATTCGTTGTCCAATAGGTTGCGGATGGTTTCGGACAGTCCCTTGAGGTCGAAAGGCTTCTGAATGAACCCGGCGTAACCGCTTTGCAGCAGGTCCTCGGCTTTGGCATTCAGATCGTAGCCGCTGGACAAAAGCACCTTGACATCGGGATCTACCTCTTTCAGGCGTTTAAAAGTCTCGCTGCCGCTCATCTCCGGCATTGTCATGTCGAGGATGACCAGCGCCACGCGCTCCCGGTGCCGGCGATACAGCTCTATGGCGTCTTCGCCGTTTGCGGCCAGCAGAAGGTCATATCCCAGGGCTTTGATCATCAGTTTTCCCACCTGGCGGACGCCTTCTTCGGCGTCTACCAGCAGCACTGTTTCACTGCCGTGCCTGATTCGGCCCTTTCGATGGTCTTTTTCTTCCCTGAGGTCGAGGATGCTGCAATCCGAGCACGGCAGGTATATATCGAAAGTGCTGCCGGCCCCCCTACGGCTCTTGACGTGGATCACTCCATGGTGATTTCTGATGATTCCATAAGCCGACGCCAGGCCAAGGCCCGTACCGATGCCGATTTCCTTGGTGGTGAAAAAAGGTTCGAAGATACGTTCGAGAACGCTGCTGTCCATGCCCACGCCGGTATCTCGCACCGAGACATTCACGTAGACTCCGGGTTCGACGTTGAACGGCTGGCAATCAGCCGCACTTAAGGTGACGTTTTGGGTCATCAGGTACAGATCGCCACCCTCGGGCATGGCCTGCCAGGCATTGACATACAGGTTTAAAAGCACCTGTTCGATTTGTCCCCGGTCGACTTCAACCGGAAAGAGATGCGGATCGAAATCGGTGTGCAGCGTGATCTCCTTTTTGGTGCGGCTGAACATCTGGGCACTTTTTCCAACCAGTTCGTTCATGTCCGTGAGCTTGACCTGGTATTTCCCCCCCCGCGCATATCCCAGCAGCTGTTTGGTTAGCCCGGCGGCGCTCTTGACCGCTTTGCCAATGGCCTGGATGTGCTCGTTGTTGGGATCCTGCGCATCTAGCTGCAGCTCGATCAGGGCGATACGCCCCTGGATAGCCATCAGCAGGTTGTTGAAATCGTGGGCAATGCCGCCGGCCAGCGTGCCGATGGCCTCCATCTTCTGAGCATGGATCAGCAGCTGTTCGAGCTGCTTTTTTTCAGCCTCAGCCCGTAAGCGGTCGGTAACATCCAGCAGGTGCATGACGGTCTGGTGGTGGCCGCTGGAGTCACGGGTGACGGCGACGCTGATTTTGCAGCGTCGAATCTGCCCGTCCTTGCGGCGCAGCTCGAATTCGTCGCTGAAGCTGCTCTTGCCGGCCTTTAAGCGTTTCTCCAGGGTCTGGGGGCCGATAACGTGCGCCCAGAATTTCTTAAAACTTTTCCCGACCATTTCGTCCACGGCATATCGCAGAATCCGGCAGCTTTCGCTGTTTGCAAAAACAATTTTAAGGTCTTCATCGAGCAGCAGGATCCCGTCATGGGCGTTTTCCACCACCGAACGGTAACGCTCTTCGCTTTCGCGCAGCGCACGGCTGGCTTCCACCCGGGAGGTGATGTCCCGGGCAACGTTGAGTACGGCTGTTTCGTTGCTGTAGCGAATGGACCGCGAGATGATCTCCATGGGAATGTGACGTCCGTCCGCCGTCCGGTGGGACGTCTCTATGCGTCGCTTGGTAAAACCCGTTTCGCCGGTGATTATTTCCAAAATGGTTTCCGCATCCGCCGGCGGCAACAGATCTCTCAGCCCGAGGCTGAAAAAATCGTCACGGCTGTATCCGAGCTGGGTGTAGGTGGCTTCATTGGCGTTCAGAAAACGACCCCGGGCGTCAATCAGGTAGACGGCATCGTCAACATTCTGGAGAAGCTCCTGGAAACGCGATTTCTCTTCGGCTGCCTGCAGGTGCTCCAGCATGTAGTTGAAGGCATAAGACAGCTGGTCAAATTCACGGAATCCGCTGTGGCTGTCGAACTGAATGGTTTTTTCCCCCTGGGAAATCAGCATCGCCTTGGCGGTCATGCGCTGCAGCGGCCTGCCCAGCTGCCGGCCCAGGAATACCGAAAGTGTCGCCGAAAAAACCAGGATGGCAAAGGCAAAAACCATGATCAACAAGCGGATGCGCTGTTTTTCGTGCGCCAGGGCGCGCGTGGAAAAGATAAAAAAGAGACTCCTGAATCCGTCCAGCCGGGCAATCACCGCATTTTCACTGAGCGGTGAAAAGCCGCTGGAGCGGGGCAGATGCTGCAGAAGCCGGGGTGTGATCGTCCAGTGCTGTTTGGCGGTGAGGTTGTAAAATGTCGTATCTTTGACCAGCGCGATATCTCCGTCGATGAGGCGATAGAGCTTTTCGATCAAGGCGGCATCTTCTGTCAGGTCGTATATCACAAAGGCCGTGCCCATTTTATCCGCGCCTTTCATGATCGGCGCACTGAAACACCAGATCATGCGAATGCGGCTGCCCTCCGGAACGGGTTTCCCATGCGGCGCTGACGGCATGACCTGGTTTAAAATCGGTTGCGGCAGTCCGGGATGGCTCAGCGGGTAGAGGTGTTTGTCGCTGGATTTTTTTATGAAATAATAGGTTCCGCCGGAGGAAGGGTACAAGCTGGCCAGGCGTTCTTCGAGCTGAGATCTTACGTTCAGCATCAGTGTGATGCGAATGGTGTTGTCGCGGCTTAAATTCCGGATACTGTTTTGCAGCTTGACGATTTTTTCGCCCAGAATCAGTTCCACCTGTCCCTTTTGCGCCAGGACCTTCTGACTGAACTCAGACTGCAGTTTGTTTCCGAAATAGATGTAAAGCGCGACCGACGCCAGGATGACGGATCCAACCACCAACAGTACGATGGCGCGCATGAGATAGGTGGTAAAACGCTTGGGAGCTTTTCGCTTCAAAGTTCGCATGCTGTTATCAGCGGATGGGCGCTGTGCCGCGGACCAACACGGCGTGGATGTCATGGATGGCCGCGGCAGAGAAGTCCGCCATGGCCAGGCTCATGGCCCGGGTCAGCCCCAGGGGGGGCGGTTCGGAAATGGCCCGCCTGTATGTATAGTTGCGCTGCAGCAGAATCCCTGCAATTCCGGCGCCGGGATCGTTCGATGTCAGGGTTAAGGTCACGGAGAGTACGGCGTCGGAATGTTTTTTGTGATCAACCTCCATGAACTGATCCAGTCTTCCGCTGAGAACGTGGGTTACCGGAAAATGCTGGCCGGGCGCCGCAATCGCCATGAACAAATTGCTGCGCCGCAGGTCACGCACGAAAAGATCGGTGATCATATCCGCCGGCGGGGTGCGCCATTGGTGATAGATGTACGTTTCCCTGCGGAAATCGGCTTGGCGGTAGATGATCTGCCGGCTGCTCAAAACGGATACGGACTGAAAAGGCGTCACTTTAAGGGATACGGGCAGCCGCTGCCCAGCAGCGATATGCGGTGGCGTATACTCGAGCATGTAATGCCGGATGGCTTTTGGCGGCTTCTCAAGCTGAGAGCAGGCTGTCATAGCCAGAAATGCAAGGGGCAGAATGGCCGGCAGCAGTTGCCTGGCAACCTTCATTTGAAGTTCTCCCTTTCAATGGGGCGCGGCGGCGGGGGTTCTCCGAATAAGAGCTGGGAAGGCTGGTTTGCGATGAGGTCCAGAAACCGGTTCAGCGAAAGGCTGGCCTGATTGAGCTTTTTAAGGGTCTTCACCAGGTGGCTCTCCAGGTTGGCAAAACGGCCGTCGGTGTTCTGGAGCAGGCGGTCAGCACGCCTGACGAGCTTCCGGCTGTTTTTAAGGGCCAGTCCGAGCTCGCTGGCAGCCTCCGTCAGCGTTGCTTCATTGGCGGTGATCAAGTGGTCCACGCGGCCTGCGGCCTGACGAATTTCGGCGACGGTGCGGTCGGCGGAATCCGTCAGGCGCCCGGCGGAAACCGCGGCCTGCTCAACAGCGCGGTAGATACGGTCCCACTTGGCCGGATCGAGCACGCGATCCAGGCGGTTAAGTGAAGCCTGCATGCGTCTGGAAATCTCTCCCACCTGTGCTTCCTGCACGGCATGCCGGAAGTCTGCCAGAGCCGATTTCACTTGGCGGGCGATGGCACCTATATTCAACTTTTTGAACTTGTTTAGGATCTGGTTGACATCACCAAAAATACGATTCATCTGGGAAGGTTTGGTGGCAACCACGGGGTACGCCGGTTTGAAGCTGAGCCTGGGAGACAGGTCCGGCTCTCCCGGTCGCCTGCGATCCAGATCGACAAACACGCTGCCGGTGATGCCGACGGCTTTCAACTGCGCCACGGTTTCACGGATACGTTTGATCCCCAGGTCGATTTGCAACACGGCCTCGATCAGAGTGCCGTCAGGGGCGACGCGTAGGTGGTACACCCTGCCCACCGGCACACCACGGTACTTGACGGCCGAATCTTTGCTGAGACCCTGGACAGATTCATCGAAGTAGGCTACGCAGAGCTTTCCCTTTTGCAGATAGTGCGACATGCCCAGCCATATAATGGCGACAACCGCGATCACAAAACCGGCGGCTACGAACAGCCCGACACTGAACTTCGTCTTGACAGATGGCATGTGGCGTCAAATTCCTCGGTGGTTGTTACGGCATGCGCATGGACAGAAAAACAGGCCGTCTAGATCACCTGAAAAGGCTGACGGTTGAAGAACTGCTGCACCAGCGGGTCGCGGCTGGATTTCTTCAATGTCAGCGGCCGGCCCTGGGCGATGATGCCCCTGACCGTTGGGTCCAGCATTATGACGCGTTGCGCAATATTGAATACACTTTCGATTTCATGGGTAATCATCACCGTAGTCGTGCCCATGGAGTGCGTAATGTGGGCCACCAGACGATCGATCTGGGCGGCCGTTATCGGATCGAGACCGGCGGTGGGCTCGTCCAGAAAGAGAATCTCCGGACTGAGCGCCAACGCGCGGGCGAGACCCGCTCTTTTGCGCATGCCGCCGCTCAACTGTGACGGCAGCTGGCGGGCATGTTCGGCCAGGCCCACCATGCACAGCTTCATGTGTACCAGATCGTGGACGACGGTGTTCGCGAGCCGGGCATGTTCGCTGATGGGCAGGGCCACGTTTTCACCCAGGGTCATGGATCCGATCAGGGCGCTGCTCTGGAACAAAACGCCGATGCGCCGCAGCAGTTGCTGCAGCTCAGGCCCGCTGCAGCGGCCGATATTCTGGCCGAAAATCAGCACTTCGCCGGATGAGATCGGCTCCAGTCCGAGCATGTGCCGCAACAGGGTGCTTTTCCCGCATCCGCTGCGTCCGACCACGGCCAGGATTTCTCCCCGCCGGACATCGAAAGACACACCGTCCAGAATCACCTTGTCGCCATAGCGCGCCACCAGGTTTTTAACTCGAATCACGGTTTCTGAATCCATCGGTTTTCACCAGGTGCTGCGAATGACTGCAAAAATCGAATCGAACAAAATAATCAGAAAAATACTGGTGACCACAGACGATGTGGCCGCACGGCCCACTGCGGAAGGCCCCCCGCGGGCCTGAAAGCCGCGCAGGCAGCCCACCCAGGAGATCAGAAAGGCGAAAACGACGCTCTTGAACATCCCCCAGAGCGTATCGAACAGCGTCAGCGTTGCAAGGGTTTTAGAAATATATGCGCTGGCTGTCAAGTCGAGCATGAGGGTGCCCACCATCAGGCCTCCGGCAATGGCAAACAGGTCTGAAAAAAGTGTCAGAACCGGCACCATCACCAGGGATGCGGTTACTCTTGGGAGTGCCAGGAAGCGGACCGGGTCAAAGCCCATGGTGTGCAGGGCGTCGATTTCTTCGGAGATTTGCATGGTGGCGATTTCAGCCGCGAATGCCGAACCGGATCGGCCGGAAAAGATAATGGCGGTGATGATGGGGCCGAGCTCTGAAACCATGGCCAGGGCCACCAGGGCCGCCACGTAGATGCCGGCGCCGAACTGACGCAGCTGAAGGGACGATACGAAAGCCATGATCAGGCCCAGCAGGAAACTGATCAGGCCCACGATGGGCAGTGCCGCAACCCCGCTGTTTTCCATATGAAAAATACTGTCGTCCCAGCGCAGACTGCGGGGATGGCGGCAGATATGCACAAGAGAAATGAGGATGTCGCCCAGAAAAGAGAGGGAAAAGCGAATGTTGGCGGCGTCGTCGATGATGGCGCCGCCCAGCCGCACCAGGAAGTTGAGCGGCCGGTTTTTTTGGGGGAAGCGGCACTTTTTGTGGCCGGCAAAATCGACCATGGTCAGTACTTCCGCAACGTGGGGAGGGACGGCATGCAGCTGGAAATGACCCTTTAGACCGGACATCAGGTGTTTCAGATGGAACAGCAGCAAAGCCCCGAAGTCGTCAAAATGCTGCACAGCGTCAAGGTCCACCGTCAGACGCCGGGGGGTGTGTTTTTCAATCAGGGGGGGGAGTTTGTCGATCAGCAAAGAAGCGGATTGCACATCGATGTTTCCCGTGAGATAAACATACAACGCGCCGCCTTTTCCGGGAACCAGAGCGAATTGTTTGTCAGAAACGGTGGCGGATTCCGGCATACTTTTTCTGTGACCGTTCAGGGGTTCGAAGGCCCAGGCTCCCATTTTCTCTCTAAGGCGGCACTATAGGCCGTCGAGCTTCTTCAGCCCCGGCAGCCGTCTCAGCCCACAACCCGCAAAGCGGAAATCCGGGCCCCCAAATGGGGCTTCTTTTCAGACATGCCGGCGGTCATTTCTGAGGTAAAACAGGAAACTCAGGTGTGCCGGCTGCAGGATACGCCCTCCGCCAAAAGCGTCTGGATTCTGTCAAGGGGCCGGCATGTCTGCATGCACCGCGGGAAGCGCTCCCGGATGTCGCAGTCCTTGCATGGACTGCCGATGAGGTAGCCGATTTCAAAATCAAAGCGGTACCGGTTGATGTATTTGTATCGAATACCGCGTGGGTCGTGATCAACGTGTGGCATGGCGATGGACCAGGTAACTCTGTTTTAGAAACAGTAAAAAGTTGACAGACGCGTAAAAAGTCGGCTTCGAGCGAATTTCAAGGTTTTTCGGTAAAAAGTGCTGAGCCTAGCTAAGCGTCGAAAATCCCAAACTGTTTGAGGCGCAAAGCGACACGCTGCCGGGATTTGGCTAAACAGCGCACGGCTTCCGAAAAGGCTTTGCGCCAGCGAAAAATCCGGGTTTTTACGTAATCATAAAGAACTAAAAAGACGGCTGCATGGCGTCGAATATGCACAAAAGGCCAGCGGCCGCTGCAACAATCCGAGATGTTGCATATAACCGCTTAATGCTTATCATAACGTTTCAGCCTGCACAAGCAAAATACCGCCGGCATTTTGCGGGTACTTGTCGGCCGGATAAGGTCCGGCGGCGTTTTCCAATACAGCTGTGGAAAGGAATTGCAATGAAAACGGACCGGTCTTTTTCACGCAGGGCGTTTATCCTGGTGTTTGGTTTTACGGCAGTACTTTTCGGGTTGGCGGCCAGCCTTTTTTACCACCGCCTGGCGGCCATCGCCGCAACCGCCATCGACCTGGAAGCGGCCGCCGGCGGCACGGACCTCGCCCCTCTGGTCGGCCATTTGAAGTCCGCCATCCAGGTCTTCAATACGTTTACGCTGCCCGTGATGGGCGCCGGGTTTCTGGCAGGAGCTGTTTTGCTGTGGCTGCTGCTGCGCACGTTGAGTACCCGGCCGTCGGCGCAGGCCGACCGGACAGCCGCTTCTACTGGTAGGCCGGCTTCCAAAGAGCCCGTATCCGCTTCTGCTGCAAAGGGAGGGCGTTCAATGGAAAAGCGCCTATTTTTGCACCTGCTGGGCGCCTTCCAGCGGCGGGGACGGCTTGTAGATTTTCTCTTCGAAGACCTGGACGCTTTTGCCGACGAGCAGATCGGCGCCGCCGTGCGCAGCATTCATGCAAACTGTAAAAACACGCTGTCCAAGTACGTCAAATTGAAGCCCGTGATCGAAGACGCCGAAGGCCGGGAGATCACATTGGACGCCGGCTACAATACGGGCTGCATTCATGCGGTGGGTAATGTCAGCGGTCAGCCGCCTTTTAATGGGGTCGTGCGCCACCGGGGGTGGCGGGCGGTTTCCATAGAGTTGCCCACCTTGTCCGGTGACTACGAATCCGGGTTGGTGGCGCCTGCCGAAGTGGAGATCCTCTGAAGTTGCCGCCTCTGCACGCCTGGATGTTGAAGACAACAGCGGCACGCACGTAGGCGCACCGCAGGCCGACATGCAAGACGGCCTGCGACGGAGATGCTTGAAGACCGCCATGAAGTGCGGTATACTTTTTAAGAGCGTATAATCCACCGGTTGGCAGCCTGTGAAGCACGCCGGACATACAGCGATGCCGGGAACATCTGCGCCACCCGATACCATAAACGCTCCGGGAGCGTCAGACCAGGAGGAAACTGTCGATTTTGACTGCTGCAGCCAAGTACATCATCGGTATTGATCTGGGAACCACCAACAGCGTCGTGGCCTATGCGGCCATCGCGGATCTTGAGGAGCGCCGTCCGGCACCCATACGGATCTTCAGAATGCCCCAGCGCGTCGATGCCGCCAGCATTGAAAAGCGGGATATCCTGCCCTCTTTCATACTTGTGCCGGCCAGTCGCGCCCAAAAGCCGCAGGGCATGCCCTGGGACCCGGAATGCCAGACGGTGGTGGGTGAATTTGCCAGAGACCGGGGTTCAGAAGTGCCTGCGCAACTGATTTCATCGGCCAAATCCTGGCTGTGCCATGACATGGTCGACCGCAACAAAGCGATTTTACCCTGGCAGGCTCCCGCTGAAATCCGGAAATATTCTCCGGTTCAGGCCTCTGCCATGATTCTGGAGCATATTCGTAACGCCTGGAATCATGAGATGGCAGATGACACCAAGACTGGCGGTGCATCCGTGCGTATGCAGGATCAGGAAATTTACCTGACGGTTCCGGCCTCTTTCGATCCCGTGGCGCGTGATCTGACGGTCAAGGCGGCCAGATTGGCGGGCCTTTCGCAGGTGACATTGATCGAAGAGCCACAGGCTGTTTTCTACGCCTGGATCGCCTCGAGTCATGACCGCTGGCGCGACCGGGTTCGGCCCGGAGACATCGTGCTGGTTTGTGACATCGGCGGCGGCACCACCGATTTCAGCCTGATTCGAATCGCCGATGAAAACGGCCGGATGGCACTGGAACGTATTGCCGTGGGGGATCATCTACTGGTGGGGGGCGACAACATGGATTTGGCGCTGGCCTATTCGGTGGCCCGGCGCATCGCCGATGAAGGCACCCGTCTGGACAGCTGGCAGATGCGCTGTCTGTGGCACAGCTGCCGGAAAGTAAAAGAACGGCTGCTCTCCGGACATGCGGAAGATCGCTACCCGGTTACGATCCTGGGGCGCGGGAGCCGCCTGATCGGCGGCACTATACGCTCGTACATATCCAGCAGCGAAATCAAACGCGTGATCATTGACGGATTCTTCCCGCGCTGCGCCGGTGACGCAGGGCCGACTACCAGACCCTCGGCAGGCATTCGTGAACTGGGCCTGGCATATGCCTCCGATCCGGCTGTTACACACCACCTGGCGGCTTTCCTTGGCCGGCATCTTGGCCGGGCCGATAGTGGCGCCGGTGCGCCCAGCGCCGTGCTGTTCAACGGCGGTGTCATGAAACCCGGCCGTCTGCGCAGCCGCATCCTGGATATCATGCGCACGTGGTGGCCGGCAGATGAAACGGACGGACTGCGCGAGATCGAGGCGCAGAACATGGATCTGGCGGTGGCCAGAGGTGCCGTGTACTACGGCCTTGCACGCCGCGGAAAGGGGATTCGCATCCGAAGCGGGTTGGCGAAGTCTTACTACGTCGGCATCGCCGCTTCCCTGCCGGCGGTTCCGGGTATGCCGGCACCTACGAAAGCCTTGTGCGTGGCGCCTTTCGGAATGCAGGAGGGCAGCGAGACGGTTTTCCCCAACCGTGAGTTTGTGCTGGCCGTGGGCGAACCGGTGCGTTTTGATTTTCTAGGGTCAGCCACGCGGCAGAAGGATACCGCCGGGGAAATCATCGAAGACTGGCAGGGGGACCTGGATGCCGTGACCACCATTGAAACGGTGCTTGACGGCGAAAGCGGCACCCAGGTGCCAGTGATGCTGGAAGCGCGCGTTACCGAAGTCGGTACGCTGGAGCTCTGGTGTGTCTCACGCCAGGACGGACGTCGCTGGAAACTCGAGTTCAATGTACGGGAAGCGGCCGGTTGAATCCACTCGACACCCCTTTCATTGTCGGCATTGACCTGGGTACGACGAACAGTGCCGTGGCATACGCCGATCTGCGCACCGCCGGCGGTCAACGGCCGGCCATTCGCATACTGAAGATCCCCCAGTTGACCGGCTTGGGCGAGGTTTCGGCGCTGAAAGTGCTGCCCTCGTTTCTGTATCTTGCCGGCGAATACGACCTGCAGCGCGGGGCAACGGCGCTGCCATGGCAAGCGGATGCGCGTGAAATCGTTGGGCAGTTTGCCCGCGAACAGGGCGCCCGGATACCTTCCCGCCTGGTATCTTCGGCCAAGAGCTGGCTGTGCCACGGCCAGGTCGACCGTCGCGCCCGAATTCTGCCATGGGGCAGCCCAGACGACGTGTCCAAAGTGTCGCCCGTGTCCGCCACAGCGGCGTTTTTGAGACACATGAAAAACGCCTGGAACAACCAATGGCCCCATGATCCGGAATTTTATCTGGAGAACCAGACCGTTGTGCTGACCGTTCCGGCCTCTTTTGACGAGGTCGCGCGTGATTTAACCCTGGAAGCCGCCGCTCTGGCCGGTCTGACGCACGTGACGCTGCTCGAAGAACCGCTGGCGGCTTTTTACAGCTGGCTGACCCGTCATGAGGGTGACTGGAAACGGTTCATTCAGCCGGACGACCTGATTCTGGTTTGTGATGTTGGCGGCGGTACCACTGATTTTTCGCTCATCGCCCTGCAGGAGCGCGAAGGTGCGCTGCGCTTCGAACGTATTGCCGTGGGCGAACATCTGATGCTGGGTGGAGATAACGCCGATCTGGCACTGGCGCGCAAAATCGAGCAGTCCTGGACAGCCGGCCGGCAGCCACTGGGCACCGATCGGTTTCAAGCGCTGTGCCACCAGTGCCGCAAAGCCAAGGAATCCCTGCTGGACGGCCGCAGCGCGTCGGTACGCATTACGCTGACGGGGGAAGGGCGACAGCTGATTGCAGGCACCCTGACGGCGGATCTTGATACGGACCAGGTTATCGAGGTCGTCGCAGAAGGCTTTTTCCCGCTGGTCGTATCCGATAATGATTCACCGCCGGCACGCCAGGGGATTGCCGAATTTGGACTGCCCTATGCACAGGAACCGGCGGTCACGCGCCACCTGACCCGGTTTCTCATGCGCCACAGCCAAGACGTGGCGCGGGTACTGAAAAAAACGTCGTGCGTCCCGGACTGGATGCTGTTCAACGGCGGCGCGCTGAAACCGCACATCATTCAGGAACGGCTCAGAGAAACAATCTGCCGGCGATTCGAATTGACTGCCGGGGCGCAACCGAAAATTCTCGACAACCGCTCACCGGAACTGGCGGTTGCCTGGGGGGCGGCCTATTACGGATTGGTCAAGGCCGGAAAGGGGGTGCGTGTCGGAAGTGGCAGCCCGCGGGCCTACTACATGGGGGTTGGCCGGGAAAACGGCCGTGATGGCGAAAGGGCCGAAAGCCGGGCGGTATGCATCGTCGAGCGCGGACTGGAAGAGGGCGGCCGCATCAAGCTCGATGAGCTGAACTTCAAGGTGCGCACCAACCAGCCGGTGAGCTTTGACTTGTACGCCTCCAGCTTTCGCACCGGTGACCGCACCGGCGATTTTATCCGTGTGGACGACAGTCTGACGGCCCTGCCGGCCATTCAGACTGTCGTGCAGTTCGGCAAAAAAGGGGGGCGATCCCGGATCCCCGTCAGCATCGAAGCCTGTTACACCGAAATCGGCACACTGGCGGTGTGGTGCCGTTCGAAGATCAGCAGCCATCGCTGGAAGCTGCAGTTTCAGCTGCGGGATCACGGCGGACAGGCCGGGGTTTCAGACCCGGCGGTTTTCGAGGAGCAGGCGGTCCAAAAAGCGCGTGATGTAGTGGCGCATGCCTTTGAGAACCGCAACCTGCAAGCGAGCGGCGGCAAGCGCGATAGAGCGCTCGACACCTTGTTCCGGGATGTGGCCAAGGCTGTCCGATGCGCCCGCGAAAAATGGCCCCTGGCGTTTATCCGTTCGCTTTGCGACGATCTGATCGGCCTTGCGGCTGCCCGAAAACGCAGCCCGACTGCAGAAGCCCGCTGGCTGAACATAACCGGCTTCTGCCTACGCCCAGGTTTCGGGGATGGCTTCGACGTGAACCGCAACCAGGCGCTGTGGAAGATCTATCGTCAGGGCCCGATCCACGGCAATTCTGCGCAGGTACGTTCCGAATGGTGGATTTTATGGCGACGGGTGGCCGGAGGCCTGCGCTACGGCCAGCAGAAACAGTTTCTCCAGGATATCACTCCGCTTCTGGCCGGGAAAAAAGGCTCCCGCCAGCGTGTTGCACCCCAGGAAATGATCGAGATCTGGATGGCCGCAGCCAGCATGGAACAGCTGCTGGTCAAAGACAAGCTCTGGCTGGGGCAAAAACTGCTGGCCGACATGCGGCCGAAAAAGTCGAAACCCCAGCATTTCTGGTCGCTGGCGCGCATCGGTGCCCGCGCGCTTTTTTACGGGCCCGCCGACCGTGTGGTACCGCCTGGCCAGGTGGCGCCGTGGCTGGAGCGCTTGATGGATATCCGTTGGCGAAACCCGCGGCCGGTGTTCAATACGCTTTGCCAGCTGGGCCGTCGCACCGGTGACCGTGCCAGGGACCTGGATACGCAAGGCATACGGCGAATCACGGACTGGATGACGCAGAACGGGGCTTCGGAGGCACAGCTGGCCCCACTCAGAGAGATTACGCCCGTCCAAAGGGAAGAACAGCAGATGATATTCGGAGACAGCCTGCCCGCCGGCCTGCTGCTGGGCAACGACCCCAACGCAGCGCCGGCAGGCCCGGATGACACCGATACGAAAGGAGCGCAATGATGCCGCGTGTGGGACTGGGATATGACGTGCACCGCCTGGTTGCCGGGCGGCGGCTCGTGCTGGGGGGAGTGCAAATCCCCTTTGCAAAGGGTCTGCTGGGGCATTCGGATGCCGATGTTCTGCTGCACGCTATCTGCGATGCCATCCTGGGCGCCGCGGCGCTGGGGGATATCGGCATGCATTTTCCGGATTCGGATGCCCGCTACAGAGGTATCCGGAGCCTGGAGCTGCTCGCCGCCAGCGGGCGTAAGGTCCTTGCTGCCGGTTTCGGGATTGTCAATATCGACAGCGTCATTGTCGCCCAGGCACCCAGGCTTTCGCCGTACCGCGACGCCATGCAGCGCAACATCGCAGATGCCCTGGGCATGCCCCGCTCAGCGGTCAGCGTCAAAATGACCACCACCGAAGGCCTGGGGCTGATCGGCCGTGGGGATGGCATGACCGCCATGGCCACGGCGATGATCGAAGTGCATGACAGTTCGAAAAACGCAATATAAAACACCGGCATCCAGGCGCCGATGGCGCGTACAGGAATAAAAGATATGCATTTAATGTGCATTTAAGTACAAACGTTAACATATATTATATAATGGATGACTTTAAGTTAATATCGGAATTTACGCCTCAAGGGGACCAACCCGCGGCCATTGAAATATTGAGCCGCGGTATACGGGAAAAACTGCCCTGCCAGGTGTTGCTGGGCGTGACCGGCTCCGGGAAAACCTTTACCATGGCCAACGTGGTGGCCGCTGTCAACCGCCCGACGTTGGTTATTGCACCCAACAAAACCCTTGCCGCCCAGCTGTACGACGAGTTCAAGCAGCTTTTCCCCTACAACGCCGTCGAGTATTTTGTGAGTTACTACGATTACTATCAGCCCGAGGCGTATATCCCCTCTTCCGACACCTACATTCAGAAAGATTCCTCCATCAACGAGATGATCGACAAGATGCGCCATTCAGCCACCATGTCGGTCCTCACGCGTCGGGATGTCATCGTAGTGGCAAGCGTATCGTGCATCTTCGGCCTGGGTGCGCCGGAAGATTACCTTGCCATGCGGGTTGCGCTGGCGCAGGGCCAGGCTTTAGACCGTGAGCAGTTGCTCAAAGACCTGGTCGCCATGCATTACAAACGCAATGACATGGATTTTTACCGCGGCGTTTTCCGGGTGCGCGGGGACCGCGTGGAAATTTTTCCGGCGTACGAGGAAGAACGCGCCATCCGGGTGGACTTTTTCGGCGACCAGGTGGAGTCCCTCAGCGAAATCGATCCGTTGCGGGGCGATGTACTGGGAAATTTGAAAAAAACCGTTATTTTCCCGGCCAGCCACTATGTCAGCGCCCGTGCAACATTGAAACGCGCCTGTGAGACCATCCGCGGCGAACTCAAACAGCGCATTGCCGAATTCCGGTCCCAGGACATGCTGCTCGAGGCGCAGCGGATCGAAGAACGTACGGATTTCGACCTGGAGATGATCCAGGAACTGGGCTACTGCAACGGCATCGAGAATTACTCGCGCCACCTGACCGCCCGGGAACCCGGCGAACCGCCGCCCACGTTGCTGGATTACTTTCCCGATGACTATCTGGTTTTTATCGATGAAAGCCACATTGCCGTACCCCAGTTGCGCGCCATGTACCGCGGAGACCGTTCACGCAAGGAAACCCTTGTACGCTACGGCTTCCGGCTGCCGTCGGCGCTTGACAACCGGCCGCTCAAGTTCGAGGAGACCGCAGCGCGTTTCCAACAGGTGATCTTTGTCTCGGCGACTCCCGGCGAATACGAAATGCAGCAGGGCAGGGGTCACGTGGTAGAGCAGATCGTCCGGCCCACGGGTCTGCTCGACCCGCTTGTGGAAGTGCGACCGGCCGAAAAGCAGGTCGATGACCTGCTGGAGGAGATTCACCGCCACTGCCGACGTGACCAGCGCGTACTGGTTACCACGCTCACCAAGCGCATGGCCGAGGATCTCACCGAATACTATGGAGACATCGGAATCCGGGTGCGCTACCTGCATTCCGATATTCATACGATGGCGCGTATGGAGCTGATTCACGACTTGCGCCGGGGAGCATTCGACGTGCTGGTAGGGATCAACCTGCTGCGCGAAGGCCTCGATATTCCGGAGGTCGCGCTGGTGGCCGTGATGGATGCGGACAAGGAGGGTTTTCTGCGGTCGGCGCGCGCATTGATCCAGACATTCGGCCGCGCGTCGCGCAATCTTGCGGGACGCGTGATACTCTACGCAGACACCGTGACGGCATCCATGCACCAAGCCATGGAAGAAACCCGCCGGCGCCGCAAAATCCAGGAACGTTTCAACCGTGAACACCATATCGAGCCACACAGCGTGACCAAGGCCATCCATGCAGTTTTCGAAACCCCCACCGCTGCCGATGCGCAACCGGAAACCGGTATTGCCGAAGCTGTGAGCGCCTTTGTATCGCCGGATGAAATCGCCGCCGAGGCTGACCGCCTGCAACGGGAGATGCTCACGGCGGCCAGCCGACTGGAGTTCGAGAAAGCCGCCCAGCTGCGGGACCGCCTCAAGCAGCTCAATGAAAAGCTGCTCTTTGCCGTGCCGTGATGTCCACAGACCTCCAAAGACAGTTTGTCCGGGTGGCTACCGCTCCCGGCGTCTACCTGATGAAAGACGTGGACGGCCGGGTGATTTATGTGGGCAAGGCCGCCAACCTGAAAAAGCGCCTGGCGGCCTACTTCAGGCCGACGGCACGCCCGGACCCCAAAACCACTGCGCTGATCGCCAAGATCGCGGCCTTTGAAACCATTGTCACCGACAATGAAAAAGAAGCCCTGATTCTCGAATCCAATCTCATCAAGCGCCACCGGCCGCGCTACAATGTGATTCTGAAGGACGACAAGCGCTACCCCTGCCTGCGGCTGAACCGCAGGGAACGTTATCCGCGGCTCGAGGTGGTTCGCCGGATGACGCGCGACGGCAGCATTTACTTCGGGCCTTTTTCATCTGCGCAGGCCGTGCGGCAGACGCTGAAAATCGTCAACAAGACCTTCAAGCTGCGTAAATGCAGCCTGCGCGAATTCCGCAGCCGTACCCGACCCTGCCTGCACTATCAGATGCAGCGCTGTCTGGGGCCCTGTTGTCTGGACGTTGACAGCCGGACGTACACCAAAATCGTCGATGAAGTCGTTTTATTCCTGAAGGGGCGCACCCCCCGGCTGATCCGGCGTCTGGAGCAGGAGATGCGCTCAGCGGCAGACCAGCAGGCCTACGAGAAAGCCGCTGATCTGCGGGACCGTATTCAGGCGCTGCACAAGACCCTCGAAAAACAGGTGGCCGTGACCACGGATTTTGCAGATCGCGACGTTTTCGGCGTCGCCGCCTGTGACGACGGCGCACTGGTGACCATGCTGACCATCCGGGGGGGATTTCTGCTGGGGCGGCGCCATTTTGCATTTCAGCAAACCCTGGCCACGCGCAGCGAGCTGCTGTCGTCTACGATTCGGCAGTACTACGAACGTACGGCGCAGGTGCCGTTCCAGATTCTGATCAACCGGCATCTGGAGGATGCGGCGCTGGTGGAAGAGCAGTTGTGTGCAATCCGCGAAGGGCGCGTTACGCTGCGGGTACCCCAACGCGGACAGGGCCTGCGCCTGACACGCCTGGCCGTCCAAAATGCCGAAGTGCGCCTCAGGGAAATAATAGACGCCAATGCCGCACGACGGCATCTGCTCGAACGTCTTCAGCAGCGGCTGGCCCTGGCGGCCCTGCCGCGGCGCATCGAGTGCTTCGACAATTCCAACATCAGCGGGCAGGATGCGGTATCGGCCATGGTGGTTTTTATGGACGGCCAGCCGTACAAATCGGCCTATCGGCGCTACACCATCCGCCACCACGACGGGCCGGACGACTACGCCCATATGGCCGAAGCCCTAAAACGGCGTTTCAGCAAAGCCGAGAGCGACGCGGCTCTACCGGATCTGTTGATGCTTGACGGCGGCAAGGGGCAGCTGAATATTGCCCTGGCCGTCATGCGCGAGCTGAATATCAGCGGACGCTTCGGGATTCTGGGCATCGCCAAGAAGGATGCCGCGCGCGGCCGGAGTCAGGATAAAATCTATCTGCCGGGACGGGCCAATGCGGTCAATTTCGGCAGGGATGCCGATCTTTTGCTCTTTCTGCAGCAGGTTCGCGATGAGGCGCACCGTTTCGCCATCGGTTTTCACCGGCGGCGGCATCGCCGATCATCCCTGGAATCGGCACTGGACGGCATTGCCGGTATCGGCCCCAAACGGAAAAAAATATTGCTGGCACACTTTGGCAGCGTCCGTAAAATTCGGGCCGCCACCTGCACTGAACTGTGTGCGCTGCCCGGCATGAGCCGCCGCGCCGCACGGCAGCTCAAGGAAGCGCTGGCCGGGCCGGAGCCCGGCTGCAAAAAAGGAACGGCGCACTGCCGCGGGCCAGTTGGCCGCGAAAGCCGTGAACGGCGGGATTAACCGAGCGTTTTCAACATCTGTTTGAGTTCCGCCACGGCCTCGGCGGAACGCGACAGGGCAGCGGCCTCTTCGTCTGTCAGCTTGATTTCGATGATTGACTCGATACCGCCGGCGCCGAGTTTGACGGGTACGCCGATAAAAAGGTCATGGATTCCGTATTCTCCCTCCAGATAAGCCGCACAGGGGAGGATCTTCTTCCGGTCCTTGAGGATTGCTTCCGCCATTTCGACAGCCGCGGAGGCCGGGGCGTAGAAAGCGCTGCCGGTCTTGAGCAACCCCACGATTTCAGCGCCGCCATTGGCCGTGCGTTTCACCAGGGCCTCGATACGTTCGGCGGGCATCAGCTCGGTGATCGGTATGCCGGCCACAGTGGAATAGCGCGGCAGCGGCACCATGGTGTCGCCATGGCCGCCTAATACAAAAGCATGTGTATTTTCAACGGATACATTCAATTCCATGGCGATAAAAGCTCGAAAGCGGGCGGAATCGAGCACGCCGGCCATGCCCATCACGCGGTTTTTGGGAAAGCCGCTGGCTTCCAGGGCCACGTGGCACATGGCGTCCAGCGGGTTGCTCACGATGATCAGGATGGCGTCAGGGGACCAGCGGACAACTTCCCTGGTGACCGCTTTCATGATGCCGGCGTTGGTGCTGATCAGGTCATCGCGGCTCATTCCCGGTTTGCGGGGGATGCCGGCGGTGATGATGACGATGTCGGAGCCTTGCGAGATTTCGTAGCTGTTGGCGCCTGCAAGGTGTGAATCGTGTTTTTCGATGGGCGCCGCCTCGCTGAGGTCGAGCGCTTTGCCCTGGGGGACCCCCTCGATGATATCGACCAGCGCCACATCACAGAGACTTTTTTCAGCCAGCCGCTGGGCGGCTGTGGCGCCCACATTGCCTGCGCCGACAACGGTTACTTTCTGTCTCATGACCACCTCCTGATAAAGGTTAAACCAGTTGAGCCACACCTTAAAAAAACAAGCAGATAGCACAATGTTTAATATTGTCAACAACTTTATCCTAATCAAAAATATTGACACTGCCGATTTAAACAAGATACATAGACTTGAATTTACATACAGGCCGAACTGCCGGCCGCCTGAACGCCGGCCGGGAAGTATCCCAACACCCACATTTGGAGAAGGCAAGAGGCGTTTCATGAACCTGAAATCACGTTTGACCGGCCTGCTGCGGGAAGGCGAAATCTATGGAAGTCAGGGACTCTTTCAGGAATCATTACAAAAGTACCGGGAAGCGCGGCAGCTGATCCAGGAAACCAGCGGAATCAAAAACCGTGACTCGCTGTTGGCGGTATTATCCCGGAAAATCAATACGTTCGAGGAAGCTGCCCAAAAGGTCGACCAGACACCTGCCGAAGCCCAGATGTCAGCACAGCAGCAGGACCTGGTCAAAAAGCTCTTTGCGTATTCGCCGGACCAGGATCCCGACAGCATCGCGTTGGAGGGTGCGCTGGCCCTGGCCAAATTCGGTCAGTTCAAACGGGCGCTGGCGGAGTTCCGTGAAATGCTCTCAAAGGAGTCACTTCGCCTGCAGGCTGCCAAGAACATCATCCGTTGCCACATGGCCATGTCCGACGGCCAGGAGGCCGTTGTCGAATACGGGCAGTGGATGCAAAGCGGCCTGTTTTCCCGCCGTCAGCTGGAGCATCTGCGGGCCTTTCTGCATAACCTGGTGGAAAAGAAGGGCATTGACGCCACCCTGCCGCAGCCCTCTGAGGATACGCCGACGGCAGAACCGACTGTCGCGGCCGACGAAATCGATGAAGAAGAGATTCTCGACATCAGCTCCATCGTCATTCACTTCGATTCAGGGCCGTATTCCGGCAAACAGCTGGAGCTGGATGTCAGCTTCCAGACCGGAAATGTCATCAGCCTGCTGATTTCCAGCCATGAAAAAGAAATCATTGACAATTTAACGGTGGGCGTGAAACTCGAAAACCTGCAGTTCTTTTCGCCCATTGCGATTTTCAGGGGGTCGGGGGTGATATCAGCCAAGAACAAGATCGATGCCGGTCCAAAGCAGGGCGATTACAGCCTGGATATCAAAATCATCGGTGCGGAATAGGTCGTTTTCAAAGCCGCGTTCAACCACAACCGGTCGGTGTGCAGCCGACCACATCAGTGCTGGAGATTATGGCTGTTTATGGCTGTCTTTAATGTCCGAAACCGTGAAATCGAGTGTAAAATCGTCTATTATGGACCGGGACGTTGCGGCAAAACCACCAACCTGGAGCACATTTACCGCAGCTTTAAGAAACAGGTCTCCGGCCAAATGGTATCCATCGACACCGAGGGCGACCGTACGCTTTTTTTCGATTTTCTGCCCATGGGCGTCGGAAAAGTCATGGGATGTGATGTCCGGCTGCAGTTGTACACAGTCCCCGGGCAGGTAAAATACAGTTCGACCCGCAGGCTGGTTCTGAAAGGAGCCGACGGAATCGTTTTCGTTGCCGATTCGCTTGCGGTGCGGCGCGAAAAGAATATGCTTTCCCTCAAAGACCTGCACAACAACCTGAAGTCTTACAGCAGCTCCGTATTCAAGGTGCCGCTGGTGATGCAATATAACAAGCGGGACCTGGAGGCTCAGGGTATTCCATTAATGAGCGTGGCGCAGATGGAAAAGGACCTGAACAGCCAGTTGAAGGTGCCTGCTTTTGAGGCCTCTGCGCTGACCGGTCGCGGTGTGGGCCTTACTCTGAAAGAGTGCCTGAAACGGACCCTCAAGTCTTTGCAAAAAGAGTTGAGATTGTCGGAGTAGCGAAAGCCATGGCAAGCGATGCCGTTTTCAGTGGGAACCTCAACTTTCTGGCACTGGCCGACGTGCTGCAGCTGTTGGGCTCCAACGGCAGTTCGGGGATCCTGCGCCTCAGGATACCGCACCGCAGCGAAACCGGACAAATCTATCTGGTCCGCGGCAATCCGGCTGATGCCTCAACGGGAGCTTTGAGCGGGACCGAGGCGCTTTACGCCATGTTCGGCTGGCTGGGCGGCGCCTTTGAATTCATCCCCGAAGACGTCCGTTGCGAAAACGTGATCCAGAAAAGCCGCATGGAAATCATCCTGACGGCCTTGAAAATGCTCGATGACGGCATTATCGAAATTGTTGATGCAGATGGCAAGACCCAGGCCGAACCGGCAGATGTCGATGGTTTGCACAGCATTCCCCTGATCAAGGGCCCGCTGGTGGACTACTGGTACATCGTGGATGAGGAGAGTTTCGAGAAGGGCCAGAAAATTGTTGAACAGGGCAAACACGGCAACTGGATCTGGGTCGTTTTGGAGGGCATTATCGAAGTGCGCAAAGAGACGGCCCGCGGCAGTCTGCCCATTATCCGGGTGGGCAGCGGGAGTTTCGTCGGCAGCCTGGCCTCGGTGATCACCGGCCGCAACGTGCGCAGCGCCACCACGGTGGCCGTGGAAGACACGCAGTTGGGGGTGCTGGATTCCCAGCGCCTTTCCAACGAATTCGCGCGCCTGACTCCGGAATTCAAGGCGTTTTTGGCCAGTCTCGACCGTCGCCTGCGGCAGGTTACCGACAAGGTCGTCAGCGCCTATGAAAAAGAGGGCCATATCGAAGAATTCGTCAGCCACCAGGAGCCTCTGATACAGCAGGGCAGCGCCATGGATAAGGCCTTTGCCATCACCCGCGGCGAAGTTTTTGTCGTACGGCAGGCGGAAGCCGGGGCTGTATTGCTGGCCGATTTGTACAAAAAAGACTTTTTTGGTAAACTGCCGTTTCTGGATGTCGGCCACGAACCGGCTGCGGCAGCCATTTACGGATCCAGGGACCTGGAAACGCGGCCGGTGGATGTATCGGTGCTGGAAAGCGAGTTCAACCGCCTGTCGCCGACCTTCCATAACTTCATCGAGAATCTGGCGGCGTGTATTACGGCAACATCCAGCGTCGCCTGCGGGTTGAGAGATAAACATGGAAGAGCGTAGAAAAAAGCCACGCATCGGTTCGCTGAACCTGACGCATTTCTGCTGCTATGATGAGGCCGGCAAGCTGTTGAAGCAAGGGCTCGGCCGGACCATCAATGTATCTGAAAGCGGCATTTTGCTGGAGATCCATGGAGATATGCCGCTGGATCAGCCTGTTACATTGACCATCGGACTGGAAGAAGAACTGGTGGATGTCAACGGAACGATCATTCACCACCAGCAAATGGGTGACGGCTGCTTCCGCTGCGGTGTGCAGTTCGACCCGCTGGACCCCGGCGCGCGGGCCGTTGTGCAAAAATTCATCGCGTGCTTCAACGCCCGCTGAAACCGGCTGCCGCCAGCCGCCCGCTGGCGGGGGCGGTGCAGGGACAGCTGTTTTCAGATCCCCTCCTGTCTGAAAAGGAAACCATGCATGTCCGAATCAGCAGTCATTGAAACTGATTTTTCCGATCTTACCCTGCTGCAACGCGGCAAAGTGCGGGATATTTACGATCTCAGCGACAAGTTGCTGATGGTCGCCACCGACCGCATTTCAGCCTACGATGTGGTCATGCCCGATGCGGTTGCCGGAAAAGGCAAAATCCTCACGCAGATTTCACTGTTCTGGTTTGACATCATGCGGCCGCTTGTCGCCAACCACGTGATCACTGCCGACGTAGCCGCTTACCCCACGAGCTGCCGCCCATATGCGGAAGTTCTGCGGCAGCGCAGCATGCTGGTCAAAAAGGCCCGGCCGCTGCCCGTAGAATGCATCGTCAGAGGCTATTTGTCAGGTTCGGGATGGAAATCCTACCGGACCGAAGGCCGTGTCTGCGGCATACAACTGCCGCCGGGGCTCGAAGAATCCCAACAGCTGCCGCAGCCCATTTTTACACCCTCCACCAAAGCCGAGGTCGGGGATCACGACATCAACATCGATTTTGACGAAATGGCCGGCCGAATAGGGTCGTCACTGGCCGAACGCGTCAGAAAACTCAGCCTGGCCATCTACCGCAAAGGCGCCGAACTGGCCGACAGCCGTGGCATCATCATCGCGGACACCAAGTTCGAATTTGGTGTTGCAGACGGTGAACTGATGTTGATCGACGAACTGCTGACGCCGGATTCTTCGCGTTTCTGGCCCAAGGACCGCTACCGGCCCGGCGGCCCCCAGGAGAGCTTTGACAAGCAGTACCTCAGGGACTACCTGACGGCTTCCAACTGGGACAAGCGGCCTCCGGCGCCATCGCTTCCGGAAGACGTCATCAGTGGCACCCGCCGTCGATACCTGGAGGCCTATCAGCGCTTAACCGGCAGAAGCAATGCGCTTTGACTGTACAATCGTCGATATCGATGCCGTCGACAGCGCCGATGCCTACTTTAAGATCAGTACCGCAGCTGACACAGGACCTTTGCGCCTTTCCATCCAAGCCGCCGGCCTGATCAATGCACCCATTTTGCTGCCGCAGGCGGGGCGCTACCGCATCATCAGCGGCTTCCGCCGTATCAGCGCCTGCCGGGCGCTCCAGATGCCCCGGATGCGTGCCCGCCTGGTTGCGCCGGACGGCGATGCGCTGGACTTTGTGCGCCTGGCAATTTCAGAAAATGCCCTGCAGCGCGGCTTGAATCCGGTTGAACTGGCCCGCAGTCTTTGTCTGCTGCGCCCATTTTATCCCCAGGCACAACAACTGGCGGCGGCAGCGCAGGAGCTGGGCCTGGCACTGAACGCCGCCTATGTGCGCAAACTGCTCTCGATCGCCGAACTTGCGCCCGAAGTTCAGCAGGCAGTTGCCGGGGGGCTGATTTCGGTTGCCGTGGCAGATGAGCTGCATCATCTGGGGCATGCCGGAGCGTCGGTACTGGGCACGCTGTTTGCCGAACTGAAGATCGGAATGAACAAACAGCGCGAGATCATGCGGCTCTGCCGTGAAGTCGCGCACCGCGAAGGCCTCTCAATACCGGCCTTTGTCGCCAGCCGCGAATTTCAGCGGATCGTAGGCGACAAACAGCTGGATCGCTCCCGCAAAACGGCACAGCTGCGCGCGTTTTTACTTCAACGCCGAATGCCCGCCTTGACCCGGGCCCGCAAACGCTTTGCATCGCTCAGCGCCCAGCTGGACCTGCCGGAAAACGTCAGACTGATTCCTCCTGCGGACTTCGAGGCCCCCACCTACCGCCTGACGTGTGATTTCAACAGCCTGGCAGATCTTAAGGACCTAAGTACCTCACTGGCAAAAATCCTTGCAAATGAACGATGGCCCGAAATCCTGTCGCCTGAAGTAAATCCACCGCGAAACCGCTCGTAACGGATCATGGCTTTCGCGCCCGCTTGACGGCGCTTGTTGGGCCATGCTTTTCCTGTCTTGAGGCAGCCTATGGGCCTGTCCGAAGCGGACCTGCCATGCCAGCAAAACACATCTGGCAATCCCTGCTTTTTTCCGATGGGACCCAAATTTTGCTTGACAAACAAAAAACAAAGTTTGTAAAACTCTTAAACAATTAAATTGTGTTCATAATATTAAAAGGCATACTAATATTATGGGGATTCAGGAGAGGAAAGAGCGTGAGAAAGAACGCCGGCGGCAGCAAATCATGGTTGCCGCCAAGCGGGTCTTTTCATCCAAGGGATTCAACAAGGCCACCATGGAGGATATCGCCCGGGAAGCCGAGCTGAGTCCTGGAACGCTGTACCTCTACTTCATGAACAAGGACGAGCTGTATGCCTCGCTGTCCCTGCGCATCCTGCACTACCTGAAAATCCGTCTGGAGCATGTGGTCCAGGAAAAGGGGCTGACACCGGAACAGCGGATCACGGCCCTGCAAAGCGCGCTTTACGACGTATACGAATTCGATCCCCTGATTCTGATCAACATGTTCCACCTGCAGTCCAGCGAGACTTTGAGTAATCTTTCGGCAGAGCTTTCCACAGAGATTCAACGCCTGTCCAGGTCCGCGCTGCGCAATATCGTCAAGATTTTTAAAGACGGCATTGCCCAGGATGCCTTCATCGATGAGCATCCCGTGGCCATGGCAGATATTACCTGGTCCCTTTTTTCGGGAGTTGTCCTGTGGGAAACCAGCAAGAAGCTGCTGAATCCGAAAAACGACTACCTGAAGACGACGCTGGAGACCGCTTTCAAGATTCTGCGGCGCGGCGTACGCAAAAGCGTGTGAAATGGCATCGGTTCGGCTATGCACCAGCTTTTCCGGCAGGTCGCCGGGGCGGGACCGGTGAAACAGCCGGACATCTTGCAAGAAACGGATGCTCCGGCGTTCGGCAGGCAACCTTTTTTGCGAAAGGAGGTGATGCTGCGTAGAGTTGACCATCAGCTGCAAGCCCCCTGAAATACCGGTGGCAGGCAATGCAGCCACAAAGGCCGACCGTTTCTTCGGCACCGGCCTTGCGGCCGTGAGGTTTGCGCCGGGCAGCGGGGAAGATTCGGGATGCTGTTTTAGCTGTTTTCTTAACCTGAAGTAAGATCAGAGAGGAGGAGACTCATGGCGGAAGCAAAATTAGGGAATCCGGCGGTTGTCGGCCTGGGCGGATTCGGCATGACCACCCTGATCCTGCAGTTTCACAACCTCGGCTGGGTGAGCATCGGTCCCGTGCTGTGGATCGGGCTTTTGTTCGGCGGTACGGCACAGTTGATCGCCGGGCTGCTGGAATTTAAAACCGGCAACAACTTCGGGTTCTGCGCCTTCACCGGATACGGTGCTTTCTGGATTTCGTTGTGCTTCTATGTCATCCTCGGCACCAACGCCGAACTCGTCAAGGCCTATCCCACATTGAAACTCGATGCTACGGGCCTGGGCACCTTCCTGCTCGTGTGGACCTTTTTCACCTTTATCCTGTGGATTGACAGCATGCGGCACCATACCGTATTGGCGCTGTTGTTCCTCACCCTGCTGCTGGGCTTCATCGGACTGGACTTCAAGGAGCTGGCCGGCAACAAGGCGCTGGGCACGCTGGCGGCCTGGGACCTGATCATCTGCGCACTGCTGGCCTGGTACCTCATGGCGCACGTGATCTATGCGGAATCCGGGGTCAACCTGCCGGTGGGCGGACCCTGGCTGAAAAAGTAGCGCGAATCCTGGCAGCGGCAATGCGTCGACTGCCAGGTCCCTAGAAGGGCAAAGCCGCGCACGTCGCTTAAAAACGGCGTGTGCGGCTTTTTTTTAGCGCTGTGGTGCCTCAGGCGCTGCAGACCTTGTCGCTGTCGCCGCTGGATGCTTGCGTCAACGGCAGTTCAACGGTAAAAGTAGCACCTTCCCCGGGTTCGCTGTCCACCCGGACACGGCCGCCATGGCGGACGACGATGGATCGTACAATGGCCAGCCCCAACCCGGATCCCTGCGGACGGCCGCGGTTGGGATCCTTGGCCTGGCGGAAACGCTCAAAGATGAGGCGCTGGTCGTCCGGATGGATACCGATGCCGTTGTCCGCAACGGCGATCTTCATATGATTCCGTCCGGCGGCTACGCGGATGGCGATGCGTCCGCCGGAAGCATCGCAGAATTTCACTGCGTTGGAAATCAGATTGACCAACACCTGGATCAGACGGTCGCGGTCGCCTTCGATGGGCGGCAGGCTGTCCGGTACCGCTGTTTCCAGAAAGATGCGGTGTTCCTGGATCAGACGATAGGTGGCGTTTAAGGCGTCGGCCACCACGGCACCGAGATCCAGTTTTTGCATGTTCCATTCCATGAGGCCCGCCTCTATTTTCTGAAAGTCCAGTACTTCGGTGATCAGTCTGGACAGGCGTTCGCTCTCCTTGAGAATGATTCCGGAAAATTCCTGCCGGCGTGCCGGCGGCAGCTCCGTGTTGTCGTTTAAAATCTCTGCAATCGAGCGGATGGCGGTCAGCGGCGTGCGCAGCTCATGGGTGACCGTGGCGATGAATTCGTCTTTCATGCGGTCGAGGCCTTTCAGGCGCTCGTTGGCGCTTTTGAGTTCCACGGTCAATTTTTGCAACCGGTGGCTGTAGGCGATCGCCTGGCGGGTTTCATCCAGAATCTCCATCACCTCTTGGATGCCGATGGGTTCTTCCTTGGCCACCGTGGATACCAGCACGCGCGCCGAAGAAGACCCCACAACACCGGCCAGTAGGTTTTCAACATGGGTGACAAAGGCCGCATCGGCCGGAATTGCGTTGATATGCGCGATCTGGTGCTCACGGGCGTAACACTTCAGCACTTCGGCTGTACGTTGTTCACCCAGGAAGCGGCACAGCAGGGTCCGGAGATCCTGGCTGGAAACCTTGCCGCGCCAGAGCGTGGCCTGCTCCATCACGGCTGCATCGCGGAAGATATCGACGAACAGAACGCTTTGGGCATGTTCCAGAGCTGTGGGCCGGCTGAAAAGAGACCCGCCTACGTAAAAGGCAATATTGGCCAAAAGGCTCCAGCAAATGGCATGCGCCACATGATCACTCGGCCCCATACCGATGTCCAGGCCCAGCAGGTGATAGGGCCGCAGCAGTGCAATTCCGGCAGGGCCGGCAGTGATGAAATGCGACGAAAACAGGCCGGCCTGCGCCAACGAAGGCACAAACAGGGTGTAAAGCCATACGCTGAAGCCTGCAGCAAGGCCGCCCAGCGCACCCACACGTGTCGCACGGTGCCAAAAGATCCCGCCGATGATGGCCGGCGCGAACTGGGCCACGGCGGTGAAGGAAACCATGCCAATGGAGACCAGGGCCTGGGTGCGGGCAACGAAATGAAAATAAGCAAATCCCAGCAAAAGGATCAGTACGATGCTGCCGCGTCGGATGGCCAGCAGCAGGGTGCTGGGGTCCCGATGGCGCCAGAGAAAAGGGGAGGGCAGGCGCAGCAGAATGGGCATCATCAAGTCATTGCAGATCATGGTCGAAAGGGCCACGGTTTCGACGATCACCATGCCCGTAGCCGCCGACAGCCCGCCGATAAAGACAAACAGGGCCAAGAACTGGCGGTGTTCGGCCAGTGGCAGGGACAGTACAAAGGTGTCGGCATCCGGCCCGCCGGCCGTGAAATGCAGCATGCCTCCCAGGGCTACTGGTAGGACGAAAAAGTTGATTACAAGCAGGTACAGCGGAAAAAGCCAGGTGGCCTTGTTCAGGTGGCTTTCATCCACGTTTTCCACGACGGTTACCTGAAACTGGCGCGGAAGGAAAACAACCGCCGTCATGGATACCACCAGGTACATGGTCCAGCCGAGATAGGCGCCGGCACTGGTCGGCAGTGTCAGTCGGCGCCGCAGTGTTTCCGACAAATAGGCGCCGCCGAAAACGTGGCCCATTCCATGGTAGATGCCATAAACCACAAAGACACCCACTGCGACAAAGGCCGACAGTTTGACCAACGATTCAAAGGCAATGGCGGCGACGATGCCCTCGTGCCTTTCGGTGGTTTCCAGGTGGCGTGTGCCGAACAGGATCGAAAAAACGGCCAGCAGCAGGGCCACGTAAAAGGCCGTGTCGTGAAATATGGGGATGTCCTCCAGAAAGCGGCCCAGGTTTATCTCAAGGGGCTGGGCGATGAGCACATAACTCGTGGAGATGGCTTTGAGCTGCAGCGAAATGTAGGGTACGACGCCCAGAACCGCCATGACGGTGACAATACCGCCGAGCACCGAGCTTTTGCCGTAGCGCGAGGCGATAAAATCGGCAATCGAGGTAATGCGGTTCTGCTTGCTGATGCGAATGATCTTGCGCAGCAGCAGCCAGCCCAGCGTCATTGTGAGCGTCGGTCCCAGGTAGACGGGCAGAAAGCCAAAACCGGTGCGTGCCGCCTTGCCGACACTGCCGTAAAATGTCCAGGCGGTGCAGTAGACCGCCAGCGAGAGCGAGTAGATGTAAGGATTGCTGATGATGCTGTGGCCCTTTTCGGCGGCCCGGTCACCGAACGAGGCAATAGCAAAGAGAATCGCGATGTAACCGAATGCGCAAGCGAGAATATTTCCGTTGCTCAGCATGGACAGCCCGTCGACTGAATGGATGATTTCAACAATGACGCCGGACCAAAATGTTTTGCGCTAACAGGATCGGCCATTTCTCTCGATTGATGGGCCCCAAACATGCCCAACGTGAAAAAGCAATCATAAACGTTTGGCCCCCCTTGTGCTCCAGAACACCAACAGGATGACGACCAGCCAGGCCGAAAAAAAATAGAGATACAACAAGGGGATACCGAACAGCAGGTGATTGTGGTTAAACAGGGAGAGCAGGGGGTAGTTAAACAGCAGCAAGGCGCATAGAAAAAGGGCCACCAGTCGTCCGGTTTTCAGCTTGTCGCGGGTCACGGATCGCCTGCCTCCCGGCAATGCAGCATGCACTGCACGCGCTTTTCGGTTTCAGAGGGAAAGACACAACCGCTTAAACAAAAAAGCCGGCTTTAACTCAGCAGGGTTCAGTTTATACCTGAATTTTGCAAGCGTCGCGTTTGCCGCCTATACAAGGCGCAGGGCATGCAGCTGTCGTATACAGACGCAAATGCCCTGCAACACAGTAGAGGCGGTAAAATCGGCGCTCCCGCAG
>JALSRD010000042.1 GCA_026984935.1 Desulfobacterales bacterium
CCCCTGGCTTTTCGCACAGCATTCCAGCAAGCATATAGTTACTCCCTTTCAGGAAACCTGCCTCCCTACGCCCACGGCCATGGAAAACCGGGCGTGGTGGCCTAATGAACGAAAGCCATCCCGGATTTTAACCCCTATATCACGAACATGAAAAAAAGGACTTTATTCATGCCAAATGTATCCACGCGAACTTGTTGCACCATCATTTCTCGTACCGTCATTTCTATTTTTGCCGCCGTCGTGCTGGGCACGGGCATTGCCCCCCTGTCGGCCGCTGAAACACCCAAAACCATCGCCGCCACCGTCAACGGGACCGCTATCACCCGGCAGGCGCTGAACAGCGAATTCGCCCAGGCCAAACGGCGCAGCACGCAGCAGGGCAAGGTGCTGACCGACGCCCAGGCGAAAACCATGCGGCAAAATATCCTGGAGCGTCTCATCGAGCAGGAGCTGCTCTTTCAGCAAAGCCAGAAGGAAAATATCCGTATCCCGGACAGTGCGGTGGCCGAGCACCTGGCAAAACTCAAAGCGCGCTTTCCATCCACCGATGCTTTCGACAAAGCCTTGAAAGACATGCAGATCAGCGAAGCGGACCTTAAAGCCAAAACACGCCAGGGACTCGCCATTCAGAAACTGATCAAGACCGAGGTTGCCGACAAAATCGTGGTTTCCGACGATCAGGCGCATAAGTTTTATACATCCCACCCTGAATATTTCAAGCAACCCGAGCAGGTCAAAGCCAGCCATATCCTGATCAAGGTGGACGCCAAGGCCGACAAGCAACAACAGGCGGCGGCAAAAAAGAAAATCGAAGACATCCAGCAGCAGATCAAGCAAGGCGGTGATTTCGGAGCGCTGGCCAAGAAGTATTCCGAGGGGCCCAGCGGCGCACGCGGGGGAGACCTGGGGTTTTTCAGCCGCGGCCAGATGGTCAAGCCCTTCGAGGACGCGGCTTTTGCCCTCAAGCCGGGGCAGGTGAGCAATGTTGTCAAAACGCGCTTCGGTTATCACCTGATTAAAGTCACGGGAAAGAAAGCCGCCGGCAGCGTGCCTTACAGAGACGTCAAGGCGAAAATCACCAGCTTTTTAAAGCAGCAGGAGACAAACGCCGGCATACAGAAGTACGTCGAAAAACTGAAGCAAAACGCCCAAATCGAAAAATCCCTGTAAGGGCCACGGAATGGACAGCATCCACAAAGTGAACGCCGGATTTCTGTTCGTGTGCAAGGCACATCAACGAACACAAGCTTTACATACTTCGACGTACTGTAACTATATCTGGTGGCCTTCCTTGGGCACGATGCAGATGAAACGGAAGGTATCAGCGCCGGCGTTTCGAAACTGGTGCCGGCAGCCGGACGGCACAAAAGCATAGGTGCCGGCGGAAACGGGGGTGTCCTGGCCGTCCATGTGCAGCACCCCCCTTCCGGCAACGATATAGTTGATATGCGGCCAGTCGTGGGCGTGACTGGGCGTGTACCCGCCGCGTCCCAGTTCGATCAGCCGCATGACATGGTCCTGCCAGCCCTGCTCGGGCGAAACCAATACCTTCATGGTAACATTTTTCACCTCCGGGCTTTCCAGGTGATGCCCCTCGGTGTCCTTTTCGTGGGCGATGATCATGGCTTTAACCTCCCTTTCACGGCAGTTTATCTGCTCCAAAGCATTGCCTTGGCGCTTGCATAAACATGCACCCGGTGTGCGGACCTGTCAAGGTGTGGCCGCACGCGCACACCTTTTGTTCAGGCAGCCCTTGGGTCTTGATCTTTAGGCCCCGACGTGGCATTCTGCCGGTGTAACCTGACGCCCGTATTGCCGCCTGTCTGCGCACAGCCGTGCAGGCAGCCAACAGGAGGGACAATGATGAAATGGATTCTGTACGCCATCAGTCTGCTGTGGATTGCCAGCGGGGCCGGTGCTATTCTCTACACCGCGCAATGGCGGAATCTGATGAAGGTTTTATTCGAAAAGACGCGCTACCGGGTGTGGGGCGGCGTGGAAACCGGCGGTGGATTCCTGCTCCTTTTGGCCGCATCCGCCAGCCGCATCCCCTGGGCGGTGGCTGCTCTGGGAATTGTCGCCATGGCCGAAGGGGTGCTTTTTTTGCTCAATCCGGGTGATGCCGCCCGGAAACTGACGACCTGGTATGTGGAGGCGCTCTCGGACCAGGCCCACCGTCTCATCGGCATCATTGCGCTGGTGCTGGGAACGGCGGTGCTCTCCTGGATTCGGTAATGGAGGTCTTTGCGCAATGATTCGCAAGATCATCTCCGGCGGCCAGACCGGTGCCGACCAGGGCGCCCTGGATGCCGCCATCAAGCTGGGGATTTCCCACGGCGGCTGGATTCCCAAGGGGCGCAAAACCGAAGCCGGCAAACTGCCGGAAAGTTACGACATGCAGGAGATGCGCACGGCCAACTACGCCGCACGTACGGAACGGAACGTCATGGCGTCGGACGGCACCCTGATCCTGTCCCACGGCCAGCTCAAAGGCGGGTCGGCCCTGACCTGGCGCCTGGCCCACAAACACGCCCAACCCTGCCTGCACGTCGATCTGTCATCCATATCCAAATTCCAGGCGGCGCTGAACATCAGCCGCTGGCTGACCGAACATCGTATTCAGATACTCAACGTCGCCGGCCCGCGCGCCAGCCAGGACAACCGCATTTACGAAGACACCCGCCAAATCATAGAAAGCGTCTACCTGCTCAACCTGACCGACACAAAAGGTTTGGACGCACCGCCCGCACCTTCCGGCGATATGCCGGAAAACGTCCAGCAGGCCGTGCAGATCCTGGTTGACAGGCTCTCTTTCCAAGACCAAATCAAGATCGCCAACCTGTCTGAACGGGAACTTTCCTCTCTGCGGGTGCCCATCGGGGAGTTCGTCAGCAACAGCTTCGGCCTTTGGTACGGTAATCCGCGCCTGATGACCTCCTGCCGCTTTCTCTCCAAAAACACCCGTCTGAGCCCGGAAGAAGCCGCCGACTTCATCATCCGCCGGCTGTGGCTGCAGCTGCGCGACACCCACAAAATCCGGGTAATCAAGTAACCGCGGCAGTGCCCGGGAAACGGTGCAAAAGGCAGGCCCACCGTTTGCAGAGGCCAACCACCGTGTTTACGGCCGGCTGAAACCCGCCAGAATTCTGGCGCTGGCGACTTCCAGGTTATGCCAGGCCTGCCTGAGCGAAACCAGCGCCAAGGCCAGCCTTGCCTGCGCGGTGATCAGGTTGCGCTGGGCCTCGTTGAGCCGCACCAGCGACGCCTGCCCGGCCTTGTACTCCTTTTCGATAAGATCCCGATTCTGGTTGACCAGGGCCGTATTGGTGCGCTGCAGCCGCAGTTCGGCCTGGGCGCGCTTCAAATCCGCCAGGGCCTTTTGCACGTCATCCGCCGCTGCGAGCTTCAGTTCCTGCAGCTTTTTCTGGATTTCCATGGTCCGGCTTTTGGCTTCCCAAACCTTGGCACGTGTCGACCCGCCGGCAAAGAGGTTGTACGACAGGTTCAGGGCCACGGTATTGCCGAAATCATCGGCCTCGAAGCGCGCGCTGTTGGTGCGTTGGCCGTCCAGAGACCCCAGCAGGTCCAAACGCGGATAGTATTCAGAACCGGCCACTTTTTCATTGGACTGCGCCGCCTGGACGCCGTATTCAGCCTGCAGGATATCAGGCCGGTGCCGGTACGCGTACTGCAAAATGGTTTCTGCGGCTGGCAGCAGCATCTCCTGCGGCGTTTCCTTCTCCAGCGCCGCCAGCCGGACCCCGGCGGGCAGCCCGGCACCGGAAATCCCCATGAGCGCCGCCAGGCCGTGCAAGGCCGTTTCGTAGGCCCGTTGCTGCCCGTAACGCAGCGATTTGGAGGCGTTGACCTGGATCTTGAAGTTCAGGATGTCGCTCATTGAACCGGTTCCGGCTGTATAGCGCGCCTGGGCGTCTTCGACCTGCCGCTGGTTGAAGGCCTCGTCGGCCCTGGCGATGGCGACATTTTCGCGCGCCAGCTGGGCGCTGAAGTAACTGTCGGCCACGGCCGACAGCAGCAGACGCCGGGCTTCGTTGAGCGCCTGGCGGCTCTGCTGTTCGGCGAAACGCGCGGCGGCATTGGAAAAACGCCGTGCAAAGCCGTCGAAAACCGTCCAGCTGGCGGCCAGGCTGGCGCTGTAATTGCTCTGGGGATCCTCAAAGCTCGTCAGAAAAAAACCATTGCGGCCACCGGCAATCTGGGCCTGATCAAAAATATTGGCCGCAAGGTCGGTACGCGCGCCCGATCCGGTGATATCCAGCCGCGGCCAGTAGGCGGCCTGCGCCCGGCGCACCCGCGCCCGGGCCTGGGCGACGCGGCTCTGGGCTGCTGCCAGCGTCGGGCTGCCGGCCAGTGCAATGCGCTGGGCCGTTGCCAGCTTCAGGACCCGGATATGTTTTCCCAGCTCCGCCGCAGTCACTGGCGATTGTACGGGAGACGCCCCCCCGGGCGGCGGCTGCTCCTGCGTCCAAACGCGGTTTGCCGTTATCCCTAAAACTGCCAACCCCAGCCAGAGTGCGAAAACATGCCGTGCCATCGCTGCCGTTTCTCCAGAGAATTAATGATTTTGTAAAAAAAGTCCGGACTTCCCGCTGCGGCAGGCCTTTCACCGAAAAGTCCTGCCATTCGCTCGCAATCGACTTTTTACGGATCTGTCAATTTTTTATGTATGCATCCCGGAGTCATTTCACCACCATCATGCATCGCCTGTCACACCGGGTCCTGTCCCGGCTGCCGGCCGGTGGTTATATCGCCGACTGGCTGGCTCAACGCCTTCGCGCGTCGGCGGCCAGAAGCCTTTTTTCAGGCGGTATGCCAGGCAGCGCAGGTCGTTTAAGATGACCAGCAGGCTCGGAATCAGCACCAGGGTCAGCAGGGTGGCAAAGGCCACGCCGGCGGCAATGGATATGGCCATGGGAATCAGAAATTGGGCCTGCAGGTCCCTTTCCATGATCAGCGGTGCCAGTCCGCCCACGGTGGTGATGGTGGTCAGCACGATGGCCCGGAAGCGCCGCGCCCCGCCCTGCCGGATGGCGTCGAAAAAAGGCAGGCCCTCGGCCAGGTTCTCATTGACGCGTTCGATGAGCACAATGGCATCGTTGACCACCACGCCGCCCATGGCCACGATCCCGAACACGCTCATCAAAGACAGATCGAACCCCAGCAGCAGGTGTCCGATGATGGCGCCGATGACGCCGAAGGGGATCGTAAACATGATCACCAAAGGCTGCACGTAAGAACGGAACATGGTGGCGATAATGATAAAAATTCCCAACAGGGCCAATGGATAGCCGATGTAGAGGCTGTTGAAAGACTCACGCATTTTCTTCTTTTCCCCCTGCAGGGAAATCGTCAGGTCCGGATAGCGCCGGCGCAGCTGCGGGAAAAAGTCGGCGTTCAGCTTGGCAAAAATCTCATTGGCGTTGGCGAGGGCGCTGTTGACATCGGCGCTGACGGCCACCCGCCGCATGCCGTCCGTGCGCGTAATTGTGGCAAAGCCCGGACCGAAAGTAACATCAGCCACTGACATCAGGGGGACTTCACCACCGCCGGGTGTCCGGATCCAGAGTTGTTCGAGATCCGCGAGCCGGCGGCGTTCTTTGTCGGTATAGCGCACTTTGACGCGGATGTCATCGCGCCCGCGCTGCAGGCGCAGGGCTTCATCGCCAAAGTAGCCGGCGTGCATCTTGCGCGCCAGGTCCTGCACGGTCAAACCCAGTGTGCGGGCTTCGGGTTTCAGTTTCAGGCGCAGCTCGTTTTTCCCGGGCGAAAAATCGGAACGGATCTGGTAGACCCCTTCGAACTGCTGCAGTGCCGTTTTCAAATCATCGGAGGCGGCCAGAATCTGGTGCATGTCGTGCCCCTGCAGCCAGACCTCGATGGGCGCACCCGGCGGTCCGGCCTTGAGGCCTTCGAAAGTCAACGATTTGATGCCGGCAATGGGGCCGACTTCCCTCTCCCAGGCCGCCATGATGTCGTTGGCATGAATCCCCCTTCTCTCTGAATCCAGCAGAAAGACCTGCACGGCGCCCAGGTTGGGTCCGCTGCGGGGCATCTGCTCCAGGGTCTGGCCCACCAGGGTCAACCGGTTGACCACCAGCGGATCGCCCGATCGTGTGTGCGTGCGTCCGGCCAGGCGCATGAGTGCCCCCTCCACCTGTCGGACGGCCCGGCGTGTGGCTTCCGGCGGTGTGCCGTTGGGAAATTCGATGGTGGCGGTGATGACGAACCCGTCCACCTTGGGGAAAACTTCGAACTTGAGAAACCCGCCGCGCACCAGCCCGACGGTCAGCAGCAAAGTGGCAATGGCTGAAAAAAAGGAGATGTAGCGCCAGTACAGCGCCCGGCGCAGGAAAGGCGCGTAAAGACGGTTGACCACCCACTCCAGGCCGTTGGCGGTCATTTCATGAAAACGCTCGCCGGCGCGACGCCAGTTCGGACGTCTCCTTTTCCCGCGGCTGTTTAAATCAGGCAGATGGCTCAGGTGCGCCGGCAACAGAATCAGGGATTCCACCAGCGAAATCATCAGGCAGGCGATCACCACGGCCGGCAGGATGGCAATGAATTTTCCCATGATGCCGCCGATGAAGTACAGCGGAATAAAAGCCACCACCGTGGTGGTCACCGCGGCAACCACCGGCATGGCCACTTCACTGGTGCCTTCGACCGCGGCCATGAAAGGCGGCTGGCCGCGTTTGCGGTGCACGTAGATACTTTCCCCCACCACGATGGCATCATCCACCAGGATGCCCAGCACCATAATCAGGCCGAACAGCGACACCATGTTGATGGTGGCCCCCTGCCCCCACACGATGGCCAACGCCCCGGCGATGGAGACGGGCACACCCAGGCCCACCCAGAAGCTCAGCCGCAGGTCCAGGAAGACCCACAGCAGGGCAAACACCAGAAAAATGCCGATGGCGCCGTTTTTCAGCAGCAGGTTGATGCGCGCCCGCAGCATGTGGGTGCTGTCGTAGAGCACCTTGATGGCCACGCCGCCGGGCAGCGCCGCCTGTGTGCGGGCAACGAAGCGGCTGACCGCCCTGGAAATGGCCAGCGAGTCCTCTTCGTGGGTCTTGGAGACGATCAGCAGCAGCGCGGGCTTTCCGTTGACCGTGGCCTGCACCGGATCCTCGGTAAACCCGTCCCGGATGGTGGCCAGCCGGTCAAGGGTGATCACCTCGCCCTGGGGGCCGGCCAGTACCACAATGGAGGCGAACTCCTTGCCGGTGTATTTGCGGCCGATGGTGCGCACACGGATCTCCTCGCCTTCGGTGCGCAGCGTTCCGCCGGCGAGATTCAGGTTGCTGCGCCGCACGGCAGCGGCCACCTGGGCCAGCGTGAGGCCGTATTCCCGCAAACGTTTATCGGAAAGTTCAATGGAAATTTCATAATTTCGCGCGCCGAAAACCGAAACCCGCGAGATGGCAGGCAGCGCTTCGATTTTGTCCTTCACCTGTTCGGCCCATTCCTTCAGGCGCCGCTCCGCCATATCACCCGAAAGTGAAATCACCATCACCGTGTCCCGCAGGATCACCTTTGAAATAACCGGATTTTCGGCATCCACCGGAAAAGTCGAAATAGCGTTGACCTTGCTTCGCACCCGCTCGAGCACATCATCGACGTTGTAACCCTTCTTGACTTCGATGACCGCCGTGCCGGCATTTTCCTTTGATCGCGTGGTGTACTGCTTGACGCCCTCCATTCCCTCCAGGACATCCTCGATCTTGCGGCTGATGCTCTCCTCCACTTCTTCGGGATCGGCGCCGGGATAGGGCACGCTGATGGAGATCATGTCCAGTGAAAACTCCGGAAAAGTCTCCCGGATCATGTGGCGGGCAGCCATCAGCCCGCCGAGGAAGATCAGCGCCAAGATGATATTCGAAAACACCCGATTGCGGGTAAAGGCGGATAAAACGGATTTCATGAACCTTGCGCCGGTATTTGGGGATGGACGACCTGCAGCAGGCTGTTTTCCAACGGATTGACCAGGCGCGTGACAATGACCCTGTCGCCGTCCCGCAGGCCTCTGGATATCAGGGCATCGGGCCCCTGAATGCGGGCCACCTCGACCGCTGTCGTTTTCAGGCGCCCGGAAACGTCCAGGAAAACGGTTTTCTGAAAACTCACGGCCCAGCGCGGTATGCGGTAGACACGGACGAGGGTCTTTCCAGGAATTTCGACCCGGCAGAACATGCCGGCCACCAGCGGCAGCGCGCCTTTTTCCCGGTATCGCACGGCATCGGCCTGGATTCGCACGGCCACCGTCAATGTACGCGTTTGGCGGTCGAATTCCACGACGCGGTCCAAACGCCCCCGCCAGACATGCTCGGACGGGTCCTGGGTCCAGCGGATCCGGCACATCACCGGCACAAGGCGCGCAAACCAGCCTGACGGTTTCGTAAAGGTGTTTTCATCGAAACGCAGGTAACGCCGGGCGTCACGGCTGTCGATGGGGACCCGGATCTCCAGCACCGAATCGTCGGCCAGCGTCAACAGGTGCTGCCCGGCGGTCACGTACTGGCCCCGCTCCACAGACTGGGTTTCGACCCGCCCGTTAAAGGGCGCTCTGACCGTACAGCGCGCCAGATTGTCCGCCGCCAGGGATTGCGCGGCCCGGGCCGCCTTCAGGCTGCTTTCGGCCTCCCGGATCTGCAGGGGGTAAAGCGCCACGGCCTCGGCCATCTGGTCGGCCCGGTCGCGGGCATTGTTAAAGGCACGCTCGGCCGCATCCACGCCGGAACGCGACCCCACCTTGTCCTTTTCAAAGAGACGCCTGAGCCGCTTGAACTCGGCCGCCGCCAGGTCGCGGCTGCGGGTGAGCGTTTTCAGGCGCCGGCGATCAATTTCGAGCTGCTTTTCCAGGCGCTTGATCCTGGCCTGGGCCTGCTGCACGCTGGCCGCCGCCTGGCGGTAGGCCGCCTCGTAGTTGCGGGGATCGATCCTGAAAATCACGCGCCCCTTGGAAATGATTTCACCTTCGTCCAGGCCGGGGTAGATCTCAACGATACGGCCGGACACTTCCGCGGAGATGGGAACCACATCGACGGCCCGGACATTGCCGTAACCGCTGATCGAAACCCGTGCATCTTCCGCATGCACGGCAAGCACCCGCACCTGCAGCGCGCGTTCGACGTGTGCGGCTTTGGCCGGCGGTTTTTTAAAGCTTGCCAGCACCAGCATGCCGGCGATTCCCGCCAGCAGGACGGCGGCACAGATTCCCACACGCAGCAAAACCTGCGCAGGCGCTCGAACGGGCGGTTCGGTCGATTTCATGTATGGCTTCTCCGGCAACCGGGTCCGTGGCGCAAAAAACGGCGGCTGCGGTTTATCCTGTCGTTTTGCGTTTTCTGACCGGCACCTCGGCAAAGATTTTGGTGCCGCGGTTTTGGCGGGACTCGATGGTCAGTTTTCCCTTGAGCAGGCTGACACGCTCCACCATGCCGCCCAACCCCATGCGTCTGGTTTCAGCACTCTTTTGCAGCTGTTCCTCCACGTCAAAGCCCCTGCCGTTATCCTCGATACGCAGGATAAGGTTGGGGGAAGACGCGATCAACTTCACGGAGACATGCGAGGCGCCGGCGTGCGTGCGGATGTTATTGAGCGCCTCCTGGACCAAACGGTAGAGGTTGATCTCGATCTCGGTTTCCAGGTTCAGGTTGTCCATCCCGGCCGGCGAAAAATCGGCGCGGATGCCGCTCTGGCGGGCAAATTCCTCGCAATACTGGTAGAGAGCCGGCACCAGCCCCAGCTGTTCCATGACCGGCGGACGCAAATCGTAGGCCAGATCCCGCACGGCGTTGATACAGCGGTGCAGCACGGCGGAAAGCCTGGCCATTTTTTGGCGCACGGCGTCCGGTATGCCGGGCGCATCGTCGAAAAGCGTCTTGCCGGCGATCAGCAGCGACGAGAGGTCCTGGGCAACGTTGTCGTGCAGATAACGCGAAATTTTCTGGCGTTCGTTTTCCTGGGCCCGGATCAGCTGTTGGGACAATGTGTGAATGCGATCCTGGATCTGCTGGCGCATGGTGACGTCGGTCAAAAAGCTCAACACCGCCGGGCGTGCGTCCCAATCCACCAGCACGCTGTGGTTCTCCAGCCACTTGATACGGCCGTGGCGGTCGATCAGGCGCAGCAGATAGGGTTCCGCAGGTGCCCCGGGGGCAGACCTCTGCACCTGCCGATCCATGACCTTGCGGCGGTCGTCGGGGTGGATGAACTGTATGAACGGTCGCCGGATCAGAGTCCTTCTGGAGTATCCCGATATCTGCACCGCTTTGGGGTTTACGTATACAAATCTTCCCTCACGGGTGGCCACAATGGCCTCGTTGGCGTACTCGACGGCCAGGCGGAAATTGGCCTCGTCCGACAAGCGGCTGCGCCGCAGGCGGTGCAGCTCCTGTCTCAGGTGGGCCAGGCGCTTTTCCAGTTTCCGGTATGCGGGCTTGTCCTTCATAAAAAAAAGCATGCCGCCGGTGGGCTATCGCGGCAGCACTCCTGCGGCGCCGATGCCTTCAACCCAGAAATCAGGCTCGTTCAGGAAGCTTAAGAAAACCGTGATAAATGCCACGCAGGCCTGAATCATCAAGGGTTTGTTCTGATACAGGGCGTCCAGGCGCTGGTTGCGCACCCCACTTTGCAGCGCACCGAAATAATCTGCAAAAAGGCCGTCCAGCTCCTGGCCGCTGCCCGGCTTGGTGGCCACCGAGCTTTTCCCGCTGTAACAGTACTGCATGGCTTCGAAGATCAGGCGGCGCTGGGCATGCACATCCCGAAAATGGTACCCGGCGATATGCAGCAGCGTGCGCTGGGCTTCGTTCAGGCTGGCGTCGGCGACGGCGTTAAACAGCGTCGTCAGGCGTTCATCCTGCTCCTGTGTGCTGTGCTGCCGGATCATGGAGAGCAGCACAACGTTCTTGAACAGTTGATAGAGCCGCCGGGCGCCATTCATGGAGGATACCGGAGGATGGCTCAGTGCCGGTGCATACCCGGCATAGTTCTTGACAAACAGGATCTGGAAGATGTTCCGGAAGAAATCCACGCCTTCCATGGGATCCTGGATGTCCACACGCATGTCCAGGGTATTGTCCAGGCGGTCGGCCAGTTTGATCAGCACCAGGTCGGGCGACACGGCGGCGTTCACCAACAGCCTTTCGATGTACTGGAAATACGACTGGCCGTCGATACGCGTGAGCGCCGACATGCGCTGCAGCAGTTCCTCCTCGTCCGCCGGGGGCAGACGCTCGAAAAGCGCATCGAAACCCGTTTCCATCTCCCGCCAGACGGCCGCGGAAAAATCAGCGGTATGCACATCCTCCAGGATGTCATGGAACAGGACCGTCAGCAGGTTAAGATAATCCGGATGATCCGTCGAACGCGCAAACAGAATCGTCGCCCGCAGCGGGTGCAGCACCGCCATGGGACCCAGCCGCCGGCGTTTCTGCTGGTAGGCCATGAACAGATAGTTAAGTGCGTCCATCAACGCCAGCTTGCGTGCCCGGTCCTGTTTCTCGTCCGGTGCCAGGGGTTTGCCGGCGGTGATCATGGTAAGCACGTTATGGCGGTTGAGTGAAGCTGCGCTGAGATTGTAGTTGAGCACCGACGAGAGCTTGAAAAATTCCGTCAGATCGTAGTTGAACATGCGTATGGTTCCTTAAACCGCGCCGCCGTCCAAACGGGCTGCGGCGCATATGGCCGTTGTTAAAACGCTCTCTATTTCCACAGGTCCAGGTCGATCAACCCCAGTCTGGCCGCATAACGGATCAGCTCGATGGTGCTGTGGATATCAAGCTTGGACATGATGCTGGCACGATGGTTTTCCACCGTCTTGGGGCTGATGCCGCATTTTTCCGCGATTTCCCGGACACTCAGGCCCTCTGCCAGAAGCCGCATGATCTCCTGCTCGCGCGGCGTCAGCGAACCATAACCGCCGTCGATGATGCGGGTCGCTTTGGCGGGCATCTGCATCAGGCGCTTGACCACGGCCTGTGAAAGCGAGCTGTCCAAAAAATATTCACCCGCCGAGAGGGTTTCAAGGCCCTGGATGAGCCGGTCGGCAGCCGACTCTTTCACTACGTAACCCGCCGCACCGGCCTGAAAAGCTTCGGCAATGTAGTCGATCTTGGAGTGCATGCTGACGATCAGGATCCGACTGGCGGGCAGTTTGCGCCGTAGGGTCCGCGTCAATTGGATACCGCTCTGATCGGGCAGCGAAATATCCACGATCACCAGGTCGGGTGCAAATTTCCTGGCCAGGCGCAACCCCTCGCGCGCACTGCCGGCTTCGGCAACCACCTTGAACCTGGGGTTGCGCGAAATAATGGTCTTCAGCCCCTCCCGGAACAGGGGGTGGTCTTCGATAATCAGGATGCTCTTGCGACCGGGCATGGTACACTCTGTTTTTAAGAACGGCGTTAGCACATCTAGGTTGCCAAGCAAAGAATTTCATGGCATATCAGCTGATGATATAAAGATCCCTACTGGCATGTCAAAACAAAAATACAGACGCCCAACGGCAGATGGCGGGCCGTCGTGCGCCATCTGCAGGCCGGTAACCACCGGACGGCAACCGGTATATGTGATGGAATGGAGATGAAAAGCATGATCGTGAGAAACATCAATGACCGCAGCGTCCTGGAAACCACCTATATCGCCCACGGCGGCGCCGTGGCCCAGATGATCTTAGACAGGCGCATCCTGGAAGAGATCGGATTTCTGGCCATGGCCACCTTGTCTTCCGGGCGGACCATCGAGGCCCATGTGGACTCCATGGAGGAAATCTACTTCGTGGTCAGCGGCCACGGACAAATGCGCGTGGATGACGACTCCCGCGACGTCGGGCCCGGTGACGCCGTCTGGATCCCCACGGGTGCCCGTCACAGCCTCCACAACAGCGGCGACAAGGACTGTGTCATCCTGGTGGTTGCCGCACCGGCAGGCATGGCTGCAGGGAGGTAGCCGATGATCACGCTGCTCGATTACGGTGCCGGAAATGTGCGCAGTGTAATCAACGCACTGCAGGGCCTGGGCGCGTCCGTCAGGGTGGCGGCCAGCGCCGCTGACATCCTGGCGGCCGAAAAGCTGGTCTTTCCGGGTGTGGGTGCTTTCGGCCATATGATGCAGGTACTGAATGCAAAAAACTATGCCGCCGCGCTGAAAGCCTACCTGGGCGCAAACCGCCCTTTTCTGGGAATTTGTCTGGGGCTGCAGGCGCTTTTTGAAGGCAGTGAAGAGGCGCCGGAAACCGCGGGGCTGGGTTTCATCACCGGACGGGTGCAACGCTTTCGTATCGCCGCGGCCGTCCCTCACATAGGCTGGAACGGCATCAACTGCAACCAACCCTCACCCATCTTTGCCGGTCTGGACGGCAATGAAAAATTCTACTTCGTGCACGCCTACCACGTCGTCCCCGATGACCCGGACGTCATTTTGACGACGACCGATTACGGCGGCCGGTTCGTCAGCGGCATTCAAAAGGGAAACATCATCGCCACCCAGTTCCACCCGGAGAAAAGTGGCGCCGCCGGCCAGCGCATTTTACAGAATTTTTTGCAGTCCGACACGCCGGCATGCCTGCCGCCGCAGCGCCCTGCACGCACGCACCTGGCCAAACGCATCATCGCCTGCCTGGACGTACGTGCCAACGACCGCGGTGACCTGGTGGTCACCAAGGGTGACCAGTACGACGTCAGGGAGAAGGGAACGGTGCGCAACCTGGGCAAACCGGTGGAACTGGCCCGGCGCTATTACGCCGAGGGCGCCGATGAAATCACCTTCCTGAATATCACCGGCTTCAGGGACTTTCCCCTGGCCGACATGCCCATGCTGGCGGTACTGCGGGAAACATCCAAAAACGTCTTCGTGCCGCTGACCATCGGCGGCGGCATCCGGGACTACACCGACAAGCGGGGCCGGCGCTACACGGCCCTGGAGGTGGCCGCCGAGTATTTCCGCTCAGGCGCGGACAAGATCTCCATCGGCAGCGACGCGGTGCGCATTGCCGAAGACGTTCTGCGCACCGGCCGCGCCACCGGTGACAGCGCCATCGAGAGCATCTCGCGGGTTTACGGCAGCCAGGCTGTGGTCATCTCCATCGACCCCCGCCGGGTGTATGTCAAATCTCCGGCAGATGTCCGCCACGTGGTCCTCAAAACAGACCGCCCGGGCCCTTCCGGCGAGAGCTACTGCTGGTACCAGTGCACCGTCAAGGGTGGCCGCGAGGGCCGCGACCTCGATGCGGTCACTTTGGCGCGTACCTGTGAGAAACTGGGCGCCGGAGAAATCCTGTTAAACTGCATCGACCGCGACGGCACCGGCGCCGGATTCGACATCGAACTGATCAACGCCGTCAAAAGCGCCGTCTCCATTCCGCTGATCGCCTCTTCCGGCGCCGGCAGCGTGGAACACTTTTACGAGGTTTTCACGCGCACCGCGGCGGAAGCCGCCCTGGCGGCGGGAATCTTCCACCGCCGTGAAATACCGCTTACCGAGGTCAAAAAATATTTGCGCGGCCGCGCGGAAATCCGGCCCTGAAAGAAGACGCTGATGTTCTCTACCGCCATCGTGATCCCCCCCTGCCGCCGCATCGCGGATGGCCTGACGACCGCGAACCTCGGAAAGCCGGATTACCGCCGTGCCCTGGCACAGCATGCCGCTTATGTGCAGGCACTCGCGCAATGCGGTCTTTCCGTCATCCAACTGCCCGGCGACGACAACTATCCGGACTCGACTTTCGTGGAGGACACCGCGCTGGTGACACCCGCCTGCGCCATCATCACACGCCCGGGAGCGCCCAGCCGCCGCGGTGAGACCGCGGCCGTCAAAACCGCCCTGGGAAAGTTCTATCCCCACGTCGAGGAGGTTACGGCCCCCGGCTGCGTGGACGCCGGCGACATCATGATGGCAGGCACCCATTTTTACATCGGCCTGTCGGAGCGCACCAACCGTGAGGGCGCCGGCCAGGTGGCGGCCATTTTGCAAAAATACGGCCTGACGGCATCTTTTGTTCCGCTCAAGCAGGTACTGCATCTGAAAAGCGGTCTGGCCTACCTGGAAGACAACCACCTGGTGGCGGCCGGTGAATTTTTGCAGCAACCCGAGTTTGCCGCCTTTGACATCCTGGCCGTCGACGACGATGAACGCGATGCGGCCAACTGCCTCTGGGTCAACGGCCGTGTACTGGTTCCTGCCGGATGCCCACGTTCGAAAAAGCGCATCCAAGACGCCGGCTACGAAACCATAGAAGTCGATGTATCGGAATTTCAGAAACTCGACGGCGGACTGAGCTGTCTTTCCCTGCGCTTTTGACAGGGGCGGCACCCGTCGGGTTGACACTTTTTGTAAAATCCTGCCAATCCACGTCACGGAAATGTCTGACGGAAAAGTACTGTTTAACGTCATACTACGATATTACAGCAGGTTATAACTTTCACATACATGGCATGATTATTGCTCAAAGACTTGAGCGGAGCCATACCGTCAATCCGTGCCGCATGCCGGTGCCTTTATTTCCAGCAAATGGGCGCCGGCGAGCGCTTTTCCGACTGCGCCGCAATGCGGCCGTTGGAAACCTGAGGAAAACCGTGGCCATTTCATGAACAGCGCACCGAAAAAAAAATTACCGCCGCAGGCCTTCAACAGCCTGGCCTTCGATTTTTCCACGACCCATGCCCTGCGCAAGTCCATGAACCGCTACCGCACGCTGTTCGAAAGTGCCGGCGATCCGATTCTGGTCTTCGACTGGCAGGGCCGCATCCTGGATTTCAACCGCATCGCCTGCCGGCGCCTGGGTTACAGCCGCAAAACATTGGGCAAAAAGAAGCGCAGCGACATCGAGCGGTCCGACCCCACCGAATCCGGCAAAAAGCGCCTGGAGACGCTGCGCAAAGAGGGATACGTCCTCTACGAAACCATTTACCTCAAGCGCAACGGCGAAACGCTGCCGGTGGAGCTCAACTGCCGGGTCATCGAATACGAATACGAACCGGCCATACTGACCATCGCCCGTGACCTTTCCGAACGCATCCGGGCGGAAAAGGAAAAGGCCAAGCTACAGGCCCAGCTGCGCCAGTCCCAGAAAATGGAGGCCATCGGCGCCCTGGCCGGCGGCATCGCCCACGATTTCAACAACATCCTTACGCCGATCCGCGGACATGCTGAAATTGCGCTGCTCAAACTTCCGCCGAATCACGAAACCCGCAAGAACATGGAGGGCATCATCCAGGCTGCCGAACGCGCCAGAGGCCTCATCCAGCAGGTACTCTCCTTCAGCCGCCAGGACAGCCAGGAGAAAAAGCCGCTGCAGGTCCATGCCATCCTGAAAGAAGGGCTGCGCCTGCTGCGGGCCTCTCTGCCGACGACCATCGAGATCCGCCAGAACATCTCAAAATGCGGCGCCGTTCTGGCCAATGCCACGCAGATTCACCAGATCATCCTGAACCTGTGCACCAACGCCAAGCACGCCATGCGCCGGACCGGCGGCGTACTGGAAGTCTGCCTGAACGAAATCCTGATCAAACCCGGCGAGCCCACGCCTTACCCGAACATGCAGCCTGGCTCCTATGTCAAACTGACGGTCAGCGACACCGGTCACGGCATGCCCCCGGACGTTCAGGAAAGAATTTTCGAGCCTTATTTTACCACCAAAAAGGAAGGCGAAGGGACCGGCATGGGTCTTTCCGTGGTCCACGGCATCGTCAAGAACCACAACGGCGAAATCAAAGTCTACAGTGAACCCGGCAAGGGCACCACGTTTACAATTTTCCTGCCGCGTATCCATGCCCATGCAAAGCAGGCGTCGGCCTCGGTTGTGGACAGCATCCCCAAAGGCAGCGGCAACATTCTGCTCATAGACGACGAAGCCAAAATCGTCGAGGTAATCTCCCAGATGCTGGACTACCTGGGTTACCGCGTCACGGCACTTACCGACAGTGGTGCCGCGCTGAAGGATTTCCGCAGCCACCCCGACCGTTATGACCTGGTCATCACGGACATGACCATGCCCCATATGACCGGCGATGTACTGGCCCGCAAGCTGCTGGCCATGCGGCCGAATCTCCCCATCCTGCTGTGCACCGGCTACAGCCGTTCCATTAGCCGGGAAAAGGCTCAGCTGATGGGCATCCGCGACTTTATCATGAAACCGCCGACCATCAGCGAACTGGCGCGCGCCATTTACCGCGCGCTTCAAGAAAACCCCTCCGGCGCGGACCATGGAGCCTGCAGTGCGCCGCCGGGCTGGCAGGGATAAAACAGCACCTGTCCGCCAATCACTTCCTGCCGTGAAATGATGCACGGTCTGCAATCCCGGCCTTGACATCGGCATCGCTCCCAAAGTATGAATGTGACGCAAAAAGTTTTCAGAAAAACCGTGTCATGCATAATTAAGAGAGTTTGTTGGAGTTTTGCCGGGCCCGCGGATCATGATGCATGCAGCCATGCCGCCGGCAGTGCCGGGCACAGGTACAGCCGGCCTTGAGAAACCGGCGCCCTGACCAAGAAAAAAGCCGATGCAACCCACTGACGTGCATACGCTGCTGCTTTCCCCCTGGGAACCGGGGGTATTCAGCCTCATCGTCTATTCCGTAATCGTGCTGCTGCTCGTGGCCGCACTGATTTTTCTGTGCGCCTGGCTGGGTGAAAAACATGCCGGCAGCGAAAAGCTCAGGGCATATGAAAGCGGCATTATCCCCACCGGGGAGGCGCGCTTGCGATATCCGGTGCCCTTTTACATGGTGGCCATCTTCTTTCTGCTCTTCGACGTGGAGGGGGCCTATATCTTTTCCTGGGCGGTGGCGTGCCGGGATCTGGGCTGGGCCGGCTGGCTGCAAATCACCTTTTTTATCATCGTCCTGCTCTACGGACTGGTTTTCATCTGGAAAAAAGGAGGACTTGCGTGGGGGCCGATGCTGAAAAGAAAATAGCACCTTTCAGCAAAGCGCTCGATCCTTTGATCAACTGGGCCCGCGCGTACAGCCTGTGGCCCATGTTTTTCGGCCTGTCGTGCTGCTTTGTGGAAGAGGCGACGGCTTTTACGCCGCGCTACGATATCGCGCGCTTCGGTGCCGAAGTGCTGCGGCCATCGCCACGTCAGGCCGACCTGCTGATCATCTCCGGAACGGTGTTCAAAAAAATCGCCCCGGTGGTGCTGCGCCTTTACGAACAGATGGCGGAACCCAGATGGGTCATTTCCATGGGCTCCTGTTCGAACACCGGCGGCATGTACGATGTGTACAGCGTGGTACAGGGAGTCAACCAGATCCTGCCGGTGGACGTTTACATTCCCGGGTGCCCGCCACGGCCCGAGGCCGTGCTGCAGGGGCTCACCATCCTGCAGAATAAAATCGGCAGCGAACGGCCCAGCGGCCGCATTTTCCACCTGGGGCACGGCAGCCAGGGGACCGAGAAACCAGTCCTGGTGGACGGCCGGAGCAAGTCCCGCGATCCGCGCGGTCCCGGCATGCAGGCTGCGGCCATCCGCGGCACCTCGGTATGCCCGCCGCATTTTGCCGACAACCGCGCGGACCTCATGTGGACGCCGCCGGCGGCCGTCGCCGAACCAAGTGCGCTGGAAAAAGACCTGGCCGGCCGCCTGCACAGACGCTTCGGTGACGCGCTGCGGCAGATTCCGGACAGTGCGGACATGCTCACGTTCGAAACTTCCCGGCGTCACATCAAGCAGATCCTGCGCCACTTGAAAACCGAATCGGCTCCCCTTTTCCGGCGGCTGGACGACCTGACGGCCATCGATGAGTCAGCACGCCGCAAACGCCGTAACGCAACCGACTACACCCTGGTTTACAGCCTTTTGTCGTTCGACCCGCCCTGCCGGCTGCGCCTCAAGGTGCCCCTTGAAGGCAGAAATCCGGCCACGGACAGCATCTGCGATATCTGGCCGGCGGCCAACTGGTATGAACGCGAGGTCTTCGATATGTTCGGGGTCTCCTTCGACGGACACCCCGACCTGCGCCGCATCCTCATGCCCGGCGACTGGCAGGGCCATCCGCTGCGCAAGGACTACCCCGGCCGGGCCACCGACATGCCGCCTTATACCACGGACGACGCCCGTCAAAAGCAGCCGCTGGACGCCGGCCGGCTCATCAAGGGCGACACCGATGCCGAGCTGCTGCTCAACGTCGGTCCCCATCACGTCAGCACCCACGGCCTGATCCGTTTTGTCCTGGCACTCAAGGGGGAAGAGATCTCGCGCATGGAGATGGAAATCGGCTACCACCACCGGGGGGCCGAAAAAATCGGCGAACGCCAGAGCTGGCATCAGTTTATCCCCTACACGGACCGCGTGGACTACCTGGCCGGGGCGGCCAACAACCTGCCCTACGTCCTGGCCGTCGAAAAGCTGGCCGGTGTCCAGGTCCCGCCGCGCGCCCAGGTGATCCGCGTGATGCTCAGCGAACTCTTCCGTTTGAGCAACCACCTGGTCTACTTCGGCACGTTTGCCCACGACGTGGGCGCCATGGCGCCGACCTTTTATACCTTCCGCGAACGGGAAATGATCCTGGACATCGTGGAGCTGATTACCGGTGGGCGGCTGCACCCTTCCTGGTTTCGCATCGGCGGTGTGGCCGCCGACCTGCCCGAAGGCTGGCTGCCGGCCGTCCAGGATTTCGTAAAAATTTTTGAAAAGTGCCTGAAAGACTATGAGTCTCTGATCACGCGCAATGCGATTTTCGAGGCCCGCACCCGCGGCATCGGAAAAATCAGCCTAGACGACGCCATGGACTGGGGCGTCAGCGGACCCAACCTGCGCGCCTGCGGGCTGGCCTGGGATTTGCGCAAAGCCTTTCCCTACTCCGGATACGAGAACTTCGATTTCGAAATCCCCACGGCCGAAGGCGGCGACTGCTACGCACGCTACCGGATCCGCGTGGAAGAGATGCGCCAGAGCCTCAGAATCATCGCCCAGGCCGCGGCCAATATGCCGTCCGGACGCTACAAGACGGACGACTACCGTTACAGCATACCCAGCCGCGGGGACATGCTGCGCGATATCGAGAGCCTGATCCACCACTTTGTAAACGTGACCCGGGGGCCCAAGATCCCCGCCGGCGAGGCCCATGCGGCCTGTGAAATCCCGCGCGGCGAGCAGGGCTACTACGTGGTCAGCGACGGCCTGGGCTGCGCCTACCGCATGCGCATCCGGTCGCCGGGTTTTGCCAACGTGCAGGTGCTGCCCATGATGGCCACAGGCTGGTCGATCTCGGACCTGATCGCCATCATCGGTTCCGTGGACTATATTTTACCGGACATCGATCGCTGAATCCCATGCTGCCAAAAACCCGGAAAAAAGCACTGCAAAAGGAAATCGCCGCCGCCGAACATGCGCGTGAACTGGTGGTGGACGTGCTAATGGCCCTGCAGGCACACTACGGCCACGTGACGGATGAAGCCGTTTTCGAGGCCGCCGACCTGCTGGGCATGACGCCCATGGAAATCGAAGAGGTGGCGACTTTTTACACCTTCATCTACCGCCGGCCGGTGGGGAAATACGTCATCCACGTCTGCGACAGCGTGATCTGCTGGATGGAAAGCGAACGGCCGCTGCTGGAGGTGCTTTGCGAAAAACTGGGCATCGCGCCCGGCGAAACCACCGCCGACGGCCTGTTCACGCTGCTGCCGGTGTGCTGCATCGGCTACTGCGACCGCGCACCGGCCATGCTGATCAACAGGAAAGCCTACGGCCCTCTTACCGAAAATAAAATCGACCGGATTCTTACCGGACTGAGACAGGAGGGCTGAGCGTTGTATCCACAGGTGCTTTTTCAAAACCGCCAACCTGACCGCACTGCCACGATCAAAACCTACCGTGCCGGCGGCGGCTACCGTGCGCTTGCCGACGTGCTGCAGCAAAATGCCGCCGCCAGGGTGCGCCAGGTGCTTCTGGACGCAGCGCTGCTGGGCCGCGGCGGAGCAGCCTTTCCTGCCGGCGTCAAGCTCTCCACGGTGGCGGAAGACGCGCCTTACCCGCGATACGTGGTCTGCAACGCCGACGAAATGGAGCCGGGCACCTTCAAGGACCGCGTGCTGATCTTCGCCGATCCGCACCAGCTCATCGAGGGGCTCATCCTGGCCGGCTTCGCGGTGCACGCCGAAACGGGCATCATCTTCATCCGTCCGGAATACGAGGGCGCCGCCGCCATTCTGGAAAGGGAGGTAAGGGTCGCCGAAAAAGCCGGCTATCTGGGGAAAGACATCCTGGGCAGCGGGTTTGACTATCGCATCGTGGTGCACCGCAGCGGCGGCCGTTATATCTGCGGCGAGGTAACCGCCCAGATCAACGCCCTGCAGGGCAAACGCCCCAATCCCCTGCAGCCGCCGCCATACCCCACCGAAAAGGGACTCTGGCAAAAGCCCACCGTGCTGCAGAACGTCGAGACCCTGTGCTGCATGCCGCACATCGTCGCCAAGGGCGCCGACTGGTTTAAAAACCTGTCTCTGACCCCCAGCGGTGCCGGCACCAAGATTTTTGGAATAAGCGGCCGTGTCCAGCAGCCGGGCTGCTACGAACTGCCCATGGGCGTGCCCTTGAGCGAAATCATCGAGGATCACGCCGGCGGCATGATACCGGGATCCGAGTTCAAGGCCTGCCTGCCCGGCGGGGCTTCCACCGGGTTTCTGCCCGCCCGGCATTACCACATCCCCATGGATTTCGAAGCACTGAAAAAAGCCGGCAACCGCCTGGGGACCGGGGCCATCATGGTTTTCGACCACAAGACCTGCCTGGTGGGTGTGACGCTGAACCTGATGGAATTTTTCGCGCGCGAATCCTGCGGCTGGTGCACCCCCTGCCGTGAAGGGTTGCCTTTTATCCGGGAGCTGCTGTACGAGATCGAATCGGGCCGCGGAAAACCCGAATACGTTCCCATGTTGCAGGAAATGAGCCGGCACCTGTGGCACGCATACTGCGCCTTCGCCCCGGGTGCGGCGGCGCCTTTGGCAAGCCTGCTGGATGAGTTTGAAGACGAGATACAAGATCATATCAAACGCAAAGCGTGTCCGTTCAGTGCGTTAACATAAACATGCTCATCTTTTGGTTAAACACACGAGGCCTGCGGCCGACAAAACGCTGAGATCCTGAAATACGGTTTTGCAGACAGAAGAGAAGACCCAAAACCCGTGCTTAAACTGACCATCGACAATCAGCCCGTTGCAGTGCCCGCCGGCACCAAGGTCATTGCGGCGGCCGAGAAGCTGGGGATCATGATCCCGCGCTTTTGCTATCACCCGGCTTTAGGATCGGTGGGCGCCTGCCGGGTGTGCGCCGTCAGCGTGCTGAAGGGGCCGCGCACCGGCATCCAGATGAGCTGCATGCTCGACGTCGAAGACGGCATGGTCGTGGCCACCGGCGATCCAGCGGCCGTTGCCTTCCGCCGCCAGGTGATCGAGTGGCTGATGGCCAACCATCCCCATGACTGCCCGGTCTGCGACGAAGGCGGCCACTGCCTGCTGCAGGATCTGACGGTCTCCGGCGGCCACGGCCGGCGCCGTTTCCCCGGCAAAAAGCGCACCCACCGTGACCAGCAGCTGGGACCGCTGATCCAGCATGAGATGAACCGCTGCATCCAGTGCTACCGCTGCGTGCGCTTTTACCGCGAATTCGCCGGCTATCCCGATCTGGGCGTGACGGGAATTGCCGCGCGGGTCTATTTCGGCCGCTTTCGCGAGGGCACGCTGGAGAGCCCCTTTGCCGGCAACCTCATCGACATCTGTCCCACGGGCGTCTTTACGGACAAGCCGTCGCGGTATAAGGGCCGCCGCTGGGATTTTCAGCGCAGCCCTTCGATCTGCATTCACTGCTCGCTGGGATGCCACACGACCGTTTCGGCGCGCTACCGCGAGATCGTGCGCATCGAGGCGCGCTTCAGCCCGACGGTCAACGGGCATTTCATCTGCGACCGCGGCCGCTACGGGTTCGCCTATGCCAACGCCCCCGAGCGGCCGCGGCAGGGCCGCATCGACGGTGAAACCCAACCGGTGTCAACGGCCCTCGACGCCGCCCTCGAGCGCCTGACAACGGTCAGCCGGACACACGGTCCCGATGCCGTGGCGTGCATCGGATCGGCGCGCAGCAGCCTCGAAACCCTGGGCGCTTTAAAGCGCCTGTGCGAACGCCGCAGCTGGCGGGGCCCTTTTCTCTGGCCGGATGCACAGACCGCCCGGGCCGTACAGACCGCCGCCGCGTGCCTGGCGCCGGAACTGCGCCTCTCGATGAAAGAACTGGAAGACGCTGATTTCATCCTGGTCGTGGGCGCCGACCCCGTCAACGAAGCGCCCATGCTGGCGCTGGCACTGCGCCAGGCACAGCGTCAAGGCGCGACCATCGCCGTCTGTGACCCCCGGCCGGTCGCTCTCCCGTTTGCATTCGAGCACCTGGCGCTGGCACCGCCGTTCCTTGCCGACGCCATACGAATCTTTGCCCGCGCCGCAGCCGGACCGCCGCAGGCCGGGGTGCGGGCGTCGGGCGGCGACGCCCACCCCCCGGACCCGAACATGCCACCGGCCGTCCAAGCGCGCCTGGCGGCAATGGGAGCAACAGCGCGCACCTGCCGCCGGCCGGTGATCGTGTGCGGCACACAGATCGTCAATTCCCGCACGGTCGCCCGGGCGGCGGACACGGCCCGCATGCTCAAAAGCGCGGACAAGCCCGCCGGGCTGTTTTTTGTGCTGCCCGGCGCCAACGCTTTCGCTGCGGCCCTGCTTTCCGACGAAAATGGCGCTTTCAACACGCTGCAGGCCGGCATCGCCGACGGCCATGTCAAAGCCGTGCTGGCCGTCGAAAGCGATTTGCCGGCAGCCGGCGAAGGTTTGGCCCCTGCGCTGAAGTCCCTGGACCTGCTGGTGGTCTGCGATTACCTGAACACGGCTGCCGCACGCGCTGCAGACATTCTGGTCCCTACCCGCAGCGTGTTCGAAGAAGGCGGCATTTTCATCAACCAGACCGGCTGCGCCCAGCGGGCGGCTCCGGTGCACGTCGGTGGCACACCCGTTGCGCAAACCGGCGGCGGCGACCACCCCCCGCGCACTTTCGAGCGCAGCATTCCGGGGGCCGAAGCCCTTTCCGCTGTACAGGCGCTTGACCGGCTGGCGGGAACTGAAACAGCGGACCCGCCGGCGGCCCTGGCCGATCTGCACCCCGTGCTGGCGCCTTTCGCCAGCCGGAAATGGCCTGACGAAGGGCAACTGCTCGACCTTTCGTCAGAAGCCGCACCATCTGCAGATTGGCCGCCAGAGGAACCGCCGGCGGCCGGAAAAACCTTCGAACTGGTCGTCCGCGAACGCACCTTCGGCAGCGAAGCGCTCTCCCAGCGCGCCGACTGCCTGCGGCCCCTTGAAAAGGCGCCCCGAATTCTGGTACACAGCGATGACGCCGCCCGCCTGGGCATCGCTGCCGGCGACCGGGTGGCGCTGACCTGCGCCGGCGGCGTGATCGAAGGGACCGCGGACGTGCGCAACACCGTGGCGGCCGGTGTCGTCATCGTCGACAGGCACCGCGAACTCAACTGGCCGGCGGCCGGTGCCGGTTGGGTGCGCATCGAGGCCAAACAGATCCACAAGATTGAAAAAGAGCGGGAGCGCTGATGATAAACTGGATCGCCGGATTCATCGTGCTGCTCATCAAGTCGGGGTTGGTGCTGGGCATCCTGCTGCTGCTGGCCTCTTACCTGGTCTGGGTGGAGCGCAAGCTGCTGGCCCGGCTGCAGGTGCGCCTGGGACCCAACCGGGCGGGAAAATTCGGGCTGCTGCAGCCCATCGCGGATGCCATCAAGCTGCTCACCAAGGAGGACATCGTCCCGGCCGCCGCCGACCGTCCGATCTTTCTGCTGGCACCGGCCGTGGTGGCGCTCACCGCCCTTTTGATGTTCGCCGTCGTACCCGTGGGGCGCGATCTGGTGCTGTTCGGGCGGTCCATTCCGATGGTCATCTCGGACATCAACGTGGCGCTCTTGATGGTGTTTGCGCTCTCTTCGCTGGGCGTCTACGGCGTGGCCCTGGGCGGCTGGGCTTCCAACTCCAAGTTCGCCCTGATCGGCGGCATCCGCGGTGCGGCCCAGATGGTCAGCTACGAGCTGCCCCTGGGGCTCTCACTGGTGCCGGTGGTCATGCTGGCGCATTCGTTTTCTCTGGTGGACATCGTCAATGCCCAGGCCGCATACCCTTTTATTCTGGTGCAGCCGCTGGCCTTCGCCATCTTCGTCATCAGCGCCATGGCCGAGAGCAAGCGCATTCCGTTCGACCTGCCCGAAGCCGAAAACGAGCTGGGCGCCGGTTTTCACACCGAGTACAGCGGCATGCGCTTCGGGCTGTTTTTCCTGGGCGAGTACGTCCACGTACAGGTGCTGGGCGCACTGGTGTCCGTCTTTTTTCTGGGCGGCTGGCGCGGCCCCTGGCTGCCGGGCCCTGCGTGGCTGTTTGTCAAGATCACCATCGTGGCCCTGATCATGATCTGGGTGCGCGGCACGCTGCCGCGGCTGCGCTACGACCAGTTGATGGCCATGTGCTGGAAAGTGCTGGTGCCGGCGGCACTGGTCAACATCGTTATTACGGGATTCGTCATCCTGATCTGACGGCGGCGCCAGGGGGGAAAATGCCATCTGAAAACCGAAAAAACCGGACGAAACCCGCGCAAAGCTCCGAGGTTTCGCTGGCCGAAACCCTGAAGGCCTTTGGCTGCGGCTTTGCCACCACGGCCAAACACCTTTTGCGAAAACCGATTACCGAACAGTACCCGGAGGAGAAACGCCAACTGCCGCCGCGCTCGCGGGCGCGCATCGTGTTGACACGTGACCCGGAAGGCGATGAGCGCTGCGTGGCCTGCTACCTGTGCTCGGCGGTATGCCCGGTCAGCTGCATCTCCATGCAGTCGGCCCAGCGTGAAGACGGCCGCCGCTACGCCGTCTGGTTCCGCATCAACTTCGGCCGCTGCATATACTGCGGCCTGTGTGAAGAGGCCTGCCCGACGTCGGCCATCCAACTGACGCCGGATTTTGAAAACTGCCGCCGGGACATCCTGACCCTGGTGTTTGAAAAGCAGGACCTGCTGGTGGACCACGGCGGCAAGGACCGCGAATACAATTTTTACCGCCACGCCGGCATCGCCACCGACGGCGCCGGCAAGGGGGCGCATTTCGATGAGGACCAACCGGTGGATCCGACCACCAATCTGCCCTGACAGGGGCAAACAACGCCTGTCCGAAAGGATACCAACGGATGCCGCCCGCCGGTGTTCCGTCGGCAGACAACGATGACGATTTACGCGCTTTTATTTTACCTGCTTGCCGCCGTGATCCTGGTGTCGACGGCCATTGCCGTAACGCGCCGGAACCTGGTGCACGCCGCCATTTTCCTGGTGGCCTCCTTCTTTGCCAGCGCCCTGCTCTTTTACCTGCTGGGTGCGCCGCTGCTGGCCATGCTGGAGATCATCGTGTACGTGGGCGCCATCATGGTGCTGTTTCTGTTCGTCATCATGATGCTCAAAGAAAAACCCGCGTCAAACCGGCCGGCCGCACGCGGGCGGAAGCTGTGGACCGCCACCTTGGGTCTGATTTACCTGCTGGCCGTGATCCTGCTGGTCTTTGCAACGGGGCCCCGCGGCCAAACGCCGCTTACGCCGGCCGTGGCTTCGCCGGCGGCTTTCGGCCGCTACCTCTTTCAGGGGCACTGGCTGGGCATCGAAATCGCATCCTTGCTGCTGCTCATCGCACTGATCGGCGTGCTGCACCTGGGCCATACCGCCGCCCGTCGAACCGCCGCCGGGATCGAGGAGGAGAAATGATTGTGCCATACAGCCACGTACTGCTGCTTTCGGCGCTGTTGTTTGTGGTCGGCATGCTGTGCGCCGTCGGCCGGCGCAACCTGATCATGATCCTGCTGGGCCTGGAGGTCATGCTCAACGCCGGTGCCATCGCCTTCGTGGGCGCGGCCCTGCGCTGGCAACAGATCGAGGGCCAGACCGTGGTGATCTTCGTACTGGCAATAGCCGCGGCCGAAGTCTCCATCGGCCTGGCGCTGATCGTCTGGGCCTACCGCCGCACGGAATCCCTGGACCCGGAACGGCTGCAAGACCTCGATACCGCGGAGCCGCTATGACCATACCCGTGCCTCCGGATACACTGACGCTGACCGCCGCCCTGCTGGCCGTGCTGCTGCCCCTGCTGTCCTTCGGGATGATCATGCTGGTTTTCCGGCACCGCCGGCGCCTGTGCGCCCGAATCTCCATCGGCGCCGTCAGCGTCTCGCTGCTGTGCGCCCTGTTCCTGCTCATCGACCACTGGCATCTGAATACACCCATCCGGCATACGGCGACATGGATGGTTTCCGGACGGATCACTGTCAGCGTCGGTTTCCTGCTGGACCCCATCAGCCTGCTGATGCTGACCATCGTGGCGGCTATCAGCTTTTTAGTGCAGGTCTACTCGCTGGGCTACATGGCCCACGATCCCGGCTTTTCCCGTTATTACGGTTTCATGTCGCTGTTCGCCTGGGCCATGCTGTGCCTGGTCATTTCGCCCAACCTGCTGCAGCTGTATATTTTCTGGGAGCTGGTGGGGCTCTCCTCCTACTTGCTGATCGGTTTCTGGTACCAAAAATTTTCCGCCAGCACCGCCGGCAAAAAGGCTTTCGTCATGACCCGTCTGGGCGACGTGGCCTTTTTTCTGGGGCTTTTGCTGGTGCTGTTCAACCTGGGCAACCTGGACATCCTGGAGATGAACGCCGGCCGGATGCCGCTGAACATACCACCGGCCACGATCACCCTTGCGGCCGTGCTGATTTTCGGCGGAATCATCGGCAAGAGCGCCCAGTTTCCGCTGCTCACCTGGCTGCCGGACGCCATGGAAGGCCCCACGCCGGTCAGCGCCTTGCTGCACTCGGCCACCATGGTCGCGGCCGGTGTTTTCCTGTTCGGGCGCCTCTTTCCCTTTTTCAGCCAATCGTCGGGTGCCATGACCTTTTTCCTGTTCACCGGCACGACCAGCATGCTGCTGGCGGCCACCATGGCCATGGTCAGCCGGGACATCAAACAGGTCTGGGCCTATTCGACCATCAGCCAGCTGGGTTTCATGATCATGGGGCTTTCCGCCGGCGGATACGCCGCCGGCATCTTTCATTTGACCACGCATGCCGGGTTCAAGGCCCTGCTTTTCCTTTGCTCGGGTGTTTTTATCCATATTTTCGAAACCAACGACATGTTTGCCATCGGACGTGCCGGTGGCCGCAGGCTGAAAGTCCCCATGGCTTGCATGGCCATCGCCGCCGCCGCCCTGGCCGGCCTCCCGCCCTTTTCCGGGTTCTTCAGCAAAGAGGCCATCATGGGTCAGCTGGCGCAAATGGCCAACCCGCTGTGGCTGGCCGCCGGCCTGCTGGGCGCCTTTCTGACGGCCTACTATGCCTTTCGCCTGATCTTTGTCATCCTGTTCCCGCGCCGCGACGATACCGACCGGCCGCCGCAAAACGCCCACGCTGCCCACGCAGGCAACGACGGCCACCGGCGCGCCTACCGGCAGATGGCCGTCCCTTTGATCGTGCTGGCCACGGTTACGCTGGTGCTCGGCTGGGGGCAGGCGGGCCTGGAGGCTTTTCTGATGCGCACGGCGGCAAGCGTCGTGCACACCGCCGAAGCGCACCCCGCCGCTTGGCTGCCTTACACGGCCCTGGGCCTGGCGCTTGCCGGAATCCTGCTGGCCTGGGTGGAATTCGGCCGGCGGCGGGCGGCACAGATCGGTTTTGTGGAGCGCATGCCCCGCGTACACAGGCTCTTTGCCGAGCGCTGGTACCTGGACCATTTTTACCGCAGATTCCTGGAACGCATCATTTACGGCGGCATCTCGGCGCTGTGCACACGCAACGACCGCCGGGTGATCGACGGCGGCCTGGATGCGCTGGGCCGCAGCACGGTGGCCGCCAGCCGACGCCTGTCGCTGCTGCACGATGCCGCCCTGCAGGCCAGAATGATGCTCATATTCGTTGTGATGGCGCTGCTTTCACTGTACTTCCTGTTCGCGTAGAGGTTTGTCTTTTATGCCCATTGCCTATGCCGGTTTTCCTTTCCTTTCGGCCATTTTGCTGAGCTGCGTGATCGGCCTTGTCACCATCCTCTTTATGCCCGCCGCACAGCACCGCCGGATCAAGATGGTCAGCGCGGTGTGCTCGGGAATTACGCTGGTCATCAGCATTTATCTTTTTCTGGCTTACGATAAAAGCGCCGGTGGGCTGCAGTTTGCCGAGCGCATCGCCTGGGTGCCGTCGCTGGGCATCAGCTATTTCAACGCCGCCGACGGGTTCAGTCTGCCCATGCTGCTGCTGACGGGCATTGTCTTTTTCACCGCCGTTTTGACCATGTGGGAACTGGAAACGCGCGTCAAGGAATTTTTCGCACTGGTCTTTCTGCTGGTAGCCGGCGTGTTCGGGCTTTTCATGGCCCAGGATCTCTTTTTCCTGTTCGTCTGGTTCGACGTTTCGCTGTTTCCCATGTACCTGCTGATCGCCGTCTGGGGCAGCACACGCAAGGAATACGCGGCCATGAAGCTGACCCTCTACCTGCTGGCCGGCAGTGCCCTGATTTTGCCGGGCATCATCTATCTGGTGGTCAAATCGGGCCTTTCCACCTTCGACATGCTGGCCCTCATGCAGCCGGGCACCTTCACGCCCTTTCAGCAGAAGCTGGCCTTTTTGCTTTTCTTCATCGGTTTCGGCATCCTGGCCGGTGTCTGGCCCCTGCACACCTGGTCGCCGGTGGGCCACGTGGCCGCGCCCACCGCCGTGAGCATGATCCATGCCGGCGTGCTGATGAAAATCGGCGCTTTCGGTATCCTGCGCGTGGGCATCTACCTCTGCCCGCTGGGCTGGCAGTACTGGGCGCCGCTGATGGCCCTGCTGGCCACGGTGGGCATCGTCTACGGCGTCTTCGTGGGGCTCGCACAGACCGATCTGAAGTACGTCATCGGCTACTCCAGCGTATCGCACATGGGCATCGTCGGCCTGGGGCTCTCCACGCTCACCATAGACGGCCTCAACGGAGCGGTTTTCCAGATGTTCGCCCATGGCGTCATGACCGCGCTCTTCTTTTCCTCGGTGGGCTACATTTACGACCGCACCCACACCAAAGCCATCGCCGAGCTGGGGGGCCTGAGCCACAGCATGCCCCGTGCGGCAAGCTTCATGATCCTGGCCGCGCTGGCAGGCATCGGCGTGCCCTGCCTGGCCAGCTTCTGGGCCGAGCTCATGGTTTTTATCGCGGCATTTAAAGTCTATCCGCTTTACGGTACGCTGGCCGTCTGCGCACTGGTGGTCAGCGCCCTGTTCATGCTGCGGGTGGTGCAGCGCACCTGCTACGGTCCGCCGCGGTCCCGCTATGCCCAGCTGCCGGATGTGTCCTTTAAGCTGGGAATTCCGCGCATCATCCTGGCGACCGTGATCATTACTTTCGGATTTTTTCCCTCCCTGATGTACACCATGATTCAAACGGCGTCCCTGCCGCTGATGGGAGGGCTGCCATGGTAGGCTGGACGGCTTTCGGCCCCGAGCTTTACACCTGCTTCGTGCTGGGTGGTGTTTTTCTGGTGTTCAGTCTGCTGCCGGCCAATCCGCGGCGGGACTACGTGACCGCCATGGCGCTGGCGGCCGTGGGTCTGGGCATCAGCATCGCCGGCTTGCACCTGACGGGCGATCTTTTCGCAGACACTTACCATGTGGACCTGTTCTCCCAGATCTTCAAGATTATGCTCGCACTGGGCCTTTTGCTGGCGATCTATCTGTGTGAACATTTGCGCGGTATCGCCCCCAGGCGGCATGCGGAAACTTACCTGCTGCTGACCGTCTGCACGCTGGCGATGATGATGATGGTTTCGGCGGTCAATCTGCTGACGCTTTACGTGGCGCTGGAGCTTTCCAGCTACTCACTGTACGTGCTGGTCTCATTCCGTCAGCCGCGGACAGGGGGCGTACGGACCGCCGTGCGTTATTTCCTGATCGGCGCTTCGGCGTCGGCAGTGATGCTCTTCGGGCTGGCCCTGCTCTATGGATCCTGTGGCACCCTCGATGCGGCAACCCTGATGACGCTGCTGCCGGCGGCCATGGGCCGGCCGGAGGTGATCACCGGCCTGACCCTGACGCTGGGCGGCATCTTTTTCAAGCTGGCGCTTTTCCCGTTTCATTTCTGGGCACCGGACGTTTACGAAGGTGCCGCCAATCCCGTCGCCGCCTATATTGCCACGGCATCCAAGGTGGCGGCCATCGCCGTTCTGATCCGCCTCGTGGCGCTGGGCGGCCAGAACGTTCTCCTGGCCCGGGCGCTGGCGGTGATTGCCGTCATCACCATGACCGCGGGCAATTTGACGGCCATCGTGCAGCAAGATTTGAAACGCATGCTGGCCTACTCGAGTATCGCCCAGGGCGGCTACGTGCTCATCGGCATCCTGAGCATGACGCCGGCCGGCTATGCCAGCACGACCTTTTACGCCCTGGTCGTCCTTTTGCTCAAATTCAGCTGTTTCTTCGTGCTGGTCAAAGTCGCCGCAGGCGGCCGCAACGTGGCCATCGACGATCTGGCCGGGCTGCATAGCAGCAGCCCCATTCTGGCGCTGCTCCTGATGATGGCGCTTTTTGCCCTGGCGGGCATCCCGCCGACCATCGGATTCACCGGCAAGCTGCTGCTCTTTACGGCCGCCGTGCAGCGGGGCTATTTCGTGCTGGTGCTGATTGCCATGTTCAATGTGGTCATCTCGCTGTACTACTATCTGCGGGTTATCCACGCCGCCTACCTGCGAAAGCCGCCACGAGCACTTCCCGCGCTGAACCTCGCCCTGCGCGACCGCCTGCTGGCCGGCGTGCTGGTGACCTTCACGGTGGCGGCCGGCATCTTCCCCGCGCCCCTGATCGCACTGGCCGAGGCCGCCGTGCGCGTGCTGGGCTGAGCCGGGTACAATCATCCGCGGTCACTTGCCGCATAACAAGGGCGGCGGCAACGGATATGACGGATTTGGCAACGGCAGCGAGCGGATTAAAGTGATTCAGGGGGATATGACAAGCTTGTTATTTGATTCAAACTAGATACGCCATGCGCATGTGCTTTAAAAGCAGCGCAATGCCAAAAGGAGGGCTTATGGATTTCAAGCATCACCTGGAAAGGGCCTGGCACCTGACGCTGGACAACATCGTGCCGCTGATTCTCACGACCCTGGTCATGGTGGCTGTCAGCATCGTAACCCTGGGCATTCTCAGCATGGTGGCACTGGCGGGCTACACGCGGTCAGTCCTGCTGATGATCCGCACCGGAAGGGAACCCCAGCCGAAAGATGTCTTTTCGGAAATGCGCCTTTTTTTGCCGCTTCTGGGCTTCAGCCTTGCCGTGGCCATTGTCCTGGCCATCGGTTTTGCGCTGCTGGTGCTGCCGGGTTTCATCTTCGGTCTCGCCATCGCCTGGGCATGCCTGTACATGCTGCCGCTGATGGTCGACAAGCGCTACGGCGTAATCGAAGCCGTCAGGACAAGCTTTGAAATTGTACGCCGGAAAGACGATCTGAAAGACCACATCGTACTGGTGATTCTGTTGATGGCCGTCTCGGCCGTCGGCAGCTCGGTGTTCATCGGCTGGCTGTTCACCCAGCCCTTCGCCATGATCCTGCTGCTTTCGGTCTATGAAGAAAAAATTGCCGGCGCACCGGTCGCCTCGCCGGCCGGCCCGCCGCCGGCGCCATCTGACGCCGGGTCCGAATGACCCCAGGTGCTGCTCCGATTTCAAGGTACGATCATGAGGGGGGCGTTTCACGCCCCCCTCGCCTGAAACCGGATCTGGCCCGCCCGATCTTTCTTCCCCGCCGGTCCGCTATGCCTCCAGAACAGCCCCCACACTGCCGAAAAAAAACCTTTCGCCGAGGCTGGCGTGTAACCGTGACGCCTTGACCAGCCCGGTACAGTGGGATACGCCGATGCGTTCAATGGCATAGCGGTCGATGACTTTCAGGGTTTCATCGAACTGCGCCTCGCTGGAAAAACCCAGGTGGGTCCCGCCGATGACCGCGAAAATACGGTCCCGACCCAGCTTTTCGATGGCGTAATTGAGGATATTGATCATGCCGGCATGGGCACAACCCAGCACCACGATCAGCCCCTTGTCCGAGTCAATGATCATGGACAAGTCGTCGTTCAGCGGATCCGGGTGGATCTCGCATCCGTCCGCCTGGATGCGCGTCATGTTGCCATCACCCTTTTCAAAAGTCGATTTGCGCGGAATCTCGCCCGTCAGGTAAACGCCGCGGCCGACCTCAACCAGATCCGTCCCCAGCTGGAACCTGGCGCCCAGAGACTCCAGGTAGCTGCGGTTATAGGGAATGCCGATGGACCGCGTCACCCCGTCTTTGGTCCAGACCCGCTCGCCAAACATTTCCGGGTGCCCGTAAACATCAACGGGTCCCCTGAGCTTCAGTACAGCCGGCAGGCCACCGGTATGATCGTAATGCCCGTGGCTGATCATGATGGCCTGGATGGCGCGCAGGTCCTTTTTCAGGGCCAGTGCATTGGGCACAACGGCAAATCCCTGACCGGTATCAAACAGGTACCGGCCGGAATCGGTTTCCACAAAACAGGCAAACCCATGCTCTCCGATAACATCGAAAGGTATGCCCACCGAGTTCTCGCACAAAATGGTCAGCTGCACTTTCATAAAAATCCTCCCTAGTTTCCGCCCGACAGTTTAAAGCCTCTATTTGCCGCCTGTCTTTTACAACTGCATCCCAGCAGGAATCAAGGGCCATCTGCAGGACGGGCAAATTTCTTGACAACCCCGGTCCCGTCATTTACGAATGACATCTTGGTGAAGATTTTCGCAGCGCCGCAGAAAGGCTATGGGAAAAGAAGCCGCCGAACCCTGCGGGCTTGTTGGCCGGGCTGCAGCGCTTCGCAAACTTTATTTCCGGGCCTTGCGACCCATACCTGAGGAAACGGCAATGACTCGACCCCGACGCTCGATCCTGTCCGTTCCCGGACACCGCAGCAGGATGCACCAAAAGGCCAGCCGCAGCACGGCCGATGTGGTCATGCTGGACCTGGAAGACAGTGTTCCCCTGGCATCCAAGGCAGACGCCCGCCGGGCCGTCATCGAATCGTTGAGGAACCTGGAATGGCGGGGCAAGATATGCACCGTGCGGATAAACGGCGTTGACACGGCTTTCGGTTTCCGGGACCTGCTGGATGTGGTGCTGCAGGCCGGCCAGGCACTGCACGCCGTCGTGCTGCCCAAAGTGGATCATCCGGGGGATATCCACTTTGCCAGTCGCCTGCTGGACGGAATCGAAATGGAACGTCGCCTGCATGCACCCATCGGCATCGAGGCCTCCATCGAATCAGCGGCGGGAATGCAGGCCATCGCAGAGATCGCCGACGCCAGCAGGCGTGTCGAAAGCCTGGTGTTCGGCATTGCCGACTACTCGGCATCCATCGGCGCACGTCTGGTGTCCCTCTCCGGCCATGGAGAAAATGAAACCGCAATCTATCCCGGCCATCGCTGGAATTTTGCGCTGAGCCGCCTGGTGATGACGGCCAAAGCCCGGGGCCTAGCAGCCATCGACGCTCCTTACGGAAACTTCAAGGATCCGGAAGGCCTCAGACATGCGGCCGCCATCGCCTGCGCGCTGGGATGTGACGGCAAATGGGCCATCCACCCCGACCAAACCGATACCATCAACGCCGTGTTTTCACCGTCGCCGGAGGAGATCGCCCGCGCACGCCGCATCCTGGATGCCTATGAAAGCGCGGAAAAAGCCGGACTGGGAGCGGCGGCCATCGACGGCCGCATGATCGACAACGCCACCGTGCGCCTGGCCCGCCGGTTGTGGGAACAGGCTCAATCCCTCGGGCTGGCTTGAAAACACCCTGTTGCCGACGTCTTGTCCGTATTGGACGTATCATCTCAAAAACCTCCGGCAGCGGGTTGCCAAAGCGCGTCAAGCGGATTTCGGTGAAGCGACATGGTGCATCCGGGGAGAAAAGCCAGCGGGTCGGTCGGCGTTAAGAATTTCAAGCTGTTTGAGGAGCGCAGCGACAACGTTCTTGAAATTCAGACGGACGACCGGATGACGCCGAAGGATGGACCCGCGAGCGAAGCCGAAACGCGCTTGGCGCGGCTTTACCGGAATTTTTTGATAATACAGGATGGCTTCAAAAAGGGGGAGCTTCACCTTCAACAAATATTGTTAATGGAAAACTGCTTGATGTTAAAATGTTCAATATCGGCCCGAGATACAGAGTTGGGCAGGCACCGCGAGCGATACCCTGCGGGCTCACGCGCCTCCCCTACATCTGTCTCTCGGAAATGTACCAGAACTTACTATTGGATGCTGGACATTTTTCCACAATAATCACTCTGTGCACTATCCACCTGTTGCAAACGGCTCCCTACCGGACCCAAAAGGAAAGCAGCACATGCGCATGGCAATCCGTGTAATAGTCGCTCTTTTGCTCGGTACAATCTCCACCGGCAGCTTGCAGGCCGCCACCGATGTGCCGGCCATCCATGTGCAGGTCGAGACTTTCAGCCTGCAAAACGGCATGCAGTTTCTGGTGGTGGAACGGCATGCCAGCCCGCAGGTCGCCTGCCGGCTGGCCATCCGTGCCGGATCGGCCCTGGAAAGCGCTGGCAGCACCGGCATTGCCCACATGCTGGAGCACATGATGTTCAAGGGTACCAAGAATTTCGGCACCCTCGATTATCGCCGGGACCAGGTGTTGCAGCAAAAGATCGAGGCGGCCTACCAGGTGATCCTGGACGAAGAGAACAAACGCCGCCCGGACCGACGCCTGATCAAAGCCAAGCGCGCTGAAATGGCCGACCTGCGCCGCCAGGTGCAGACGATTTACGTGCCGCAGGCCTTTTCATCGCAGCTGGGCAAAAACGGTGCCGTGGGCATCAACGCCTTCACCACCAAGGACCAGACCCAGTACGTGGCCTCGGTGCCCTCAGACATGCTCGAACAGTGGTTTTCGATCATCAGCGAACAGATTTTCGAACCCTCCTGGCGCGAGTTTTACGTCGAGCGCGAGGTGGTTCAGCGCGAGTGGGCTTTTCGCTACGTGAACAACCCTGCCGGCGCCGCCTGGCTGGATTTGAACGCCACGGCCTACAGCGCCCATCCCTACCACAACCCGACCATCGGCTGGCCGGCGGACATGGCGCACTTCAGCGCCACCGATGCGCGCGGCTTTCACCATACCCACTACAACCCGTCCAACGCCGTGTGCGTGCTGGTGGGCGACATCCGCTTTCAGGAAGTCCGCAAGCTGGCACGGATCTATTTCGCCCGCTACCCCGCCGGCCGGCGGGCACCGGAACGTGTTACGGCCGAACCGCGGCAACAGGGGCCGCGCCGGCAGATCCACTACTTGAAAGGTGCCCGCACACCCCTGGTGCGTATCGCCTACCACGGTGCGCCCATGGGCAGCGATGACTTCTATGCCCTCGACGTGCTGACCATGCTGCTGGACAGCGGCCGCAGTGCCCGTCTTGCCCAGCATATCGTTGAAAAGGGCCTGGCTGCGCGGGCCTGGGCGGCCAATCCCGACAACCGCTACAGCGGACTGTTCATCCTGGGCGGCACGCCCATCGGGCATGCCGCCCAGAAGTCCGCTGCCGGCGGTTCGAAAAGGCAAAAGACGGCCTCCTCACTCGAAGCCTGCCGCAAGCTGGCTGATATGCTGACGGCGGAAATCAACCGGCTGCGGACCGAAACCGTGTCGGCGGCGGAACTCGCGCGCATCAAGAAGCTCAACCGGCGCGACTTCCTGGACCGGCTGCGCAGCAACGAATCGCTGGCCTCCACCCTGGCCACGCTGGAAGTACAGATCGGCTGGCGCTACCTGGAAGGCTACCTCGAACGTATCCGGAAAGTCACCGCGCAGCAGGTGCGCCAGGCCGCCATCAAATACCTGACGCCAGAGAACCAGACCCGTGTTTACGTCATCCCCGGTGGCACCCGTGCGTCAGCACCGCATCCCTATGCCGAGGTCCGCAACCTTGGTTCAGCGGCTGCCGCGCGCTTAAAGCCGCCGGCATCCTTTGCCAACCATTCCATCTATCCAACGCCCGAAGGATGGCGACATCCCCTGTCATTCGTGCGCCGGCCGAAGAAGGTTGTCTACCCGGCGGCACGCACCTGGCAGAACGCCGGCGCCAGGGTATTCTACCTGCCGGACCGCGAACTGCCGCTGGTCGACCTGACACTGCTGATCAGGGCCGGCCGCGTCGATGTGCCGGCAGCCAAGGCCGGTCTGGCCGCCCTGCTCAACCGGTGCCTGATCCGCGGCGGTACGCGTAGCCACGGACCAAAGGAATTCGCCCTGTTGCTGGACCAAAACGCCATCCGGTTGTCGCTGGATGTGCGCCGGGAAGAAACGGAGCTGAAACTATCCGTCTTGAAAGACGACTGGCGCAAGGGGCTTGCGCTGCTCGCGGAACTGATCCGCCAGCCGGCCTTCGATCCCGACGTGCTGGCGGTTGCACGCCGGCAGGAAATCACGGCGCTGCAGCGCCAGGGAGGCAACGCGCAGACCGTCGCCCACCGCGAACTGATGATCTGGCATTTCAAGGGACATCTTTACGGCCGCGACCCGCTGGCCGCATTAAAGACGCTGCCAGACCTGACACGCACGGATCTGATGCACTTCGTGCACACCTATTTTGTGGCTGCCAACATGGTGGCAGCCGTTGCCGGGGATATCAACCAGCAGGCGGTGCGCCGGGGACTGGAGGCCTTTTTCGCACAGCTTCCCAACGGGCCGGCGCCGGTGCGCAACCTGCCGCTGCCGCCGGCAACACCGCCGGTCATGACCCTCATCGACAAGCCCGGCCAGGTACAGTCCCAGGTCTTTCTGGCCCTTCCCGGCATCCGGCGCACCCAGCCCGGATACTGGCAGAACAGGTTGCTCATGGACATCTTCGGCGGCAGCGACTCCCTGTTGTACAAACGCCTGCGCGACGACCTGGGCCTGGTGTATTCCACCTGGTTCACCCAGACCTACCGCTGGCAAGCCGGCCTGCTGATCGGGTATATCGGCTGCCGCGCGGACCAAACGGCTGAGGCCATCGCTCAGACGCTGGCCATCATGCGGGATCTGCGCCGCCATGTACCCCGAACGCTGTTTGCCCAAAAGCGCCTGGATGCGCTGAACAGTTTCGTCTTCAACGTCGACACGCCGCTGGACCTGACGGAAACCTACGGCCGCTATTTTCTGCGCAAGGAGCCGCTGGACACCCTGGAGCGGATCCAGGATGCTTTTCTGCACGCCACCGTGCCGGACTTGCAAAAACTGGCTCACAAGCTGCTCGACCCGCACCGAGTGCAAGTTTTTATCGTAACCGACAGACAGACGCCCGTATCTGCAAAAAGCGGCGCCACTACCGTGGAAGACGCCCTGAAAACCCTGGCCCGCCGGCTGCAGCTGCCCTTCCGGGAAGCGGTGTTGCGATAAAGCCGCTGCAGGGGCGGAATTTGCAATCGAACCTTCAGCAACGGGGCTACACCATGATACGCAATTGGATCATCGCCTTGTACGCGGCACTGCTCATGACCCTGCTGCCGGCAGTCAGCGCCGCCGGATTGACCCTGATCACCGAGGAAAATCCGCCCGTCAATTTCACGCAAAACGGCAAACTCACCGGGTTTTCGACCCAAATCGTGCGGGAAATTTTAAAGCGTCTGGGCCGCAGCGATCCCATCCAGGTGCTGCCCTGGGCACGCGGCTACCAGATGCTGCAGCAAAAACCGGATGTGGTGCTCTTTTCCACCATCCGCAGCAAGGAGCGGGAGCACCTGTTTAAATGGGCGGGCCCCCTGTGCATCGAGCACTGGGGGTTTTACGCGCGCAGGGATTCCGCCCTGCGCATCCGATCGCTTGAAGATGCCAAACGCGTGCGTGCCATTGCAACCTACCGCGATGACGCCAAGGAGCAGTTTCTCAAAGCCCACGGCTTCACCAACCTGGACAGCTCCAATTCACCTTTCAGCAACCTGAAAAAGCTTATGTCCGGACGGGTGGACCTGTGGCTGGACCGCAACATGGGCATGCCCCAGATCGCACGCCAGGTGGGTGTCGATCCCGGAGACCTGAAGCTCGTTTTTGCCGTCACCAGCGCCGACCTTTACATCGCCTTTTCCAAAGCCATGCCGCCGTCCGTGGTGGCGGCCTGGCAGCGGACGCTGGACCGGATCAAAGCCGACGGCACTTTCACCCGAATCGCCGCCCACTGGCTGCCGGCGGACAGCATCCCCCCCGATGTCCACCCGCCTGCTCCGCCGCTGGCCATTTACACCGAGAATTCTCCGCCCGGAAACTTTCTCGAAAATGGCGTACTAAAAGGATTTGCCGTGGACATCGTGCGGGAAATCCAGCGCCGCCTGAACCACTCGGGTGTCATCTTCGTCGTTCCCTGGGCACGGGGATACCACCTGGCCCTGACCCGGCCCAACACGGCCCTTTTCTCGACCACGCGCCTGCCCCAGCGCGAAAAACATTTCAAATGGGTCGGGCCGCTCTACCGGCAGCAATGGAAATTTTACGGCCGGCGCGGCCATGCGCCGGTTGTCGACTCCATCGAAGCCGCCAAGAAGGTCAAACGCATCGGCACCTACCGCAACGATGCCAAAGAACAGTTCCTGCAGGGCCTTGGATTCGGCAACCTGGTGCGGGCCAACAAAAACATCAGCAATGTAAGGCACCTGATGGACGGCCGGATCGATCTGTGGGCCAGTTCGGATTTCAATGCCTCTTTCATTGCGCGCCAGGCCGGTGTGGATCCGCAGCAGATAGAGCCGGTCTATGACTTTCGCAAGGTCGAAAACTACATCGCTTTCTCCCTCCAGACGCCCGATGACCTGGTATCCGCCTGGCAGCAGGCGCTGGACCAGGTCAAGGCCGACGGCACCTGCGCCCGGATCGCCGCCAAATGGGATCTGGCGACAAAGAAAGACAATCCATGCCGATGAAAACCGGACGCCGCGAACGCCCGCCGTGGCGTTCGATTTCGCGCAACCTGACGCTGAGCCTGCTTTCGATCCTCATCCTGGTCGAAGGTGCGCTGCTGCTGGTGGTCTACCATAGCCAGTCGCTGGCCATGCTGCGCCAGGTCCAGGTGCGGGCGGACGACTACATCACCAACCTGGGACAGGTGCTGGCCGTACCCATCTGGGACTTCGACGATGAACAGATCGCCAGGATCGGATCCGGGTTCGCTAAATACGCGCTGGTGGAAAGCATCCGCATCGATGACGCCAGCGGGAAGACCCTGTTTGCCGCTCATAAACAGCGGCCCCACGGCAAGATGATCCGCCGCAGCGTCATCATCCGGCACAAAGACCAGATCGTCGGCCGGGCCACGCTGGAGGTTTCACTGGCGGATTATGCAAAGGATTTGATCTGGCTGCGAAACGTGCTGGCGCTCATTCTGGCCGGTTCTTTTGCAGTCATCCTGATTACCACCGGTATCCTGCTGCGTGTTTTCATGCGCAAGCCGCTGGCCATCTTGCAAAAACGCATGGACCGTATCGCCAGGGGTGATTTCAGCCAGCCGGTCGATCCTGTCAGCTATCGTGAATTGGCCGGTATCGCCGGACGCTTTGGCGAAATGGCGCGCAAGATCCAGGCCCGCGAGAACAGTCTGCAGCAGATCAATGCCAAACTAGGTGCCGAAATCTCCCAGCGCAAACAGGTGGAAAGTGCGCTGCGCCAAAGCGAAGCCCGCTACCGTGCCTTTTTCGAAGAAGACCTCTCCGGCGCCTACATTTCCAGGGCCGACGGCACGCTGGTGGCCTGCAACCCGGCTTTTGCGACGATCTTCGGCTTTTCGTCAACGCAGGCAGCCATGCGCATCAACCTGGCAACGCTTTATCCGCATGCCGCCGACCGGCAGCGCTTCATTGCCCGGCTGAAGGCCGAGAAAAAGCTCGAGCGCTACGAATCCACCATGGTGGGCGCCAATGGCGATCCCATCCACATCGTGGAAAACGCGGTGGGGGTTTTTGATAAGCAGGGCAACTTGACGGAGATCAAGGGATACCTTATCGACGTCACCGGCCAGAAGAACCTGGAAATGCAGCTTCAGCAGGCTACCAAGATGGAGGCGGTCGGCACGCTGGCCGGTGGTATCGCGCACGATTTCAATAACCTGTTGATGGGCATCGAAGGGAACATCTCGTTGATGCTGCATGACCTGCCGGCCGGCCACGCTTTTGAGGAACGCCTGCGGCAAATCGAAAAAAACGTGCACAGCGGCGCCAAGCTGACATCGCAGCTTCTCGGCTACGCGCGCAAAGGCCGCTACCAGATCAAGCTCATCGACATCAACCGGGTGATTCGGGAGACATCGCAGACTTTTGCCCGGGCCCGCAAAGAGATCCAGGTGCACCACGACCTGGCCGAAGACCTGCTGGCCATCGAGGCCGATCCGGGCCAAATCGAGCAGGTGCTGCTCAACCTGTTTGTCAATGCCGCCGACGCCATGCCGACCGGCGGCGACCTGTTTATCGCCACCCGCAACGTCACCGCCGATGACATCCGCGACCGCGTGCCCGCTTCCCGGCCGGGGCGTTATGTGCTGCTTGAAGTCCGGGATACCGGTATGGGGATGGACCGCAAAACGCGCCAGCGAATTTTCGACCCTTTCTTTACCACCAAGAGCATGGGCCGTGGCACCGGGCTTGGACTGGCCTCGGTGTACGGCATCGTCAAGGGCCACGACGGACAAATCGAAGTCATCTCGGAAAAGGGCCGGGGGGCCACTTTTATCATCTACCTGCCGGCCAGTTCGAAACCGCTTCAGGAAGAAAAAACACCCTCGGGCAAACTGATCAAGGGATCCGAAACCATTTTGCTCATCGATGACGAGGAAGTGGTCCTGAACGTGGCCTCCAAGATGCTGCAGAGCCTGGGCTACACCGTGCTTTCCGCGGGGGGCGGCCGGGAAGGCGTGTCTCTCTTCCGCCGGCAGCAAGACATCGTCGACATGGTGATTCTCGATATGATCATGCCTGAGATGAGCGGCAGCGAAGCTTTCGACGCCCTGAAGCGTATCGATCCGACTGTCAAAGTCCTGCTCTCTTCCGGCTACAGCATTGACGGGCAGGCCGCCCGTATAATGGAACGTGGCTGCAACGGGTTCATTCAAAAGCCGTTCAACCTGGCCACCTTGTCTCAAAAAATCCGCACGATCCTGGATCCGCCTTTTCCGTAATTTGGCACGCTTGCTGACATTTTTTGTGCACCTCAAAAAACCGCACACCGTAAAGTTCTTATAACCCACCTGATTTCCATCCAATTTCTGAAAGAAAAAAACCGGCACGCCAATTGCTATGACTATGGGTGGCCACAAGGCGGCGGCCTGTACGATGCAAACTCTGGCAGTCGACGGACACCAGGAATGTTGATTCAGATGCCCGTCACTTGGCTGATTTACAAAAAAATTCTTTGACAGGAGTTGTTCATATGCAGCATGTCCAGCGACAAACCGCCTTCATGACTAAAAAATGCCCCGACTGTATGACCAGCATGCCGGCTGCCGCCCGGCGTTGCCCAACGTGCAAAAAGCGTCTCGGCGAGATCGACAAACTCGGTTTTGCCAAAAAACCGGTGGACTGGTTCGCCTATGCTTCCACCCTGATCTGGGTTCAGGGGCTGTGCCTGTTTATCTGGTGGGCTTTCTTCAAGGCCTGATCCGGGAAAAAGAAACGCCGGCAGAAATACGGATCCAGGTTTCCAGGTGGCTGCCAAAGACCGGCCCGAGGCCGGAAAAGCGTGCCGGCCGGCATGTTTTTTTTCCTGCCATGCAGCGGGCTGCAGCATACAGAGAATCCCCCGGCGATGATTTCGTAAAAAGTCCGGATTTTCCGCATACAGCGCTTCTTACCGAAAAGTCTTGAAACCCGCCCGAAACCGGCTTTTTACGCTTCTGTCGCCATCGCCATTTAGCAAGAAAAAGCACCTCTTCCGCTATTCTCCCGATTGTTGACACCAAGTGGTATATGTGTTACCTGTATTAAGCAAGCGCCGAATGCTGCCTGAAGCATCGGCGCAAGGCCGCAGGTGGTCTTTACCGAATCCCGCTTTCCGGGAGGTAACCATGGGAAAACAGCCGCAACCCAAAAACGGCATCACAGCACTGCTGAAAAGAGGGCGCCGGACTTTTCGCGTACCTGAAAACCTGGCGTACTACTCCGAAGAAGACCTCAAAATCGCCGAAAAAAAATTCCTGAGCCTATGCGTTATCGGTGGAAAATGCCATCACCGCAGCCGGTCCGTGTAACCGCCCGCGGCACAAAGGTTCCGGCAAAACCGCGATCCGCCGGGCCATCCCGACGGCCGGTGCGAGAGGAGATTTGCCGTGGCAGACACGCAGCCTAGCGGCCCGAATCCGGCTGTTGCAGACCAGTTTGCCGGACGGCGCCTGATCGAAAGGGGCCACAGCCGCTTTCTGGAGCACACCCAAAACGCAACCGGGATCGATATCGGTGCCTGCTACCAGTGCGAACGCTGCACCAATGCCTGTCCGGTGGCCCGGTACATGGACATCAAGCCCCACCAGGTGATCCGCTACACCCAGCTGGGCTGGCGTGAAGCGCTGATGCATTCCACCACCATCTGGGTGTGCCTGTCCTGCGAAATGTGCACCACGTACTGCCCCAACGCCGTCGATGTCGCCGGGCTCATCAACCACCTGCGCAACACGGCCGCGCGCCTGCCCATACGCCCCGCGGAAAAAGAGTTGGCCCAGTTTCATCAAATCTTTCTGGAAGAGCTGCGGCGTTTCGGCCGCGTCAACGAACTCTGGCTGATGGCGACGTTCAATCGCCGGCCGGCCATCCTGAAAAAAAAGCTGAAAGACGGATCGCTCAAGGAAGATCTATCGCTGGGTTTTAACCTCTGGCGCCGAGGCCGTCTCAAACTGCTGCCGCACCGCTCCAGAGGCATCGGCGAAATCCGGAAGCTGTACCGTCACAGGCGCGGAGAATCCGACTGATGGCCCTTTCGTTTTATCCGGGATGTTCGCTGGAAGGCATGGCCAACGATTACGCACGTTCCATCACCGCTGTGTTCGAAGATCTGGGCATCGACCTGGTCGAAATCGACGACTGGTCCTGTTGCGGCTCCACGGCGGCCCACAGCCTTGACGAAACCATGTCCGTGGCACTGCCGGCACGCAATCTGGCCGCCGCCGGAGAGATGGGCCTGGATATCGTCTCACCCTGCGCCATGTGCTTCAACCGCCTGCGATACGCCCAGCTGATGCTGAAACGCAGGTCCTTCGACATCCCCTGGCAGGTGGATACGGACTTTGCGGTGCATGATATGACCCGCTTTCTGGCCGCACCGGACATGCTGGCGCAGATCCGAAAGCGCGTGGTGCGGCCGCTGGCGAATCTTAAAACGGTCTGTTACTACGGCTGCCAGATGGTCAGGCCGCCGAGCATCACGGGCTACACGGACTTCGAAAACCCCCAGACACTGGATGCCATCATGGACGCCGTCGGAGCCCAGGTCAAAGACTGGTCCTACAAGTCGACCTGCTGCGGAGCCAGCATCGGTATCGGCCGCCGCGAAATCCGGGACACCCTGACCAACCGCATCCTGGACAAGGCCGCACATACCGGCGCCGAGGCCATCGTCGTGTCCTGCCCGCTGTGCCAGGCCAACCTGGACACCGTCCCGCGCCGGCCCGGAGCCGGCCGCCTGCCGGTTTTCTACTTTACCGAACTGATGCGCCTGGCCTTCCGGCCGGCGGCCGAGGCCGGCTGGTTTCGCGCGCATCTTACCAACCCGCTGCCGCTGCTGAACACCAAGGGGCTCGTGGCGGCTTAAAGCGGCACACAGCTAAGATGAAGAATACAGCGCATCCGCACATCTCGGGCAAGGCCCTGGTCGTGGGCGGCGGTATCGGCGGCATCCAGTGCGCGCTGGACCTGGCCGACACCGGGTTTTACGTCTACCTTTTGGAAAAATCCGCCAGCGTGGGCGGCACCATGGCGAGGCTGGACAAGACCTTCCCGACCAACGACTGCTCCACCTGCATGATTTCGCCCAAGCTGGTCCAGGTGGCGCGCCATCGGAACATCGAGATCCTGACCCTGAGCCGGCTGGCCGCGCTAAGCGGCAAGCCCGGCAATTTCCGTGCACAAATCGAAAAGCAGCCCCGCTACGTCGACCATGAAAAGTGCATCGCCTGCGGCGCCTGCGCCCAAAAATGCCCCCAGAAAGTGCCCGACCCCTTCAACGGCGGACTTTCCATGCGCAAGGCGGCCTACCTGACCTTCCCCCAGGCGGTACCCCTCAAGTACGCCATCGATGCCCAGAACTGTCTCTATTTGACCCGCGGGAAATGCGGTCTGTGCCGCAAGATATGCCCCACCCGCGCCATCGCCTACGACCAGCAGCCGGAGACGCTGGAGCTGACCGTGGGCGCTGTGGTGCTGTGCACGGGATTTGAACTGGCCCTCACACGGCAAAACGGCGAGTACGGCTATGACCGCTACCGCAATGTCGTCAGCTCGCTGCAGTACGAGCGCATGCTGTCGGCCACCGGGCCTTACGGCGGCCACGTGCGCCGGCCATCGGACGGCCGCACGCCGCGCAGGGTGGCCTGGATCCAGTGCGTCCTGTCCCGCGACCCGTCGCGCAACCGCCCGTTTTGCTCGGCCGTCTGCTGCATGCACGCGGCCAAGCAGGCCGTTTTAACCCGCCAGCACGATCCCGACAGCCAGGCCACGATATACTTCATGGATGTGCGCGCCCATGGCAAGGGCTTTGACGACTACATCGAACGCGCACGCGCACACTACGGCGTGCACTACAAGCGTTCCATGATCTCCCAGGTTTACCTCGAACCGGATTCGGAAGACCTGATCATCGAAACCTTCGACCACCACCTGAACCGCAAGGTGGAGGAAACCTACGACCTGGTGGTGCTTTCATCGGGGTTCAAGCCTTCAGAGGCCTTCGGCGACCTGGCGAAGCGTCTGGAAATCGACACAAACCCCTATGGGTTTGCGCTCACCGACTTCCAACACCCAGTACACACCTCCCGGCCAGGGGTCTTCGTATGCGGCGCCACCGAAACCCCCAAGGACATTCCCGAGACCGTCATCCAGGCGGGAGCGGCCGCGGCCGAAGCCGCCGCCCTGGTGCATCCTGCACGGCACCGGGATGTCACCAGCGAAACGACCCCGCCGGAGCGGGCGCTGGACGCCGAACCGCGCATCGGGGTGTTCGTCTGCCATTGCGGCAGCAACATCGCAGGCGTCGTCGACATCGAAAAAACCGTGGCTTACGCCAAAACGCTGCCCCACGTGGCCTACGCCGACCATTTCCTCTTTTCCTGCTCCAACGATACGCTGCAGAAAATGGAAGCTCTGATCCGCGATAAGCGCTTGAACCGCATCGTTGTGGCCGCCTGTTCACCGCGCACCCACGAACCGCTGTTTCAAAGCGTGCTGCAGAAAGCAGGCGTAAATCCCTACCTTTTCGAACTGGCCAGCATCCGGGACCAGTGTTCCTGGGTCCACAGCGACGATCCGGCCAAGGCCACAGCCAAATCCATGGACCTGATCCGTGCCAGCACGGCGCGCGCCGCGCGCCTGGAAGCGCTCAGCGACCATACTTACAGCGTTACCAAAACAGGTCTGGTCATCGGCGCCGGCATCGCCGGCATGACCGCCGCCCTGGCACTGGCGGACCAGGGATTTGCGGTGCACCTGGTGGAAAAAGAAGGTTCCCTGGGAGGTTTCGCCAACAACCTGACCGGCACCCTGGAAGGCAACTCGCCGGCCGCTCTGGTGCATGCGCTCGCCGAACGGATCAAGACCCACCGCAACGTTTACCTGCACCTCGGAAGCCAACTGGTCGCCCACCGGGGCCACATGGGCGCATTCGAAGGCGCCATCCGGACGACTTCCGGAGAAGAGGCCATCCAGTACGGCGCCGTGGTGGTCGCCACCGGCGGCAGCGCCTACACCCCGACCGAATACCTCTACGGCCGGGACGAACGTGTCGTCACCCAGGTGGAACTCTCCCGGCGCCTGCAGACCGATCCCGGCTGGGCCCGCGGGCTGCGCCAGGTGGTCATGATCCAGTGCGTGGGCTCGCGCAACGAAGCGTTTCCCTTCTGCAGCCGGGTCTGCTGTTCGGCGGCGGTGAAAAATGCTCTGCTTTTAAAGGAGCTCGATCCCGGGATAAATCTCGTGGTGCTGTACCGCGACGTACGCACCTTCGCCTTCAAGGAGCTCTACTATTTGAAGGCCCGGCGCCGGGGCGTGCTCTTCTTCCGCTACATTCCCCAAGCGCCGCCGGAGGTCCACCGCGAAAACGGCACGCTGGTCGTCGACTTCACCGACCGCAGTTCGCATCAGGATTTTGGTATTCAGCCCGACCTGCTGGTTTTGAGCGCCGGCATCCGTCCCAACGCGGGTACCGCGCAAATTGCCGACCTGCTCAAACTGCCGACCACCGAAGAGGGGTTTTTCCTGGAAGCGCACGTCAAGCTGCGGCCGGTGGAAATGGCCACGGCCGGCATCTTCATCGCCGGTCTGGCCCACAGCCCGAGATTCATCGAGGAAACGCTCACCATGGCCAGAGCGCCGCCCAGCAGGCCGCCAAGATCCTGTGCCGCGGGCAGATGACCACATCGGCGGCCGTGGCCGAAGTTGATGTGCAAAAATGCACGGCCTGCCTGGTGTGCGTGCGGGTCTGCCCCTTCGGCGCACCGTACATCGGCGACGAAGGGGTCTCCTGCATCCCGCCGTCCGCCTGTATGGGCTGCGGCATCTGCACTGCCGAGTGCCCGGCCGGCGCCATCACCCTGAAGCACAGCACCGACGACCAGATCACGGCAAAAATTGACGCCCTGCTGGAAAATCCCTGACGCCCGGCAGAAGAAGACCGGCAGCTTTTGCCACAAGACCGGAGGGGCCCTTCATGGTGTGTGCTCCGGGAGTTTTTTGCGGGCGGCATGGCGCGTTCGGGGAGAAGGTGACCGCTCAGCCGGTTTTCATACGAAAACCAGGCGCAGTGAACCCTCGCCGGGGACCACGCGGCCGATACGGCACGCCGCCGACACGCCGGCCTGCTGCAAAGCCGCTGCCAAGGAATCCGCCTGCTCCGGCGGCAGGGATACCAGCAGGCCGCCGCTGGTCTGGGGGTCGAACACGATCTGGCGGTGCCAGTCGGGCACGCTGGTGTCAAACCGCGTCGCCGCCGCTGTCAGTTCGCGGTTATAGGCGTTGACCCCGGTGTTCATGCCCTTTTCGTACATTTCCAGGGCCTCGGCCATCACGGGCAGCCGGTCGATTCGTATTTCCAGGCAGACACCGGAGGCCGAAGCCATCTCGTAGCCGTGCCCGGCCAGGCCGAAACCGGTGACATCGGTGGCGGCATGGATCTCGTAGCCGGCCATGATCTCGGCAGCCTTCCGGTTGAGTGCCGTCAGGGTTTCGATGCAGGCGGCCATGGCCGCCGGCGATACCCACTTTTTGAGATTGGCGTTGAAAAGCACCCCGCTGCCCAGCGGTTTGGTCAAAACCAGCGCGTCGTCCACCCGCGCACCGGCGTTGCGCCAGATCTTCCGCGGATGGACCACACCGGTGACCGCCAGGCCGAACTTGGGCTCGTCGTCCTCCACGGTATGTCCGCCGGCCAGCACCGCACCGGCCGCGCCGATCCTTTCCAGGGCACCGGCCACGATCTGCTGCAGCACCTGCGGGTCGAGCTTGTCCGGCGGGAAACAGATCAGGTTCAGGCACATCACGGGTTTGGCGCCCATGGCGTAGATATCGCTCAGGGAATTGGCCGCCGCGATCTGGCCGAACACGTATCCGTCATCCACCGGCGGAGTGATGAAGTCCGCGGTGCTCACCATGGCGATCTCCGGCGTCAGGCGGTAGATGCCGGCGTCATCGCTGGTGTCGAAACCGACCAGCAGATTGGGATCCTTCTCCCTGGGCAGATTTTTCAGAAGCGCTCCCAGCCCGACCGGGCTGACCTTGGCCGCTCAGCCGCAGGTTTTGGAGAGGCCCGTCAAGGTTGCCTTCCTGAAGATTTTCAGCGGAGCCATAATTCTTTAAACCTCCTGTTGGTGCGGCGAAAAGCGGGAGATGCACCGGCTGCTGCCGGTTTTCGTCTGCCGCAACGCGTATCGCTTTGCAGACTGCCGCCGGCGGAAAATCAACGGCGCGCCGGCACGCGGGGACCACAATATAAAGCCGCCGGCCACCCTTGGCAAGCACTGTCTGGATTTTCACCCGGATTTGTGCTCCCGCCGGCCCCTGAACCTTTGTGCGGCTCGTTTCCCGGCAACCGGTGCGGCCGGGGCCAATCCCGCGACATGTGGCATTTGACATCCTCAGCCAAATTTAGCATACTTGCACCATGGGTGGCGTACCGCCGAAAGCGGCCGCATGTGCGCTGCTCATCGGAAAAGCGCTGCACCGGAATCAAAAAGACGCGTCCAACGCTGCGTCCAATTCACGCCCCCTTCCCATGGGAGAAAACTGTTAATGCGTTCCTGTCCGGTCATCACGGCGGTTGTGCTTTTCGCGGCCGTTTTCTACGGACCACTGCCGACGGCAGCCGGCGGCCCGGCCGGCGATGCCACCATCGCCGCCTTTGTCGCCGCACAGCGGGCCCTGGGCAAAACGCCCAATCATTTGATCCATGAGAGCAGCCCCTACCTGCTGCTGCACGCCTTCAACCCGGTCAACTGGTACCCTTGGGGGGACGCCGCCTTTGAAAAGGCCCGCCGCGAGGACAAGCCCATTTTTTTGTCCATCGGCTACATGACCTGCCACTGGTGTCACGTCATGGCACGCGAATCCTTCAGTGACCCGCAGATCGCCGCGCTGCTGAACCGCTGCTTCGTCAGCATCAAGGTCGACCGTGAAGAGCGCCCGGATATCGACCGTATCTACATGGCCGCCACCCAGGCGCTGACCGGCAGCGGCGGCTGGCCCATGACGGTTTTCCTGACACCCGAGCGCCGGCCCTTTTATGCCGGCACCTATTTTCCGCCGCGGGCGCGCGACAACCTGCCCGGACTGGCCGACGTGCTGCGGGCCGTACACGGCAGCTGGATGGACAACCGCGGCAGAATTACGGCTTCAGCCAAAAAAATCACGGCCCTGCTGAAACGTGAGAACCAGTTTGCCGCCCGCAGCGCCGTGCCGGCGCAAACATTGCTGGCCAAGGCCTACCGCCAGTTCGCGGCACACTACGACCGGCAGTATGCCGGCTTCGGGCACTCGGCCAAGTTTCCCCGGCCGGTGGTCTTCAACTTCCTCCTGCGCTGGTACGCCCGCGACGGGCAGAAGGATGCGTTGGACATGACCCTGGCCACACTGCGGCGCATGGCCGCCGGCGGCCTTCACGACGTCATCGGCGGCGGTTTCCACCGCTATGCCGTGGACCGCAGGTGGCGCGTACCGCACTTCGAAAAGATGCTCTACGACCAGGCCCAACTGGCTGTCTCTTACCTGGAAGCCTACCAGATCAGTTCCGATGCATTTTTCGCCCGCATTGCAAGGGGTATCTTCGCATACGTGCTGCGTGACCTGACCGGCCCCGGCGGCGAATTCTACTCGGCCCAGGACGCCGACAGCCCCCTGCCCGATGATCCCCGCCGGGAAGGCGAAGGCGCCTACTACCTGTGGACCTATGGGGAAATCGAAAAAGCCCTGGGGAAACACGATGCCGCCATCTTCGGTTTCCGTTTCGGTATTCGCCGCAAAGGCAACGCGCCGGCGGATCCCGAAGGTGCATTCAAGGGCCAAAACATCCTCTACCAGGCCCGCTCGATCACCCGGACCGCCGACCGTTTCGGTATTGCGCCGCAAACGGTTCGCAGGATCATCAAACACGGCCGGCAAAAGCTCTCTGCACTGCGCGCCAAAAGGCCGCCGCCACGGCTGGACGACAAGGCCCTTGCGGGCGAAAACGGTCTGATGATTTCAGCGCTGGCCCGTGGCTTTCAGGTCCTGGACGAACCCCGCTACCTGCATGCCGCCACACGCGCCGCCAGCTTTATCCTGGACAACCTGTACGACCGCTCCAGCGGTCGCCTGCTGCGCCGCTACCGCCGGGGAAAGGGCGGCATCGATGGACATCTGGAGGACTACGCCTTTTTGGTGCAGGGCCTGCTGGACCTGTATGAAAGCACCTTCGATACTGCCTGGCTCAAGCGTGCCGGCAAGCTGACCGAGCACCTGATCGCGCACTTCTGGGACCCTGGCGGCGGGTTTTTCGAAACCGCCGGCACCGACACTGCACTGCTCATGCGCATGAAAGCCGACTACGACGGCCCGGAACCCAGCGGCAACTCCGTGGCGGCCCTGAACCTGCTGCGCCTGGCCCAGATGATCGGCCGTGGGAAATGGCGCGACCGGGCAGCCAAAATCCTGTCCGTATTCGGCCCGCACCTGCAGCAGTATCCGGCGGCCATGCCGCAGATGCTGGTGGCACTCGACGTTTACCGCAGCCGGCCGCGGCAGATCGTCGTGGCGGGCAGACCCGATGACCCCCGCACGCACCGCATGCTGCGATTCATCTACGCGCGCTTCGTGCCCGACAGGACCCTGCTTCTGGCAGACGGCGGTGCCGCCCAGCGGCAGCTGGCCGCGAACCTGCCCTTCGTGGCCGCCCTGCACATGATCGGCGGCCGGCCCACCGCCTACGTGTGCCGCAACCACGTCTGCCGGCTGCCGACGTCCGACCTGAAGGTGCTGGCCAGGTTGTTGACCATTCCAACACGAAAAGGATCCGGAACATGACCGCAAAACCTCCGCTCACCCGCCGCCAGGCCGTGGCAACGCTCAAGCGCTACGGCATCGAAGGACGCGATGTGTACCTGATCGACATCATTCCGCTCATCGAAATGATCTGGGCGGACGGCAAAGTCCAGGAGGGTGAAATTGCCGTGCTAAAAGACTTCCTGCAAAAACACGTGGCCCGCATCAACGCCATGGCCGGGTATCCGCTGCTTGACATGGCGCAGGCGCAGCGTTTTGCCGCAAGCTTCCTCAAGCGGCGTCCGGATGCCGCCCTTTTGCACGCCCTGCGCGAACTGGTGGCGCCGGTACGACTGGCTGCCGCGGACGAACGCCTGAGGGAAAATGTCAAAGAGAGCCTGCTGGCGGCCTGCCTGGATATCGCGGCATCTTCGGTGACTGTGTATCCTTACGGCCTGCACGAGCGTTTCGATACCCAAGAAAAGCGCTGCTTCTTTGAGATTCTGGACGAATTCGAAAACTACCAGCCGCCACCAGGGGATTGAACCCGATGCATCCCGGCCTTCCGCTTTCGACATGAAAATCGCCTTTATGCACTACCACCTGAAGCCGGGCGGCGTGGCCACGGTGCTGCACCAGCAGCTGCAGGCCGTCAGCAACAGCTGCCGGTGCCTGGTGCTCACCGGCCAAGCCCCGGCGTCGGCCATGCCGGCCGATGTGTGCGTGGTGCCGGGCCTGGGCTACGACCGCCGGCACCGTCTTGCGCAGCCGAAGAAAACGGCGCACGCCGTGAGGGACGCCATCTTATCCCGCTGGCCTGGCGGCTGTGACGTGCTGCACGTACACAACCCCCTGCTGGCCAAGAACAGCCATTTACTGGATATTTTGCAGCATCTGCAGCGAGAAGGCCTGCGCCTGTTTCTGCAGATCCACGATTTTGCCGAAGATGGCCGGCCGCGGGTTTACTTCCGCCGGGAGTACCCTGCAGACTGCCACTACGGGGTGATCAACGCCCGCGATTACCGGTTATTGCGGGACTGCGGACTGCGTACCGACGGGCTGCACCTGCTGCCCAATGCCGTAACACCGCCGGCCGCAGGCATGCCCGGCGCCCCCGTGCGGCCGCACGGCCTGCTGTATCCGGTACGCGCCATCCGCCGCAAAAACATCGGCGAAGCCATTTTGCTGAGCCTTTTTTTCGCCCCACCGCAGCCGCTGCGCATCACACTGCCACCCAACAGCCCGGCGGATATGCCCGCCTACGAAAGATGGAAAGCACTGGCCGCGCAAGAGGGGCTCGATGTGCACTTCGAAGCCGGCCTTTCCCGAAATTTCGCCGGCCTGATGCGCAGCGCCGGGCTGGTTTTGACCACCAGCATCACCGAAGGCTTTGGTTTCTGCTTCATGGAACCCTGGCTCTACGAAAAGCCGCTGTGGGGGCGCATGCTGCCGGACATCTGCCGGGATTTTACCGGGAAAGGCGTCCGCCTGGATCACCTTTACACGAACCTGTGGGTACCCGCCGGCTGGATCCCCCCGGATGAATTTTTCGACCGCTGGCGCAAAGCCGCGACAGAAGCCGCGCAGGCCTTCGGCCGGCGTCTGACGGAAGATGCCCTGAAAGAGGCTTTTGCGGCCCTCACGGCCCGCAATCGTGTTGATTTCGGCATGCTGGATGAAACCCTGCAACGCCGGGTCGTGCGCAAGCTCCTGCAGCAAAGTCGGCACCTGGATGTCCTGAGGCGGCTGAACCCGTTTCTGCAGCATACCGAGCGCCTGCCCTGCAGCCCTGAAGTCATCGCCCACAATGCGCATATCATCCGCAAAAACTACAATCTGCAGGTTTACGGCCACAGGCTGCTGGCCATCTACCGCCAGGTCTGCAGCCGGGCGGTGCGCCAGCGCATCGACAAGGCGAAGCTGCTGGACTTTTTCTTCGACCTGCGGCAGCTCAGCCTGCTGAAGTGGGGCCGCGATGAAGCCTAGCGCATGCATCGCAAACCACACCCATCCTATGGTGCCCCTGCCAACGGATCTCCAGGCCGGCGGCCAACCGCCGCAGCAGGTCAGAAGTATTTTGTTCGACATCTACGGCACCCTCTTTATCAGTGCATCCGGCGAAATCGGAACGGCTGCGGGGCCATCCGGCAAACAGCATGCGGCGCTGGCGAAGCTGCTGGAAAAGTTCGGCATCCCGGAAAGCCCGTCTGGTTTACGACAGCGGCTCGAAGAAGCCATCCGGCAGGAGCACCGCCGGCTCCGGCGCCGGGGCGTGGATTTTCCGGAAGTGCGCATCGAACACATCTGGATGGAACTGCTGAAACTTCGGGACCTGATGGCGGCCAAGCGTTTCGCATTCCAGTTCGAATGTATTGTCAACCCCACCTATCCCATGCCGCACCTGTCCCGCCTGCTGGCCGCCTGCCGGACGGCAAAAGTACCCATGGGCCTGATCTCCAACGCGCAGTTCTACACGCCTTGCCTGTTTCACCGGCATCTGGGCGCGCGCCTGGCCGACCTGGGGTTCGATCCGCACCTGACTTTTTTCTCCCACCGCCGGGGCGTGGCCAAACCCTCGCTAACGCTGTTTGCGCTGGCGGCCCAACGGCTGCAGCAGCAGGGCATCGCGGCCTGCAACACACTTTACGTCGGCAACGACATGCTAAACGATGTGTATCCGGCCGCACAGACCGGTTTCATGACCGCCCTGTTCGCCGGTGACCGGCGCTCGTTGCGCCTGCGACACGAAAACCCACTGTGCCATGGACTTTCGCCGGACCTGGTGATCACGGATCTCGGCCAGCTGATCGCCCACCTGCCCTGAAATCCCGGATGGCCGGCACCTGGCGCCGCCGACCGCATTTTTTTGTTTGACCGCGGGCCCGTGTATCCCGTATCATAAGCCCCGACAGATTCCCCCGGCGCCTCAGCGGTGCCCGACCGTTGCGTTCGAAATTGCCGGCGGTCAGCGCCACCCCGGGGACAGACAACGATTGGAGCCAACATGGATTTGAAGCCGCCGGACCTGCCGGACATTGCCAGGCGCATTGCGGATATTCGTGAGGTCATCATCGCCAATATCGTGCTCCTGGGGCAGGTGCCGGCGCCGACCTTTCACGAATCGCGGAAGGCGGCTGCATTCTGCGAACGACTGAACGAATCCCAGATCGACGAGTGTACCACTGACGGCTACAACAACCCCATCGGCATCATCCGCGGCAGCGCCCCCTCCAAACCGCCGATCTTTCTGGTCGCCCACCTGGATACCTTTTTCGACAAGGAGATCATCTACAACTTTACGGTGGGCAAGACCTATATCGAAGGGCCCGGCCTGCTGGACAACTCCGTGGGTGTCGGTGTGCTGGCCTCCATGCCCCAGATCCTGCGATTCCTGGATTTGCGCTTCGAATCCGACATCGTACTGGCCGGCGTTATCCAGTCTCTAGGACACGGAAACCTGCGCGGCATCCGGCACCTGCTGAAAACATGGGTGACGCCCATCCGCGGCGCCATCAGCATCGAAGGCGTCGAACTCGGACGTCTCAACTACTTTTCAGACGGCATGATCCGCTGTGAAATCCAGTGCAGTGTCAACCCGGCAACCGGGTTTACCGAAAAGCATCAGCCCAACGCCATCCTGGTGCTCAATGAGATGATCAACCAGATCATGGAACTGGGGGTTCCCCAGCGGCCGCGCTCGCAGATCATCATCGGCAAGATATCCGGCGGCATAACCCACGGCCGCATGGCGCACCACGCCAGCCTGGGGATGGAGATTCACAGCGATGCCATGAGGGTGGTCAAGTCGCTTTACCAGAAAATTAAGGATATCGTCGACGGTTTCAACCAGGAGTACGACGTCAACCTGAAGCTGAAGATTATCAGCAACCTGCACGCCGCGCGCCTGAAATTCAACCATCCCCTGGTGAAAAGTGCGGTGGAGGTGATGCAGCAGCTCAAATTGAAACCGGTCAGCGAAGCCAGCGAATCCGAGCTTTCGATCCTGCTGGCGCGCGGTATTCCCTCCGTGACCCTGGGAATCACTCACGGCGAAAACAAGTACGAGGAAAATGCGCGTGTTAAGATCCAACCCATGTTTAAAGGCATCGCCCAGATCCTGGGTGTCATGGCGGCCATAGACAGGGGAGTCTGCGATGGATAACAGCTGGCTGCAGAAAAACACCTTTTACCATTCCCAGTTCAGCAACCTGGAACATCTGGTGCTTGAGAAGCGCCGTAAGGGACTATCCATTTCCCTTTGCCTGCCCACGCTCAACGAAGAAAAAACCATCGCCAAAGAAATCATCATCATGAAGTCGGAGCTGATGACGCGCTTCCCGCTGCTGGACGAGATCATCGTGGTGGACTCCGGCTCCACCGACCGCACCCTGGAAATCGCCGCCGAGTACGGCGCCGACGTCTACACGGCCTCCGATATTCTACCCGATCTGAAAGACTTCAAAGGCAAGGGTGAAAACCTCTGGAAGGCGCTTTACGTAACCCGCGGCGATATCATCGTCTACCTGGATGCCGACATCAAGAATGTGCACCACCGCTTCGTTTATGCCCTGGTGGCCCCCCTGTTGCTCTACGACCATATCCGGTACAGCAAGGCCTTTTACGACCGGCCCATTTCAGTCGGGGACCAGAGGCTGCGGCCCACCGGCGGCGGACGTGTAACCGAACTGGTCATCCGACCGCTTTTCTCACTGTTCTTCCCGGAGCTCACGCAGATCATCCAGCCCCTTTCGGGAGAGTATGCCGGCTTCAGAAGCGTATTCGAGAAAATCCCCTTTCCCATCGGCTACGGCATCGAAACCAGCATGATTCTGGACATCAGTGCCAAATGGGGTCTAGACGCCATTGCCCAGGTGGATCTGGACCGGCGCATCCACCGCAACCAGAGCACCAAGGCGCTGGGAAAGATGGCCTTTGTCATCATGCAGACCTTTTTGAAGCGTCTGGTGACGCGTGGCCAGATCACCCTGCAGGATGAACTCTTCAACGAAATGATCCAGTACAGCCTGAAAGACAACGAATATTGCCCGGAGATCCATCAGATCGGGGGCCACGAGCGCCCTCCCATGATCGAAATACCCGCCTACCGCAAGAAATTTCAACGCTCTTAAGGCCCTGCGCCCACCGGAGGGAAAAGCCGAAGCGCCCTGGGGTTCACCCCCGGCCGCCAGGCTTTTTCCCTATCAAAATAAGCCCTTCACCCTATGGACAACCGCGGCAGGCTGTCTTATTGTAGAAGTGCATAAGTACGCCTTGCGAGAACCCAGTGTATGCATAAGGAGGTGAAATGGATACGCGACTTTATTCCCCGAATGAATGGCCGGCCGTTTCCTTTCCCTATGACATCCCGCAGGATGTGGTGCGGCTTCGCGGCCGCCGGTCTCCGTTGCGCGGCAGGGTGGAAACGCCTGCGCCGGCAGCTGCGCGCATGGAACGCCGCAGCATGCCCCGCTATGCGCTAAACTGCACAGCCGTTGCCCTGGTTGGATCCGACGCCGAAAAATTCCGCAATATCTGCAAAATGAGCCTGGCGGAAATCGCCTGCGCCGTATTTAAATCCAACCCGGTCAGCATCGGTGAAATCACCGACATCAACATGCAGGGCATGGCTTTTCAGTACATTGAAAGGCCTGAGCGGCCGGATGATTTTACCCACCTGGATATTCTGGTGGCGGAAAACGACTTTTACTTAAAGGACCTGCAGGTTAAGGTTATCTCCGATGTTGCCGTCCCCGAAGACATACGCCTGGGGTCCTTTAAAACACGGCGCACAGGGGTCCGGTTCATCGATCTGGACGCCGACCAAAAATCTGCGCTGCACACCTTTATCCGCAATTTCACCAGCCGGGTGCCGCTCACCCACTAGCGGTATTCCGGCTGTCACGGATCTTTCACCGGTTTTTCGGGTGGCAAAAGGGTTGATGGGCTGATGTACAAACGTATTCTCGTACCGCTGGACGGATCCAAGCGCGCAGAGCGGATTCTGCCGCATGTCAAAGCCATTGCGCAGGCAAACGCTGCCAAGGTCGTTTTGCTCCAGGTCATCAATCCGTTCGTGCCGGTGATTGATCCGCATGCCTTTATGCAGGAACGCAGCCGTGAGGAGCTGGAACGTATTATCCGGGAAGCGGAGAGCTACCTTGAAACGCTGCGCAACGATTTCGCCGCGGCATCCATCGACGCCGAGTTCCTGGTTGCCCAGGGACCGGTGGCCGAATCCATCATCAGTACCGCCCAGAATATGGATGTGGACATGATCGCCATGGCCAGTCATGGCCGCAGCGGGCTGTCGCGGGTATTTTACGGCAGCGTGGCAGCCGCCGTGCTGCAGCGCATCGACCGGCCGCTGCTGTTGATCCGCGCCCGCGACAAAGGCTGACATGCGCGGCCCTGCTGTGGCCCGCGGCACCCAGGCGCAACCGGACCTGTCAAAACCAAACCCACCTGCGGGGTTGACTTCACCCCACCAATTCCTATGTTAGCTGCAGAGTCCGCCGAAACGTGCCCTCGCCGTGCATGCCTTGCCGGCCGGCAACGCCGCGTGCGCCGAACTTTAAAAGGAGAGAACCGACATGTCGAAGCAACCGGTGGTCATCGTAACCGGCGCCTCCCGCGGACTGGGAAAGGCCGTATCTCTGTGGCTGGCGGCGGCCGGTGTGCGCTTGGTCCTGACCGCACGTTCGCATGACGAACTGGAAAAAACACAGCAGGCAGCGGCTGCCGCCGGTGCCCAAACGCACATTCAAAGCGGCGACATCGCCGACCCGCAGCACTGCCGCAGAACGGCCGAGGCGGCGCTTGCAACTTTCAACCGCATCGACGGCCTGGTCAACAATGCCGGCACCTTCGAGCCGCTTGCAACGGTAGCCGCCGCACCGGTTGACGCATGGAAGCACTCCCTGGCCGTCAACCTGCTGGGCCCTTTCTACCTGACGAGATACTGCCTGCCGGCGCTGCGGCGTTCTGCCGGCCGGATCGTCAACGTCAGCAGCGGAGCTGCGACGCACGTGATCGCCGGCGCCAGCGCTTACTGCGCCGCCAAGGCGGCGTTGAACCAATTCACACGCGTGCTGGCCGCCGAGGAGCAGGACATCACGGCAGTGGCCGTGCGCCCCGGTGTGGTGGATACCCGCATGCAGGAATTCATTCGCAGAAGGGGTCCGCGTGTCATGCCGCGCGAACAGGCGGATTTTTACCTCGACCTCAAAGCTTCCGGAAGGCTGGAACCGCCGCAGGTTCCGGGACGATCCGTCGCCTGGCTGGTGTTGAAAGCCCCCCATGACTGGAGCGGAGCCTTCATGAACTACGACGATGCGCGAATCGCCGCATCGTCACTGGCCATGTTCGGCGACGCAACACAACCCGCTCCGGATAACGGCTGATTTCCCCATGTACAGCACCTCGCTTTTACGCCATACTCCCGCCTTCGTCCGTCATGCCGCCAAAATGCTGAATACGCGCCAGGGCCTGCAGCAGCAAATTCTGGGTGCCCCCCCGGCTGAAGCCGGACTTTCCGCCGTACTGCTGCCAATCGCCGAGTCGTCAACAGTCAACGGGGCCGGCAAAGGCCCCTGCCTGCTCTTCAACAAGCGTTCGGTGCACATCCGCCAGGCAGGGGATCTCTGTTTCCCGGGCGGCAGCGTCTCCTGCCCCACAGACCGGCTTTTGGCAAAGGTGCTGGCGCTGCCCCTCTTGCCCCTGGCACGTTGGCACGTTTGGTCCCGGCTGCGCCGGAAAGACCCGGCTGCGGCCCGGCGCATCGCCATTGGTGTTGCCACCGGGTTGCGGGAGAGTTTTGAGGAGATGCGCCTGAATCCGTTCGGTGTCAGGGTCATCGCCGCCCTGCCGCTGGAAAAGCTGATCATGTTCCGACGCAGCATTTTCCCGGTTGCCGTCTGGATTTCGCACCAGCGTCGCTTCTTTCCCAACAGTGAAGTGGAAAAAATTATCTGCGTCCCCCTGGCGCGCTTATTGAATCCGCAGCATTATCTGCGCTACCGGGTGCGCTATGCCCACCTGCCGGCGGAAAAACGCGCGCGCCGCACCGAAGATTTTCCCTGCTTTCGTCTGCAGACGGGAGACGGCAGCGAGCTGCTGTGGGGTGCCACCTACCGCATCACCATGGCATTTCTCAAGGCCGTGCTCGGTTTCGAACCACCACCGCCGGCATCCCGACCGGTGGTCATCCGCAGTCTCGACAGGGCATATCTGACAGGCCCCCGGCCGCAGCTTGCGCAAAAAAAAAACATCCCGTCCCCTCCGCAGGGGCGGCACTTATAGATGAGCGTTGCCCGGCAATGTTCCGTCTGCCGTGAGATTTCTGATTCTGCAGTTTTAGCGTGCGATATATCCCCGGGGAAACCGACCGCTCAGTCCGTAGACAATGCCTGCTGCAGCTCTTCCGGATCGAATGCTTCGATGGCCTTGCCCTTCTCGACAACGGACACGATGTGGTCGTAGGCGTTCGCATGGGCCGCCAGGGCGGCCTCAAAGCGTCGACAGACTGGATCGTCCGCACCCAGTCGCGCGTTCAGTTCATCCCGGATGGCTTTCCCTTTTTCGAAGTAATGCCGGATCTTCGACAGGAGCTGTTTGCGGTTTTCATGACGCTGGCGCTCTCTTAAAATAATCGGCAGCAGGCGTTGCACGGAATACTCGATCAGTGCATCGCGCGGGGCATCGTAATCCCTGGCCACTTGTTCCAGTGAAAGCAGCGATTTCCGGCTGATGACGAAGGTCTTCTGGATGCGCTTGAGCCGCTTCAACTCGATCCGTTGTGCCTGCCGGGCAATGGCTGCCAGTGCATCGATGTCTTCCGACAGGTGGTCGAACAGTGATTTCTGCTTGATGCCCAGTTGCGTCGCCACGACGGTAATGGCGTCGATGCATCCGGCGGTCAATTTAAAAGTCGCCCGCACGGATTGTTTACCCCGCAAGTCGGCATCCACGCGCTGGGCCAAGCTGGCACCCTTTTCTTGTGTTACTTTTTTCGGCATAGGATCCTCTATGTCATATCCATCTGAATTTGTGTAAACTTACAACTGCCGATTTTACTTAAAGTGACGGTTCACGTGGCGACGCATCCTCATTACTAATATATATATTTAATTATAATAATGCAACAAATATTTTGTATTTCTTCTTGACATAATCTCATTTGTTTTTATCTTTTCGTCATAAAACAAAGGATGCGGTCGCCAGCGCAACCCATGCCGGCAGTATCGGGAAAAACAAACTTTTTCAGACTTAAGGGAGGTGCCAGCGATGTTATACGGAAGGATCTACGGATTGCCCAGATGGAGAGTGAAGAGTCCCTTTGAAGATCT
>JALSRD010000043.1 GCA_026984935.1 Desulfobacterales bacterium
GGTCTCATTTTTATTGTGGCTCGCAACATTTTAGTGGGATTCATGTTTTTTTTGGCTCGCACGCTGCCTTCGGGGTTCAGGTCTGCGACGGCTATCGCCTGTTGCGCAACGTTTTCGTGGGATTCATGTTTTTTTTGGCTCGCACGCTGCCTTCGGGGTTCAGGTCTGCGACGGCTATCGCCTGTTGCGCAGTCTTTTTATGGGATTCACTGTCATTCCGGCTCGCATCACAACTTTGGGTTTCAACCTCCCGCTGGCTCCTCTCAAATCCCCGCCATTACCGGGCGTTCCTTTGCCGGGGCCTTCCCCGGCAGTGGTGCAAAGGCTTCCGCCGGCCGGCGCGCGGCCTGCAGCGCTGCCGTCAGCCGCTCGATGCGCGCGCGCTGTTGCGCGATCAGTTTGCGTTGGGACAGGATCGTGCGGTCGCGCTGTTCGATGATGCGCCCCAGGCGGGCAACCTCCGCCCGCAGGTCCGCCGTGGTCAGTTTCCCCGGCTGTTCGACCCTGTTCCGCTGGATAATTTTTTCGATCTGCCCGCGGGTGATGCCCCGCTTGAGCTTCTCATGCCGGGCCTCGATTTCCTGGATCACCGCGCGCGCCTTCTGCGTGCCGCCGCATTCCGTAATCGCCTTTTGCACCACGCCCGGTCCGAACCGCCGGGTGGCTTCCGGAAACAGCAGGTAGGCGCGCCGCTCGCGCTCAAAGGCCGTTTCGCGCATCATCCAGCGGTCGAACAGGTAGGTTCTGAAATCCGCCCGGGCATATCTCTTGCTCTCCCGGTAACGCCCGCTGCGCCGCAGATAATAGAGGATTTCGATGAAGCGCCGCCGCTGGCGGCAGGACTGGTCCCGGTGCTCCGCGGCCAGCTTCTCCAGCTCCTGGATGCTGCGTGTCTGTAAATCTTGCATCACGGTCTCCTTTACCCGGTATTGCAGGTCCTGGCGCTATCGCCCTATCCCGCCGTTTATATTTGGTATACCGTTTGCACCGAATTATCTCCGAAAGTATACGGGACATTAAAATTTTTTCCGGATAAGCTCCGTCAGGGTTTGGTCGAGGTGCGGCTCGGCCATGAACAGCCGGCCCAGGTCGCCGCGAATGCCGTCCAGGAAATAGCGGAAACCCAGCTCCGAGATCGTTTCGTCGGTCATCTTGCAGACCAGGTCCACGACTTCCCGGAACTCATCGCTGCAGGTGACGGTCAACCGCTGGCTGCGCTTGCCCGCCATGATCCGGGGCCGGCCGAAGTCCAGTTTCAGCTGCAAGCTCATGATTCCTCCGGTTTGCGCCGGCTGGGATCCGATACTGGCGGGCCAAACCGCCCATAGAGCGGCTCGACCTTTTCACCGGCAAGGGCCTTCGAAAACCAGTCAGCGCTTTCCTTATCCATGTATAAAACAAAGTCTCCGCCGGTAATGAGGATGTTCTTAAGGCGCAGTATTCCGTCACTAAACACGTATTCGCCGGTATATGTGCGGCATTTTGGGGCTGCGTTCAGTTTGACATGGCAATGCCGGTTGGTCTTTTTTCTGGCTTTCATACAGCCTCCGGTCTGTTGGTCAGCAGCGCCGCCAGGTGCGTGCAGGCGTCGGCATCAAGCTGCAGCGTTGCCCTGCGATCCTGGATGCGGATTTCCAAAACCGTTTCTCCGGTTGCCGTCGTGTGATAAACACGCACCGTGTCTCTGGTGAAATGATGCTGGCTGATGCCGTTTTCATCCAAATGAACTGTGCCGAAAAAAATGGAAGGAGGTTTCATGATTTCCGTCTCCGATTTGCTGAAGGTTCTGGACAATGTTCCGATGCCGTCTCCTTTTTCCGGTACGGCCGCTTGGCCGGCAGAACGGGCCGCGTTCCGGCGGGCACGCTGGTGCGGCCGACGGTTTCGGCAAAGGCCGTCACGCGCTCGCGGGCCAGTTGGTAAATGTCGCGGTATAACATTTGGCGCTGCATGCCTTCGCGGATGGCGTTGCGGGCCACGAACTCGGCGGTTTGAAGATAGATCAGCTGCATATTGTCGAGCAGGTCGCGAAAACCTTTGGGGGCGCGATAGCAGATAATGAAGAGCGCCTGGCGCGTCATTTTGGAAATGGCCACAAAATACATGCCGGCATGAGTTGAACCTTGTTCTTGGGAGTATTGGATGAATTCCTGGATGGCGTCGGTGAGCTCGAAACGTACGGCTTTGCCCTGGCCGCGGATCTTTTGCCAGTCATCGCTCTGCCGGCGACGCAGCGCGGCTTCCATGGTGTTGAAGGCATTGAGGTATTTAATTTTCCATTGCGTCGCTTCCCGGCCGGTAAAGGACATGGCCAGAAGCGTAAAGCCATCCCTGGTCAGCAGGTACATCGGAAGCTTCCGGCCGCTTGGATCGGTGTACTCACTGAGCGCAAAATTGCGCTCAGTGAAGCTCTTGGGGCCGTCTATATTTTCAATTTTGCGCAGAACAGTCTTGTGCCGCTTACGGAATTTCTCCGCCACGATCAACGAGGTGGTTACCGCCCGATTACGATTCAGGGAAACCAATGGCAACGCTGACGGTTTCATGCGACTTCCTCTGTCTTTTTCCGGTACGGCCGCTTGGCCGGCAGGCCGAGTTTTCGGCGCAGCTCGTCCGGCGGCAGCTCCAGCCAGTCGATTGGGTCTATGCCGGTGGCAGCCGCCAGGCGCTTGGCTTGGCTCCATCGGGGACGTGCTTTGCCTGAAACAATTTTGCTCAGATAGCTCTGACTGATCTTGAGTTTCTGGGATAAGCTGGTTTGTGTTTCCATAATTTATTCCTTCGGTATTATTCTTTATCGGCATAACTCATAAAATGTCAAGCGCAAATTTGGTTATTTTGGCTTTTTAACGCATAATTATTTTCTTTCAAAAGATATTTATTTGAAATACTAACTATTTATGGCATCTGAATTTGATGATAAATTCAATGATCATCTGTCCGCATTTAGGAAGGCGTTAGAATATTTGCTCGACAAAAGAGGATGGGGTGCAGAAACTACTCTTGCGCTTGAAGTTGGGCTTTCACAAGGTTATCTAAACAAGATTAAAAGAGGTGTTCTTACAGGTAGCCTTAAGTCTCGCTCTAAAATTGCTCAAGGCCTTGGCCTTGATTATCCCGCCATGCTCGAACTCGGCCGGCAGCTCCAGGAGGGCCACCAGGACCTGAGCACACCTCTGGCGGCCGTCCGCAAACCGTCCGCTGATCCGGACGGCGAAGTGGTCCTGGAATCTCCGCTGCTGAAAATCCATCCCGA
>JALSRD010000044.1 GCA_026984935.1 Desulfobacterales bacterium
TTGAAACCCAAAAATCTGGCGCCGCCAGAACCTGAATATCGGTTCCGGCATTTTTACTCCACGCACGTCAAATCATCACACATTTTTAAACCGCCATATTTGAGATATTTTCACATAGTCACTAACAGGTGTTGATACTTCGCAAATCAACGGGTATACGTCCTACGATTTCCCAGGACGAAGCCACCTCATCTGCCTGTAAAGACCCTTTTTTTTTAACATCGCCGTTAATGCGTTCCAATTCCAAAAGGCAAAAAACCTTGAAACTGTATGATGTATAATGTATGTAATCTGTCATGGGCGAACATTCTCTGCATCACATGTCGTTTTCCAGGATCGAACCCAGAACGCTTCACCAGGAGGTCGCGGGCCGCATCCGGGAGATGATCAGCAGCGGGGCCTTGGTCAAGGGGCAGAAAATCAGCGAGAAATTTTTGTGCGACACCATGGGGGTCAGTCGAACTCCCGTGAGGGAGTCGCTGCGGATCCTGCACTCCGAGGGATTGGTTGATCTGGTGCCCCACAAGGGCGCTTTCGTCAGCCGGCCGACCATGAAGGAAATCTGCGACCTGTTCGAGGTCATGTCCGTTCTGGAGGGCACCTGCGCCCGCCTGGCCGTCCAGAAGATGAAGGCCGAAGCGCTGGCAAAGATCCGTGCACTTCATCGGCGGCTCGAAACCCACTACGCCTGCCGGGATCATAAAGCGTACCTCGACGCCAATCACGAATTTCATGTGTTTATCCAGGAACTCAGCGGTAACCCGGTTTTAAACGACGTCATCAACGGGCTGCGGCAGAAAATACTGCTCTACCGGCACCGCCAGTTGTACCAGCCGGAACGCTTCCGGCAATCCATCGAGGAGCACCGTGCGCTGCTCGAAGCTCTGGAGTGCGGAGATGCCAACCGCGCCGAGAGCCTCATGAAACAGCACCTGCTGCGGCAGTGTGAGGCCCTGGTGGGGTTGTTCCCTGAAGAGACCCAACCGGTGCGCAGGTCATGAGAGTAAGCGTGCTTTTTCACCCAAGCTACCCATTTTGAAAGGAGGAATCCATGAAACGGAAAACCTGGCAGAGGAGAATGGTTGTTTTTGGCCTGGCGGTGGCGGTGGTGTTTGTGTTGCAGGCCGGCCCGGCAGCCGCCAAGACGGTGGTCATCAAGGTGTCCCACCAGTTCGCCCAGGGTGACGTGAGGGACCAGATGGCACGCGTCTTCGGCGACATGGTGACCAAGAAAACCAACGGGAGCGTCAAATTCCGGTACTACCCGGCCAAATCCCTGTTCAAGCCCAAGGAGCAGTGGGACGCCATGCGCAAGGGGGCCCTGGACATGTCCGTGTTCCCCCTGGACTACGCCTCCGGAAAGATCCCCCAGCTTTCGATCACGCTGATGCCCTGTTCAGTGGCCAATATCCAGCAGGGGCTCACCTGGCGTAATAAGCCCATCGGCAAGAAGGTGGAAGCGCTGATGGAGAAAAACGGCGTCAAAAACCTGGTGTGGGCCTGGTTTGACGGCGGCATCGGCAGCAAGATCCGGCAGATACGCGTTCCCGCCGATGTGAAGGGCACCAAGCTGCGGGCGGCCGGCAAGAAATTCGAATACATGATGCGCGAAGCCGGCGCCTCCATCACCAGCATGCCGTCCTCGGAGACTTACCACGCCCTGGCCACCGGCGTTCTGGACACCATGATGACCTCCTCGGCGTCCTTCGTTTCCTACCGTCTGTACGAAGTGCTGAAGTACATCAACGTCCCCCGGGATTTCTCCATCTGGTACATGGCCGAGAACCTGTGCATTTCCAAGAAAACCTGGGATCGCCTGTCGCCCGACCAGCAGAAGGCGTTTCTGGAAACCGCCGAGTGGATGCACGCAAACTGGGTGTATCCGAATTTCAAGACTCTGGTGCAGAAGCTTATCGCCGCCTACACCAAGGCCGGCGTACAGATTCACTACATGACCCGGGACGAGTTCAACACGTGGCTGGCCTTTGCCAAGAAGACCGCCTGGAAAAATTTTGCCGAAAACGTAGAGGGCGGGCAGGAACTGCTGGACCTGGCGCTGAAGGCCATGAAGTAGACAGACGGAGTTGTCATGAACGGCAAGGTGTGGAAGACGTTTGAGAGGACCGTGGAGTGGATCAACGGTCTGGCAGGGGGGATTGCCGCCCTGTGCATCGTGGCAGCCGCCCTGGTGGTCACCGAGGGCATCGTGGTGCGGAAACTTTTCGGCATGTCGGCCATCTGGCAGATCGAGGCCTCCGTGTTTCTGCTGATCTTCGCCACTTTTGTGGGCGCACCGCTGGTCCAGCGCAACGAAAAGCACCTCAATGTGGATCTGGTACTCATCCACCTGCCGCCCAGGACACGCGCCTTCGTTCTGATCGCCGTCTCGGTGCTGAGCTGCCTGGTGTGCGGCATCCTGGCGTGGTACGCCTGGCCCATGTGGTGGGAGGCCCTCACGCGCAACGATCACTCCGAAAGCCTGTGGGGACCGCCGCTGTGGATTCCCTACCTGTTCCTGCCCCTGGGGATGACACTCTTCCTGCTGCAGTACATCATCAACATCAAGAAAAAAGTCGACCAATTCAAGGACCTGTCGGAGGAAGAGGGCCTGTCCGAGGACGCGCAGTAGCGCAGCCATCTCTTCTGCTGCGGGGGAGGTTTGCGGCATGAATGAATACGTTCTGGCGGTGGTGTTGTTCGGCAGTGCGCTGGTCCTGCTGATATCCGGCATTCCCATCTGGGCGGGTCTCGCGGGCATCTCCCTGATTTTCATCATCGTGTTTTCGCCGCACCTTTTATCCACGGTGCCCTTCGTGGTGTACGGCAGCATGGACAGTTTCGCCCTGCTGGCCATTCCGCTGTTCATTTTGCTCAGCGCCCCCATCTCCGAAACCAATGCCAGCCGCGATCTGTACACCACGCTGCACAAGTGGCTGCACAAGATCCCCGGCGGGCTGGGCATCGCCAACCTGATGGGGTGCGCCATCTTCGCGGCCCTGTGCGGGTCCAGCCCCGCCACGGCGGCGGCCATCGGCGGCATCGGCATACCGGAGATGCGCCGCCACGGGTACTCGCCGGCGCTGAGCACGGGGCTGATTGCCCACGGCGGCACCCTAGGCATCCTGATACCGCCCAGCATCACCATGATCCTCTATGGCGTGGCCACCGAGACGTCCATCGGAAAATGCTTCATCGCCGGCATCGTTCCGGGTATCCTGCTGGTGCTGCTGAGCTGCGTCTGGGTGGCCGTCGTCTTCTACTACCGCAAGCTGGTTCCCGGAAAGACCGGCTCCGTGTACTACATCGAAGATCACTCCATCGACGAACACTACACCTGGCGGGAGCGGTTCGCATCCACCATCAACGTGCTGCCCTTCGTGCTGATCATCTTCGGCATCATGGGCTCTCTTTACGGCGGGTGGGCCACGCCCAGCGAGGCCGCCGGCCTGGGCGCCGTGCTTTCCCTGCTTTTCGTGATGACCATATACCGGGTCACTTCGCCGGCCAAGCTGTGGGGCATCTTCCTCAAGGCCCTGGAGGAGAGTTCCATGATCCTGATGATCATGGCCGCCGCCCTGCTGTTCTCCTACGTGTCGTCGGACCTGTACGCCACCCAGGCCCTGGGGGAGCTGATTCTGAAACTGCCCATGGGCAAGTGGGGCATCATCGTGCTGATCAACATCCTGCTGCTCATCCTGGGCTGTTTCATTCCGCCGGCGGCGGTCATCCTGATGGTGGCGCCGCTGCTGATGCCCATTATCAAGGGGCTGGGGTTCGATTCCATCTGGTTTGCCGTGATCATGACCATCAACCTGGAGATCGGCCTGGTGACCCCGCCGGTGGGGCTGAATCTCTACATCGTCAAGAACATCGCCCCGGACATTCCCATGTGGCAGGTGCTGCTGGGGGTGGTGCCCTTTTTCATCATCGACGGCATCGTCATCATTCTGGTATGCATATGGCCGGAACTGGCCCTGTGGCTGCCTAATAAAATGATCGGCTGACGATGCTGTCCCCAAAATAGAGCTCCTGTAACCCGCTTGGATGAATTCGTAAAAAGTCGGTTTTTCCGCGCAAGCCTTTTTACGAATCCGTCACGCTTTGGTTCACGCTTTGGTTCACGAGGTGCACGACCATGCTGGAATGTAGAACACTGCAAGACTGTTTCGCCGAGAGCAGCCGGAAGTACGGCCGGAAAGTCGCCATCGCCTTCTTCCGGCAAGGCCGCCTGGAAACCGAAATCCGCTACGCGGAGCTCTGGGACGATGCCGGCCGCCTGGCCGCTACTTTTGCTCAGATGGGCGTCGGCCGGGGGGACCGGGTGCTGCTGTTTCTGCCCAAATCGCTGTTTTTCGTAACGGCGCACCTGGCCCTGCAGCGAATCGGGGCCGTGGCCGTGCCCCTCAACCCCGGCTTCAAGCACGATGAGGTGGCCTACCTGGCCGGTGATTCCGATGCCGTGCTGGCCGTTGCCGGGCCGGCCCAGGCCGAAATTCTGCGCGACGTCGATACAGATCTCAAGACCGTGACCATCGACACGGACAGACCTTACGGGGAGATCGATTTTTTCCGTCGGGCGGAAAGCGTGCCGCCTGTGGTGAAAGTACTTCCCGACGATCCGGCCCTGATCATCTACACCTCGGGCACCACCGGGCGGCCCAAGGGCGCCGTGCTGACCCACGGCAACCTGGTGCACGACGCCGCCAACGTGATCCACATCTGGAAAATCAGCCCGGACGACGTGCTCTGCCACGCCCTGCCCCTGTTTCACGTGCACGGCCTGTGCTTCGCGCTGCACACCGCCCTGATGATCGGCAGCCGGGTGGTGATGCTGGATGCCTTTCGGGCGGAGGAGGTCATCGGCTGTCTGACCCGCCGCGAGGGGGTGTACGTGTGCACGGCTTTCATGGCGGTGCCGGCCATGTACACCAAGCTGATGGAAACCCTGGGAGACCGGCGGTTCGACTTCGGACACCTGCGCCTGCTGACCTCGGGGTCGGCCCCCCTGCCGGCCGGGGACTTCGAGGCCATCGGCCGGGTGTTCGGCAAAGAGCCGGTGGAGCGCGAGGGCATGTCCGAGACCGGCATGAACTTTTCCAACCCCATCGACGGCGTGCGCAAACCCGGGTCCATTGGGCTGCCGCTGCCGGGTGTCGAGGTCCGAATCGTCGATCCGCGCACGCTGAAGGATGCAGCGCCCGGGGAAGAGGGCGAGATCTGGCTGAAAAGCGCCGCTATCACCCCCGGGTACTGGCGCAAGCCCAAAGAGACGGCCGAAGCGTTTTGCGACGGCTGGTTTCGCAGCGGCGACCTGGGAAAAGTGGACGCCGACGGATACTACACCCTGACCGACCGCATCAAGCACATCATCATCTCCGGGGGTGAAAACATCTCCCCCAAGGAAGTCGAACTGGTCATCAACCGCATGCCCGAGGTGGTGGAATCCTGCGTGGTGGGCATCGCCCACGAAAAGTGGGGTGAAATGGTGGCGGCCGCCGTGGTGCCCGTGCCGGGCGCCGAGGTCGATTTCGAAGCCGTCAAGGCCTACTGCCGCCGTCACCTGCACGACTGGAAGTGTCCCCGGCGGGTCATCTTCGTCGAGTCCCTGCCGCGCAACACCATGGGCAAGGTGCTCAAGGAGGAAGTGAAAAAGCTTTTCTGAAGAATCGGCCCCGGGCCCACAGGGTTTGTCCGTGGTGCGTGAAACGCACCCTACAGCGGACCACGGACAAAGGACGATCCACCACGGACGATCTATTCCGGCTTGTAATAGCGCCGGCCCCTGAGCCTTTCCGGCAGCAGGTCTTCGCGGCTGTACTTCTGATACCCCTTGCCGTAGCCCAGTTCCTTCATCAGGCGGGTGGGGGCGTTGCGCAGATTGAGCGGGATGGGCAGGTTGCCATGCTGGCGCACGTCGGCCTGAGCGGCTCTCAGGCCGTTGTAGGCGGCGCGGTCCTTGCGGGCGGTGGCCAGGTACACGGCGCCGTGGGCCAGATTGATGGCGCACTCGGGATAGCCGATGGTTTCCACGGCCCGCAAGACCTCGTTGGCCACCACTAGCGCCGTGGGCTGGGCCATGCCGATGTCTTCGGAGGCGAAGATCACCATGCGCCGGGCGATGAACTTGGGGTCTTCGCCGGCTCCCACCATGCGCGCCAGGTAGTACAGGGCCGCGTCGGGGTTGGAGGCGCGCTGAAGATTCCGGCTGCGGTTCACGATCGCCGCGTAGGCAAATCCCCACTTGGGGCCAATGGCGGTCCACAGCGCACCAACGACAATACTGGAGGCAAAATCGCCAACGCCGTTCACCACGCCCAAAAGGCCATAGGCGGTTCCGGCCACCGCATCGTCCACATAGTCCCGGGCCACGTCCTCCATGGTATCCTCCCAGGCGATGAACACGCCGGCCAAGGCAAAGCAAAGTGTAAACCACCAGACCGATGAGAAAGCCAGGAAAAACCCGATAAACGTCACCACCGCGACGGCATACCCCGCCGCCCAGATATCGGGACCTCGAAAACCAGCGGCTCAGAGCGCCGACGGGATAGGCTGAGGCCGATAAACGATTTTCTTACGGTATACAGAAGGGTGGCGACTCGTGCGGCCTTTAGCGCGCCCATATCCGGCCCCAGAACCGTCGTCGCCCGCAGGATCATCAAGGTGGACGCAAAATCGGCCATTCCGAAAATCCCCACCGCCAGGCCTCGATGCATTGCCGGATGAAGGCCATCATATTGATGCATCGGGCCACTGAATCTTTTTGCTGCCGTGCAGGCGGAAAAGCGGGTGCGGCTCCTGATGCCGCTCCATGCCAAGGGCCTCCAAGGTTTTTTTAGCAGGAAGCTTTCAGGGATCTCGAGGAAAAGCCGCCAAAGCGTTGCCCCCTTTGAAAGCGGCAGGCGCCGGCGCCGTCTGACCGTCGTCCGCATTTTCAAAAAATTCCGGCCACGGCCTCTGTGTATCATATAAACACAACGGTGCACAATTTGGGGCTGTTTTCTTACGGGCCTGCAGGTCGTTTTGGCCATCGGCGGCCCGTGCGGGCAGGCCGGCTCGAAGGGAAATGGGGCGTTTTTTTGGTGCACATTTGGCACGGATGACCCGCGTTTTCCGCATTCCAGGCCTGAAATCGCCTTTCACCCCTTCTTGGAGTTAACATGTTCGGCTTTATGTGCTACACAAAGTCCGCGGTTTGGCCAAAGCACAGCCCATACAGCCCGAAGCGCACGGCCGCATCGACTTGCAGACCCCGACCTGGTTCTTTTTGAAAAGGCACAGGGACTGCATGGAAAGCAAAAAAATCGGAATTCGGATATGCACAGCCATTTATTGACCATCGACGGTGTCGGCCCGGTTCTGTTTGAACGCAGCCACCGCGCCAGGCGCGTGAATATTACCGTAAAACCACCCGGCAGGGTGCGCGTCGCCGTTCCCGTCGGTGTTTCTTTTCAAAAAGCCAGAGAGTTTGCCCTCTCCAAGAGAGACTGGATCCGAAAGCACCGGTCAATAATGCAGGGTTCAGAACGGAACCGGCGCGCCCTGTCCGCAAAATTCAGCAACATCGACCGGCGCATGGCCAGGCAGGTCCTGGTTCAAAGACTGGATATGCTGGCTGCGAGATACGGTTTTTCATACAATCGCGTGTTCGTCCGCAACCAGAAAACCCGATGGGGCAGCTGCTCCGCCAAAAACAACATCAGCCTGAACGCCAAACTCGTCCGGCTGCCTGAATTTCTGATGGATTACATCATCATTCACGAACTGGTGCACACAAAAGTGAAAAACCACGGCAGCGCGTTTTACGCCGCGCTAAACCGGATCGTCGGCGACCGGAAATCGCTGGACCGGCAGCTGAAGGACTGCGGCGGGGACTTTTTGTGACCATAAGGATCGACTGGCCCGCAAAAAGCCGGTTTCGAGCGGATTTCAAGGTTCTTTTTCGAAAAGCGCAGTGCATCGCTGGGTGTTAAAAATCCCGGGCTTTTGAGGAGCCAAGCGACAACCTTCCCGGGATTTAACACAACGGCGCACAGCTTTCGAAAAGGCTTTTCGCAAGCGGGTAGCCCGGGCTTTTTACGACATCATCAAGGATTCGGAAAGGGAAAAAAATGATGCGCTATATGCTGAAAAGTAAAATCCACCGGGCCACCGTTACCGCTGCGAACCTCGATTATGAGGGCAGCCTGACCGTGGCCCGGGATATCATGGACGCTGTCGATCTGGTCCCGTTCGAAAAGATCAATATCTACAACATTCACAACGGAGAACGTTTCGAGACCTATGTGATCGAAGGCGAGCCCGGCAGCGGCGCCATTGCATTAAACGGTGCCGCAGCCCGTAAGGGATTGGCCGGCGATCTGATCATCATCGCCGCCTACTGCCTGGTGGAGGAAGCCGCCCTCGCCGATTTCAGGCCCAAGGTGGCGCTGATGGGCAGCGGAAACCGAATCCGGAAAGTCTCCTGACCCGGTTCAGGCTCCCGATGTTCCGGCTGCGGAAACGAGGCGACCCGGCGGCCCCCTGAAAACAGGCACCGTCAATTGCCCGGGCGGTTTTCCAGCCGGCCGGTCTGGCTGTAACAGGCCGTGCCATGCCCCATGTCGGTAACAACCGGCCGGATGATCACGTTGGGGTTGTGGCCGGAGATCTCCATCTTCCCCAACGCATGAGCACCATACCGGGAGGCCGGCCGGCAGCGGTCTCCGGCCGCACCTGCATGGCGCCCAGGGATGTCACCAGGTAGACGCTCCGATCCGGATCAAGGTTGGCAACAGATGGATTTCCTTCTGATACCCACACCTGCGGCACCCCCTGCTGAAGGGCCTCAGGAATCTGGGAATGCATGTAGCGTCCCCGCACCAGAGTCAGCAGTTGCAAGGGACATTGCGCGTCGCAGTCCGGTTCAGCGGACAGTTTTTCCGGAAAACGGTAGTGTCCGTCCGCGTGGCCGAATTCGATATTTTCAAAGGCGACCGCGGGGTGGCCGGCACGGGCATAGCCTGCCGCCCTCAGCCTGTCCAGGTCAATGTCCGCCTGCGCGCCTCTTGCACCAGGGCGGTGGTATGAATGGAGCTGCGGCAAAAATCTCTTCCCCAGTTAAGGATTTTTGCCCTTGGGTTTCAATCCTTTCAAAACCTTGGCACATACATCGGTGTTGGCGTGGATCCGGTCCCAGAGCATTTCCGCAGCCAGGCTGATCCCGCCGGTGGCCATGGCCGCCGCATACCTTCCGTATTTCGTAACGATGTCTTTGGGATCCAGTTCGATTCGGGGTTTGCCGAGTGTTCCGCCGATGTGCGCCAGTTTTGCAAAGCTCCCCAGATTGATCCCCGTCCCTTTACGGGGCACAGGACTCATCCCGAAATCGATTTCTTCCGTTTTCAGGTTGATCTTACCGCCGCCAAGCCAGGTAACATCTGTCATTTGGAGGGCGAGCCGGCGGTTGGCATTGGCAATTCCATCTTTAACGTCAAACAAAAGGGCCCCGCAAACCAGTTTGGTTTCGTCTTGATCCTTGGCAAACGGATTGAGGGATCTGAACAATCCTGAACCGAAATCGGTCATAAAAGAGGTTTTCAGGGTGGCGTCGCGCACGTCTACTTCGAACTGGCCGTTGAGCCCCGCCATGATGGCGGCGACGGAATCCCCCCTGCCGTTCAGGTCGGCAAAAGAATTCAGCCGGCCTCCGAAGTTACGCACCGTGGCGTCGGTCATCCGCATTTCCACGGCCAGCGCCGCCGGTTGGCTTCGCCCGTCTATCATCAGGCTTCCGTTAAACACGCCCTTACCCACCCGGGCCTTCAATGGCTTCACTTTGAGCAGGCCGTTGTCCAGCGTCACCCGGGCCGCCACATCACTGAGCTGCAGCAGATGCGTCGTCAGGTTTGACAGGGTTACTTCCAGCTCCACGTCCACAGCGCCTAGAGGCTCGAAGGGGAGCACCGCGGTTGAAAAGATCCTGTCTTTCCGAACGGCAGGCTCTTTTTCCTGACTTGCCGGGCTGCGTTTTTTCTGGCTGACGCCCCTGGTTTTGCGTTGCCATTTTTCCAGATCCAGCCTGCCGGCGTGGAGTTCGCCGCTGACCTGCGGCCGGCCGCCGGCAGCGGACGGTGGTTTGAATGCGGCACGGCCCGTGACATCCAGTTCCCCAACCTGAAGGTTCAGGTCGGACAGTTCGAACGCCTTTTCCGTACGCGTGAATTTTCCCGCCAGCTTCAGCGGTTCCCGACTTTGCAGTTGAATTCCTGCCAGTCGGCCCACTTTCTGCAGGGAATCGGCCCGGGCGGCAAAGGTCACATCCATTCCGCGGGTCGCCGGTGGTGCTGCGATTCTGCCGCTGAGATTGGCCGTAACACCGTCGCTTTGCACCTCGACAGAAATATCCATGGAATCCGTGAACCCGCGCTCAGCGGAAATCCTGCCCTCCAGCGAAACCGGACCGGATGCCGGCAGTTTGCGTTTTACGAAAGGACCCAGCGACGCCAGCGAATCGGCGCTCAAACGGATGTCTGCGGCAACGCCGGTGAGCTCCAGAAGGTCTTTTATGGATCCCGCCATCCCGGCCTGGATTTTCTCGCCCGCCAGATCCACTTTGATATTGCTGGCCTCCAGGGTTTTGCCCCTGGAGGCGATGCTGGCAGAGGCTTTCAGCGGACCCGGAAAAGGCAGTTTCATCTGGAAATACCCCGCCAACCAGGCAAAAGAGGGCATTTCGAGACGCACATCGCCGCGGACCCCCCTGAATTTGAGCGGATCCCTGATGGAACCGGCGGCAGCGACATGCGCGTTCTGGTTCTCAAGATCGGCCGTAACCTGCAAATTTTTGAGGTTCGCACTCCTGGAGACAAAGCGGGCATGTGCTTTAAGGGGCGCCAGCGGCGGGAGCGGCACACGCACAACCCGGGAAAGGAGCTCCTGGGAATCGGCCTGCAGGGAGACTTGCGCCCGAACGTTTTGCAGGGCCATGACGTTTTCGGCCGCACCGTTCACGATGGCATCCATCCCCTTACCCTGGAGTTCGGCCCGAAACTTCTTGACGGCCAGGCGCTTCCCGTTGCCCTGCAGGATTACTGTCGCATGCAGCGCCTCGGGCAGTTCCCAGGCCGGGGCATAGCCGATTTGTTTCATAAGCCGTGCCAGCTTCCCGGTGCCGGCTTTCACGGTCAGATCCAGACCGTCCAGCGCCGCCAGATCGCCGACAGCCCCCGTGGATCGTACCGTCAGGATCCTGTCATCCAGACCGGCTTTAAAAGCGCTGACAGCGTACCTGCCCTTCCTGCCGGACAGTCCGGCCGTAACGGACAGCGGCCCCAGGTCCGGCAGGCTGTACCCGATCAGGGGGGCAAAGGCCGCCACGGAGTCGGCCGTAACCGCCAGGGTGACATCGAGATCATAGGTGGGCGTTAAGGGACCGGCGGTGCCCTCAACTTGACATCGTATGTGGCCGAAACGCCCGGTCAAGCCGACGTGGGTGGGCCGGTTGGCGACCATGAATTCGGCATCGTCAAAAGCGCCGGACAGCGCCAGGGGAGTGTCGTTGAAGCGGCCCGCAAACGCCACCGTCAGTCTACCGCCGCGGGGTCCGACGCGCAACCTTTTGCCATGTAAAACCAGCTGACCGCCGGTCTTTCCGTCGCGATAGACGATACGCCCCCCGTCGAGCTGCAGCTTGCGGATCCGTAACCTCAGCGGCAGCCCGCCGGCACTTTCGGGCACCGCCCCCTCCTCTGGTGCCCCTTTAATGCCCCCGGTGGCCATTTGCGCCCCTTTTTTCGACGCACCAAATTGCCAGTTCGCCTGTCCCGAGCGGTGGGTTTCCAGCAACAGCGAGGGATTTTCGACGGTCAGGGCCATGTCCAGGACGCCCTTCAGCAGCGGAAACAGGGCCACTGTCCCCTCGATGCGGCCGATGGACAGCATTTGCGGCGAAGATCCCCAAGGCGCGTTGGCAAATTTGACGTGCGCGGCTTTGAAGGCCAGTGAGGAAAAAAGCCGGATGTCGAAATCCCCTTCGATCGCCAACTCTCGCCCGGTCGACGATTTGACGATAGCGCTGACAAGGGATTTGTACTGCCCGCCGGGGATTAGATTGGCCGCGATCACCAATAGCACCGCCAGCCCGGCTATCACTGCAACAACGATGCCGGCATATTTGAAAAAGCGGGTCAGCACAACCTGGTGCAGGAGGGTTTTGTTGTGTCCGAATAGATGGTGTCGATAGCCATTTTTACCTGGTGGTCATTTCGTAAGCATCTGAATTAAACCCGTCCAGGATCCTCGAGACGGCAATGAAACGCCGATAATTGGCTGTCCCTTGTCTCTATCGATGAACATCGGAATGACGGTTTCCGTCTGCTGGTCGTTTATCCGGACGACGATCCGCGTGCCGCGGCCGTCGCAATAACCCGGCCGGAAGGGGTTAAGAAGCGGGAAACCGGCCTCCAGGGCCTGTTGCATCTTCGCACACGATCTCCGGCGGGAAAAGGCTCTCGCGTACAAATCTGATCCGGTGCCCTTGCCGGACTGCTGCCCAGCCTTTTTTCGCCGGCATGTTCGGCGCGCCGTCTGGGATAATTGCAAGCGGCACCACTTCAACCCGCGGCCTGCGGAATCGTTGCCCGCTCCGGCGGCAAACCCCGGTAAGAAAATCAGGCACGCCACTACAACCTGCAGACAACTTTTGGGCATACTGATGTTTCCCCGCCAAGTCAGCGCCCGGATAACCGGCGGACGTGGTGCCCTCAAACCGAATGCTTGAACATGTCAAATTGTCATCCGGGTGTCAAGGACGCGGGGCACAACAGGCCGCACCCGCCCACATCGCTTTTCGGATAAACCAATACCCCAGAAACATCCCGACTTCATCAACACCTTCTGACGGGTCTTTCTCGTTTTCATACAACAAAAACTCGTTGATGGAGAAATCCTATTCGCGCGGTGTTTTGCGGCCGTGGCTTCGGAGAGCCCCTTACTCTTTATCCAGGACTCAAAACTATCTGGAAGCTTCATGTTTTCCTTCCGGATCGAAGCGCGCCTGCAGTCGTATTCCTCATCGCCGGTCAAGATCTTTTCTCCAGAGCGTAACAGCCATACAGATTGCCGATCGTTACTGATCGTCAAAGGAACCGTCAAACTCCTGAACGGCAGAAACAAAAATGCGGCTGATTTTGTAATCAGCCGCATTTATTGGAAAAAATGGCGGGGACGACGAGACTCGAACTCGCGACCTCCGGCGTGACAGGCCGGGGTAATGTATTTACCGCTGTTTACCCTGCATATCTTAAACGTACTGAATTAACGTCATTTACACATATTCCTTTTTTCTTGACTTACCTTATTTTACCTTGATATAGATCGAATAGGTTGGAAATAGGGTTGGAAAAATTATCCCCCCCCGGTTTTTTGAGAGGTTCAACATGAAGCGCAAAAAGACCCCATATCCTGGAATATTTTTTCGGGAAGCAAGAAGGATCGGCGGCAAAGGAACTGAAAAGGTTTACTATATCGTGTTTAAAAAGAATGGCAAAGTTCATGAAGAAAAGGTCGGGCGCCAGTTTTCCGATGATATGTCTCCTGCACGGGCGGCCCGAATAAGGTCGGAACGTATTGAAGGGAAAAGGCTGTCTCGGAAAGAATTGCGTGTCAAAAAGGAATCTGAACAAAAAATTAACCAGAGCAGGTGGACTGTTGAGCGCCTGTGGATCGAGTACAAAACCCAACGGTTAAATAATAAAAGCTTCAAAGTTGACGAAGGCCGCTACAATAAATATCTCAAGGAAAAATTTGGTCGGAAAGAACCCAAAGATATTATCCATCTCGACATCGACCGCCTTCGGATAAATCTACTTAAGAAAAAAAGCCCTCAAACAGTTAAACACGTCCTCGCTCTTCTCAAACGAATTGTGAAGTTTGGTGTTAAAAAAGGGCTTTGCAAGGATATAGCCTTTAGTATCGAAATGCCCCGTGTCGATAATAAAAAAACCGAGGATTTGACACCAGAGCAACTTGAAGCCCTATTGAAAGCCACTGAGGAATCTCCCAACATTCAGGCTGGAAATATGATGCGTCTGGCTCTTTTCACTGGTATGCGGCGAGGTGAAATGTTTAGGTTGCGGTGGGACGATATTGATTTCCAGCGTGGATTCATCCACTTGCGAAAGCCTAAAGGAGGCACTGACCAAAAGATACCTTTAAACAAGTCGGCCCGCGATTTGTTGGAATCCCATCCCCGTACCGGCAGCCCTTATGTTTTTCCCGGCAGGGGGGGCCGTCAGCGCACCGATATCAAACACCAGGTAAACCGCATAAAAGAGACGGCAGGCCTTCCCAAAGATTTTCGCGCCCTGCACGGTTTGCGCCACGTCTACGCTTCAATGTTAGCCTCTTCCGGGCAAGTGGATATGTACACGCTTCAGCGCCTTTTAACGCACAAGTCGCCCCTGATGACGCAGCGCTACGCCCACTTGCGGGACGAAACCCTGAAGCGGGCCTCTGACCTGGCCGGTGATATCATCAGCCAGGCCCAAAAAGGAGCCGTTGTGGAATTGAAAAAATAACCATTTACCAGGGTCTAGGGTAGCCCCCGAAAAGCCGCATCCGCACGGCCTGGCCCTGGCATCTTCTTGGCGGGCCGTCTAGCGGAGGTCGGCAGCATGAACGAAAATCCCTTCCCCGAAATCAACTTGTCAGAGCTTAAAGACCAGGCCGCCTTTTGGGCCAAGCAGTATCCCCCCATTGAAAAAATAACTTTATTCAAGGGTCAGGAAGGCCAGCGATATGTTTTAGTGGTCGAGGCCAGAGAGCCGTCGGAGCCGTGGACGCCGGAATATCGGGAAT
>JALSRD010000045.1 GCA_026984935.1 Desulfobacterales bacterium
CGTAGGAAAAATTGACCGGCGCTTCCCTCCAAGCCAGAGTTTCCGGCGCAGCATTGCCGCCATTTTCAGCCGACGAAACAAAAAACACCGGGGTTTCACCGTATTCTTGACGGTAGGTGCGCAGATCAAAATTGGGGTGCCGCCGGGTTAACAGGAAAACCGCATGCCCTCTTTTTTCTAGAAATTTGATCATGGACAGAAACTGTGTGCCAATACCGCCATAAAAAAAAGGGACCACTTCCCGGGTGATGAAAAGGATGCGCTTTGGGGGCACGGTTGCCATTATGAGGTATCCAGTTGTTTTGAATCTGGATAAACGGTTTACGGCTTTCGCTCAGTGCCGATCGGGGTTTCGCCTGTCGTCAAAACACTTTCAGGTATTGTGCATAGGTTCGCCGGATGCCCTCGCCCAGTGCTATGGAGGACTGCCAGCCCAGTTTTTTCACTTTCGAGACATCCAGCAGTTTTCTGGGCGTGCCGTCGGGTTTCGATGCGTCGAAAATAATATCGCCTTTAAACCCCACGATGTCTTTAATCAGCAATGCAAGCTCGCGGATGGTGACATCCTTTCCGCACCCGATATTCAGCAGCGGGCCTGTGGCGCAGTGCAAAATGGGATCCAGCACGCGGTCTTCCACATTCATGACACTGATGCAGGCATCCGCCATGTCATCGACGTGAAGGAATTCCCGTTTTGGCTGACCGGTGCCCCACAAAGTGATGCCGGCGCGCCGCTGCAGGGCCCCATCGGCGCCGCCGCATTCCGAGATGACCCTGTCCGGTACGCGGTTTCCACATGCCCGGCTGACAGAAACCAGATTGCACATCACGTCATCCGTAATTTTTCCGTATTGCCGTGCATCGGCGGATATTGCATTCCAGTCTCCCTGTTCAGCCATTTTCCCTAAATGGAATTTGCGAATCAAAGCCGGCAAAACGTGGCTGCTTTCAAGGTCGAAGTTGTCACCGGGGCCGTATAGATTGGTGGGCATCACCGCCACGAAACGCGTGCCGTACTGGCGGTTGTAAGCATGGCACATTTCCACGCCGGCGATCTTGGCAACGGCATAGGCGCGGTTGGTCGACTCCAACGGCCCGCTGAGCAGATATTCTTCCTTGATGGGCTGGGGACACATACGGGGATAAATACAGGAAGATCCAAGGAAAAGCATCCTCTTTACGCCGCACTTCCAGGCCGCCTGAATGACCTGCGTTTGAATGATCAGGTTTGTCCGGATGAACTCGGCCGGGTATGTATCGTTGGCCACGATCCCCCCAACTTTGGCCGCTGCCAGAAAAACATAATCCGGGCGCACTTTTTTAAAAAAAGATTCGACGGCAGCCTGCCGTGTGAGATCCAGCTCGGCATGCGGCCGGGTGATCAGGCCTGCATATCCTTCGGCCTTCAATTTGCGCATCAGCGCCGACCCGACCAATCCGGTATGTCCGGCCACGTAAATTTTCGCTTTTTTATGCATGTCTGCCTCGGCTTAAAACCTGGTTTCCTGGCCCTACTTCGATACCTGGAATGTCGATTCGCCCTGCAAAATGTTTTTCCACCGGTGCGAAAGTATTTTTACCTGAATTTTGCAAGCGTCGCGTTTGCCGCCTATACAAGACGCAGGGCATGCAGCTGTGGTATATAGACGCAAATGCCCTGCGACACAGTAGAGGCGGTAAAATCGGCGCTCCGGCAATCGGGGTCGCCAACCTTTTTTTGTTTTCTTTCCGGAAGGTTACTTTGTTTTTTGCTTTTCGTTTGCTTTTTTCCGCCGTTTGTGACATATATTCCACATTAAATCAATTGCTTGGAAGAGTGTATGGGCTACAAAAAATGCGCCGGGGTTTGGGATTTGCCGATTTGGCACCGGCCGCAATGTGCAGGTAACGAAATATGTCTAAGTCAAAGTTTTCAAGATTTTCTGTACAGGATTCAGGCACTGATTTTAAGTGTCGTAGCAGGGTTTAATAAGGGGGGATTCCAAACGCTTTGAAAAGAGACTTTTAAAGGGGGAATGATGAAAAAAACCAAAAAGCGAAGTAAGTCGGTTTTGACTTTTTTATTTGTTTTCCTTTTGTCTTCTTTTGCGATTTCTTCTCCGATTTTTGGTGAAAATTCCTGCCGTGAGGTTTTTACGCAATCCGATGGTAATTCTCTTTGTAATCTATTGGTCTCCGAAGTCAAAAAGGGGGAAGACGTCTCTGAAATAATTGGAAGAGTCAAAAGTTTCGTTTTTGATAAGGTTCATATGGGCCAAAAAAGAGTTCTTCATAATCCTGACAAGTGCCATAAAATACAAGGTGTTAAAATAGACCTGTTTTGCGAGGATGCCAACAGGGTTAAAGTGGATGAGGATTTGACTTTTGGTAAAGCCACTTCTTCAACAATCAGTGTAAAATCGTGCCAACATAATGAAAAGGAAAATGGCAAAGAGATTTTTGCACAGGTATCCGTTTTAATCTATTGGGCTCCTTCTGAAAATGATCCGATAATCCTCTCCGCTGATAAAAAGCAGTTGTCTCCTGATGAAACAAGTGAAGTTCAAATAAAATTAAAATGTGGTGATTGCTATCTTTCAGGCAAAAAGATTGCATTACATTCAAGTGCCTCAGGAGAAATTTTCCCCCAAGAGGTCGTAACCGACAAAAACGGCATCGCCACCGCGGTGTTTAAGTTAAAAGAGCCGAAGTCAACTGAAGTTACAGCATCTTATCATGGATCAGAATCTACCCTTGTTTTTCATCCTGCACGCCTCTTGTGGAACCTCGAGGTTACCGTAAACCACAAAGGAAAAACATGCGCCAAAAGATACTTGGGGTGTACATTTAAACAACGCCAGCCGATATATTACAGTCAATTTACGTACCAGGCAAAATTTGAAAATATCCCCTTGAATAATTATGTTGCATGGGCTTCGAATTATCCTATTATTCATTCTCCAATGAAAATGATTCCAATAGGAAAGCCCATAGGTGCCAAAAGCAGAGTGCATGCGAAGACCAAATCATTTGACTTCGATCATCCCTGTGAAAACTGGCGTTGGAAGGAAAGGTCTTTTTCCGGCGCTGCCAAAGGCATTGTCTCTTTTGGGTTACCCCTGGGCAAAATCAAAAAACCCGCATCATTCATTATCTCATTTATTATGGGCGGTGTCCTGGAAACAGATAAGAAGAAAATTATTTACACGATGGACCCTCCCGGTCCTTATATAAGACAAAAGAATTTATCAGATTATTTTGGCCAATTTACAATGCCTGTTTACATCCCCTTTAAGAAGATAAAATCTCTTCAACCATTCTTGATAAACTATACTTTTTCCATGGGGGATTGCCAGAAAAAGACCCCTGGAACGGCAACAAACGTTGTGGGAACATGGAATTTTACATTTAAGTTTTATCCTGTAAGATTGCGGAAAACTTAACATTACAACGATACATACTATCTTTTGCACCGTCGAAGAAAAATCTCGCAAGACGAATAGGCACTGCCAGTATCGGCGCAGGGTCAACGTGGCATACGGTGAAGAGCAAAAATCACAAAAGGCTTTTGCAACGCCCCTATGCTTCCGATTTTATCTGTCAGAAAAAGCGCAGGCTGTCGGCCGTCAGAAAGTCGCAGTCGCGTCAGCCGACAATTCGATAACTGAATTTGAAGGGATGCCAGATCAGATACCAGATCGGATGATCCATGTCGGGTTTGACATCGAAGACCGCCGCCAGTTCGATCAGGTCCAGAATCTGCTGGTCTTCCAGGCTGTGGGTATTGTTGACGGTATAATGAATCGTATAGGCCTGCATGGGCTTTAGTATGTTTTCAAAAGAAATGTCGACGATGATCCGGTCATTTCTTTTCAGCGCTGGAAAGGCATGCCCATACTCACGGCTCGTGCAATGCATGATCTCGATGCCGTGCTTGTTCCTCACGATCAGGCAGCAGTTGAGTGCATCGATGTCCTGCAATACCTGGATATGTGCGCGCACGGTAATCTGCTCCCGGAATCCGAAGGCGCTGCATTCCTGCTGATCCTGGTTCAGCAGCTCGATGCATTTAACCCGGGCCCCCCCGGTCCCGTAGCGGTAGGGCTTGACCCGTGCGTCGAATTCCCGGCTGGTTTTAAACGCCGCGGAAGCAAAATTGGCCGACAGCAAACCACCGCTCTCATCTTCAGGCTCCCCGCCGGACTTTGACTGCGCTCGAGTCCTGTCATCCGGCTTCGGGGTGATCTTTTTGCGGTACTGTTCGCTGCGGATATCTTTCAGGTAAGCATCGGTGACCGGCAGGGCCCTGCCGATTTTTTCAATCCGCCCTTTTTTGAGATAAATGGCGCGGTTACAAAGCTGGGGCACATGCTCCACCGCGTGCGTGACATACAAAATCGTAACCCCCCGGGCGACCAGCGCTTTCATGTGTTTGATGCACTTCGCCTGGAAGAAGGAGTCTCCGACAGCCAGCGCCTCATCCACCACCAGCAGGTTGGGGTCGATATTTGCCGTAACGGCGAATGCCAACCGGATGACCATTCCGCTGCTGTAAAGTTTGACGGGCTGTTCGATATATTCACCAATGTCGGCAAAGGCGATGATCTCGTCGAATTTTCGATGGATTTCTTCCCTGCTAAGGCCCATTATCGTGGCATTTAGAAAAACGTTTTCGCGGCCGCTGAACTCCGGGTTGAAACCGGCGCCCAGCTCAAGCAGAGCGGAAATCCGGCCGTTGACGCGCACGCTTCCCGACGACGGCTGCAGGATACCGCAAATCAGCTGCAGCAACGTTGATTTGCCGCTGCCGTTTTTGCCGATGATGCCGATAAATTCGCCCCTTTCCACCTGGAAGGACACATCGGTCAAGGCGTGAAACGGCCGATGGTACTTTTTGCGCAAAGGGTGGAAGATTTCTTTCACCCGGTCCGTCTGCTTTTCGTACAGGTGATAGGTTTTGCTTAACTGTTTGACGTCTATGGCGATATTTTCAGACATCACTAGAGCACATCGGCAAACTGGGGTTTCAATTTTCTGAATGTCGTGGCGCCGACAAACAGGATACAGAGGGTGACAGACCAGAAATAGCCGGTTTGGTATGGGTGCCGCCAGAAGGGGAAGAAATAGATGAAAGACTCCCGGTATCCCTGAACGATATAAAACATGGGGTTGAGCTTGAATATATTTTTCATGCCGTGCGGCATCATGTCGATATTCCAAAAGACGGGGGTTACCCAGAAACCGACCTGGATGATGACCCCCACAATCTGGCCGACGTCGCGGATGAAGACGTTCAACGCCGAAACGGTCCATCCCAAACCAAGGACCAGAATCGTCATGCAAAACAGGTAGTAAAGCGATTGGAAAAAAAAGAAGCTGAACGCCATTTTCTGGAAAATGATCAGCCCCAGGAGGACGACGAGAAATACGCCATGGGCAATGTAGGCGCTCACGATTTTAACAACCGGTAGTATCTGGGAGGGAAACAGCGTCTTTTTAATCAGGTTGGCATTCTCAACAACGGCAATGGCGCATCCGTTGAACGTGTCGGCAAACACAAACCAAACGGCCATACCGGCGGAAAGCCAGACAACGAAAGGCACGTTTTGTACCGGCCGGGCTCTGAACCCGTAGCTGAAAACGATCCAGAAAACCGTCACCATGACGATGGGATGCACGAATGTCCACAGAAATCCCAGAAAAGAGCCCACATAGCGGCTCTTGACCTCTCTTTTGGCCATGGAGAAGATCAGGTGCCTTTTTTCAAACACCAGTCGGGTAAAATCGATCACGCCGGTAACTCGCATATCAAATTCGTAAAGCGCCGGGAAATACCGCCACAGACCCTGTCAGGCGGCTACATATCGGCTTCGAAGGAAGGAATCATTTGATGACCGTTGTGGATGCACAGCTGCTCGAGACGGGCCTCGTCCAGGTCATGGGCAACCATCTCCTGCACCATTTCTTCGAAACTGGTCTGCGGCCGCCAGCCCAGTTTGCGTTGCGCCTTTTCGGGGTTGCCGAGCAGGGTTTCAACTTCTGTGGGACGGAAATAGCGGCGGTCCACCCGCACCACCACCTGTCCGATTTTGGGTGGCGCCTGGATCTGGTTTCCAATGCCGGGAGGCAGGGCGCACGCCTTCACGACGCCGGTTTCGGAAGCACCGCTGCCATGCCAGTCGATTTTGATGCCCGCCGCATCAAAGGCCCGTTCGCAGAATTCCCGCACGGAATGCTGCTCCCCCGTGGCGATGACGAAATCATCGGGTGCGTCCTGCTGCAGAATCAGCCACTGGGCGCGCACGTAATCGCGGGCGTGCCCCCAGTCGCGCAGCGAATCCAGGTTTCCTAGAAACACCTGTTTTTGCAGGCCCAGTGCGATGCGGGCCACCGCCCGTGTGATCTTGCGGGTTACAAAGGTTTCTCCGCGCCGGGGGGATTCATGATTGAACAGGATGCCGTTGCAGGCGAAAAGATCGTAAGCTTCGCGATAGTTCACCGTACACCAGTAGGCGTAGAGTTTGGCGCAGGCATAGGGCGATCGGGGATAAAAAGGGGTCTTTTCATTCTGGGGTACTTCCTGCACTTGGCCGTAAAGCTCGGAAGTCGATGCCTGGTAAAAACGTGTTTTTTTCTCCAGCCCCAAAATGCGGATGGCCTCCAGGATGCGCAGTGCTCCCAGGGCATCGACATTGGCCGTATATTCAGGGGAGTCGAAGGAAACCTTGACATGGCTCTGGGCCGCCAGGTTGTAGATTTCATCCGGGCGGGTTTCCTGTATGATGCGGATCAGATTGCCGGAATCGGTTAAGTCGCCGTAATGCAGGCGAAATCTGACGTCTTCTTCGTGCGGATCCTGGTAAAGATGGTCCACCCGTTGGGTGTTGAACATGGAGCTGCGGCGCTTGATGCCGTGCACCTCGTATCCCTCTTTGATCAACAGTTCCGCCAGGTAGGCGCCGTCCTGCCCGGTGATGCCGGTGAGCAAGGCTCGTTTCATGGATTCGACCTTCTTCGCTTAAGGTTTTCGGGATTGTGTGTGCAGCTCCCGGTCATAGACCGGCAGCCGCTCGTCAGGCACTTCACCCAGCCGGGGGTATTTGGCATCTTTTTCAGACAGCAGCGGGCGTTCGACCGGCCAGTCGATGCCGATATCCGGATCGCACCACAGGATGCCGCCTTCACATTCCGGATGATAGTAATCGCTGCACTTGTACATAAACAGCGCGGTTTTGCTGAGCAGGCAAAAACCGTGGGCAAAGCCCTCGGGGATAAACAACTGACGCTGGTTCTCGCTGGACAGCACGACACCCGTCCATTTGCCGAACGTCGGGGATGCGCGCCGGATGTCCACCGCCACATCGAAGACTTCGCCCTGCAGCACCTGGACCAGCTTGGCCTGCGCATGCGGCAGCTGGTAGTGCAGGCCGCGCAGCGTGTCCTGTACGGAAAATGACAGGTTGTCCTGCACGAAGGCCGCACCGATTCCCATCTCGAAATAGCGCCGCCGGTTATAGCTCTCCATGAAGTAGCCGCGTGCGTCGCCGAAAACCACAGGTTCGATGACTTTGACGTCCTTCAGGTGCGTATCGCTGATTTTCATGGCCGGAGATTCCGTATTTTATTTTTCGACGGCACCTGCGCCGCTGTTCGAAGCCATGCTTTCTCTGAAATAGGCCACCGTCTGCTTCAGCCCGCTATCCAGGTCCACTGTCGGCTGCCAGCCGAGCCGCTCGCGTGCCAAGCGGATGTCCGGCCGGCGCCGCAGGGGGTCGTCTTGGGGCAATGGATCGAAGTTGATACGCGAGGAAGAGCCCGTCAGGTCGACGACCTTGCGGGCCAGTTGGAGAATGGTGAATTCGTCCGGGTTTCCGAGATTCAGCGGACCGATGAAGTCCGGCGGGGCATTCATCATGCGCATCAGCCCCTCGATCAGGTCGTCCACAAAACAGAACGAACGCGACTGCGAACCATCACCGAATACCGTGATATCCCTCCCGGAAAGGGCTTGGACGATGAAGTTGCTGACCACACGGCCATCGTTGGGGTGCATGCGCGGACCATAGGTGTTGAAGATGCGTACCACGCGGATGTCCACACCGTTCTGGCGGTGGTAGTCGAAAAAAAGGGTTTCCGCGCAACGCTTGCCCTCGTCGTAGCAGGAACGCGGACCGGTGGTGTTGACATTGCCCCAGTAGTCTTCCGGCTGCGGGTGCACCAGGGGGTCGCCGTACACCTCGCTGGTCGAGGCCTGCAGGATGCGTGCATGCACACGCTTGGCCAGCCCCAGCATGTTGATGGCGCCCATGACACTGGTTTTGATGGTTTTGACCGGATTGTGCTGGTAGTGGATGGGCGATGCCGGACAGGCCAGGTTGTAGATCTGATCGACCTCCAGCAGGATGGGCTGCACCAGATCGTGCCGGATCAGTTCGAAATTCGGCCGTCCCAGCAGGTGCGCGATATTGCGCCGGCTGCCGGTGAAAAAATTGTCCAGGCACAAAACATCGTGTCCCTGGGCGACCAGGCGGTCACACAGATGCGATCCCAGAAAGCCGGCTCCGCCGGTCACCAGGATACGACGCGTTTCGTGAAACTTCATGGGCCACTCCATTTCGGTGTTCCGTTTGTCGGAGGGGGTTGCCGGGCTGCAGCAGCTGTGCTTTTCAGTCAAAATGGGTCAACGGCGGCTTCCCGATGGCATAGACGTTGAACCCGATGTCGTGCAGTTTCCGGTGATCGACGATATTGCGGCCGTCAAAGACAAAAGCCGGTTTTGCCATACATCGATAGATCCTGCGAAAATCCAGTTCGCGATACAACGCCCACTCCGTCATCACCGCCAGGGCATGGGCGCCTTCGGCCGCCTCGTAGGGGTCTTTTACGTAGGAAACCCGTTTTCCGGCGGCCCCCAGGTCCCTGCGTGCATTGTCCAGCGCCTTGGGATCGGAAACGACCAGCTCGGCCTTTTCCTCCAGCAGCCGCTTACAGACATGGATGGCCGGGCTCTCACGCGTATCGCCGGTATCGGCTTTGAACGCAAATCCCAGGATGCAGATCTTTTTGCCGGCCAGGGTGTTGAACATGGCCGTCAGCATGAGGCGCACAAAGCGCTCTTTCTGGTAGTCGTTGATGTGCACCACTTTTTCCCAGTATTCGGCCACATCGTCGAGTCCGTAAAAGCGGCAGATATACACCAGGTTGAGGATGTCCTTCTTGAAACAGGAACCGCCGAACCCCACACTGGCATTCAGGAAACGACTGCCGATCCTTTTATCGCGTCCCACGGCACCGGCCACACGCGTGACATCGGCATCCGTCTTTTCACACAGGGCTGAAATGGCATTGATGGATGAAATGCGCTGGGCCAGAAAGGCGTTGGAAACCAGTTTGGACAGTTCGCTGCTCCAGATGTCCGAAGTGATGATGCTCTCTGTCGGCACCCAGTTGCGGTAGATTTCAACCAACTGATCGCGTGCCTGCAATCCGCTCTCGGTCAGACGCGAACCGACGAGCACACGGTCCGGATTTTCAAGATCCCGAATCGCCGTGCCTTCGGCCAGAAATTCCGGATTGGAAAGGACCTCGAAATGCACATGGCTGTCATTGGACTTCAGGATCCTCTCCATGGCCAGGGCTGTTTTTACCGGCAGGGTGCTTTTTTCAACGATAATTTTGGGCGACTCCGCACAGGCCAGAATCGTGCGTGCGGTCTTTTCCCAGTATTGCAGGTCCGCGGCCATGCCGGCGCCCAAGCCGTAGGTCTTGGTCGGTGTGTTGACGCTCACAAAAATGATGTCGGCCTGCCGGATGCCGTCTTCGATGTCGGTGCTGAAGAACAGATTCCGGCCCCGTGCGGCGGCAACGACCGCATCGAGCCCCGGCTCATAAATGGGCAGCGCGTCGGAGTTCCACTGCGCAATGCGCTCGGCATTGATATCCACAACGGTGACACGGTACTGTGGACACTTGGCGGCGATCATGGCCATGGTGGGTCCGCCCACATACCCGGCGCCGATGCACAGGATCTTTTTTTCAAAATTCGGTTCCATTGTTTTGCGCCCCCTCTAAAAAACCCGCCTGCTTTTGTACCCGGTTGTCTGTCGATTGACACCTTATTGCATGATGACGATATCGCGTTTCGCTATACCATGTTCCACAAGTCTTTCGTAGATAGGCTCGTGATAGTCAACTGTTGTAATCAGCAGCTTGTCGAACGCTATGATGCCAAGCTCGTCCAGGGTCAGGATTTTCATCCCGAAAAATTTTTCACCGCTCTTGCGTTCATCCACCACGGCTTTCAGTTCGAGAGCGGTGTCCTGCAGCGAAAGAAAGGCGATCTCGGCAAAATCTCCAACCCCGTAAAAGGCCATGCGCCGCACGCCACTTTCGTCAAGCGCCGTAAACAGCTTTTTCAGTTTGCGGCGCGCCTCCTTGAAGTAGCGGTAGGAAAACTGAATGTATTCGTAAGTCAACTGTGTCTTCTCGGCGGCGCCCTTGGGCGTCAGGATATACTTGACACGATTTTTGGGAATCGTGGTAATCTTGAAGTACCCCTTCTGGGCCAGGCGTTTGATAAAGGAATTCACCAACCCCAATGAAATATTGAGCTTCTTGGCCAGATCCCTCTGGCTGGGAGCACCACTTTGGTCAATCTCTTCGAGCAGCTGCAGTGTTCGAAAATCCTGGGTGTCCATCAGAGTGATATCGTCGGTTTCAAGGTCGCGTGTCGAAAAAGCACAGCTCCGCCTGGTGGATTGCGATGCTGATAAGCGAAAACCATCTGTTTTTTCAGTATTTTTGTTTAGCCAAAAAGAATGTTCAGCTTTTGAACACGATCGGCGGCAAATGTCAAGCGGAAATGTCGCCCCGCACGCGCCACTGGCATGCCGTACCGTTAGCCGGCAGAATGGAATTGGAAAATCAGGTCAGTTATGGTATATTTTGGTATATTTTCTAAACTGACAGGCGGAGGCAATCTTCATAAAGGGTATCGGAACTAAATCCGGGCTTGAAAACCTTGGCGGGCGTTTATGAAACACGTGAAAGACAAAAGCCGCATCGGCATCGCCGCTTTTCTGGAAAAGAAAGAAATCAAGGATTATTTCGATACGCTCTTTTTCCTGATCGGCGGCATCGAATTCATTATCTTTATTGTCCACTTTATTGGTTCCATGGGACCCGGCAAGGGGCCCTTTCCCTGGAAACAGTACTTTTTCGTATCCTTTCTGGCGCCGGTGGTGCTGATGTTTATCGTGGGCCTGATCGTCGTCGGCTTCAACTATTACCTGTTCGGCAATCAGAAAACGCCTTTCGATCTCGAAGAAAACCCCTTCGTGGGAACCCGCATCAAGCGCTTCGGCCACAGCTTTAAATTCCTGTTTTCCATCCTGCAGCAGGTGCCGGTGCTGGTCGGCCTGTTCGTTCTGGGGATCGGTTCGGTGGTTTTGTTCAAGCTGGATGCGATCTTAAAGGTGCTGGGGCATATCGGCGAAAAGGCCGCCTTTTATCTTTTCGTGATCTTGTGCGTGCTGGTCTCCGGAACACTTGTTTTTCTTTTGCTCTGGCTCTATGGCCAGTTCAAACTCCACAAGTATCAGATTCAACGCCAGTGGGAGTACCGCCACAAGGTCATCGAAACGGCGGGGCTGATCATTCTCGACAACAACGTCATCTGTGACAAGGATGGCAACATCATTTCTCCCGGCGAAGGGGTTGAAGCCATCGAAAACCAGACGCGAGAGACGCCTCCCGTCGCCGAAAAACGGCGCTTGAAGTGATGCGCTCTGCGGACGCGGCCGCTTACCATTTCTCCGCGCCGGCTGCGCCGTAAAAGATGTTTTGGGGCGCATGTCCGTCCAGCAGCCGGCGGCAGGCATCCACCATGAAACCGGCCACCACCTGGTTGGTCATGATCACCGAGGGATCCGGTTGGTAGCTGCAGGACGCCCTGGAACCTGAGCTGCCGGTAATTTTTCGCGCGGCCACGACATCGTAAAGGCCCAGAAGTTCAGCCGGTGTGGGCCCTTTTGCATGCGGGTCATATACAATCACCTGGCCGGTCTCAACGCCGGTACCGCCGCTGATGAGCACTTTTTGGCCCGCCCGGCACGTCTCGCTGAGCGCGATGCGGCTCTCGAAGTTATCCACGCAGTCGAAGACCACCTGGTAATCCGAAATATCGCTGGCAGCGTCGAAGCGCCGGACCGCGGCGTCGGTTTCCATCCGGTAGAAACGCTTCAGCCGCCGGCTGAGCGTTTCCGCCTTGCTCTGGCCGACCGCATCGTACAGCAGCACCTGGCGGTTCAGGTTTGTCGTCTCCACCGTATCCGGGTCCATGAAGGTGACCCGTGTAAAACCGCTGAAAGCCAGCCCCAGCCCCACAAAATTTCCCAGCGCGCCGGCGCCCACGACCAGGATTTTCGGCATCGCTCCGGGAGCCGGCACTGTTTTACGCACATATTGGACCACCTCGGGTGAGACCGGACGCTGCATCAGGATGTTTTTCGTATCCTCCAGCACCAAGCCCGCGGCAATGATATCCAGCACGCCGTCATCGAAATGCGCCGCCGGAAGGTTGTAGGGCGGCAGGATGCGCCGGATATCCTCCCATTCGCGCCCCCGCCGGTAGCAGAAAATGCGCAAGCCGCGCTGTGAACCTTTTTCGAACAAAAACCCCCGGATGACGGGCATGTTCCGGGAGAAGCCCTGATTCAAAAGCAGCTTGCCGGCCAGTGCGAACCGGCTCAGGTCGACGATCAGATCGCAGCGCCCGAGCAGGTCGTCCGCCAAAGGATAAGTATAGTACCCTTTTATGTGTGCCAGTTCGAGCCGTGGATTCAGCCGCCGGGCCGCTCCGGTCAGCACCTTGTCGAGCACGGGTGCGATGGCGACCACCTGGTTGATGCCCAGCGCCGCCGCGGACAGAACGTAAATTGATGCCAGCCGGTCATCGTCACCCACCACGCAGATCCGCGCCCGCCCGACGGCGTCCTGGTCCCAGCCCGCGATCCTGAGTTGCCGATCCAGCCGCGCTTCATCGATAGCCGCCGGTTTGCCCATTGCCTACATGCGCTCGATGTTTTCCGCCCGTGCGGCGGGGTTTATGGCGTCCCTGACGATCTGTTCCAACGCACGGGCATCGGCGTCCGCAAAAAGCGGCGGCGTATCGTGCACCACGAGTTCGGCCTCCTGAAAGTCCACCGACGTTTCTTTCGAAAGCACGGCGGTTTTTTTGTAGTGCACCTCCTGCACGTGCCACCCACTGTCTCCGATGACGATGGCGTAACTGAAGCCGCCGTAAACGCTTTCCAGCAGTCGGGCGGCTGTCACGGGGCGATCGGTGACAAGCGTCACGCTGCCCTCCTGCAGCCGTTGCGGCGTATATTGGTTTTCGGCCAGCAGGCTGAGGTCCCCGATAATGACTTCCCTCTTGGACAGCACACGCTTGGCGCGCGAGGTGACGAAATCGAGTACGGTGAGGTGATTTTTGCGGTCCGTTTCGGAAAAATGCGCGTATTTCAGAACGCCGTGGGAGTGTATCCAGCCGTTGATGAGCCGGTCCGGTGGCAGCGACGTCTGAAAGGCGGCGATGGGCTGCGCCGCCAGCGCCGTATACTCGATGCGGTTCTGGTCGTTGGGCGGCAACCCGACATCGACGATGAGCTCCGGATGTGCCGCTTCCGCCAGCGTAAAGCCGTACCATTCGAAGCTGCGCCCGTGGATCTCGCGAACCAGTTGACTGATCTTAAACGCTTTGTCCCGGGCGTATGAGGTCATGAAGACCTTCTGCGGCAGGTGCGCCAGAACGACTTCCTCCGGCGGCCGGCGTTTTAGCGCCGACAGGCTCTTGATCCTCACCGCAGCCTCGCCTGCATATAGTTTTCGTCAACCACCAACTCTCCGGTATAATTCCCCGGCAGGTCGTACATGTCCTCTATCAGCACCCGGTGCAAAATGCCGGTCAGGCCGCGCGCTCCGGTGCCCTCACGCTGCGCCAGGCGGGCGACTTCGGACAGGGCGGCGTCCGTGAATTTCAATTCGATCCCCCATGCCCGCAGATCCTCCACATAAGCCAGCAGCGGGCTGTCTTCACTGCGCGTCATGATGCGCCGGAGGTCCCGGGATGTCAACGCGTCATAGACGATTTTGACCGGAAAGCGCCCCATGAGCTGACGTTCCATGCCAAAGGACACCAGGTCTTCGGACAGCAGGTAGTCCTGCCAGTCGCCCGTATAATTCTGCTTTTGCATGCGTTTCTTAACCAGCTGATCCAGGTTTTCATACGCGCCGCCGGCGATGAACAGGACATGCCGGGTGGACAAAAGGATTCTTTCGCGCCCGATTTCGATGCTGTTTTCCACACCCTCGACGAGTTTCAGCAACCCTTTCTGCACCCCCTTGCCGGACACGTCCTTGAAGGCCACGCCGTCCGTGGCGATCTTGTCGATCTCGTCCAGGTACACGATGCCCATCTGCGCCACGTGGGGGTTGCCGCCGGCGATCAGCAAAAGGTCCACCAGAATGTCGTTGGCGTTCTGGCCCACGTAACCCACTTCGGAAAAACGCGTCAGATCCTCCTCGATGAAAGGGACGCCCACCAGCGCCGAAGCGGTTGCGCTGCTGTAGGTTTTGCCGCAGCCGGTGGGCCCCACGAGCAGGATGTTGGCCTTGGGCGTTTTGGCGGTCCGAAGGGCGATGTCGATGTCTCCGCCGGTTTCGATCAGGGCCTCTTTCAGCGCGTTGGCCAGCCGTTTGTAGTGAAAGGCAATGGCCGTGGCGATCACCTTTTTGCCCTTTGTCTGGCCGATCACGAAGCGGTCCATCTGCGCCTTCAGGTCGGCCGGTGTTTGGTTGAATTCGATAATGTTCTGCACGGCCTCACTGGTCTGCTGGGCACGCTGGGCGCGTATTTTCTCCTCGATCAGCTGCCTTTTCTCATCGGACAGTCTGTCGTTCATGGCTTCTCCGTTTTGGTCTCCGGTTTTCCTGAAAAGTTCCATCCGGCGGTAGGCGGACCCACCGGGAAAACTCGTTGTGGCAGGTCACTATTCGATTTTTCGATCACCCCGGCCAGAACGCGCAGGTATGCGAGTTGCTTTGCAAGTGCATCCAGCCGCCGGCGCGTTTTGTCCTCCGGGGACTCGTCTAGGGTGCGCAAAACATCCATTTGCCGTGACAGCTCCTTTATCCGGCGGCGGACGCGTTCACCCATCAGCAGCGTGCCGAAATGGCATTTTTGCAGCCGGTCCGCCGGAATATGGGGATTGAGGCCGTACAGCCTGCGGCATACAAGAATTTCTTCCGGCGCGGTGACGTAATCGAGGTATGGGCAGTCGATTTTTCGTATGATGGACCCGGCCAGATCGTACGCACGGCTGTGCAGCAGGACGAACAGGGGCATCTCCAAAGGCGCCTTAGGCGGCAGCCTAAGCGGTTGACGGAGCAGGTCGCGTCCGGGCTCCATAGCGGCCGCGTCGAGTTGCTTTAAAAAGGTATCTTCCAGGCCGTAGACGCCGACGATGCTGCCGATGCGGTCGAACAGGGTCCGCTTAAAAGCGCTTTTCCGGTGCGTGTGCGCACGTTTCGCCTTGATGTTTGCAACAAGATCCATCAGATCAAATCGTTTTTCACCTCCACCTGTCCAGACAGGACGTCAGGGTGATCGGATGGGATGCGCAGGTCTTCAAAATGGACGGCTGTTTCTTCAGCCGCAGGGTCCAGGCGGTGATAGCCGTTGCGTCGGCGGCGGTCGTAGCCGTAGAACAGGGCGTTCAAGCCGGCCTCTAAAACGGCAATAGCCGCCGGGGGCGTGAACTTTCCGGGCAAGGTGAAATCGCCCATGCAGATCTCCTGTCCTGAAGCATGGCGGTATAAAAAAGGATGCTTGTATTTTTCCAGCACCCTGGGTTTCAGAACACCGTGAGTGGAAAGCGCCACCCGGCAATCCGGGAAAAGGTAGATGCGGCCGTAAAAGTCTTTCAAGGCAAAAGGCCCGGTGTGTTTGTAAATGATATATTCCCCGGTGCCGTCGACACGGTAAAAGCCGAATCCGTCGATCTCCAGCCAGCCTCTGCGTGCCAGGTGCACCAGTACCTCGGCTTGCGAATCAGGCAGTTTTTCGGACGGCGCCTGGGTGTGCAGCATTTTTTGCAAGCGCCTTTTCTGTGCATCCAGATACCGGGCGCGGGCCGCATGCCGCAGCCAGTCGTCCAGCACACGGCCGGAAACCGGCCCCGGTGTGAGGGGCCGGATGGGCGCTATCTGCTTTTCAAGGCGGGACAGCATCTGCCGCAGGTCTTTTTTCCCCTGCTTCGGCCGGGATTCGCCTGAACGTTTCCCGCCGGTGCCGAGCTTAGCTGTAATCAGGCCGAAAATTTCTTTTTTGTCGCCGGGGCAGCGGCGAAAACCTTTGCTGCGCCTCACGAAATGGGGCATCACCTCAAATAAGATGGCCATCAACAGTGCATCGATGCCGCCTGAATCACAGGCACGCGTGTATTCATCAAATTCGGATTTTATATCGGCCGCCCACCGGCTGTCCAAAAGAGCGTAATTTTCCACCAGTGAATCCAGCTGCACGGTTTGCACGAAGCGCCTGCCCCTCCTTTCGATCACCAGTGGCGGATCCACCGTTGGGCCAGAGTCTTGTCGGCCGCCGCATACCGGCCGTGCCGCGGCTTCTCTTGCAATGCTGGGGTCCAGCAGCAGCGGCGCATACAAGACCTCGTGCTGCACGATAAATTCGATGTCCGAATCCCGATCCCGCGGTTGCCGCCAAAATAGTGTCATGTTGCGCAAATCTCAACGGCCGACGGCATCTGTTGAACGATTGCTGGTGCGGCATTTTCGGCCGCGCCATCGGCCGCCCTCCTGGGGTTTGATGGCGCGCACCGGCACATAGAGGTATTTTTCGCCGGCCTGGGTTTCCTCGACCACGGCAAAGTCGATGGCCGGGTCATCCACCGCATGCCCCCTGCACAGCAGCATGCCGCCGTCGAGCTGGCTGTTGATCTCTTCCAGAACCAGTTGTTCCTCGATGCTCAGGTTCTTTTTGTCGAGCAATTTCCGACACAGTTTGCGGAGCGATTTGCCCTCATAGTCACCGGGCGCAAACACATCAATGAGGCCCTCGGCGGCCTGTCCGGGCATGATTTCGACAACCAGCGGCAGCATTTTTTCCAAAACGTCTGCCTGCAGCGCCTTTTCCGGCACCGGTTTGTTCATTGTACCCTGCCTCCTTGAGATAAAAGCCTGCGTTCACTATTTTCTGTTTAGCAGCTCTTTGCCCGGCTGTCAAAACGGCTATTCATTTATCACCAGCGACGGTTTCCGGGGAAACACGGCATGGCACCCCGGCACACCGGTTCCCGCACGCCTTCGGCGTCAGAGTTTATTTGACATACACGGATTCCGGCTTTATTTTCAGACAGAAGCGCATCACCGCTGACGTCAAATCGATTCTACAAGGGCTCTTATTGCTTCTGCCGTGGTTTTCTCCTTTTTGCCGGTCCGCTTCTTTCCGCCTGTGTGACCCGAACCTGTATTTTAAGTTCTCAGCCAGCGTGCACCTCCCGGTTCCTTTAAGCGCCAGCGCGCAGATCCATACCGCCTTTAACTGCACACGGAAAGGAGGCCGCCCATGTATTTCAAACAAGCCGACATATTCTGGGGAATGGACAGGGATTTTGTCAAGAAAATCATGGACATCGGCGAAAAAGAATCCTGCCGCGGAGGAGATTTCCTTTTTCAGACCGGTGATCCGGCACGCTACTTTTATATCCTGTTGAAGGGTGCCGTCAAGCTGCGCCGCGAAGAAATCGGCCAGACCGTATACACTGCCAGCCATGCCGGTGAAGCCTTCGGCTGGTCGAGTCTCATCGGGCGGGAAAACTACTCGGCTTCGGCGATGTGTACCGGCCCGGCTTCTCTGCTGAAATTTGACCGTGATGTTCTGCTCAAGCGCATCGAGGATGACCCGCCGAGCGGTATGCTGTTTTTCAGGGGCCTTGCCGGCGTGCTGGGAAACCGCCTGCTCAACAGTTACACCATGATGTCGGCATACAGCCACAGCCGGATGCCGCCTTCACAGGGCATCAGCACGTCGGATGCAGCGGCGGAGACTTACGATGGCTGACGGCGTCCAACCGGCTCCGGGATTTCAGTTGACAACCACGGTGACAGAATCTATATAGGAGCAGCAAGGTGCCGACAGGCTCAATAGGGAATCCCGTTCGAATCGGGAGCGGTCCCGCCGCTGTAACTCCTCCCTTTCGCTTTTCTGCAGAAAGAATTAAGAAAGGGGACTTCTCTGGTTAGCGTATGCCACTGTTCCGATTAATCGGGATGGGAAGGCCGCCGGAGGAGCAGAGAAGCCAGAAGACCTGCCTTGCCGCCGATGCCGCGGCGCTCCGATGGTAAAGGGCGTCCGGCTACCTCATAGGGTTAAGAAACTGGGTGCAGCCCTTCATGACAGATGTCGTGGAGGGTTTTTTTGTTGACGTCCGCGTTCTGCCAACGCGGCAAAAATACGCTTTTCCCGGAGAAACCTTGCAGACCGGCTTCAGAAATGCCCTTTCCACGGGCGTACAGATGGCGCTGCTGGCCGTTGTGCTGGCCGCTACGGTCATCGCCTCCACCGCCATGGGATACATCCAGGTGCCGCTTTCGGACGTACCCAGAATCCTGGCCGCACGCCTGCTGGGCCGGCCTGAACTGACGGCCGGTATGCGCCAGATCTTCCCGGCGGTTGTTTTCGACGTGCGCCTGCCAAGGATCCTGTCGGCGGCCATCGTAGGCGGCGGTCTGGCCGTCTCGGGCGCCGCTTTCCAGGGGATTTTATTAAACCCGCTGGCCGACCCCTACACTCTGGGTGTTTCCGCCGGTGCCGCGTTCGGCGCCTCGCTGGCCATTGTTTTAAACATCCACCTGCTGGGCTTGCACTCGGTACCGCTGTTTGCCTTTTCGGGGGCTGTACTGACCCTGCTGCTCGTGGTTTTCCTGGCCTCCGACGCCGAAGGCCTGTCGTCCAACAACCTGATTCTGGCAGGTATCATCGTGGCTGCTATCCTGTCGGCAGGCATCAGCTTTCTGAAGTACGTCGCCGATGAACAGGTTGCCGTGATCATTTTCTGGCTCATGGGCAGTTTCGGCTCCAAGACGTGGAGTGACGTGGGTCTCACCGCCCTATGGGTTGCCGCCGGCTACGGCATTCTGGTTTTTTACGCACGGGACCTGAACCTGCTCTCGCTGGGCAGCCGGGCGGCCTCCTCACTGGGTGTCAACATGCGCCGAACCCCGTTGCTGCTGCTGGTGACAGCCTCCCTGATTGCCGCCGTGTGCGTTTCCATCTCCGGCATCATCGGCTTCGTGGGGCTTCTGGTGCCTCACATGATGCGCAACCTGACCGGTCCGGACAACCGCCGGCTTATGCCGGCCTGTCTGCTGGCGGGCGCCATCCTGCTGTTGTGGGCCGATACGGTCATACGCGCCCTTTTACCTCATGAGATTCCCATCGGTGTCCTGACGGCCCTGATCGGCGGGCCTTTTTTCTGCCTGATCTTCCGCCGCCAACAGAGCGGCCGGAGGGGATTTTGACGATGGGCTTTTCGCTGGCACACGTCGATTTCGCATACCAGAAACGGCCGGTTTTCAATGACCTTTCATTGGTTATGGAACCTGGGCGGTTTTACGGGCTGATCGGGCCCAACGGCTGCGGCAAGACCACCCTGCTGGACCTGCTCTGCGGCCTGCGGCAGCCAGACCGCGGCAGCATCCGTTTCAGGGGCCGGGACCTGCGTGCTTTTTCGAAAAAAGAGCTGGCGCGCCAGGTGGCCCTGGTGCCACAGGATTTTTTCATCAACTTTCCGTTCAGCGCCGAAGAAGTCGTCATGATGGGGCGCTACCCCCGCCTGCCACGCTTTGCCGCGCCGTCGGCATTCGACCGCAAGTTCGTTAAACGGATCATGTCGGACACCGACACCGTAAATTTCCATGACCGCATGGTCACGGCGTTGAGCGGCGGTGAGCGCCAGCGCGTGGTGTTCGCCCGTGCCCTGGCCCAGGACACCCCTGTGCTGGTCTTAGACGAGGCCACCTCGAATCTCGACATTGCCCACAGCCTGGCGCTGTTGGATCTGGCGGCCCGGGGCGTGTACGATGCGGGCAAAACCGTGATTGCCAGTTTTCAGGACATCAACCTGGCAGCCGCTTTTTGCAGCCACCTGGTCCTGATGCAGCCCGGCCGCATCGTGGCCCAGGGACCCACGGACAAAATTTTAACCGCAGAGCGCATCGAACGGGTGTTCGGCGTCGCCGCCAAGGTGTATTTCGATGCCTACGCCAACGCCAGGCAGGTGGTTTTCAAGGCCCCGCGGCACAAAATACAGGAGGCGGAACCATCAAAGGAATACTGATCGGCGGCAGCAGCAGCGGGTCCGGCAAAACCAGCATCGCCCTGGGGCTGATGGCGGCCTTTGCGCGCCGCGGCCTGAAGGTGGCGCCCTTCAAGGTGGGTCCGGATTTCATCGATCCCGGCCATCACAGCCTTATCGCCGGCTGCACCAGCCGCAACCTGGACGGCTGGATGCTGGACCGAGCCTACAACCGTTCGCTTTTCAAACGACACGCCGGTCAGGCCGACATGGCCGTCATTGAGGGTGTGATGGGCCTTTACGACGGCTTTTCCGGCCGCAGCGAGGCCGGCTCTTCGGCCCAGATGGCCAAATGGCTGGGGGTGCCGGTGCTTTTGGCGGTCGATGCCCGCAGCATGGCACGCAGCGCTGCCGCACTGGTTATGGGGTTCGAACGTTTCGACCCGCGGATCGCCTTTGCCGGCGTGGTTTTCAACCGCGTGGGCAGCCCACGGCATCTGGCCTATCTGAAGGAAGCCCTGGCGGGCCATGTGAAAATGCCCTGTCTGGGCGGACTGCCGCGCCAGCCGCAGATTCGCATTCCCGAGCGACACCTGGGGCTGGTGACATACGAAGACCACCACCTTGATGCAGCCTCCCGAAACCTTTTGGCCGAATGGGTCGAAACCGGCATGGACATCGACAGGTTGATCCGGGATCTGCCCGATCTGCATCCGGATGCCGTGGGAAAACCCCGCGACACCACGGCGCAATCCACCGGCGGCCCGCGCATCGGCGTTGCCCGCGACAAAGCTTTTTGTTTTTACTACGCGGACAATCTGGACCTGCTGGAAGCTGCCGGTGCCCGTCTGGTTTACTTTTCGCCCCTGTACGATACCGCACTGCCGCAGGATCTGGACGGGTTGTACCTCGGCGGCGGCTATCCTGAACTCAAGGCCGCCGCCCTCAGCCAAAACGAAAACCTGCGCCGCCAGATCGCGGCCGGCAGCCGTGCCGGCATGCCCATCTATGCTGAATGCGGAGGGTTCATGTACCTCTGCCGGCAACTGGAGGACACCACCGGCCGGCCCTATCCCATGTGCGGCTGTTTCCCCATGGATTCCCGCATGCTGGGGCGCCTGAAATCCCTGGGCTACCGTGAGGTGACCCTGCGCCGGAACGGACTGCTGGGCACATCCGGCACGGTGATCCGCGGGCATGAATTCCACTACTCGGACATCAGCGCACCGCCGGCTCAAATCGAAAGGCTGTACCAGGTCAGTGACCGATCGGGTATCCGGCAGGTGCAGGAAGGTTTTGTAACCGGCCGTACTCTGGGCAGCTACTACCACCTGCACTTCGGCAGCTGCCCCCGCGCTGCGCAAAGCTTTGTCAATCACTGCCGCCAATATCGTCAGGAAAGGAGTCTTGGATCATGAAACCCGCAGATATTGAACAGTTGAGCTTTCAGATCATCGAACGTGAAGCCGGCGCCCATGGCTTCAGCCGGGACCAGTGGGCGATCGTGCGCCGCATGATTCATACCTCGGCTGATTTCGACTATATTCAAAATGTGCGCTTCCATGCGCAGGCCGTTTCGCAGGGCATGGCGGCCATCGCCGCCGGTAAGGCCATCTTCACCGACACCCGCATGGCCCGGGCCGGTATCAGCCCCTGGCGGCTGAAGCCCTTCGGCACCGCAGTACACTGTCTCATCGGCGACCCGGCGGTTGCCGAAAAAGCCCGCTTAAACAACCATACGCGCGCAGCCGCGGCTGTCGAGGCCGCCGCCCGGAAAATGGCCGGCGGTATCTACGTGATCGGCAACGCTCCCACGGCGCTGCTCAAGCTCATCGAACTGATCCAGGGCCAACAGGCCCGGCCGGCCCTGGTCGTCGGTCTGCCGGTGGGGTTTGTCAACGCCGCCGAGTCCAAGGCCGCCCTGCTTGCAAGCGGTATCGTCAGCATCACCAATGTGGGACGCAAAGGCGGTTCCAACGTGGCCGCCAGTGTGGTCAACGCCCTGGCACAGCTGGCACTGGAGGCCCGTTCGGCACAAAGCGACGACTAATTATAGTTGCTATTATATGCATTAACCTACAGTTGTATGATTAATTGAATGTAACGGTTTATGTTATTGCGTTTTAACTTATTCGAGCTTGGTACCGCGTCAAGCAAAGGAACCTGAACATGCAAGCGCAATCTTACCCGGGCACGCTGTACGGCATCGGCGTAGGTCCCGGCGATCCGGAACTGGTACCCGTCAAATCGGCACGCATCCTGGGACAGGTGGACATCGTCTATACGGCCGCCTCCACGAAGAATGATTACAGCCTGGCGGTGCAGATCGCCCGGGAGTTCATTCCGGCAACCACCCGTGTGGAAAAACTTCACTTTCCCATGACGCACGACCACGGCACCAAGAAACGGGCCTGGCGCGATAACGCCCGGCAGATCATCAGCGGTCTGGAGAAGGGCGAAAGCGCCGCCTTTCTCACCCTGGGAGACCCCCTCACCTACTCGACTTATGGCTACCTGCTGCGCTACATTCGCAGCCAGGCGCCTGACATTCCCGTTGCCACCATTCCGGGCATCACCTCCTACCAGGCGGCAGCAGCCTGCCTGAACCTGCCGCTGGTGGAAGGTGAAGAGTCCCTGATGGTCGTTTCCGGAGCCCGCGGCGGGCAGCGGTTGCGCCAGATGTCCCGAAAACCGGAAACCGTGGTTTTCCTGAAAGCCTACCGCAACGTCGACGACATCAGCGCGGCCATCGCCGAGTCCGATTGCTATGAACACCACGTGGCCGTATCACGCTGCGGGCGTCCGGACCAGCGGGTCATTCAGGACATAGATACCCTTTCCAGCCAGCGGCCTGATTACTGGACCTTGATCATTGCCAAGCGAAAAAAAAGAAATGGCCCATACATCGACTAAACCGCGCTACACCGCCCTGGCGGTCTCACTGGCGATTTCGGCGGCGGTGTTGGCCTTGGGCGTGGCCCTGCATGCCGGCCTGGAGATACCCCTCGTCGTATCGAAGCTGCTGTGGCCTCTGGGCCGGCTGCTTTTGTTCATCGCCGTGGGATTGGCTGTCGGACAGATCATCGAAGCCTCCGGCTGGACCGGCTACCTGGCCTTTTTCGCCCGGCCTTTTTTCCGTTTCGGTCACCTCGGCAGCCGCTGCAGTGCAGCCTTTACCACCGCCTTTTTCTCGGGTACGGCAGCCAACGCCATGCTGCTGGGCTATTACCAAGAAGGTCATATCACCCGGAGACAGCTCTTTCTGACCAACCTGGTAAACCAGCTGCCGGCGTTTTTCCTGCACCTGCCGACCACCTTTTTTATCGTGATTCCGCTGACCGGTTGGGCCGGTGGCCTCTACTTCATCATCACCTTCGCCGCCGCCCTGTTGCGCACGACTTGCTTTCTGTTGTACGGTCACTTCAAACTGCCCGATCCGCAGGCATCGCCGGACATGTCAGACACCGGGCCGGCGCCGGGCTGCAAAAGTTCGAAAACCACGCTGCTCGGGGCCCTGCGCACAAAACTTCCGCGGCGCCTGAGCGGTATCGCCGTATTTGTGATTCCCATTTATGTGTTCGTTTTTACACTGAATGCCGCTGGAGTTTTCAACTGGCTGCGGCACTGGCTGGCGACCTATGTGACCACGCGCTTCATTCCCATGGAGTCGCTTTCACTGGTTGTTTTGAGCTTTGCCGCCGAATTTACATCGGGCTTTGCCGCTGCCGGTGCATTGCTCGATTCCGGCATACTGACGGTCAAGCAGACCGTGCTGGCACTGCTGATCGGCAATATCGTGGCATTTCCCATCCGTGCGCTGCGCCACCAGGTCCCGCGCTATATCGGGATTTTTTCTCCCAAGCTGGGAAGCCAGCTGATGCTGCTGGGCCAGGGTTCCCGTATCCTGAGCCTGATTCTGGTTGGCATGTTATACTATTTTTTCGGTTAAGCCATGGCAAATAAAAGGCGCCGCAAATTGAAAAGCGGCTTTACCACCGGTACGGCGGCTGCCGCTGCGGCCAAGGCGGCCTTCACCTGCCTGGTTGCGCAAAAGTGCCCGCAGAAAGTGGACATCCGGCTGCTGACCGGCAACCGCCTGCAGATCCCAGTGGACAGTTGCCGGCGCCTGGCGGACACCCAGGCGGTCTGTACGGTGGTCAAAGACGCCGGCGATGATCCGGACGTCACCCACGGCGCACGCATCGGGGCCATCGTCACCCTGGAAAAACATTTTTTTAAATCAGCGGCCGGCGTGCAGAAAATTATCATTAGTGGCGGGCAGGGGGTTGGACGCGTCACCAAACCGGGGCTGGAGGTGCCGGTGGGTGAAGCGGCCATCAACCCGGGTCCGCGCGAAATGATCCGCCAGGGTCTCGAAGAAGCCGGGCTCGGCCGTCTGGGCCGATCGCCTGTCAGTGTCGAAATTTTCGTCCCCCGGGGGGAAGTGCTGGCGAAAAAGACCTTAAACGCCCGTCTGGGTATTGTGGGCGGCATTTCCATTCTGGGAACCACCGGCGTCGTAAAGCCCATGTCCCACGAAGCCTATATCGCCACCATCCGGGCATCGCTGGATGTGGCCCTTGCCGTGGGTGTTCAGCACCTGGTGTTCACCACCGGCCGCCGCAGCGAACGCTTCGCGCAAAAGCACTGGCCGCGCCTTCCCGAAGAGGCCTTCGTGCAGATCGGCGATTTTTTCAAAGACGCGCTGGTTTTGGCCGCTGCACGCGGCTTCGAACGCCTGACACTGGCGGTTTTTTTCGGTAAGGCCGTTAAGATGGCCCAGGGCGTGCCGCACACGCATGCCGCCAAATCCACCCTGACCCTGGCGCATCTGTCCCGCTGGGCGCTGGAGCTGACCGGTGACCGGCAGCTGGGGGCGCGCATCGCGGCGGCCAACACGGCCCGCCAGGCTTTCGATTATCTCCACCCGGCGCACCCGCAGGTGATCGCGGCCGTGGGACGTAAAATCGTGGCCGCGGCGACAGCCTTTGCCGGAGAGGCTCTGGACATCGACAGCACGATTTTCGATTTCAACGGCAACATCATTTATGTTTCGAAAGGCCCAAGATGACAACCCGCCCGGTATGCGTGATCGGCCTGGGACTGAATCCCGATGACCTGACCGCACGCCACAAAGCCATCATTGAAAAAGCCGACCTGCTGGTGGGCGGCCGGCGGCACCTGGAATTCTTCAAAGACCTGGCCGTCGAAAAACGCCGCATCGGCCGCGACCTGGAAGCGCTGGTCGAAGACATCCGCGCGTGCATGGACGAAAGGTCCATCGTGGTGCTGGCCTCCGGCGACCCGCTCTTTTTCGGGATCGGCGGCTATCTGGTCCGAGAGCTGGGCCGCGCCAGGGTGCAGCTGCACCCCAACGTCACGGCCGCGGCCGCGGCTTTTGCACGCCTGGGCGAACCCTGGAGCCTGGCCGGACTGGTGAGCCTGCACGGCCGCGAGACGGAGCTGGAGCTGCTGACCGTGCTGCGGGAAAAAGACCTGGTGGCCGTTTACACCGACCGGAACAAAGACCCGTCCTGGGTGGCGCGCTTCCTGATGGATTTCGGTGTGACCTGGTTTGAGATGGGCGTCTGCCAACAACTGGGACTGCCGTCCGAACGCATCAGCTGGCACCGGCTGAAAACAGCCGCCGGCCTGACCTTTGCCGACCCCAACCTGGTGATCTTGCGGCGCACGGACAACCGTGTGCCGGAAAGGTGCGGCCCGGGTGCGCCGGACGGACTTTTCGAACATACCCGGGGCCTGATCACCAAAGCCGAGGTCCGGGCCGTTACGCTCGCCAAACTTACCCTCAAAACCGGCCAGATCATGTGGGACCTGGGCGCCGGCAGCGGGTCGGTGGGGCTGGAGGCCGCCGGACTTCTGCGACACGGCGCCGTCTGGGCCGTCGAAAAAAACGCCGCACGCTGCGATCAGATCGCTGCCAACCGGCGGCGCTTCGGCGTCACCAATCTCAAGGTGGTGCACGGCAGACTGCCCGCCGCACTGACGGAGCTGCCCGACCCGCAGCGCGTTTTCGTGGGCGGCGGCGGCAGAGACCTCAGCACCATCGTGGACCGCGCCGCCCGACGCCTGCCGACCGGCGGTGTGCTGGTGGCCAACACGGTGCTGCTCGAAAATATACAGTCCACGATGGACGTTCTCAAAGCCGGCGGCCTTGGCGTCGATGTCACGCAGGTGCAGGTCAGCCGCAAAAGCGACATGCCATGGGGAATGCGCCTGGCCGCCGAAAACCCGGTGTTTGTCATATCCGGGGAAAAACCATGAGGAGAACCCGCCGATGACAACTGCTTCCAACCGCCATCCCGTGGTCTTTGTGGGCGCCGGCCCCGGCGATCCGGAGCTGATCACGGTCAAGGGCCGGCGCGCGCTCGAACAGGCCGACCTGATCATCTATGCCGGCTCGCTGGTGCCCGAGGCCGTGCTCGCGTGGGCGCGCCCTGAAACGCGCCGCGTCAACAGCGCCGGCCTGCACATGGAGTCCATCATTGCTGAAATCAAGAGTGCATACCATACCGGCGGGCGCGTGATCCGCCTGCACACCGGCGATCCGAGCCTGTATGGCGCCGTGTTCGAACAGATGGCCGAACTCAACCGGCTGGACATACCCTTTAAGGTCATTCCGGGCGTCACGGCGGCCTTTGCCGCCGCCGCGGCCATGGGCATCGAATACACCCTGCCGCAGGTTTCACAGACGCTGATATTGACCCGCATGGCGGGCCGCACCCCGGTGCCCGAAGCCGAAAAACTCGCCGCTCTGGCTGCCCACCGTTCCAGCATGGCCATTTATCTGAGTATCTCGCTGATCGACGAGGTCCAGACGGTTTTATGCACCCACTATGGCAAGGACGCCCCTTGTGCCGTGGTATACCGTGTCAGCCAGCCGGAAGAAAAGATCATCACCACCACCGCCGGAAAACTGGCGCAGACGGTGCGCCGCGAGAAAATCACACGCCAGGCGCTGATCATCGCGGGGCAGGTGCTGGCCGTCAGCCTGGAAACGCTGGCGCACCGCTCACGGCTTTACGACAAGGAGTTTTCGCATGCCTTCCGCCGCTGCAAAACCTGACGCCGGTGGCAGCCTGGCGGTGTGGGCCCTGACTCCCAGGGCGGCTGAAGTGGCCCGACGCATCAGCCGTGCCAGGCCGGGTGTCCACCTGCGCCTTTCACAAACCGCGTCCGGCGGACGTCTGCCGGACGGTGCACGGAGTTTCAATCGTCTGGCGGATGCACTGGCCGGCGAATTTTCAGCCCACGACGGGCACGTCTTCGTCATGGCCAGCGGCATTGTGGTGCGCCTGATCGCACCGTTGCTGGACCGCAAGACCCGGGACCCCGCCGTGGTGGTCGTCGACGAGGACGCCCGCCATGCCATCAGCCTGGTGTCCGGACACATCGGCGGCGCCAATGCCCTGGCTGTCGAGATGGCCCGTATCCTGGGTGCACGCCCCGTGATTACCACCGCCACGGATGTCAACGCCCTGCCGGCCATCGACGTGATGGCCGTCGAGCAGGATCTTTTGATTGAAAATCCCGGTGCTATCCGGTATGTCAGCATGGCCCTGCTGAAAGGAGAAAAACCGGCGTTGTATGACCCCCACGGCCTGCTGGCGCAAAAACTGCCCCAGGCGACACGGGTTGACGGCCCCTCGGAAGCCGATATCATCGCGGGGCTTGGCGGTGCCGCCGCCGCGGTTTTCATCGACGATCGCTGCGTGGACCTGCCGCCGCAAACGCTGATCCTGCGGCCGCGCAGCCTGGTGGTCGGCATGGGCTGCAACCGCGGCACGCCGTCAGGTGAAATGCGCGCACTGCTTGGCCAGGTGCTGGCCGACAGGCGCCTGGCCGCCGGCAGTATTTTTTGCCTGGCCAGCATCGATATCAAACGCGACGAACCCGGCCTGCTGGAATTGGCCGATGAACTCAACGTCGACATCCGATTTTTCAGCCGCGCGCAGTTGAACGCGGTTTCTTCCGTGCCCACTCCTTCGGAGATGGTCCGCAAACACACAGGAGCAAGCAGCGTATGCGAAGCAGCAGCTCTGAGAGCCGCCAAAACGTCCGTGCTGGTGGTGCCCAAACAGAAGACCGCCAACGTGACGGTGGCCATCGCACGCATCGATTGTATATCGTCGGCATCGGACCCGGCAGCGCCGACCAACTGACGCCGCAGGCCCACCGGGTGCTTTCCGATGCAGATGTGGTGGCCGGCTACGGTACCTACATCGACCTGATCCGTCCACTGATTGCCGGCAAAACCGTCATCGTAACGCCCATGAAGGGCGAAGTCGAGCGCGCCCAGGCCGTCATCGATGCCGCACTTGGCGGCCGCTGCTGTGCGCTGGTGTCTTCCGGCGACGCCGGCATCTACGCCATGGCCGGCCTGATCCTGGAACTCTGCCGGCTGCGCCACATTGCCATAGCGGATTGCCAAGGGCATACGGCGGCCGGCGGGAAAGAGCCTGTTTTGCATGTCGTAATCGTGCCCGGCGTGCCGGCCCTGTGCGCCGGTGCCGCGCTTCTGGGTGCCCCGCTGACCCATGACTTTGCCGTCATCAGCCTGAGCGATCTGCTGACGCCGTGGGAAGTGATCCAGAAGCGTCTGGATGCTGCGGCGGCCGCCGATTTCGTAATCGTACTCTACAATCCCAAAAGCCGCAAAAGAAACTGGCAGCTGACAGCGGCCCAGCAGATCGTTTTGCGCCACCGCGCACCGCAGACTCCGGCGGGCATCGTCACACGGGCCGGCCGTGACGGCCAGCATGTGCAGGTGGTTTCCCTGGACCAGCTGCACCGTGCAGCGGTGGACATGCAAACAACGCTGTTTATCGGCAACTCCAGCACCTTTTCCTATTGCGGGCGTGTGGTCACGCCACGCGGGTATGCCATGAAATATGCATTGAAAGACACGCCCGCCTTCGACGACGGCACCAAACCGCTGTGATGCGGTTTCGGAGGCAGATGGCATGAAAGCCTTGATCAGCAAAATCAGACGATCCGGGAAACCGGCTGCGTGCATGGCCGTGCTGGGCACCGGCTCAGACGTGGGCAAAAGCATTGTGGTGACCGCCCTTTGCCGAATTTTTGCCGGCCATGGCCTGCGTGTGGCGCCTTTCAAGGCCCAGAACATGTCCAACAACTCCGGTGTGACGCCCGAGGGGCTGGAGATGGGCCGCGCCCAGATCGTACAGGCCGAAGCCGCGCGCATGGCACCGCATGTGGACATGAACCCCATCTTGCTTAAGCCCACCAGCGAGGTGGGCGCTCAGGTGGTGGTACGCGGCGTGGCCCGCCAAAACTGCAGTGCCGCCGAGTACCACTGTGAAAAACAAGACCTCTTCGAGACGGCTGGCGCCTCCCTGGACCGGTTGCGCCGGGACTACGATCTTGTCATCATGGAAGGCGCCGGTTCCTGCGCCGAAGTCAACCTCATGGCCCACGACATCGTCAACCTGCCCATGGCCGCCTATGCCGACGCCGCCGCACTTTTGGTGGGCGACATCCACCGCGGCGGCGTTTTCGCCCAGATCGTGGGTACGCTGGCCTGCCTGCCGCCGGACGACCGCCGACGCATCCGCAGCATCCTGATCAACCGCTTCCGCGGCGACATCACCCTGTTTTCCACCGGCTGCCAATGGATTGAAAATAAAACCGGCCGGCCGGTGGTGGGCGTACTGCCCTGGTTCGACCACATCCACATCGACGCCGAGGACTCCGTCGTTATTGAAAAGCCCGTCGATCCCAAAGCCGATGCGGGTTCGGGGGCGGCTGTGGCGGTGATCCGTCTGCCGCACATCGCCAATTTCACCGACTTCGAACCCCTGGCACGTGTGCCGGAGCTGCAGCTGGTCTACCTCCAGGCACCGCGTGCGCTGTCCGGCTTTGCCGCGGTCATCCTGCCCGGCTCCAAAAACACGCGCGCCGACCTGGCGTGGCTCGAATCCGTCGGCTGGAGCGAACGGCTCAAGGCGTACGCCCAAAACGGTGGTCACGTGCTGGGCATCTGCGGCGGTTTCCAGATGCTGGGGAGGAAAGTCCACGACCCCCACGGGCTGGAGGGCCGCCCCGGCAGCAGTGCCGGCCTCGGCCTTTTGCCCGTGGAAACGACCCTGCAGGCGCCCAAGACCACCTCGTTGACGCGCTTTTCGTGGGGCCGGGCGCGGGGCAGCGGATACGAAATCCACATGGGCACCACCCGCCGGCTGGGCGGAAACGACTTTCTGACACTACACGCACGCAACGCCGCAACCTGCAGCGATACCGACGGCTGCACGGACCGCCAAAACGGCGCCATGGGCACCTACCTGCACGGATTTTTCGACAACCCCGAAATTGTGCGTAAATGGCTGGCGCACATCGGACTGGCGCATCTCGACGTCGATTCTCAATTCGGCTCCGAAGCGCGCCAGCGCCAGTACGATCTTCTGGCGTCGCATTTCGAAAAGCACATCGATCTGACGACTCTCACCAACACGTTGCTTTTGGGAGAATACCTGTGAATCCGGTTTGTTTTATCATCGGCGGTTGCCGCAGCGGGAAGAGCGGCTATGCTTTGGAATGCGCCACGCGCATGCCCGGTTTACGGAAACTCTTCGTGGCCACCTGCCGGCCGGCCGACGACGAAATGCGCACGCGTGTGCACCGCCACCAGCAGCACCGCAGCCAGGCCTGGCAGACCCTTGAAGTTCCACTGGCGCTTGCCGAAACACTTCAGGCCCAGGAATTACACCAGGACGTCATCCTGGTGGACTGCCTGACGTTGTGGGTCAGCAACCTGATGGAAAAGAGCGGTGCGAAGGCACACGACCATCGTGTGGAGCAGCAGATTGAAAAACTGGCGGCGAGACTCGAAGCCGTGCGCTGCCCCGTTTTTGTGGTCTCCAACGAAATCGGCGCCGGCATCGTGCCGCAAAACGGCTTGGCACGGCGCTACCGGGATCTGGTGGGTCTGGCCAACCAACGTGTGGCTGCCGTGGCCGGCCGCGTGGTATGGACGGTGGCCGGCATTCCGGTGCCCGTCAAGGGAGACCTGCCATGAAGCGGCTCATTGCAGCACTGCAGTTTCTGACCATCCTGCCGCTGGGCCGGCCGCAGCCGCTGGCGCCGGCAGCCATGGTGCCTCTGTTCCCCATCGCGGGGCTGGTTGTGGGGGGTCTGCTGGCGGCCGGTGACCTGCTGGCCGGCGGCGTCTGGCCCCGCCCGGTCGCGTCGGCCGTGGACGTGGTGCTGCTGGCCATCATCACCGGCGCCCTGCACATCGACGGCCTGGGCGATACGGCCGACGGCATCTTCAGCCGCCGGGGAAGGCAGCGGGCCCTCGAGATCATGAAGGACAGCCGTCTGGGCACCATGGGGCTTGTGGCCATCATCGCCGGCCTGGGCATCAAGTATGCCGCGCTGGCGGCCCTTACCCGGCAGCGTTTCCTGATACTGTTGATCATCCCGGCGCTTTCGCGCTCCAGCGCCCTGTTCGGCATGCGCGCCCTGCCCTACGGACGCCCCCAGGGTGGTACGGGCCAGGCCTTTTTTGAAGAGCCCCTTGCGCGCCGCAACCTGCGCTGGGTCCTGGTGCCTGCCGGACTGGCGCTTTTATGCGGACTACGGGGTATCCTGCTGCTGGCGCTGTGCGCCCTGACGACCGCCGCCGTGATCAGCTATTACCGCCGCAAAATGGCTTGCATCACCGGCGACATGCTGGGCGCCATGATCGAGACCGTCGAAGCGCTGCTCTTTCTGGTGGCCTGCGCCGGAGGCGCGTCATGATATGGGGACATGGCGGCAACATCCATGCCGCCGCCGCCGAACTCGGCTGCCGTCCGTCTGAAATCGTGGACATGAGCAGCAACGTCAACCCCCTGGGGCCGCCGCCGGGCCTGCTCGCGCATCTCAAGACGCAGATCCACACCGTCTGCGCCCTGCCGGAAGTCGATGCCGGCGGGATGACGGCGGCCTTTGCCCGCAGGTACGGTCTTTGCACCCAAAACGTGCTGGCCGCCAACGGCACCACGCATTTCATCTACAGTCTGCCGCGTGCCCTTGGTACGCGGCGGGCCCTGATCATGGGGCCCACCTACGCCGACTATGCCACGGCCTGCGAAAGAGCCCGGGTGCCATTTGCGTTCTGGTACGCAGGCGCCGCAAACGCGTTTTTCCCCGACCTCGAAGAGGCCTTGGCGCAAAACCGTGATGCCGACACCATTTTCTTCTGCAATCCCAACAACCCCACCGGCGCGCTGCTGCCGCCGGCCGCCATCGCCGGCTTCTGCCGCCGCCATCCTCAGGTACGGGTGGTGCTCGACGAGTCCTACCTGCCCTTTGCGGCACCCGCCAAGGCCCGGACGCTGATCGATGCGCGCATCAACAACCTGATCGTACTCAATTCACTATCCAAGATCTTCCGGATTCCGGGCCTGCGCATCGGCTTCTTGTCCGCGTCCGGCGATGTCATCAAGGCCCTGGACCGCTTCGCGGTGCCCTGGAACGTCAACGCCCTGGCCCAGGTCGCCGTCAAGTACCTCATGTCCCACACTCCGGAAACGGAGGCTTTCATCGCCCGCAGCCGGGAGCACATCGAGGCCGAGAGAACGTGTTTGCAAAAGCGTCTCGGTGCCGTCTGCGGTCTCAGCATTTTCCCCAGTGAAACCTCCTTTGTGCTGCTAAAACTGCCCGACCGCCACCGGGCGCCAGACGTTCAACGGCAACTGCTGAAGCAGCGCATCCTGATACGCGACTGCAGCAACTTCGCCGGCCTTTCGGTACAGTATATCCGGATCTCATTGAAGACCCGCCAGGCTAACCGGCGCCTGACCGAAGCATTGATGGACCTGATGGCGTCGACTCCTCTATCCACCACAAGGCCGGCGGCTGGCTGCAGGAGGATTTGAGATGCTTTCCGCCGGGTCGTTGCTCGTATTGCCGGCCGCCTTTCTGCTGGACGTTAGCGCTGGCGACCCGCCGCGCCTGCCCCACCCGGTGCGCTGGATGGGAAAGGCCATCGTCTTTTGCGAGCCGCGTTTTCGGCGTCTCGCGCTTCCCACAATCCTTTGCGGCGGCCTTTTTACGGCCTGCCTGGTCCTTGCCGCCTGGATTCTTGCCGCTGCTTTGCTGGCCCTTAGCGGGCGTCTACACCCCTTTTTGCGGACTGCAGCCGAAATCCTGCTGGTCTACTACAGCATCTCGACGCGCAGCCTGGCCGATGCCGCCGCCGACGTACATAGGACCATCGATGGGCAGGGACTTCATGCGGCCAGGAAAAAACTGGCCATGATCGTCGGCCGCGATGTCGCGCACCTTGATGAATTCGCCGTGCGCCGGGCGCTGGTGGAAACACTTGCCGAAAACCTGGTCGACGGCGTCATCAGCCCGCTGTTTTACGCTGCCATCGGCGGTGCGCCGCTGGCCGTGGCCTACAAGATGGTCAACACCCTGGATTCCATGGTGGGCTATAAGAACGAAACTTACCGTCGGTTCGGCAAGGCTGCGGCACGCCTGGACGATGCGGCCAATTTCCTGCCGGCCCGCCTGGCCGTGCCCGTCATCGCCGCTGCCGCCCGTTTGCTGGGTCTTTCGGCAAAGGCCACGCTGAAAACCGCCTTTCGTGAGGGATCGCACCACGCCAGCCCCAACGCCGGCTACCCGGAAGCCGCCTTTGCCGGCGCCCTCTCAGTGCGACTGAATGGTCCCAATACCTACGGCGGCCGTCAGGTCGCGAAACCCTGGGTCGGCATTGCCTTCGGCGAGACCCACGCGCCGCATGTACACCGTGCCTGTGGCCTGATGTGGCTGTCGTCGTTGCTCTTCCTGATGCTGGCATGGGGGCTTGAACTCGGTATTGCGCTTCTCTTCTGACAGTGTTAAAAGGCGCCCCAGAGCCTCGGCGTTTTTTTCAGCCGGTTTTAAACGTCCGGCTTGCTTTACACAAACAACTCTGACAGACTACGTCCCATCGAAAATGGTTCATCGTGTCGCACCGCCCCCCACCAGGTCCCAAACCTCCTGCGGGCGCAAACGTTAATTTCGCTATAGATCCCAACATCGGAGCTTTTCAATGAAACACCGCTCGGGCATCATTTCACTGGTAATCGTGGCCGCGGCCGTATTGGCCATGCTCACTCTTTTTGTCAATTATTACGGCGACTGGCTGTGGTTCCGCCACCTGGGGTTCGGCGGGGTCTTTACCACCATTCTGATTACCAAGATACTGATGTTTATAGTTTATTTTATAATTTTCGCAGCTGCGGCAGCGCTGAACATCAGTGTGGCGCATAAAATTTCCCGGCCCACGTATGTTGTCAGGGAATTCAACCCCGAAGACCAAATCACCGCACTGGACCTCATCTTCGCACCCGGCCGCTCCAAATACGCCTGGACGGCCATCACCCTGCTGGCCGCCATTGTCATGGGGCTGGGCGCCGTTAGCTACTGGGACGTGGTTTTGAAATCCCTGCATGCTTCCAAATTCGGGGTCAGCGATCCGATTTTTTCAAAAGATGCCGGCTTTTACGTTTTTCGCCTGCCCCTGTACCACTTTCTGCAGGGCTGGTATCTCTACGCACTGCTGATGGTCACCGCGGCCACGCTGCTGTGCTACCATACCCGCCAGGCGGTTACCTTCGACGCCAACCAGCTGTTCGTTTATCCCAGGGCCGGCGTTCACCTCGCCATCCTGGGGTCTCTGTTCGTGCTGGGCATTGCCTGGATGTACCGGCTGCACCTCTACGACACCCTGTACTCCACCCGCGGCGTGGCCTACGGCACCAGTTACACGGATGTACACGCGCTGATTCCGGCCTACTGGGTGCTGGTGGTGTTGGCCCTGGCACTGGCCACCACCTTGCTCATCAGCGCATTTCTGGAAAAATGGAAGCTCATCTTTTACGCCACGGCTGTTTTTGTTGCCGTGATCGTCGTCGCCGGCTGGATTTATCCCTATCTTTTGCAGCGCTATGTGGTTAAACCCAACGAAGTCACCAAGGAATCCCCGTACATCATCAACAATATCCGCTTTACACGCCTGGGATACGGTCTCAACAAAATTCATGAAAAACAGTTTCCCATGGACCACCCTGTCACCTATGCCGACATCCAGAAAAACCGCGCCACCATTAAAAACATCCGCCTGTGGGACCGCCGTCCGCTGATCCAGACCTACAAACAGCTCCAGGAAATCCGCCTGTACTACGATTTTAAAAGCGTCGACGTGGACCGCTACAATTTCGGCATCCCCCAGGAAGTCGCCTTAGCCGCGCGGGAATTGCCTCCGTCCCAAATCCCCCTGCGCGCCAGAACATGGGTCAATACGCATCTCATTTACACCCATGGCTACGGTGTGGTGATGAATCCCGTCAACGAGGTCACTGCTGAAGGCATGCCGAAATTCATCCTGAAAGACATCCCGCCGCGCGCCAGTGTCGCACTCAAGATTTCGCGTCCGGAAATCTACTACGGTGAAGAGACCGACACCTATGCCATCGTGCGCAGCAAAACCAAAGAGTTCGACTATCCCAAAGGCAACCAGAACGTTTACACCACCTATCAGGGAGACGGCGGCGTGCAGCTGTCCAGCTGGCTGCGAAAAATAGTTTACGCCTGGCAGTTTTCGGATATCAAAATTCTTTTGACCGGATACGTAACCGACCATTCCCGTATCATGCTGCATCGCATCATCACAGATCGGGATGAAACCATCGCACCTTTTTTATCCTACGATTCGGACCCCTATATCGTTGTCGGCGAAGACGGCCGGCTCTACTGGATTCACGACGCCTACACCACGTCGAACATGTACCCCTATTCCGAACCCATTACCGAATCGCGGCGCACCCGGGGGTTCAACTACATCCGCAACTCGGTCAAAGTGGTCATCGATGCGTTCAACGGAAAGGTCAGCTACTACGTGGTCGATCCCGACGATCCCATGGTCCGGACCTATCAGAAGATCTTCCCCAGTCTTTTCAAGCCCATCAGCGCCATGCCCGCATTTTTGAAAAAACACCTGCGTTACCCCACGGATCTGTTTACCGTCCAGGCTGAAATGTACAATGTGTACCACATGAAAGATCCCAAGGTTTTCTACAACCAGGAAGACCTGTGGAATATTCCCCATGAGATCTACCAGGGCAAAGAACAGAAGATGATTCCGTATTACATCATCATGAAACTGCCCGGTGCCTCGTCAGAAGAGTTTATTCTAATGCTCCCGCTGACACCGTCTAAAAAAAACAATATGGTTTCCTGGATGTGTGCCCGCTGTGACGGCGAACATTACGGCGAACTGGTGGTCTACAAACTGTCCAAGGAAAAACTGATCTACGGCCCCATGCAGATGGAAGCACGCATCAACCAGAAACCGGATATTTCCTCGAAACTGACCCTCTGGGGCCAGAAGGGTTCCAGCGTTATCCGGGGCAACCTGCTCATCATTCCCATTGACCAGTCGTTCATCTACGTCGAGCCGGTCTACCTGCAGTCGGAACAAAGCGAAATGCCGGAGCTGAAACGCGTCGTGGTGGCTTTTGGTGAGCAGCTGGAAATGCGCACCAATCTGGACCAGGCGCTGCGGGCAGTTTTCAAGGTTGAGGGCATCCCCCCGAAACAGGCGCAGCAGGCCATGGCCGGCCACGCCGTGGGCATCCTGCCCGAGATGGCCCGCAAAGCGCTGAACCACTACAACCGCGCGCTGGAGGCCCTGAGGGCCGGCAACTGGGGACAGTACGGGCAGGAACTGGACCAGGTGAAGCGCATTCTGGAGGATATATCCCGCAAGCGCTGATACGCCTGACAGACCGCATGGCGTGCCTGGTGGAAGACCGTCCATGAGACATCTGCGGAAAAGATACTACGATGCATTTGCGGGATACTATGACCGTTTTGTGGCCTTTCACTCCCGTGACGCCCGGGACGGTCTGAGGAGCTTCTTGTCCGGCAGAGTCCCGGTACAAGAAGGTGATTTCGTCCTTGACATCTGCACCGGTACCGGCACCTTGCTGGGTTTTCTGCGCCAGAAGGTGGGCCCAACGGGACTCGTCGTGGGCCTCGATTTCTCACCGGGCATGCTCAAGGTCTGCAAAATGAAAGTCGGAAAGCATGCCGACATCGCCCTGTTGCAATCCGACGCCGCGCGCCTTCCTTTTAAAGACAACTGTTTCAGCGCCCTGACCTGTTCGCATGCTTTTTACGAGTTGAAGGGGAAAACGCAGCAACAAATGCTGCGCGAAGCGGCCCGGGTCCTCAAGCCCGGAAAACCCCTCTTCATCATGGAGCACGACCTGCCGGAAAACCCCTTGATCCGCATGCTGCTATATATTCGACTGCTCTCCATGGGCACCAGACAGGCCGTCACGACGTTGAGACATGAAAAAGAGGTGCTGCAAAAACATTTCGCGCATGTGGAAAAAGTAACGACACCCGGGAGGCGGTCCAAGATCATGGTTTGCCGCAATTGATGCGGCCGGCGCGTTTCCCGGCCATTGACACCTGCACAGACGATAAAGCATAAAACGCGGTCTTATTTTTTCCCAAGCGAAATGTCCGCAAGTCCTGGCGGTGCCGGTCAGCACCAGCACCGCAACCTCCGGGGCGCGGTTGACCCAACGGGCCGTAGCGATAATATCGTCGCCAGTGCGGTCCCGGTCAGGGTGTTGGTGTTGCCCACATCATCGCGCCGGAGCGTCAGCAGCACCGCACGGCCTCAACCTGCAGCCGGGCATCGGGTAACCGGGACAGTTCCATGCGACCTTCCTCCTCATCTTTTCTCCAGTGCTCGATGTCCGGGGTCTATGTCTGGGATGCGTTTCCCGGAAGAATTTCCATGTTCTCTATCTGAAAAGACGCCGAGTTCTCTGTCCGAAAAACGCCGATATGCAATCACCGGGACCTGGTTTTCCCGAAAGTACAGGTATTTTGGTGCCGGTCTTGCCAACTCCGCATGGACTCGCGACAGGCGATTGGCACCGCCAACGGGCCCCGGGCATGCTGCCGCCGGGGATCTTGGACTGTCCGTAATGAAGCCCATTTTTTTCTTGACTCCCCCTAATCGTAGCTGTAATGTAGCTTTTATATAACTTTTAGAGTGGCTGCGCTGCCGGCTGCGAAAGAGAGGACGAAACATGCTGCTGGAAAACAAAAACGCCATCGTGACGGGCGGCTCCCAGGGGATCGGCACCGCAACATCCCTCGAACTGGCACGCGAGGGCGCCAATGTCTGCCTGACCTACCGCAAGCACGCCGACGAAGCCTTTGCCGTGCGCGACGAAATCATCGGCATGGGCCGCCAGGCGCTGGCGCTGCAATGCGATATCGCCTCCTTTGACGAAGCCCGCCGGGTGGTTGAGGCCGCGTCTGCGGAATTCGGACGCATCGACATCCTGGTCAACAACGCCGGCATGAACTGGGACGGCGTGTGTTGGAAGATGAGCGAGGAACAGTGGGATCGGGTGATCGCCGTTAATTTAAAGGGATACTTTAATTTTGTACGCCATGTGGCGCCCATGTTAAAGGAACAGCGTTCCGGTAAAATTATCAATGTAACCTCGATCAACGGCCTGCGGGGCAAGTTCGGACAGACCAACTACTCGGCCTCCAAGGCCGGCATCATCGGCTACACCAAGGCCCTGGCCAAGGAGCTGGGCGCCTTCGGCGTGAACGTCAACGCCGTGGCACCGGGTCTTATCGAAACGGCCATGCTGAAGCAATCCGAGGCGCGGGACAAAATCGTGGACATGGCGCTGGCCGAAATCGTCTTAAAGCGCGTCGGCCAGCCCGAGGATCTGGCCAATGTGATTGCCTTTCTGGCATCGGAAAAGGCACGCCACATTACCGGCGAGATCATCAAGGTCGACGGCGGACAGTACATTTAAAACAATGCACCGGGTCAGATTATCGTCAAGATCACCAAACGCCGAACAAACCGGCGAGTTGGCACAAACCATCCAAGACTAGACAGGAGAGAGCATGGGAAAAGTCGCCATCATCGGAGTCGGCCAGAGCGCCTTCGTACGCCAGTACCCCGGTTCCATCCGCGAACTGGCTTTCGAGGGGTTCAAGGCAGCCATGCTGGATGCCGAACTGGCCACCGAACAAATCGACGCATCAGTGATCTGCTCGGCACCAGAATATGACAAACAGCGCTCACCGGCCGGCGTTTTCGCCGAGTACCTGGGGCTGAACCCGCAGCCCACATTTTATGTGGAATCGCTGTGCTCTTCCAGCAGCATGGGCGTGCGCCTGGCCTATTCGCTGGTGGAATCGGGCCTGCACGACACGGTGGCCGTGATCGGTTTCCAGAAGATGTCCGAGATCACCTCTTCCGAGTCCCAGGAGCGCATGGGCCGCGGTGCCGACATCCAGTGGGAAAGCCCCTTCGGCACCATGATGCCGGCCTACTATGCCATGTTCGCTCAGGCCCACATGGCAACCTACGGCACCACCCTGGAAGACCTGGCATTGATCCGCGTCAAGGCGTCCACCTACGGCCAGATCAACGCACTGGCCGTGTACCGCAAGGCCGTTACCGAAGAAATGCTGGCCGATCCAGAAAGCTTCATGGCCGGCCCGGTGGCCAGCCCGCTGCGGGTGGGCGACTGCTGCGCCAACGCCGACGGCAGTTCCTGCGTCATCGTCACCAACGAAAAAAAGGCCAAAGCCTGGTGCAAAAAACCCGTCTGGATCCTGGGCTTGGGCGCCGCTACGGCCAGTGTCAACCTGGCCGGCCGCGAAATGCTGACCGGGCTTTCGGCCGCCCGCCGGGCGGCCGACCAGGCCTATGCCATGGCCGGTGTGGGTCCGGCGGACATCGACGTGGCCGAGGTGCACGACTGTTTTACCATCGCCGAAATGATGGCTTACGAAAACCTGGGCTTCGCTGCGCCCGGACAGGGCCCGGAGCTCATCCGCAGCAGGGCCACCTATAAGGAGGGACAAATCCCGGTCAACGTTGACGGCGGTCTGCTCTCCAAGGGACATCCCATCGGCGCCACCGGTGGTTCGCAGATCCGCACCATCGTTCTGCAGCTGCGCGGCGAAGCCGGTGACATGCAGGTAAACGACCCGGCCATCGGTCTGGTACACAATATCGGCGGCGTGGGGCTGTATGGCAACGTCACCATTCTGGGGAGGTAACCATGGGCAAAAAAAAGGAAATCGACACGCGCTTCGCCAAATTCGGCACGGTCAGCTTCACCGCCACCACCCGGGTGAACGACTTTGTCAGCCACCTGGATGACGGGCGCATCACCGGCACGCGCTGTGTGGACTGCGGCACGCGGTTTTTCCCGCCGCGCAACGACTGCTTCAAGTGCCTTTCCAGCCACGTGGAGTGGTTCGACGTCACCGGCACCGGCAGACTGGTGACATACAGCCGCCTGAAATACGCCCCGGTGGGGTTTGAAAACGACCTGCCTTACTGTATCGCACTGGCCGACTACGGCGATTTCAAGGTCTTCGGGCGTCTGGCCGACGGTTTAAAGGACGACGATATCGAGATCGGCATGGCCGTCAAAACCCGGGCCAACCATCTGCCGAACGGGCAGCTGAACTATGTATTCGAAAAGGCCGACACCGCCTGACCACGACTGATGGCTGCCGACTTGCCTCCGCCTGTTTTGGAGAAATTTAAGAAAGAGGAACAAAAAATGACCCCTTCGCAGACCGTCAAACTCGCCATCGAGGATCAGGTGGCCCGCATCACCCTCGACCGGCCCAAACACAACGTGTTTACCATCGGTATGATCGAAGAACTCAATGCCCTGCTGGCGCGCCTCGCCGAAGACAACAGCATCAAGTGCGTGGTCCTTTTCGGCGAAGGCCCCAGCTGGTGTGCCGGCGTGGACGTCGGCGACCACAAAGCGGAGATGGTCGATCGGATGATTGCCGTCTTCAAGCGTTCCTTCGAACTGATCGAGGCCATCGAAGCACCCATCATCGCCGCCGTTCACGGCGCCTGCCTGGGCGGCGGTATGGAATACGCCATTGCCTGCGACCTGATCATCGCTTCCGAAAAAGCCACCTTCGGACAACCCGAGGTGCGGCTCGGCTTTCTGCCGCCCTATGCCGCCGTCCGCCTGCCGCAGCTGGTGGGCCCGGCAAAAGCCATCGAGATCTGCGCCGGTGGGCGGATCTACTCGGCTGCCGACGCCCAGACGCTGGGCTTTGTCAGCCAGGTGACCCGTGAAGACGATTTCACATCCACCGTCGCAAAACGCATCCAGGATTTCAAAAACGCCAGCCCGCTGATTTTACGTCTGAACAAACGCGCCGTGAAGCAGCACACCCGGATGACCTTTGACGAAGCGCTTTCTGCTGTCAACGATCTTTTCCTAAACACCCTGATGAAGACCCAAGACACGGCTGAGGGCATGGCCAGCTTTTTCGAAAAACGCCGGCCCCGGTGGAAAAACCGCTGATTTTCGGGTTTCGTACCCGCTAACAAAAAATGTGAAACCGCAGGCAACTGCCGGAAAAACCGACGCCAGGTGCCCGGCGGAAGGAATGTCAGGAGGTTCAACATGGCTCAAATCAATAAAATGGGCGTCATCGGCGCCGGCAATATGGGCAGCGGCATCGCCCAGAAAATCGCCCAAGAAGGCATCCCCGTGGTGATGGTGGACATCAAACAGGAATTTGTCGACCGTGGCATGGGTACCATCCAAAAGATGCTGGACGAGGGCGTGGCGCGCAAGATCTTTTCGCCGCAGCAGGCCGACGAGATCCTGGGGCGCGTCAGCGGCACCACCGACATGGCGGCCGTGGCCGATGCGGATCTCGTCATCGAAGCGGTTTTCGAGGATAAAAAGGTGAAATCCGACCTCTTTCAGCGCCTGGACGAAATCTGTGCGCCGGCCACCATTCTGGCCACCAACACTTCCAGCTTCTACGTCCGTGAATTCGCCACCCAAACCCACCGCCCGGACCGCTTCATCGGCTTGCACTACTTCTTTCATCCGGCCAAGAACCGGCTGCTGGAAGTCATCCCCCACGAGGGCACCAGCCGGGCAACGCTCGAAAAAAGCCTGCTGGCGGCCAAGCTGCACGGCAAGACCCCCATCGTGGTCAAGGACGCGCCGGGGTTCTGCGTCAACCGGTTTTTCGTCCCCTTTTTGAACGAGGCCGCCCGCATGCTCGAAGAGCAACTGGCCAACATCCCCACCATCGAGAAAGCCGCCAAGCAGGCCTTTCGCATCGGCATGGGCGCCTTCGAGCTGATGAACGTCACCGGCATCCCCATCGCCGTGCATGCGGCCACCACGCTGGGGGAAGAGCTGGGGCCTTTTTACGCACCTGCCGATATTCTGCGAGCGCAGATGCAGAAGCAAGAGAACTGGGACCTTACCGGTACGGTGGATGAATCCGCCATAGAATCCATTGCCGACCGCTTCTTCGGTGTTTGTCTGGGGGTCGCCGCCGCATTGGTGGACGAAGGCGTGGCTTCCATCGAGGACACCGACCGCGGTGCCAAGATCGGGCTACGCTGGAGTGCCGGGCCCTTCGAAATCATGAACCGCATCGGCATCGACAAGACCTGCGCGGTGGTCGAAGCCATTTGCCAACGTTACCCGGACTTCACCTTCCCGAAGATCCTGGCGCGCCAGAGACAGGCGGGAAAGCCGTTCGCCTTCTCTTTCGTGGACCTGGACATCAAAGACAACGCGGCCTTTATCACGATCAATCGGCCCGAGGCCATGAACGCCCTGAACGAAACCGTGGTCGACCAGCTGGAAGCACGCTTCAGCGAAGCGGAGCAGAACCCTGCGGTTGCCGCCGTCGTCTTCCAGGGCGCCGGCAAGGCTTTCGTAGCCGGGGCCGACATCAAGTACTTCGTGGACAAGATCAAGGCCGGGCGTATTGACGACATCGTGGCCTTCACGCGCCGGGGCCACGAACTTCTGCTGCGCATCGAAAATTCAAAAAAGCTGACCATCGCGCTGATCGACGGACTGTCGCTGGGCGGCGGCAGCGAACTGGCCCTGGCCTGCCGGGCCATCATCGGTACGCCGGCCGGTTCCATGGCCTTCCCGGAAACCGGCATCGGCATCTATCCGGGTCTGGGCGGGATGCTGCGCCTGGCCCGGCACGTGGGGCCCGAACTGGCGAAGTATTACGTCTTTACCGGCGCGCCCCTCAGCATGGCGGATGCCGCCGCTCTGGGCATCGTCTCAAAAGTGGTGGCCCCGGCCGAGGTGGCAGATGCCGTGCAATCGCTGATTGCCGCACCGGCGAAAGACAAGTATACGCCGGTTGAAATCCCGGCACACCTCCAGCCGCTGGCGGAAACCTGCAGTCCGGAAAACGTCCAGCGCCTGCTGGTCGGCCAGCCGCCCCGGGGTGTACCCGACGAATTGGCCGCCAAAACCACCAAGATCATCGGCTACAAAGCACCGCTGGCCGTCGAACTGGCCAACCGCATCATCGACGCCCAGGTCGGAAAACCCATGCGTGAGGCCGTCGAGATCGAACTTGGCCACCTGGCCGAGATCTTCTCCACCGCCGACGCCCTGGAAGGCCTTTCGTCCGTTGGGCGCCGCCGGCCGGCATACAAGGGCGCCTGAAATGCCGCAGGCAACATGAGACTTGCTTTAGATTCCGGCCCGGCTGGCCCGCCGGAACAGGGCGGGCCCCATGAAATAACCCCGGCCGGCCGAAAATCCGGTCGGGAAGCGCCGTTTAACCCGTAAGCCCTATGCTCTGCATAAGCTGGCTTGGGCGGTTTGGGCACGGAAGATTCAGACCCTTTACACCCGGATCACTCCCCGGTTTTATTAGAAAAGGACAGCCGCCATGCACAAGCTACTGACAGACGATCCCGGCCGCAAAATGATGCTGCTGGGCAACGAGGCCATCGCCCGCGGGGCCATCGAAGCCGGTGTGGCCGTGGCCACCACTTACCCCGGCACGCCATCATCCGAGATTTCCTTCAACCTTTTCCAGATGTCACAGGAAAGCGACCTTTACTTCGAGTATTCCACCAACGAGAAGGTCGCCCTGGAAGTCGCCGCCGCCGCGGCCAACGCCGGCGTACGCGCCTTTTGCATGATGAAGCACGTGGGCATGAACGTGGCCGCCGACGCCCTGATGACCCTGGCATACGTGGGCACCAAGGCCGGTCTGGTGGTGCTCACCGCCGACGACCCTTTCCTGTTCTCCAGCCAGAACGAACAGGACAACCGCTATTACGGCAAACTCTCGGGGCTGCCGGTACTCGAACCCTCGTCGACAGATGAAGCCCGGGAAATGCTGATCTATGCCTTCGATCTGTCCGAACAGCTGCAGGAACCGGTCATCTTCCGCACCACCACACGCATCAACCATTCTTCGGGCGAAGTGACCCTGGGCGCGATCACGCCGCCGCTTACGCACGGAGACTTTGCCAAGGACCCCATGAACTATGTCACCGTACCGGCGGTTTCGCGCCAACTGCACGTCAAATTGCTGAAAAATTATGCCAAAGCGCTCGAACTGTCTGAAGGCTCCACCTACAATATTGTCAGCGGCCAGGGCAGCGGCGGCATTATCTGCAACGGTGTCAGTTACAACTATGTGCTTGACGCCGTCGACGACCTGGACATCGCAGACCGCGTCAAGGTGCTGCGTATGGGCTTTTCGCATCCCATGCCGGCCGGGCGCATCAAGGATTTTCTGAAAACCTGCGACAAGGTGCTGATCGTCGAAGAAGGCGAGCCGGTGATGGAGGAGGCTGTCAAAGCCCTTGCCCAGGAAGCCGGACTGACATTGCCCATCTGCGGCAAGCGCGATGACCTGTTCTCCCGTTTGTACGAATTCGATCCGGGCATGGTGCGCCGCTGCCTGGCGCGCTACTTCGATGTGGCTTACACGCCGCCGGTGGCCGTGGACACTTCGGATGTCCCCGAGCTTCCCATGCGTCCGCCCAACCTGTGCGCCGGCTGCTCCCACCGGGCCACCTATCTGGAGGTGAGAAAAGCCGCCGACGCCCTAGATATGGAAACCATCTACCCCACGGACATCGGCTGCTACACCCTGGGTCTGCTGCCGCCCCTTTCCATGGCCGACTTTTTGATCTGCATGGGTTCATCGGTGGGGACGGCATGTGGCTTCTCCAAAGTCACGGGCAAGAAAGTGATCGGTTTTATCGGCGACTCGACCTTCTTTCACTCCGGCATCCCGGGTTTGATCAACGCGGTCTTCAACCGCCACAACTACACCCTGGTGATTCTCGACAACGGCATCACGGCCATGACCGGACACCAGCCCAACCCGGGGGTGGACATGTCGGTTTTCAACCTGGAGGGCTACGGCCGCATTTCAATTGAAAAGGTGGTGCGTGCGCTGGGTGTCGATCACGTGACGGTCATCAAACCTTACAAGGTCAACAAAAGTATCCAGGCCATCCAGGAGGCGCTGCAGTTCGAAGGGGTGTCGGTGATTATCTCGGAAGAGCCCTGTGCCCTGTTCGCCCAGAGCTACAAGCTGCGGAAAAAGCGCGCCTTTTTCATCAGCGAGGCGTGCAAGAATCACCGCGACTGCATCGACCAGCTGGCCTGCCCGGCCTTTTACATCGAAGCCGAACGCGTCAAAATTGATGCGGCCGCATGCATCGGCTGCGCGGTCTGTGCGCAGATCTGCCCGGAAAACGCTATCCGGCCTGTCAAAGCCGCCGGCTGAAAAGCTTTTGAACCTCAACCCACAGACAGGACACCTTATCGATATGGATACCACGAGACTGATCATTGTTGCAGTGGGCGGACAGGGCAACCTGCTGGCATCCAGCGTGCTCGGCCAGGCCGCCCTGCTGGCCGGAATTCCGGTACACATGAGTGAAATCCACGGCATGGCCCAACGCGGTGGCGTGGTCGAATCCGCCATGGTTTTTGGCAAGGCGCGCAGCCCGATCATTTCAGACGGCGAAGCCGATGTGCTGGTGGGCTTCGAGCCTCTGGAAACCCTGCGCTCCCTGAAAAGGTGCAGCGCACGGTCCGTTGCCGTGACCAACCTGGCGCCGCTGGCTCCCTTTACCGTGGCCATCGGGCAGGGAACCTATCCGGATGTGGAGGCGCTGCAGGCGCTGATCCGCCAAAAAACCCGACGCCTGATCGCCATGGATGCCGCTGCCCTGGCCGCAGAAGCCGGGAATCCGCGGGCCCTCAACATGGTTCTTCTGGGGGCGCTGATCCAAACCGGCGTGCTGCCCATGACCGCCGAACACGTTCAGAGCGCCATGCGCACGCACACCAAAAAAGCGTTTCTGGAATCCAACCTAAAGGCCTTTGATCTCGGTTTTGCAGCCGCCGGGAAGCTTTGAAGCCTGCAACCGCCGCAAAAGGCGGCCGGCCTGAAGAAAAAAGCCCTTTGCGCCACTCACAGTAAGGAGGAAAAACGATGCTCTGGAACAAGAAAGCGGAAACCATGACGGTGGAAGCGCTACAGAAACTGCAGCTGGAAAAACTGCGCGAAACGGTTGCCCGGGTGCAGAAGAAAGTGCCCTTCTACCGCCGTAAATTCAAAGAGGCCGGCATCAAGCCCGATGATATCCAGCGTCTGGAGGATGTGGCCAAACTGCCCTTTACGGTAAAAACCGACCTGCGCGACGAGTACCCTTTTGGCCTGTGCGCCGTGCCTTTCAAAGACGTGGTGCGTGTACACGCCTCTTCGGGCACCACCGGAAAACCGATCACCGGCCCCTACACGGCGGATGACCTCGGTTTCTGGGCCGAGTGCATGGCACGCAATTTCACCGCCGCCGGCGTCACCGGTGAGGACATCGTTCAGAATGCCTACGGCTACGGCCTGTTCACCGGCGGCCTGGGCTTCCACCTGGGCGCATCTCTGGTGAAATGTGCGGTCGTTCCCACCAGTTCCGGACTCACCGAGCGCCAGATAACGATCATGAAGGATTTCGGCTCCACGGTGCTGTGCTGCACACCGTCCTATGCCCTGACCATCGCCGAGCGCGCCGAAGAAATGAAGATCAACGTCCGCGACCTGCCGCTGCGTGTCGGCATCTTCGGAGCCGAGCCCTGGACAACCCCCATGCGCCAGGAAATCGAGGCCCGGCTGGGCATCAAGGCCATGGAAGCCTACGGGCTCACCGAACTGGGCGGGCCGGGAGTGGCCTTCGACTGCGAGGCCCAGGACGGTCTGCACATCAACGAGGACCACTACCTGGCGGAAATCGTGGATCCGGTGACCTTCGAACCCGTACCGGAAGGGGAAAAAGGCGAACTGATCTTCACTTCGCTGCAGCGCCAGGCCATGCCCATGATTCGATACCGCACCAAGGACATCACACGTCTGCGGCGCGAAAAATGCGCCTGCGGCCGGACCCTGGTCAAGATGGACAAAGTCTTCGGGCGCACGGACGATATGCTGATCATCAGCGGCGTCAATGTCTTCCCCTCCCAGATCGAAGCGCTCCTGTTGGAAATCGAAGAGGTCGAGCCCCAGTACCGCCTGGTGGTGCGCAAAAAAGGCTACCTCGATCAGCTCATCGTGCAGGTGGAAGGCAGAAAGGAAGTTTATGAAGCCGGCGCGGAAAAGCGCTTCGAAATCGAGGCCAAGATCGCCGGCCACATCAAAGGCATGATGGGCATCAGCGTCGAGGTCAACCTGGTGGAACCCAAGTTTATCGCCCGCAGCGAGGGCAAAGCGCTGCGCGTGGTGGACGAGCGCCCCAAACAGCTGCGCTGACTGCGGGGCATCAAAAAAAATAATGCAGGCCGGCCGCACGCTGTTGCGCCCGCTGAAACTGGAAATTCGTGAAACCGGATCCTGCGTTCAAGCGGTCGCCTGCATTGTTTTAACATTTCAGCCTCTTTGCCCAATGTGGCAGGCGCTTGCAGACTATCGACGATTTCGTAAAAAGTTCGGATTTTTTCGCTCGCCCAAACCTTTTCAAAAGCTGTGCAACATTGCGCCAAATCCCGAAAACGTTGTCGCTTTTCTCCTCAAACAGCCTGGGGTTTTCAACGCTCAACGATGCACAGCGCTTTTAGACGAAAAGTCTTAAAACCCGCTCGAAAGCGACTTTTTAGGAGCCTGTCGCTTTCGTCTGCAGATACTGTAGAAACGATCGATCCCGTAAATCCTCCTTTTTCCTTGACCGCAACAAACCGGTCCCGATAAAATACCCACTACTGCTTTTTTCATGTAAACCGGCGCTCAGGGATGGTGGCGACGCAGATGCCCTCGAACACACCCAAATTCGGCCCAGGTGAAAAAACCTCCGGTATTGGTCCGGCGAGCTACCGTGTCCTGCTGGATTTTCTACCCGATCCGGTGTTTGTACTGGACATGCAGTACCGCCTCACCTATGTCAACCCGGCCTTTGTCAAAACCTTCGGCTGGCAGTTTGAGGAAATCGCAGGGCGGCAAATCCCCTTTATCCCCGAGAACCTGAAAGCTGAAACGCGGGCAGGCTCCCGCCGCCTGCTGCGTGAGAAGGTGATTCACGGCATCCACACCCAACGCCTGACCAAAGAAGGCCGGCTGCTCGACGTGGTCCTGGACTGTGCGCTGTTTTATGAAGAAGCGGATCAAACGCCCTCCGGCCAGGTGGTCATTTTGCGTGATGTGACTCGTGAGAGACGCACGGCGCGCAGCAACCAGGCGCTGTTTCGCATTGCCATGGCCCTGCCGCGCTACCGCCGGCTGGACGAACTGCTGGAATTCATCATCAAGGAAGTCCAGGACCTGATCGGCGCACGGGGCGCATCGGTCATCCTGCTGGATGAGCGCCGCCGGGAATTTTTCATCCGTGTGGCCTCTTTCGATGACAGGGCGGCCGGAAAAAAAATGCGCGAAATCCGCTTTCCCGCCGACCAGGGGGTGGCCGGACAGGTGCTCAAGACCGGCAAACCGCTCATCGTGCCGGACACTTCCCAAAGCCCGTATTTCTTCCGGCAGGTGGACCGGCAGGTGGGCTACCGCACCCTGAACATGCTCGATGTGCCCATCCAGACGCAGTCACGCACCATCGGTGTGCTGTGCGCCGTCAACAAGAAGCAGGGGGCGTTCGACGATGCCGACATGCAGCTTCTGGCCACTGTGGGCTCCATGGTGGCGCTGCCGCTGGAGAACGCGCGTATCAACGATGCCCTCAAACGCTCCTACGAAGAACTGAAAAGCGTGAACCGTGCCAAGGGCCGCGTGATTCATCATCTTTCCCATGAGCTGAAGACACCCGTGGCGGTGCTTGCCGCTTCGCTGAACCTGTTGGCCAGAAAACTTCCCGCCTCCGGCATTCGTGGCTGGCAGCGTACTATAGAGCGCTCCCAGCGCAACCTCAAACGGCTGCTGGACATGCAGTACGAAATCGAGGATATCCTGCACCAGCGCCGGTTCGAGACCTACCGCATGCTCTCTGTGCTTCTGGATTCCTGTTCGGATGTCATCGAGGCCCTGGCTGCAGAGCAACTGCAGAGCGAGGATGCCACGGCCGCCATCCGCCGGCGTATAGACGAACTTTTCGGTCCCACTGAGGCCGTCTGCCATGACATCCGGCTGGCACGTTTCACCCGTCGGCGCATCGATGGCCTGCGGCCGTACTTTGCCCACCGCCGCCTGTCACTGAAAGTTGAGACGACATCCGATGCTGTCGTTCGGATTCCCGAAGACGTGCTGGCGAAAGTCATCGACGGCCTGGTGCGCAACGCCGTGGAAAACACGCCCGACGGCGCACGTATCGAGGTGCGCGTACAAGACCGCCGGAATGGTCCGTTGCTCGAAGTCCGGGACTGCGGTGTCGGTATCCAGAAGGAGGACCGGCGCCTGATCTTCGAAAACTACTTTCCGTCTCAGGACCTTTCGCAGTATGCGACGCGCAAGCCTTATGACTTCAATGCCGGCGGCAAGGGGTTCGACCTGCTGCGCATGAAGATTTTTTCCGAACGTTACCATTTCACAATCGACCTGCGTTCCCGCCGCTGCAAATTTTTACGCGTTGCCGACGACCGATGTCCCGGCGATACAGCTGCCTGCCGCCACCTGAAAGAGCCCGGCGATTGTCTGGAGACCGGCGGTACATCCGTACAGGTGCAGTTTCGTTCGGCGGCCAGTACTGACAGCCGTCTGCGGGAGGTTTGTACTCTGGAAGAGAGCCTGTAACGCATGAACTTGACGAAGCATACCAAAAACCCTCTGCCGGCAGCAAGCGACGACCGGCGCCCCGATTTTTTTCGCGAGCTGCAAATCGAATTTTTGATCCACGAACTCAAGGGGCCGGTATCCGTCGCCGAAACCGGAATCCGCACGCTCCTGGAGCAGCGCGAAAAATTCGGTCCCCTTTCGCCGCGCCAGGAAAAAACGCTCAAAAGGGCATTGCGCAACATCCGCAAAACCCGCCAGATGATGCATCACCTGCTGGAAATCGGACGCTCCCAGTCGGGCTGTTTTGCCTGCGCCTGTTTTTTTCCGGCGGAAGTCGTTTTCGATACCCTGGTGGAAGCCCTCGAAGTCATGCAGGGGGGTATTTGCGAACAGCTGGCCGCCGCCGCCGATGAAAAAGTCCGGCGCGATGTCCTGGCCGCGAACGGCATTCATCTGGTCGTGGACGCCAGCGCGTTGCAGGTACAGGTGCTGCAGGACGAAATCAAGTTTCGGCAAATCGTGGGCAACCTGATCAAAAACGCGCTGCACTACCGCCGGCAGACGCTCCGTCTGCACCTGACGGCTGAAGGCGGTCGGGTGGTTTTTGAGGTGTGCGACGACGGTCCCGGCATCGCGCCCCGACATCACGAGATGGTTTTCCGGCGCTATGCCCAGATTGAGACCGATGGCGCACCGAACCGCAGCGGGCACGGCCTTGGGCTGGCCGGTGCACTGGTTCTGGCCAAAAGCATGGGCGGTGATATCGAGCTCGAAAGCAAAAAAGGCCGCGGTGCCACATTCCGCCTGATACTGCCGGTCAGCATGGCGCAGACGCCGGCCGAACAAAATCGCAACACTTCCATCTGACCTAAGAAAAGGAGCCTGCAATGGTGCAAAGCGAATCGCATCTTTCCGGAAAACACATCCTGGCCGTGGACGATGAACAGGACATTCTGGAAACCATCGAAGACATACTGGACATGGCCCGCGTGGACACAGCCCGGGATTTCGAAAGCGCGTCTGCGAAAATCCGCGAGGGGAAATACGACCTGGCCATTCTCGACATCATGGGTGTCGACGGGCTGAAGCTTCTCGAAAAAACCGTGGCAAGGGGGATTCCCACGGTCATGCTGACAGCCCACGCCGTCAACCCCGAAACCCTGATGACCTCCATCCGCAAAGGTGCCATCTCCTACCTGCCCAAGGAGATGCTGGCCGAACTGGATACCCTTTTAGATGACCTCCTGGGTGCCCATGCACGCGGTGAAGCCCCCTGGAAGCTGCTTTTCAACCGTCTGGGGGATTACTTCGACGAGCGTTTCGGGCCGGACTGGAAACAAAAGGATGAGGCTTTCTGGTTGGATTTCGACCGCACCTATCAGGTCAGCCGCGGCATCCGCGAGAGGCTTTTGCACGACCCGAAAATTACGGACAAGGGGGTCTGAGCACACCCTTGAAAACCACCTGCCGGCAGGGGTTGTAGCCCATGAAGTAGGCCAGCTCGGACGGATCCGCGATATCCCATAAAACGAAATCCGCCTGCTTGCCCGGCTCCAGCGTACCGATACGTTGCGCCAGGCCCAAAGCATGCGCGGCGTTGCGGGTCACCCCGGCCAGGGCCTCCTCGGGCGTTAAACCAAACAGCGTGCAGGCCATGTTGAGCATGAGCAGCAGTGAGCCGCACGGGCTGCTGCCCGGGTTGCTGTCCGTAGCCACGGCCATGGGAAGACCCAGGCGACGGAAGTCCGCCACCGGCGGCCGGCGGGTTTCGCGCAGGAAGTAAAAGGCCCCCGGCAGCAGCACGGCCACGCTGCCGGCCGACGCCAGGGACCGGATGCCGTCTTCGGAAACATACTCCAGGTGATCAGCCGAAAGCGCCCCCAGCCGGGCGGCCAGGGCGGCACCGCCCGAGTCCGAGAGCTGCTCGGCATGCAGCTTCAGCGAAAACCCCAGCGCCTGGGCGGCGTGCAAAAAGCGCTCGGCCTGCCGCGGTGTGAAGGCGATGCGTTCGCAAAAGGCGTCCGCGGTCGTGGCCAGCTTGCGGCGTGCCACTTCCGGCAGCAGCTGTTCACAGACGAAATCGATATAGTCGTCCGCACGGCCGTTAAACTCCGGCGGCAGGGCATGTGCGCCCAGAAAAGTCGGGCAAATCCGCACCGGCAGCGCCTCCGCCAGTCGCCGGGCCACACGCAGCTGGCGCAGTTCGGTTTCAAAATCCAGGCCGTAGCCGGACTTGATTTCGACGGTCGTGACACCCTCGGCCAATAGCGAGGCCAGCCGCGGCAGGCTTTGGTCAAAGAGGGTCTGCTCGTCGGCCTGGCGGGTGGCCCGCACCGTTGCCAGGATCCCGCCCCCGGACCGGGCGATCTGCTCGTAGGAAAGGCCTTTCAGACGCTGTTCAAATTCCCCGGCGCGACAGCCGGCATAAACCAGGTGGGTGTGGCAATCCACCAGGCCCGGCGTTATCCAGCGTCCATGACCGTCGTGCACCTGACGCGCCGCGGCGCGAATCTGCGGCGGCAACCGTCGCGCCCGGCCCACCCAGGCAAGCTTGTCACCGGCCACGGCCAGGGCGCCGTCATCGATGCGGCCATAGGGTGCATCCCCGGCCAGGGTGGCTAAATGCACGTTGATCCACAGCGCATCGACACCAGAGGTTTTTTGGGGCTCAGAACGACGCATCGCTGCCTTTCAATACCGCCTTTGCCCTACCAGGCGGAAAAACGGCGTAATTTGCTCATTCGTCCAGCGCAACAACCTTACGCCCCACAGATTCTCCTTTCAGCATCTTGTCGATGCTCTCATCCAACTGCGCCAGAGGAATTTCAGTGGCCAGCGTATTCAGGCTGTCGAGTTTCCATTCACCGGCGAGTTTCCGCCAGACTTCCAGCCGCGGACCGTAGGGACAGCTGGCCGAATCGATGCCGATGAGGCGCACCCCCCGCAGGATGAAAGGGTAAACCGTGGTCTCCAGTGCAGCCCCGCCCACGTTGCCGCAGCAGGTCACCACCGCCCGCTGACGGGTGGATTTCAGGGTTGCCGCCAGGTAGGCGCCGCCTACGGTGTCCACGGCAGCGGCCCAGCGGGCTTTTAACAGCGGCCGGCCGCTATCGTCGAGGACTTTGTCGCGTTGGATCACGGATGTGGCGCCCAGGCCTGTTAAATAATCCTGTGCGTCCGCCTTGCCACTGGCGGCAACCACTTCAAATCCGGATCTGGCCAGCAGTGCAACGGCCATGCTGCCTACCCCGCCGCTAGCACCGCTCACCAGCACTTCCCCCTGCTCAGGCGTCACGCCGCCCTTGATCAGCTCGGTCACCGACAGAGCGGCTGTAAACCCGGCGGTGCCGTATATCATGCTCTCTTTTACCGTCAGACCGGCAGGCATCTTGACGACCCAGCGGGCCGGCACACGGATGTACTGCCCAAAGCCGCCGGCGGTGTTCATGCCCAGATCGTAGCCGGTCACCAGCACGGTGTCGCCGGATGCAAAGTCAGGGCTTTCGCTCTCGGCTACCAGACCTGCGGCGTCGATGCCCGGCGTGTGGGGGTACACCTTGGTGACACCGCGGTTGCCGATGGCTGAAAGGGCATCTTTGTAGTTCAGCGATGAGTATTCGACCCTGATCAGCACCTCACCCGCCGGAAGGTCGGCCAGCGACCGTTCTTCGATGCGGCGCGTAAAACGGCCTTTACCGGTTTCGCGCACCACCAATGCTTTGAAATTGTCTCTGGTCATACACCCTCCTTCTATCAACTCAATGAACCCAAGATTAGAAATCAGGGCAAGTGCGGCGCGTTTACAGTCTGAAAGAGAAAAGTTGCCGACGGCACTTGAACGGACTTTTTGCTCAGACAACAAACCCCACAAACCCAATAAACCCAGGTAGCGCTACCCTCCGGCCAGCAGCAAAGTCACGTGAATCCGGTCGCCGTCGGCCGTCGGTTTGCGCAACTCATCGGGGTAGGCGGTCTCCATGTTCAGATAGATCTCCAGATTGCGCTGCAGCCGGCCCTGACGGTCGAACAGCACACCTTTCAAAGCAGGGAACTTTTCGATCAGGGCGTCGAGACAGGCACCTACCGTAGCGCCTTCCACCGCCACCTCGCTGTTGCCGCCGGCCAAAGGGCGGTGAGTGGGGTGCAGATGAATCTTTACCGGCATGTACAGCCCCTTTCCGCTACTGTCTCTTCGGACAAAGCCTTGAATTCCGCTTTCAGCTGCAGCGATCGCCTGAGATAGCCGCGTATCTTGGCCTGGGCACGGCCGTAGATACTTTCAGGAGGGTATTCCCCCGACGGACCGGGGGTGCCGGCCGCAACGTTCGTCAGAATTTCGATCCCTTCCTGAACCGTCGATACGGCATAAACATGGAAACGCCGCCGGTTGACCGCACGCACGAGTTCTCCTTTGAGCGCCAGGTTTCTCACATTGGCGCGTGGAATGACAACACCCTGCCGTCCGTTTAATCCCTTGGCCCGGCAGACATCGAAAAACCCCTCGATTTTCTGGTTCACACCGCCGATGGCCTGGATCTGCCCCTTTTGGTTGACCGAACCGGTAACCGCAATCCCCTGGTAAATTGGAATGCCCGACAGGCTCGATAAGATGGCGTACAGTTCCGTGGACGAGGCGCTGTCCCCGTCGATGCCGCCGTAACTCTGCTCAAAGGTGATGCTAATCGAAAGGCTCAAGGGCATATGCTGTGCAAAGACCCGGCCCAGGTAGCCGGAAAGAATCAGGACCCCCTTGTCGTGGGTTTTCCCACTGAGTTTGGATTCGCGTTCGATGTTGATGACGCCTTTTTGCCCCATGAACGTCTCGGCCGTGATGCGCGCGGGACGCCCGAAGGAAAAATCCCCGATCTGGTAGACGGCCAGTGCATTGACCTGCCCTACGGCCGAGCCGCTGACATCCACCATGAGGGTACCGTCTACATAGGCCTGCTGCATTTTTTCCTCGTAGAGGTTGTAGCGGAAGCGGTGCTCCGCCAACGCGCGGCGCACGTGTTTTTCGCCAACGCTGTGCGCTTTATTCCTGCGTGCCCAGTAATCCGCCTCCTTCAGAAGCCCCAACACGGGCCCGAGCCTCAGCGATAGCCGCTCCTTGTCGGCCACCTGTTTCTGGCTGAATTCCACGACAGCGGCGACCCCGTGCGGCGTCAGGGGCAGCAGATTCTCCTCACGGCAGACCCTGGCCACAAAACGGGCATAGCTGTCAAGTGTTTCGGCGTTGCGCGCCACCTGGTCGTCAAAGTCAGCCCGCACCCGGAAAATTTTGTTAAACCCGGGATCAGAATTCTGCAGCTGCTGAAACAGCCCATAACTGCCCACTAAAATGACTTTGACATCCAGCGGCAGCGGTTCTGGCCGCAGGGAGGCACTACCGAAGCCCGTGCCAGCTGTGGCATCTTCGATATGCAAAAGCTTGTTGCGCAATGCGCGTTTAAGTGCCTCCCAGACATAAGGACTGGCGAGCACCGACGCCATTTCCAGAATCAAAAAACCCCCGTTGGCATTCAACAGCGAACCGGCCTGCACCATGGTAAAATCGGTGCTCAACATACCACGGTGAACCCGCTTTTCGATTTTTCCGAAAACGTTCTGGTAGGTGGGGTTGGTTTCAAAGATAACGGGGGCCCCCCGGCCCGCACTGCGATCGACGAGCACGTTGACCTGGTAGATGTTGAAACCGTCCGCAGCACGATGGCCGTCGGGGGCCGTATTTTCCCGGTCACCGTCAACCGCCGGCAGAAAGCGTCCGACGTTTTCGATCATGTCAGCCTCGGCCTGGTCGAAAAACTCGATCATGCCGTTCCACTTGCGGTAATGCTCCCGCAGAATGTCGATGCGGCCCCTGACAACAAACCGGGCCACCTCGGCGGCCAGCTTATCGGCGTCGGTTTGCAGCGCCTGGCGGAGGGCGGCGCTTTTGCGGATGGTATCTTCAATGTCGGCTTGCATGCTGCGGATGCCGTCCTCAATCTGGCGGCGCGCGGACGCCGCCAGGCCCTGGAACATCTCCTGGCTCATGGGTTGTCCGTCGGCCAGCGGAATGGTCTGAAATCCGGCCTGCGTTCTATTAATTTGAAGGCCTTTGGCAGCCGCAACTTTTTCCAGGCGCTTGAAGAGGCGCTGCTGCCGGCGGGAATACTTCTCTTCGAGCGCCCTGACGCGTTCGCGGTAGGCATCGGCGGCAAAAGCACGCGGCAGCTGGACTTCCAGGTCGCTGATGACGCGTGCCATCTGTTTTTGGAACACACCGGCTTTGCCCGGCGGCACCGCTACGGCGATGGGGCGGAAGTTATCCTTGAAATTATTGACCAGGCACCAGTCACAAGGCAGCGGCAGACGTTCGGCATGGCGCTTGACCAGCTCGCGCACGATGCTCGATTTGCCGGTACCCTCGACACCGGTGACAAAAATATTGTAGCCGTGACTCTGCATGTCAAGCCCGAATTCGATGGCCCGCACGGCACGCTCCTGGCCGATAACCCTGTCCAGCGGATCAATATGGGCCGTACTTTTAAATTTAAACAGTTTGTGATCGCAGTCACAGCGCAGATCCTGGACGGTAAGTTCATTTTCTGCTGCCACACGCCACCTCCGGCACTATAGCCGTTTATCGGGTCTTTGGGCTACTTGGGTTGATTGGGTTGATTGGGTTCTTTGATTCGTAATTCGTAATTTTTCTTTGCTGCGGCCGGAGGAATCTGTTCTTGTTCAACCAGGGTTCGAACCCAGCGGCGGCTATCAGAGGCCGATGTCGTCGGCCACCTCGCGCATGCCCATAATCACGTCTTCGATGAGTTCACTGACCTCGACGTCGAGCATGGCAGCCCCCTTGGCGATGATTTCGCGATTGACGCCGGCGGCAAAACCTTTCTGTTTCCATTTCTTGCGCACCGACTTGGGCTTCATGTCGCGCACACTTTTCGAAGGCCGCACCAGTGCGCAGGCCGTCACCAGTCCGGTGAGTTCATCGATGGCGAAAAGCGTTTTTTCCAGCAGGCTTTCAGGTTCTATATCGGTGCAGATGCCCCATCCGTGGGAAACCACGGCCCGGATGTAATCCGGCGGCCATCCGTTCTGCATGAGGATTTCACGCGTTTTGGCACAGTGCTGCTCGGGATACTGTTCGTAATCCAGGTCGTGAATCAGCCCGATCACACCCCATTTTTCTTCGTCTTCCGAATACTTGCGGGCCATGTAGCGCATCACCCCTTCCACGGCCAGGGCGTGATGGATCAGCGAGGGAGTCCGGTTGTAGGTCTTGAGCAGTTTCAACGCATCTTGGCGATTCGGCGCATTCGTCTCCATGGGCTTTTCCCCTTTCAGAGCGATATTTTTCTTTCTCACGGCAACTTTCGCATAAAAGGCAGAACTTCGTCAAGCCCCGGCAGTTCAGAAAAGCAGTCGGGGAAATGGCACAAACCGCTTTGCAACACCAAAAGGGCGTCGAAATATATTTGTTCTTGCACCGGGCTTGTGGTAGAAAACATGCCCTATAACGCTAACGCAAGCTGTTGGAGAAGCCAAATGACAAAAAAATCCTGCCGGGTTAAATTCGAACCTGTGGGAAGCTTAACAACGGTCGATGGCGGCACCACCGTTGCCGAAGCGGCTTGTGCAGTGAATGCTTCTTTCCTGCGCAGCGACTGCGGCGGCATGGGCCTGTGCGGAAAATGCCGTGTCATGGCCGATCCGCCGACGGCCTTGTCTGCATTGAGTGAATCCGAGCTGGACATTTTAACCACCGAAGAAATTCAGCAGTCATGGCGGCTGGCCTGTCAGGCCCGCGTGCAAAGCGACCTGACGGTTGTTCTTCCTGCGCAGATGGCGGACAGCCGCGAGGCCAGGGGAAAAACGGGGCTTTCCGGGAATTTCCCGGTAAACCCTGCCGTCCGGCGCATCGTTCTTTCCAACAGCAAACTACCCGAACCGCAGCACGGCATCCAGATGGATCTTGCCAGCTGGGTAGCCCAAAAGGCGCGCAAAGCGACCGGCCAGGATGTCTTCATTGAAGACCTCGGCGCACTGCGCCAGCTGAGCCACCCGGCGGCCTCAGCCGGTGAAATCACGCTGGTGAAACATTTCGAAAAAGGCGTCACCGCTGTTTTGCCCGGAAACCGGCCCCAGAGCCTGGGGCTGGCAGTGGACATGGGAACCACCACTTTGGCTGCCTATCTATGTGACCTGAAAAGCGGCCAGATCCTGGCATCGGCAGCCTCGGTCAATCCGCAGCGGCGCTTTGGAGAGGATGTGATCAGCAGGATTGCCATGGCCGATCAGCGGAAAGACGGCCTGGAGATCCTCAACCGGCTGATCATCGACGGCATCAACTACCTTATAAGCCGCTGCACCGCACAAATCGGTGCCGATACTGCAGATATTGACGAAGTCGCCATCGTGGGCAACACCACCATGGAGAGAATATTTATCGGTTTTCATCCGCACGGGCTGGGTGTGTCGCCTTACCTTCCGGTCCTGAGCACACCGCGCAACCTCAGCGCGTCAGAAATCGGACTGAAACTGAACCCCGGCACAAACCTGTATCTGTTCCCGGTGATTTCCGGTTTCGTGGGCGGCGACACCATCGGCGCCGTGATCGCCGACGGTCCGCATCTCAGGGACGAAACATGCCTGATCGTCGATATCGGCACCAATGGAGAGCTGGTGCTTGGCAGCCGCCACAATCTGTGGGCCACCAGCTGCGCCACCGGACCGGCCCTTGAAGGCGCACAGATCTCATGCGGCATGCGGGCGGTTTCCGGGGCGATTCACGAAGTCAGTGTGGACCCATCCAGCGGTCTGCCCCGTTGGTCGGTGCTGGGCGATGATGGGCATATCGCTCCCATGGGCATCTGCGGTTCGGGAATCATCGATGCCATGGCGGTCATGCGCAGAATCGGCGTCCTGCTTCCCAACGGTCGGCTGAAAGAAGGCATGCCGGGCGTGGTCTGCGACCCAAACGGTATCGGCAGGGAATACATTCTGGTCCCGGCGGAAAGAAGCGGCACGCAACGCAACATCAGCATCCTGCTCCAGGATGTGCGGCAGTTCCAACTGGCGAAATCGGCTCTTTACGTGGGCATCGAACTGCTCATGAAATATGCCGGTGTGGCAAATGTAATGCGTACGGTTCTGACAGGTGCATTCGGAACGCGATTCAACTGGCAAAACGCCGTTGCCGTCGGTATGCTTCCCCGCCAAGCGCTGCAGGCGGAAGTTCTGTCGCTGGAAAACTTGGCCGGGGTGGGGGCAATCATGGCGTTGCTGGACAAAAACCAGCGGGCCCGGGCGGCCTCACTTGCCCGCACGACGCGATTCATCGAGCTGTCAATGGATCCAGAGTTCAATCGCCGTTTTCCGCAAGCCACCGCGTTTCCGCCACTTGCCGAATAACACGCTGCGCGGCTCTTTCCGGATACGCTTCAGATCAGCTGCGGACGGCAGATTTTCTTCAGGTCCCAGGCCTTGATTTTAAAAGATTTGTCGTGGACGCCGGGATTGAAATAGACCCAGTCTTTTTTCGTCAGATCGGAATCCATGTAAACCGGAAGGGAGGTCAGGTGGCCGAAAGGCGGTACGCAACCCACCTCGCAGCCGACTGCCTCGCTGACCTCTTCGGGCTTGGCGAAAGAAACCTTTTTAGTCTGCATGCCGGCGGCCGTCTCTTTCCAGTTCACGCGTTTGTTGCCGGGCAGCACCATCACCACCAGCCGGCCCTCCCTGGTTTTCAACACCAGCGACTTGACCGTCTCGGCCTCCTTGACGCCCAGCACCTGCGCCATCACGGGGTTGGTGTAAACCGGCTCATGTTCGACAACTTCGTAACTTACTTTCTGTTCTTCCAGCATGCGCACAATTTTTTCTTCCAGGGTCATTTCAACACTCCGGCAGGATGATCATCATCGACAACTTAAATTTCAAAAATTATATTATAAGTTTATTGGTTTGGCAATGAATTTGTGCTCCGCCCGGACGCTTTGCGGGACAAACGGTTTTGATTGCCGGAACCAGGCTTTCTGGTCCTGAAGCAAGGCCTTAAGCGCAATTCCATGTCCGGATTAGACAGGCTTGTAAAACCGGACTTATTAGGACCTGAATCTTGCACAGACAATTTTGAAAACTTATAAAATTGTAATGTTATCTCATGGTTGTCTATGAATGCAGCGCGATAATTTTTAGCGTCATTGGTATGTTCGGAAACCTTCCATTTTGACTTCAAAATTGTCTGCCCTGCGGGAGCGCCGATTTTACCGCCTCTACTGTGTTGCAGGGCATTTGCGTCTGT
>JALSRD010000046.1 GCA_026984935.1 Desulfobacterales bacterium
GGTCCACGACGCCGGTAATGTCGGTGCCGTCCAACAGTACGACCAGGTCGGCCTGGGAATAGGGCTGCAGAATCCTGCATTCAATGGCGGGTTTCTTGGCGATGACTTCAGCGCCCGCGGCGGGCGCGATGAGCCGGACAACACCGCCGCCGGCCCCTTCCGGTTGCGACGCCGCCGGGCTGCAGAAAAGCAGGACCAGCAGCGCTACAATCACCATCAACCTGCTTCCATGGGAAACGCACCCCTTCCTCTCTTGCATACTCCCCTTTCCGGCATGACCGACCCCGGCGGATCCGCCAAAGCCTGGTGAACTTTACGTCCGGCAAAAACGTGCTACAGCTCCATAGACCTACAACTGGTAATCCTGAAAAATTGAAAAAAGGCCTTACCGCCCTGATTTGGGGGCGTACTTATCCGCTATTTGGATTGCAGCTGTAGGTACTGAATATGAATTGTAATATAATATGATACAAGAGGGGGGTGGCGAGCAATCCGGAAGAACCCCTGAATGCACAGATGAAAGTACTGAGATATCCCGGGGGAAAGCCCTGGCGGGATTTCAACACACTAGATGCGGTAAAATCGGCGCTCCCGCAGGGCAGACAATTTTGAAGTCAAAATGGAAGGTTTCCGAACATACCAATGACGCTAAAAAATATCGCGCTGCATCCATAGACAACCATGAGATAACATTACAATTTTATAAGTTTTCAAAATTGCCTGTGCAAGATTCAGGTACTAAGTGGCCCGATTCATAAACACGATGGCATTTATTCGCCAATGAATCCTATCTGGCGGTGTTGCGCAAACCACGACATATTCCTGACATGCCGCACTTTTCGCGCCTCGCCAGACGGGCACCGCAACGCCGGAAATTAAGCGAACTTAGTGTTGCGCGAGTCCTAAAGGGATGTGATACCTTCTTTAATTGCAAATTTGGTCAGTTCCGCAATACTTTTCAGGTTGAGTTTTTTCTTTAAATTCTGGCGATGTGTTTCGACGGTTTTCCTGCTGATGTTTAAATGGTCAGCCATGTATGCAGTCGTTTTGCCTTCGGCAATCAGCTGCAGGACTTCGATCTCTCTGGATGATAATTTTTCAGAATCCGTCACTGGCGTGCCGCTGTTGACTTTAACAGCGGATTCTATGACCAGGCCCGTAATTTCCCTGCTGAGATACGCTTTCCCGGTCGTCACGGACCTTACCGCTGCGGCCAGTTCATCAAAGGCATTTGTTTTTAATATATAACCGGAGACGCCCGCCTTGAGCATCCCCATAATATAGTGTCTTTCAGAATGCATGGACAGGGCAATGATTTTAACGTCGGGATGTTCCGCCAGGATCTGCCGGCTGGCTTCCATGCCATTGAGATCCGGCATGGAAACGTCCATAATGATCACATCCGGATTTTTTTCCAGGGTAAGCTTCAAGGCGGTTCTCCCATCTCTTGCCTCGGCGATGACCTGCATGTCCTCTTCATTATCGATGGCCTGTTTGAGGCCATGGCGGAGAATTTTGTGGTCATCAGCCAGTAAAATTGTAATTTCGCGGTCATACTCCATGGGTGCTGCCCTCATTCTGTTCAAGCGGGACCCTGAGCACGATCCGGGTCCCATTTTCAGGCTCTGAATTGATGATCATCTTTCCGTCCAGGGCCTGCAGCCGTTCGCCGATGCTGCAGAGGCCGAATCCGCCAGATTTGTTTTGCGTGTCCCGGATTTCGCTGAATCCGGCGCCGTGGTCTTCGACAAGGATGTTTAAGTAATTTTTATCTATAAACAATCTGACCCCGGCGGTATTCGTTTTGGCATGTTTGAAAACATTTATCAACAGTTCGCGTGTGGCCCGGAACAAGATCACCCGAATCGTAGCATTCAATTCAAGCGCGTTGTCTATCATGCTTTTGACATGGACCACCAATCCGAATTTTTTCTGCATGTCATCGGCGAGCCATTCTATGGCAGCTTGAAGTCCGAAATCGTATAGCACCCTGGGACTCAGCTGGAAAGTCAGTGACCGGATTTCATCCACTGCATGCTCAAGGTGTTCTCTGATTTCGGATAGCTGTAATAACTTTTCTCCCTTTGCCTGCCTGCTGAATTGCTTCAGTTTTAAAATACTCAATGCCAGGGTCTGGGTGACGCTGTCGTGCAGGTCATCTGCGATGGCTTTGCGTTCTTTTTCTTCGGCAGCCGCAAGTTGGGCCGACATGTCCTGCAGCAGCTTTTTGTGGATAATGATGTCTCCGACTGCCTTTGATTTTTGATCGGCCTCCCGGTGGAGTTTTTCATAAAGCATAGAGTTTTCAATAGAAACTGCTGCCTGGGATATCAGGATATCGAGGATTTGCAGACGCTCTTTGGAAAAGGCACCCTCCGTGAGATTGTTTTCCAGGTACAGCGCACCGAGTTTGTTGTTTTTGCTGAAGACGGGGGTACACAACGCAGAGAGCGGCCGCTTTTCAATGATGTGACGGTCATACCTGAAGCGGTTTCCCTCGTGGTTGCTGTCCAGGATAACACTCTCGCCGGACCGGACGACGTAATGAATTATTGAAATCGGCAGGGGCAGCCTTTGGTCATCGATCGGAATTGATTGAAGGACGTCAATTTTTTCCGGATTGGTTTGGGCAAATGCTTCAACTTTCAGGCGATGATCGGATTTAAGCACCAAGAAGGCTTTGCTGGCCCCTGAATTTTGTATGATCAGCCGGATGAGGCAAGCCATCAGCGGCTTGATCTCGGTCTCTCTTGCGATCACCCGGGAGGCTTCCAAAACCGTATAGATATCCATGTCATGTTTTTGAATCAGTTCCGCATCAGTGGAATTAGCGGCGGCGGGCTTAGATACAGGAGAAAAAATTTCCGGCATGGCTGGGTCCTCGATATCCGTTAGCAGTTGAGGGAATCTTTTTTCCAGATCGCGTGCCAAGGCATCCGCCCCCCATTTTTGAAATCCCTGGTGTGCACGCAGCATGAAATCTTTTGCAGCCCTCGGATTATCCACTGACTGGTAAAATAATGCTGCGCGTTCGTTGGCGATTGCTTCATCGTGCAGGTAGCCATTTGCACCGGCGGCTTCGATGGCCCGGGTATAGTATTTTTCAGCTCTCGCATCATCGCCTGTCTGCCGGCAGTATTCAGCCTGGACCAGGAAGTATTTCTGGCTGAAGTTTACAGGTGAAAAACGAAACCATTTTTTCAGCAGCCTGCGGTTTGCCCCGACCTGCCGGAATATTCGTAACCTGTTGAATGAGGTTTTTTCCCCGGCCAAGCGTATCAGGGCATCATAGAAGATGTACGCAGCATGTTCCGGCATTCCGCGGGCAGCCTCATGATAGCGCCTGGCCCTGTCGGAAAAGGTGGCCGCCTTTTCGATCCTGCCGAATAGGTAGCAAAGCATGCAGGACATGGAGAATTGGAAAAACAGGGCGAAGCGGTCGTTGGCTTTTTGCAGCCGGCTTTCCATCAATTCCATGTCATAGCAGCGACCCCGGAGGTGCCATGGTTCGTTGTCCCCCAACCGCAGGTTCTGGATGCCCTGCTTTAGAATGCACATTGAAGTGTGGGCCACATTTATCTTCAAGCTTTTTATAAGATTCAGATAATACGATGTTTTAGTGTCTGTTTCCACCAGATCCCGGCCGAGGAAAAACAGCCCGGAGCAATATCGCCGGGCGCACGTACTGACAAATTGGTGATCACCGGTTTCGAGCCCAGCCAGTAGGCCTTTTTCCAGCGGCGGGAGCGTTCGGCCGAGGTGTTCTTTCCAATGGTTGATGAAGCCGTATACCGTTGCTGTGATCCGGGCCCTGATCTTGTGGACCTGCATGTCGTCTACAAGTCGCAGGGCGAGCTTTCCGAAAGCATATCCCTGGTTCATGTCGCTGAAAACAGCGCAAAGCATCATTCCGTATCCGGCATAACCGAAGATAGAGCCATCCGTGTTGCCGTACCGCAAAGAGAAACGGATACTTGTAAAAACAATCATGGGAAGCAGATTCGGCCGGGAATAAAAAGCCGCCAATGTCGCACACGATAATACCTGAAGCGCCGCGAGCGTGTTCGGATCTTTCATTGGCGGAAGCTCGGCAAGGTCTTCCAGCGTTTTGTTTGCTAAAATCCGTCGGATTCTGAAAATCCCGGATAGGATGTGCCTTTTGCCGGGATTGCGGGGAATGCGGATGCCAAGGCCTCCTGCATATGTCAATGCCACCTCGATGGCCGCATTCATTTGACCCCTTGCATAAAGGGATCCGGTTTTAATTTCATATACTTTTGCCTTTTTGTGCAGCGAGCGGACATTTTGATCAACAACCGTGATCAGGTGATCCATTTCCTTATATTTCCCGGTCAGAAAGGCTGTTTCGGCAGCGCCCTCATAATGTGCCAGGCAGAGATCCGGAAACCGCTGCCACATGAAATTCTCTGATCTGTCCATGGCATGGAACGACTCCAGAATCTTACACCCGGTTTTAAAATAATCGTACGCCGATTCGTAGGCAGCAGCGGCTTTAGCCTTTTTTCCGGCCCTGAGATTCAGTTCGATCAACAGCTGTTTTCCCTCATCATCCAGAATCTCAGGCCGGCCCGCGTTCAGTTGATTGACAATGGCGAAAAGCTGGGGTTCAATTTCCCTTTTAGCGTAATAGGTGAGCAAGCGATTCCCGATTTTCCAATGGGTCATTGCCCTTTGATGTCCCGGGATCAGGCCGAAAACGGCCTTTTGAATGCTGTCATGGGAAAACCTGCCTTCAATTGGTTTTCCCCTGGTTTCCGTGGACAGGTCCGATTTATTAATAAAGCGTAAATCGGTCATGCATGAGACAACCCCCGCATTGACAGCCTGGCGCAGAGAATCGATGATATCTTTCATACCGGTCCGGCAGACAATGGAAAGGGTTTTGAGATCAAACCGGCTGCCAATGCAGGATGCTGTTTTAAGCATGCTCACCGTAGCCGGTGATAACTGGTCTATCTTTTTCAGCAGAAAGCCGGCAACGCCGTCACTCACAGCCATTGATCTGATTTTTTCCAGGTCCCAGTGCCATTTTTTGCCGATCGGATCGAACTGCAAAAATCCTCTGCGATCAACAGAAAGTAGAAATTCAGTGATAAAGAAGGGATTGCCGTCTGTTTTTGCCAGGATGATTTCGGAAATCGGGCGGCATTGTTCCATGGAGCAATTCAGCGCGTCGGAAACCAGCGTAGCAATATGCGGCAGGGAAAGCGGATCCAGCAAAACATGTCGCACCGGGACACCGGCCTGTTCAATTTCTCTGACCAATTGCACCCAGGGAGCGGCCTGATTCAGTTCATCATCACGATAGGCCCCTATAAATAACAGGCGCCGAATACCGGAAGACGTGAGAATGATGCGGATCAATTCCAAGGAACCATGGTCAGCCCATTGAAGGTCATCTAAAAAAAGGATGATGGTACGGCTGCCTTCGATGAGGGCATGTATGAAATTGGTGAAAACATAACCAAAGCGGTTTTTTTCTTCGAGGAGCGTTAACCCGGATACAGGCTTCTGGGGGCCGATGATCATTTCAAGTTCCGGGATGATGTCAATAATCAATTGGCCGTTGGGATCCAGGGCCTGCAGCAGTTTGCTCCTCCAGCGCTCAAACTCAGGTTCGCTTTCTGTAAGAATCTGCTCGATCAGCAGCTTGAAAGCGCTTTTTACCGCGCTGTAGGGGATATTGGTGTGGAGCTGGTCAAATTTCCCCGCAATGAAATATCCTGGATGGAAAAAGCCCATCCGTTCCATTGTGTGGATTAGTGAAGTCTTGCCGACACCGCTGTGGCCGCGGATAGTTACGATTTCCCGTCTTCCATGGCGGGCCTGTTCCAGTGCAGCCGTGATTTGTTTGATTTCAGGCCCCCGACCGTAAAGTTTGTCCGGGATTTCCAGTTTTCCCGGGACATCGTGCGCCCCGATGTTGATTGCTATTTTCTGCCCGGCTTGAAGCTGTTTCAGACAGGCTTTGAGATCTTCCTTGATCCCGGCTGCGCTTTGATATCTTCGATTGGGTGTTTTTGCCAGAAGCTTCAAAATGATATCCGAAACGGCAACCGGAAGATCAGGCGACAGGGCCTTGGGAGGCGTCGGTTGCCTGGCAATGTGTGAATGGATCAACTGCAGTGGGTCGGTGATCGCAAAAGGCGGTTTGCCAGTCACCAGTTCATAGAGTATGGTTCCCAATGAGTAGAGATCGGATCGGAAGTCCGTGGAAATGCTCGTTCTGCCGGTCTGTTCCGGCGCAATATAAGCAAGGTCCGTCCGGAAGCATTCAAAATGGCCCGCTGGTGATATCGGAACCGGGTAGTCCGTCGCTGACTGGAAATCAATAATGTTCAGACGCCGTGTTGCCGGGTTGTAAATCAGGTTTGCCGGGCACAGGTTCTGGTGAATAATTTTGTTTGCATGGATATATTCCAGTGCCTCGGAGATCTTGAACGCGATCCGCAGGGTTTGCTCCAGGAGGAGGCTGCCCTGCTCCAGCAGGTTTTGCAGGGTTTCTCCGCCGATATCCGACAATACCAGAACGATGCCGCCGTTAATTTTTTCCAGGCCGACGGCTTTGACAATACTGCGGTGGCTAAAGGATTGGATCGTCTGATACTCATGGTTCAGTCTGGCGAGCTGTTTTGAGCTGGGAGGTGCCCCGTTGGGCACCTTGAGGACTACAGGCATGCCGTCCGCCATGCGGACAGCTCTATAGACCGCACAGACATTGCCGGCATGCAGTTTTCTTATTTTCCGATAGCCTGATGTCGAGTCCATTCAAATGCACTGGGATCCGCGGTTGCAAGAGTTGGCCGGGCGCTTTTGGCATTTGGTTGCAAGCCCTTCGCCGGTAGAATGCCGTGTCATCCGGGGCAATGGGGGGCGGGGAGCCGGTTCCTGTGGAAGCGTATTCAGGCGGAAGGAATTCAGGGATCCAACCGCCGCCGGACGTTGACGTTCATGCTGTCGTAAGAACGGAAGATCAGCTTTTCGCGTTCGCGGCGCTCCGGTGCCAAGGGCGGGAAGTCGTAGGATGCCAGCAGGTCCGGGATGCGCCGGCGGTGTAAGATGGCGTTCAGGCCGCGGCCCGCAAGTTTCCCGGTCGGGGTCTCAAGGACGGTGGCGTCGCGGCCGTCGGACACCACGGCCAGGGGGATCTGGTAGTCGGTCGCCAGGCGCGCGGCGGCCAGGATCTCGCGTTCCCTGGAGCCCAGCGAGCCGGCGCAGCACTTGACGGCCATGGCCATCCGGCCGTCGCAGACCGCCACCAGATCGATAAACCCTGCGTAGCGTTCCTGCGCGATGTTCAGCGTAAAGTGGAAATCCGACAGGATCTCTTCCTTGGCGTAGCCCTTCTCTTCCACCAGAAAGCGCGCCACGGCCTGGCGGTTGGCTTCGGCGCCGATGTCGGGCACCGGGCGGCCGCTCAGGTAGTCGGTAAGCGTGTCGTGGGGTTTGTCCGATTGCACCATGCGGTTTCTCCCGTTTTGCCGGTCAATGCAAGATCAGCGATTTTCCCGTCATCTGCGGCGGCTGGTCGAGTCCCATGATCTCCAGCAGCGTGGGTGCGATGTCGCCCAGGATACCTTCCCGCAGGCGCACGTTGCTGCGGGCGTCATCCACCAGGATCAGCGGCACCGGGTTTAAGGTGTGAGACGTATAGGGGTTGCCTTCCTCGTCGGCCATGGTTTCGGCATTGCCGTGATCGGCCGTGATGATCACGCTGCCGCCGCGAGACAGCACGCGATCCACGATTTGTGACAGGCAGTGGTCCACTGTCTCGCAGGCTTTGACGGCGGCTTTGAGGATGCCGGTATGGCCCACCATGTCCCCGTTGGCAAAGTTCAGCACCACCAGGTCGTACTTCCCGCTTTGCAGGCGTTTGAGCACCTCTTCGGTAACCAGCGGCGCGCTCATCTGGGGCTTGTAATCGTAGGTCGGAATATCGCGCGGGGAAGGGATCAGGCAGCGGTCTTCGTTCGGGAAAGGGGCTTCTTCGCCGCCGTTGAAAAAATAGGTTACGTGGGCGTATTTTTCGGTCTCTGCGATTCTGAGCTGGTGCAGACCGGCCGCGCTGACCTGCTCCCCCAGGATTTTTTCGAGATGTACCGGCCCGAAAGCCACCGGCAGGTCGAAATCCTCGTCGTAGCGCGTCATGCAGACATACCCGGCGAGTTCCGGGCGCGGGCCGGTGTCGAAGCGGTCAAAACCGGTTTCCGTGAAGGCGCGCGTGATTTCCCGCACGCGGTCGGCGCGGAAGTTGAAGCAGATGATGCCGTCGCCGTTTTGCACCAAAGCAGCCGGCTCGATGACGATGGGCTTGACGAACTCGTCGGTTTCCTGCCGTGCATAGGCCTTTTGCACCGCCGCAAGCGGGTCGTTTTCGGAAACACCCCGGCCGTGGGTATAGAGGCGGTAGGCGGCTTCGACCCGTTGCCAGCGCGTGTCGCGGTCCATGGCGTAAAAACGGCCGCAGAGGCTGGCAATGCGGCCGTAGCCGATGCTTTCCAGATGGGCCTGCAGCTGCCGGATGTAGTCCGCACCACTGTGGGGCGGGGTGTCACGGCCGTCCAGGATGGCGTGCACCAGGGTTTGCGGTACGCCCCGCCCGCGGGCCAGGTTCACGAGCGCCTTGAGATGCTCGATGTGGCTGTGAACACCGCCGTCCGACAACAGTCCGAGGAGGTGCAGGTTGCGGCCGGAAGCCGCCAGCCGGTCCATCAGGCGGGTGAATTCCGGGTTTTGGGCGAACGCGCCGTTTTCGATGGCGGCATTGATGCGCATCAGGTCCTGGTAGACGATGCGGCCGGCACCGATGTTCATGTGGCCGACTTCGGAGTTTCCCATCACGCCGGCGGGAAGCCCCACGGCCTCCCCGGAACAGCGCAGGCGGGTGTGCGCATAGCGCTTCAGAACATCGTCCATGAACGGCGTGTCGGCCTGCAGGATGGCATTGGCCCTGCGGTCGTCGCGGAGGCCCCAGCCGTCCAGGATAATCAGCATGAAAACTTTTTTATCCTTATTCATTGATCAGATCCTCGTTTTGGTTCTGCTGCTGTTGCGCCATGGCGGGTGTCGTAATGCGGCGGGCGTCGGACCACAGGCTCTCGAGGTCATAAAAGCTGCGCACCGGATCGTAAAACACGTGGATGATGATGTGGCCGTAGTCCATCAGCACCCAGTGACCTTCCCTTTTGCCCTCCACGCTCAGGGGACGGATGCGTTTTTTCTTCAGCCGCCTTTCGATATGCTCGGCAATGGCGGTCACCTGGCGGTTGGAGCGCCCGCTGCAGATCATGAAAAAGTCGGACACCGACGTCAAAGGACGGACGTCCAGAATCACGAGTCCCGTGACTTTTTTGTCCAGTGCGGCCTGGACGTAAAGATCGAGTGCCGGGTCGGCCATCGGGCGCGAAGTCGGGTTCATCGGTACAGTCCTTTACGTTCGATGAGTGCTGCCACCGGGTCGGGCACCAGGAAGCGGATGGAACGTTCGGCGGCCACCAGTTCCCGGATGCGGGTGGCCGAAATCTGCAGCTGCGTCACCGCGGTGACAAAAACCGGCTGCAGGCGGGGGTGTTCAAAGACGCTGCGTGCCGATCGATACACATAACCTGGCGCGACCTTTTCGGCAAGGCAGCGGCCCACGGTGGCGGCGTCCGCCGGGTGGGACGGGCCCGTCCCCGGGCGCACCATGACGATCAGCGGCAGGAGCGAGAAAATGCGCCGGTAGGATTTCCAGGTGTGGATCTCGAGAAAGGCGTCAGCGCCGATGATCAGAAAAAGCTCCTTTTGGGCGGGAAGTGTCTGCTTAAGATCCCGGACGGTATCCACGCTGTAAGACGGCCCGCTGCGCTGCAGTTCGATGTCCGAGACCCGAAAACCGGCGGGGCCGGCGGCGGTGCGTACCATTTCCAGGCGGTCTTCGGCCGGCGCCAGCTGTTCGCTGGTCTTGTGAGGTGGAACGGCGGCCGGGATGAGCCGGATTTCATCCAGCTGGTATGCCTCCTGGACCTCCACGGCCGCCCGCAGGTGTCCGATGTGGATGGGATTGAATGTGCCGCCGAATAATCCGATGCGCATCAATTGCCTGATTTTTTGGGGATGAAAGGCGCAGCTGCGCCGGATGCCGCGCCGTTTTTCAAGACGTCCGCACCTGGCCGTTGCCCAGCACCACGAACTTGGTGGTCGTCAGCTCGGTAAGGCCCATGGGCCCGAAGGCGTGCAGCTTGGAGGTGCTGATGCCGATTTCGGCACCCAGCCCGAGCTGCCCGCCGTCGTTGAAGCGCGTCGAGGCGTTGACCAGCACCACCGAAGCGTCGGCTTCGCGCAGAAAACGCCGCGCCCGCTCGTAGTTCGAGGTGACGATGGCCTCGGTGTGGCCGGAGCCGAAAGCGGCGATGTGCGCCAGGGCCGCATCCATGTCGTCGACGACCTTGACAGCCAGGATCAGGTCCAGGTATTCGGCCGGCCAGTCCTCTTCGCCGGCCGGGGTTGCGTCCGGCAGCAGGGCCAGTGTGCGCGCGCAGCCCCGCAGCTCGACGCCTGCAGCCATCAGGCGCGGACCGACGGCCGTCAGGAAAGCCGCCGCCTCGTCCTGGTGCACCAGCAGGGTTTCCATGGCATTGCACACGCCGGGCCGCTGAACCTTGGCGTTGAAACAGATTTCAGCGGCCATTTCCAGATCGGCGCCGCAGTCCACGTAGACGTGGCACACGCCTTTGTAGTGCTTCAATACCGGAATTTTTGAATGCTGCACCACGAACCGGATCAGGCCTTCACCACCGCGGGGAATGATCAGGTCGATGTTTTCTTCCTGTGCGAGCAGCGCGGTCACCGCTGCGCGATCGGTGAAAGGGACCACCTGGACGGCCGTTGGCGCAAGGCCGTTTTTTTCCAGTGTGTCGCCAATGATGGCGGCCAGGGCCCGGTTGGATGCCAGCGCCTCCGATCCGCCCCGTAAAATGACGGCATTGCCGGACTTGAGGCACAGGGCCGCCGCGTCCACCGTCACGTTGGGCCTCGATTCGTAGATCATCCCGATGACCCCCAGGGGGATGCGTAGGCGCGCCACCTCCAGGCCGTTGGGCCGCATCCAGGCGGCTGAGCGGGAACCCACCGGGTCGTCCAGTGCGGCGACTTCCCGCAGTCCGGCCTGCATGGCGGCCAGGGTGTCGTCGCCGATGGTCAGGCGGTCGATCATGGCGGCGCTCAGGCCGTTTGCGCGCGCCTGTGACAGGTCTTTGCGGTTTTCATTTTGAATGTGCGCGGCATGTCTGCCGAGCGCTGCGCTGATGGCCAGCAGCACCGCGTTTTTGCGGTCCGTCGGACAGCGTGCCATCTGCCGGGAGGCCTGGCGGGCCGCAGCGGCCATTTCTGCGATGGTGGTTTCAATGGACATGCTGAATTTTCCCTGTTGCCGCCGGACCGGTCTTGTGTGCCGGGTATTTGGGGCCGGATTCTGCGGCGTCGTCGAAAGTGATGGTCAGATTGTTGCGGTGGATAACCTCATCGAAGGTCTTGTGCCCCAACCGCTTGGGGATGTCGCCGGATTTCAGGCCGCGGATGCGGGCAAGATCGCTGCTGGAGTAGTTGACCAGTCCCATGCCCAGCGGCGTGCCGTCCGGGCCACTGAAACGCACCGGTGCACCGACGTCGAAAGTGCCCTCCACGCGGACCACACCGCTGGGCAGCAGACTCTTGCCGCGCTTGAGGACGGCATGGGCGGCACCGGCATCGATGATCACCGTGCCCTCGGGGCGGACAGAGTACCCGATCCAGCTCTTGCGGCTGGTCATGCGTTGCTTGCGCGGAAAGAAAAAAGTACCCGTGGTGCGGCCGCTGAAAATCGTCTGCAGAATATTCTCCTGGCAACCGTTGGCGATGATCATGGCAATGCCGGCGGCGGTGACCTTTCTGGCGGCCCGGATTTTGCTGAGCATGCCGCCTTTGCCCAGCGGTCCGGCGATGCACCCGGCGTAGGCTTCGAGGTCTTTTTTGAAGACCGAAACCTCCGGTATCAGGCTGGCGTCCGGGTATACCCGTGGGTCACGGGTGTAAAGACCGTCGATATCCGTCAGATTGACCAGCAGATCCGCATCCATCAAAAGGGCCGTGATGGCGGCCAGATTGTCGTTGTCACCGAACTCGATGGACTCCACGGCCACGGTGTCGTTTTCGTTGATAATGGGGATTACCTGCCAGTCCAGCAGGGTGTTTAGCGTATTGCGGGCGTTGAGGTACCGCTTGCGGTTGCTGATGCCGTCCGAAGTCAGCAGGACCTGGGCAACTTTGAGGCCGTAGCGCTCGAAGGCATTTTCGTATTCCATGATCAGCCCGGCCTGGCCGACCGCCGCCACCGCCTGGCGCTGGGGAACGCTTTCGGGCCTTGCGGCAAGGCCGATTTTGCGCAACCCGGCGGCCATGGCACCCGAGGTGACCAGCAGCACCTGCCGGCCGCCGTCGATGAGGCCGCAGATCTGCCGCGAAATGGCGCGCACGGCCCGCAGGTTCAGTCCGTCCCGTTCGGTAAGCACGTTGCTGCCCACCTTGACAATGATGCGCCGGGCGTTTTCAATGTATGACTGGCGACGGAAGGGCATCGGTATTTTCCAGCAGATTGATAAGCGTTTTCAGCAGTTGTTGCAGTCCCTGGCCGGTGAGCGCGGATATCCGGCAAAATGGGATTTCGCCGAAGATGGTTTCGCAGCGTTCGAGGGTGCCGGCGGCCACGGGCAGATCCGCCTTGTTCAACACCACAAGCTGGGGTTTTTCGGCCAGTGTGCGATGGTATGCGCTCAGTTCACGGTTGACCGCCTGGTACGCCTTGAGCACTTCGCCGGCTTCGGGAACCGATGCATCGATCAGGTGCAAAAGGATGCGCGTGCGTTCAATATGGCGCAGAAAACGCGTTCCCAGCCCCACACCGCGATGTGCGCCTTCGATCAGGCCGGGAATATCGGCCACCACAAAAGGCTCGCTGAAATCAGTATGCACGACACCCAGGGTGGGTGTCAGCGTGGTAAACGGGTAATTCCCGATTTTGGGGCGCGCGGCGGATATGGCCTGAAGCAGCGTGGATTTGCCGGCATTGGGCAGGCCGATGATGCCCACATCGGCAAGCAGTTTCAGCTCGAGCCGGACTTGCAGCCCAATCCCGGGCTCACCCGGCTGGGCAAAGCGCGGCGTGCGGTGGGTGGCACTTTTAAAGCGCGCATTGCCCCTGCCGCCGCGGCCTCCCCTGGCCAGCAGGAAGCGTTCACCCGGCAAGGTGAAATCCTTGATCAGTGCGCCGTTTTGCGCATCACGCACCACGGTTCCGACGGGGACCGCGATGTGCAGGTCGCTGCCGGCCTTTCCGCTTTTACGGCTGCCCCGGCCGCGTGCGCCGTCAGCGGCCTTGAAATGCTGCCGGAACCTGAACGGATACAGCGTGCGTTTTGTGGCGTCCGATACCAGAACGATATCACCGCCCCTGCCGCCGTCGCCGCCGTCCGGCCCGCCGCGGGGAACGAATTTTTCACGTCGGAAGCTGACGCAGCCGGCGCCACCGCTGCCGGATTGAACAATGATGGTCGCTTCGTCGATGAATTTCACTGCGCATAGACGCTGACTTTTTTTTGCGAGCGTCCCAGGCGCTCATAAGCGACGACACCGTCGATTTTGGCATACAGGGTATAGTCCCGGCCGACGCCTACGTTTTCGCCGGGGTGGATCCGGGTGCCCAGCTGACGCACCAGGATACTGCCGGCGCGCACCCGGTTGCCGCTGTAGCGCTTGATTCCCCTGCGCTGGGCGTTGCTGTCGCGACCGTTTTTGGAGCTGCCGCCTGCCTTTTTATGTGCCATTTCGATATTCCTTTCAAGCTAATCAGCCGTTTTTTCAGGGCTGATACGGTCAATTTTGACGGCCGTGAACATCTGGCGATGTCCCTGCCGGCGACGGTAGCGCTTGCGCCGTTTGTATTTGAACACGATGATTTTTCTGGCTTTACCCTGTTCGACGATGTGCCCGCTGACCGTTGCATTGGCAAGTGTCGGCGTGCCCACGGCGATCTTTTGGCCGTGCGCCACCATCAGCACCTGGTCGAAGGACACCGGCGCTCCGACGTCGCCCGGCATTTTCTCGACCCGTAAAATATCGCCCTTTTGGACCTTGTACTGTTTGCCCCCCGAGGCTACCACAGCGTACATGATTGGTTCCCCTCCTAAGTTAATCAGTTTTAAAAACTCGTATTTTCTCCATTCGTTCACACTTTGTCAAGCTAAAACTTCATGCCGCATCCTGTCAAGCCCTCGCAGTTAGACAGTGCGTCTTCGCCGCCGGCATCTTGCATCTGCGCCTGGTTCGAAAAGCGCTCGGATTGGGGCATATTCATACCTGAATTTTGCAAGCGTCGCGTTTGCCGCCTATACAAGGCGCAGGGCATGCAGCTGTCGTATACAGACGCAAATGCCCTGCATCACAGTAGAGGCGGTAAAATCGGC
>JALSRD010000047.1 GCA_026984935.1 Desulfobacterales bacterium
AGGCGCAGGGCATGCAGCTGTAGTATACAGACGCAAATGCCCTGCAACACAGTAGAGGCGGTAAAATCGGCGCTCCCGCAGGGCAGACAATTTTGAAGTTAAAATGGAAGGTTTCCGAACATACCAATGACGCTAAAAATTATCGCGCTTCATCCATTGACAACCATGAGATAACATTACAATTTTATAAGTTTTATAAGTTTTAAAAATTGTCTGTGCAAGATTCAGATATTAACTGGAGATTTTGTTATGAAAGGCATTATCTTTGTCGAGTTTCTGGAAATGGTGGAAAAAAAATTCGGCCTGGAAACCGAGGACCGCATCATTGAAATGTCAGCGCTCCCCAGCGGCGGCGCCTATACATCCGTCGGCACCTACGACCATGCCGAACTTCTGAAGCTGGCCGCGTGCCTGAGCGATTTGACCGGCCGGCCGACAGATGAGCTGGTGGCCGCCTTCGGCCGCCACCTGTTCGGTAAACTTGTAGAATTACATGGGCAAATGCTTGAAAACATACCGGATGTCTTTACGTTTCTGGGGCAGGTCGAAAGCGCCATCCACGTGGAGGTAAAAAAGCTGTATCCGGATGCCGAACTGCCCCGCTTTTCTTATCAGTTTCCCGACAGTCACCATATGGAAATCACCTACCAATCCCCGCGCCCCTTTGCCAGCCTGGCCCTGGGGCTCATGCAGGGCGCCATCGACTTCTTTGACGAACCCGTCCGGATCCAGAGTGTACGCCCCGATGAGGGCAATGGCAACAATGCCCGTTTTGTGTTGACCCGCGGCTGAAGGGCCTCCCATGGACGAACGCGAATTGCTGGAGAAAAAGCTCGCCCGCGAAAAAAAGGCCCGCCGACAGGCGGAGGTCCTTCTGGAGCGAAAGAGTCTCGAGCTGTACAATCTCAACCGGCGGCTGGCGGGCAGCAACCGCCGGATGCAGGAGATCAACCGCAACCTCAGCACCGAGATCCGGAAGCACCGGGCCACGGAGCGGGCGCTTTCCGAAAAAAGCGTTCTTTTGGACAACATCCTGTGCAGTGCGACGGCCTCGGCCATTGTCACCGCCGACCTGGATTACCGCATCACCTACTTCAACCCCCGCGCTGAAAGCATCTTCGGCCGCCGGGCGGAGGACGTCATCGGCAAGCCGGTTTCCGAAAGCGGCCTGATCGAAGATTTCGATGCCCGGCGTTTCGAGCGCACCGTCGCGAAAGTCCGGGCCCATGGGGAATACCGCTTCTCCAATACCGTTACGGCAAAAGACGGCCTGCATTACCTTGACTCGCGGGTTTCCGGAATCTGGGACACGGACGGGCATCTGGCCGGCTACGCCCTGTTTTGCCAAGACATTACCGAGCGCAAAACCGGCGAAGCCGCGCTGCGCGAAAGCGAAATTAAATTCCGCACCCTGTACGATTCCTCCAGCGATGCAGTCATTCTGTTGGATGAAGACGCTTCTTCGTTCGACTGCAACCCGGCCGCACTGGCACTTTTCGGCTACCCCGGCAAAGACAAATTCTGCGGCCGGCATTTTCAGAAATGTTCACCTCCCGAGCAGCCGGACGGAACGCAATCCATTATAAAATCCGCGGAGTACATCGAGGCCGCCATAAAAGACGGCAGCAGCCGTTTCGAGTGGGTCCATCGCCGCGGCGACGGCACCTGTTTTCCCACCGAGGTGCTGCTCAGCCGGATGGATTTCGGCAACCGCCTGGTGCTGCAGGCCGCCGTACGGGATATCACCGTGCGCAAACAGTCCGAAGCGGCGCTCCGGCGGGCCAAAGAAGCGGCCGAGGCGGCCAGCAGGGCGAAAAGCGCCTTTCTGGCCAACATGAGCCATGAAATCCGGACGCCCTTGAACGGCATCATCGGCATGCTGACCCTGCTGGAGGCATCCGAGCTGGGTACGTCCGAACGCCAGCACGTGGAAACCGCCATGAGTTCGGCGGAGTCGCTGCTGGGCATCATCAACAACATTCTCGATTTTTCGAAAATCGAAGCCGGGCAGATGGAACTGGAAGCCCGCACCTTCGACATCGCCGATGAAGTCCGGCGCCTGGCCCGCACATTTGAACTCACGGCGACCCAAAAGGGCATCGACCTGATCACCCGCGTCGATACCGGGACGCCCCGCTTTGTGGTCGGAGACAGCATCCGCTTCCGTCAGGTGCTGAACAACCTGATCAACAACGCCCTGAAGTTCACCCACCGCGGCCATGTGCTGGTGCGTATCGACTGCGTCCAAAATGACGGCTGCCGGGCGACCCTTCAGGTCTGTGTGGAGGACACCGGCATCGGTATCCCCGCCGCACAGCAGGAAAAGATCTTCAATCACTTTACCCAGGCCGACACTTCGACGACCCGCAAATACGGCGGCACAGGTCTGGGGCTGGCGATCTGCCGGCAGCTGGTCGAGTTGATGGGCGGCCGGTTGAGCCTGAAGAGCACCCCCGGCAGCGGAACCACCTTTGCATTCACCATCACCCTGGAAGTGGACGGACAGGCCTGCAGCCGGCCGCCAGCCCGGGAAAAACCCGCACAGTTGCCGGAGGCTGTACCAAAACACACGGCAAAAGGCCGATTCCGGATCCTGCTCGTGGAGGACAACGCCATCAACCGCAAGGCGGCCATGGGGATCCTGCGAATAATCGGTTTCACCAATGTATCCGTTGCCGAAAACGGGCAAATAGCCTTGGATATGGTCCGCCGCCAGCGCTACGATCTGGTGCTGATGGATGTGCAGATGCCCGTCATGGACGGCTACGAGGCCACCCGCCGCATCAGAGCCTTGGAGGAACGGCAGCACCGCGACGGTCCTGCGACATCCGGAAGCCGGCAGGCCGGCGCCGGTCCGGCCGGACACCTGCCCATCGTGGCCATGACCGCCAATGCCCTCAGCGAAGACCGCCAGAGGTGCCTGGCCGCCGGCATGGACGACTACATCAGCAAACCCGTCGACAAGGCCACCTTGTTGAAGGTCATGGGGCGCTGGTGCAACGGCTTCGCAGACAAAGCGCCGGCGTCCGGCGCCCGCCGGCATGACGCAAAGGATCGCATCGCCGCCGGCCACGCGGTATTCAACTACTCTGAAGCACTGGCCCGCTATGAGGGCGACCGTGACGTGCTTAGAATGATCGTCGAAGAATTCATCGCCCAGAGCGCCGCCACCATAGCGGATATCGAAAAAGCCGTTGAAAGCGGCGACAGCGCCCGGGCCGGGAGGAAGGCACACGCGCTCAAGGGCGGCGCCGCTTATGTAGCGGCAGAACGGCTGCGGCAGGCGGCGTTGGCGGTGGAAACCGCAGGAAAGGCGGCGGCCCTGACTCCAAGCACGCGGCTCGTTTCCCGGCTGCAGGAAGAGTTCCAGGCGCTGCGGGAACAGCTTGCAAATTTCCAGTGGCAATGAGCGGTCGGAACATGACATGGCTACCGCATACTGACGGTGAACGGACTTTGAGTACCCCGACAAGATACAGAGGCCGAAATGAAAATTCTCATCGCAGACGATGAAATCGCCAGCCTGAAAACGCTGGAAGTTTTCACACGCAAACTGGGCCATGATGTAATTCTGGCGCGAAACGGCGGGGAGGCCTATGAAATCTGGCAGCAGGAAAATCCGCCGCTGGTCATTACGGACTGGGAGATGCCCGGCATGAGCGGGCTCGAGCTTTGCACAGCGATCCGCTCCCGTGAAACGGAAGACTACACCTACATCATCCTGGTGACGGGCAAAGACGACGTCCGGGATGTGGTCGCCGGGATGCGTGCGGGGGCCGATGACTATATCACCAAGCCGTTCAACCGGGACGAGCTCGACGTCCGGATCAGAGCCGGCATCCGCATCATCGATTTTCAGAGCAAAGACATTGTCATATTTGCCCTGGCCAAGCTGGCCGAGTCCCGTGACGAGGACACCGGCAATCACCTGGAGCGTGTGCGCTATTACTCCAAGAGCCTGGCGGAAACCCTGTTCAACAGCTCCCATCCGCCCCGGGGCCTGGACCGCCAGCTGATCAACAACATCTTTTAAACCAGCCCGCTGCACGACATCGGCAAGGTGGGGATTCCGGACTATGTGCTCCTGAAGCCGGATCGCCTGGACGATAAAGAGTTCGAAATCATGAAAAGCCACACACTGATCGGCTCCAGAACGCTCAACGAGGCGCTGCAAAAAGCGCCCGGTGCCGGCTACCTGCGCATCGCCGCCGAAATCGCGCGCCACCACCACGAAAAATTCGACGGCAGCGGCTATCCTGACGGGCTCGAGGGAGATCAGATCCACATCGCCAGCCGGATTTTCGCCCTGGCCGATGTTTACGACGCGCTCGTCTCCAGGCGGCCGTACAAGAAACCGTTCAGCCACGACAGGGCGCGCGCAATCATTATCGAGGGTCGGGGCAGCCACTTCGACCCCACCGTGGTGGATGCATTTATGCAGTGCGAGAAAAGCTTCGTGGAAACATTCCGCCGGCTGGATCACTGAGAATTTTTCAAAACAGCGCCGTCCGCCTTGACGCTATCCGAGACGATAGCGTTCCTTCAGCGCCCGGCAATAGAAGACAAAAACCGCCGCTGCGGACAGGCCGGCAACTGCACCGAGAATGCATGCCAACCGGACCCAGGGGAGTCCGGCCGCCGCACGTGCCGCCACAAAGACAAATGCCGCTCGCATCCACTCGACGGCCGCCAATAGCAACGCCAGCTGCAAAAGGCGTGCGGCCAGCGGGTGGCGGACCAGCAGGACCAACGGCAGCACCAGACAGAGTGCCACCAGAAAAAGGTTCCCGGAGCGCAGAAAATGCGCCCCGATGAGCAGCATGCTGACGATTACGGGCAGCAGGCGCAAAAACGTGCCCAGGTGTTTACGCATCACGACTCCCTGCACAGCTATTCCAATACAGCCGGCACCCATTCCGGCACCGGTCCGTTCACGGTGCCAGCCGCACGCTAAAGCATCCGGCAGGCAAAAGCAAGGCGTTTGTGAAACAGCCATACGCCCCGCGCCGCAACCCGGCCCGGGACGTTCCGGCCGCTGGTTGCCGTGGCGGCCCGGAAATGCGGAACACCACCTTTTACGCAAAGGCATGTGCCGGGAAACCGGCATCGCGTACCGGGGAAGCCGGGTGCTTAAAAAAGCCTTGACAGAGAGGCTTCATTGTGTATTTTATCACGCTTCGTGAACCGCCGGGCGCCGGTACGCGCATCGCCAGGTGGGTTCCGGCGGGCTTCCATTTTGCAGTTTTCTGAAAACCAGACAGGTGATGGAGTTCACCGATCTCGACCGCACGTGACGTGCTAATGACTCCTGCCAGATAGATCCCCGCGGCGGGAGCTGTGCCGGGCATCGCCATGCCTGTTCCCGCCGTCAAGAGAGGCGGGAAGTCGTGCAAGCCTTCGGAATGGTACCCGGCAGTTTCCCCGCACCTGTACCCTTCCCTTCTTTTTCGGCCTTTCCGCTTCTTGGTATCCGTGTGCCGTACCCTTGCGAGGAGGTTGCTTAAATGGGCGCGAAGATCCTCTTTAACATCGTGCAGGTCCTGGTGGTCATGCTTTGCTCCCCTTTGGTGAAAGGCGTGCTGGATCGCTTCAAGGAGCGCGTACAGTCCAAGAAGGGCCCCAGCATTTTCCAGCCATACCGGGATATCTGGAAACTCTTCCACAAAGACGAGGTGGTCTCCGACGAGAGTTCCTGGATTTTCCGTTTTACCCCTTATGTCGTGTTCGTGGCGCCCATCTTCGTCACCCTGCTGATCCCGGTGTTGACCGACTACCCGCTGTTTTTCGCTTTCATGGGCGATATGCTGGCCGGGGGCTCCATCCTGGCCCTGGCCGGGTTTTTCGCAACCCTGGCCGCCATCGACACGGGCAACCCGTACGGCCCCATGGGGGCCAGCCGGACCCGCATGGTGGGATTTCTGGCCGAGCCTGTTTTCATGATCGTCTTTTTCACCGTTTCATTCGTGGCCGGGTCCACGATTCCCTACATCGTGCAGCAGGCCTGGATTACGCCCCTGGCAAACTTCTTCGAACCTGCGCATGTCCTGGTGATGCTGGCCTTTTTGATGCTGATCATTGCCGAAAACGGCAGAATCCCGGTCGACAACCCCTCCGGGCATTTTGAACTGGCCATGATCGACGAGTCCAAGGCCCTGGAGTACTCCGGCCGGGGGGCGGCCCTCATGAAGTGGGGCGGATGCATGAAGTTTTTCGTGCTGCTGTGCATTTTCCTGAATGTTCTCGTCACCCCCTGGGGCTTGGCCGACGGGGCCTCCATAGGAGGGCTTTTGCTGGCCATTCCGTTGATTCTGCTCAAGATACTCGTTTTCCTGGTGGTGCTGGTGGCCATCGAATCGTCCCTCGCCAAATTGAGGCTTTTCCGCATCCCCGAGTTCATGGGAGCGGCCTTTGTTACGTCCGTGGTGGCGGTGGTGGTCCAACTCATCGAAATGTAGGAGACAAAATGAACCAGCTGAACGCCCTTGCCGGTGGCCTCTTCATCCTGACAGTGTTCGGCATCGTGGGTCTGCGCCAGGTAATCGGCTGCCTGCGGCTGTTCGTCATGCAGTCGGTCCTGCTGGCCGTATCGGCATTGATCCTGGGCATCGAAACCGGATCCATCCACCTGTTCGCGGTGGCCGGGCTCACCATCGGAACCAAGGCTCTGCTGATCCCCTGGCTGCTCTACCGCCTGCTCAGCCATGAAATCCATGCCCGCCGGGAAATCAGGCAGGTGCTCAACATCCCCACATCCCTGCTCATCGCGGCCGGACTCACCATCTTCGCCTATTTTACGGTCCGCCCCCTGCTGGATATCAATTCTTCCGCTTTCATCCGGGTGAACCTGCCCATCGGCATGGGAGGCATTGTCGTCGGCGCTTTTGCCATCACCATGCGGCGCGAAGCCCTGCCGCAGCTTTTGGGAATCCTGACCATGGAAAACGGAGCCTTCATGGCGGGCATCTCCATCGCCCCCAATCTGCCGCTGATCGCGGAACTGGCGGCGGCCTTCGATGTTCTGATCATCGCCCTGGTGACCGGCCTGCTGACCCGCAGGATCCACAGGCGTGTGGGTACCACGCGGGTAGGCGACATGGCCAGCCTGAAGGAGGAGTAGCGCATCATGGAACTTTCGATGGTCCTGTTGATCCCCGCCGTTGCAGCGACGCTGGCCGGCATTTTCGGAAACCGCGCGCATGCCGCCGCCGCGGCCACCCTGATCGGAACCCTTGCGGCCTTTTTGCTGTCTGTGCATATTACTTTCGGACCCGCCCTGGGAGTCCATGGCAGGATCCTGGGCCTGGCCGGGTGGCTTTCCTGTGATTACCTCAGCGCCCTGGTTCTCCTGCTGGTGTCCTTTGTGGGCTTCACCGCCACCTTGTTTTCTCTGGGTTATATCGGAAGCGCCGTGAAGGCAAAAGGCCTTGCCGGGACCGCTCGCTACTGGGTGCGCTACAACCTGTTTCTGCTCTCCATGCTGGCGGTTCCCCTGCTCTCCCAGGTGGCCATGGTATGGATCGCCGTGGAACTGACCACGCTGCTCTCCGTCTTCCTGGTGGGATTCGAAGACAACCCGGAGGCCTTAGAGGCCGCCTGGAAGTATGTGGTGCTCACCTGCATGGGGGCGGCCTTTGCCCTTATCGGGGTCCTGATCCTGTACTGGGGGCTCAGAACATCGGGAGCGGGCGAATTCACGTGGGCCGGCCTCACCCTGGCCGGGCCCCGCATCCAGCCGGCCTTTCTCAAGACCGCCTTCTTCTTCATTCTCATCGGATTCGGTACCAAGGCCGGCCTGGTACCGCTGCACACCTGGCTGCCTGACGCCCACAGCCAGGCGCCGTCACCCGTGTGTGCACTCCTCTCCGGGGTGGAGACCACCACGGCGCTTTACGTGATTCTCCGGCTCCTGCCGGTGCTTACCTGGATACCGGGCCACCCGGCCGGCACATGGTCCGTCAGCTTCGGCCTGATCTCGGCGGGTGCGGCGGCCTTTCTCCTGTTGCAGGTTAAAGACTACAAGCGGCTGTTCGCTTTTTCCACCATCGAGCACATGGGCATCATCCTGGTGGCGGCGGGCCTGGGCGGCGGGGCCGCACACCTGGGCGCCACATACCAGATCATGGCCCATGCGGTAACCAAATCTTTCTGCTTCTTCGCCGCCGGAGCAACCCTTTTGATTACCGGCACCCGCAAGATCGATACCGTCCGCGGGCTCATCCGCACATCACCCGTGGCCGGAATTTCTCTGATGCTCGGAGGCCTGGCCATCGCCGGGGCCCCGCCTTTTGCCGTGTTTATCAGCGAGTTTTCCATCATCAAGGCCGGGCTGGCGGCGGGGCACTATGTGATCATCGGCCTGCTGACCCTGTTTATCGCCATCGCCTTTTGCGGGATCATGTACCAGATCAACAAAATGGTATTCGGGCGGCCGCCGGAAGCGCGGGCGGCATACCGGCTGCCGGCCACATGCGCAGCCGCGCTGGCGGTGGCGGCCATCCCCGTAGTGCTCCTGGGCGTTTTCATCCCGGCGCCGCTGCATCACGTCCTTAAGCTGGCGGCTTTTGCATTGGGGAGGTAAAGCAAATGGGTCCTACCCTGAACAACGTCCTGAAATTCACAGACCTGCCCCGGATGGTGGCATCCCGCTGGGGCGACAGCCTGGAAATCAAAATCGATCAAGAGCGACAGCTGATCCAAATCACCTGTGATCCGGAGGTCCTGCAGGATCTCTGCCAGTGGCTTTTCTACCGGCAGGGATACAGTCTGGCCACGCTGATCGCGGAAGAGGCGCCACCGGAGTGGGTTATGCGCTACATTCTGTATGGGGATACCGGGAACGGGCAGGTGCATGTCCTCACGCGCTTTCCCCTCAGCCGCACCAAGGTGCCGAGCATCAGCCCGGCGATTCATGCGGCCGACTGGCAGGAGCGCGAAATCGAGGACCTGTTCGGGCTGAGTTTCGAGGGGCATCCGAAATTGGGGGATTTCATCCTGCACGAGGATTGGCCCGAGGGCGCCAGCCCCATGCGGACGGCATTCGATGCCTCCCGGCTGCATCCCAGGCAGGAATCCGGGCCGCCATGGCGGCCGGAGATGATCGTAAAGACTCCGGGGGCTTTCATGATGCCCGTGGGACCGGTCTATTCGGACACTGCGGAATCGGCCCATTTCCTTTTGGAGACCGTGGGCGAGGACGTGGTGCGTACGATCCCGAAGTTTTTCTATAAATACCGCGGTGTGGAAAAGATCGCCGAGGGCATGCCGGCAGACCACGCCCTACTGCTGGCGGAGCGCTTTTCCGGCTCCTCGGCATTTGCCCATTCCCTGGCCTTCTGCCAGGCGCTGGAGGCGATATGCAAAATCCAGGCGCCCCCCAGGGCCAGGGCGCTGCGGGTGCTGCTGGCCGAGATGGAGCGGCTGCGCCACCATACGGCTGCTGTTGCTGGAATCTGTTCATCCACCGCCCTTGCCGTGGCCGCAAGCCAGACATCCATAATCGAGGAAGATCTGCTGCGGCTCACCTGCCGGCTTGCCGGTCATCGTTACTTTTTCGGACTGAATACCCCGGGGGGTCTTGCGCGGGACCTGCCTGACGGGGAATGCAAAAAGGCGAGCGAAGCCGCATGGATCGTTCTGGACAAGCTGAAGGAGCTTCACGAGATGCTGCGCTTCACCAGTTCTTTCCTCGACCGCCTGGAAGAGGTGGGCAGCGTGTCCAGGAAAAAGGCCGTCGCATACGGCCTTGTGGGGCCCGTGGCCAGGGCATCGGGTGTTTCCCGCGACCTGCGCGTGGCACAGCCCTACGCCGGCTATGGCCAACAAACGAAGTTTCAGGTGCCGCGCGAAGCGGAGGGCGATGGGTATGCCCGTCTGCGCGTGCTCTTCGCCGAGGCGGAACAGTCCGTCAACCTGATCCACCAGGTGGCGTCGACCCTGCCCGCGGGCCCGGTCCGTACGGCGGCGGCTCCCACCGAAGGTTGCGCCCTGGGCTGGGCCGAAGCGCCCAGGGGCGCAGCATTTCACTGGCTGCGAACGGATGGCAGCGGCAACATCCGGCGCTATCGGGTGATGCCGCCTTCTTTCGTCAACTGGCACGGATTCCACCTGGCGGCGGAGGAATTCGCCTTTCAGGATTTCCCCATCATCATGGCAACTTTTGGATTGTCCAACGCAGAATGCGATCGCTGATGGCCGTAAACTCCTCCGGGAGCCATGGCCGCTCGGGAGAAAAACGACATGCTAAAATGGGTGCGCAAAGGCCTCCGGGCAGGCATTAAAACCACCGGCTATCCCCACACCCGGGAATCAGCCCCCGGCATTTCTCCGGGAAGACCCGCCGCGATGCTCTGTGACGGGCCCCAGGAGGCCGGCGCAGTCGCCGGCCGCTGCCCCACAGGAGCGCTCAGCAACCAGGGAAACATGATCCGTGTGGACCACCGCCGCTGCGTGCACTGCGGCCGCTGCAGGCAGGACCACGAACACGCCATGGCGTGGGAGGGGGGCTACGAATGGGCCGGGGGCAGAAAGGCGCCCGGAGAAATGGCCGCGGCTTTTTCCCGGTCTCTGCACATCCGCATCCTGGACGCCGGTGCCTGCGGGGCGTGCCTGAGCGAAATCAAGCAGATCAGCTCGCCCTACTACAACATCCACCGGCTCGGTTTTTTCATCACCCCGACCCCCCGCACCGCGGACGTGTTGCTGGTGGCCGGGCCTCTGACAGATCCCATGCGGCTGCCGCTGGAAAGATGCTACGCGGCCATGCCGGACCCCAAGAGGGTGGTTGCGGTGGGGGCCTGCGCCGTTTCCGGCGGAATCTTCGGGCCCAGCTTTGCCGCCGCGGCCGGAATCTCGCAATGTGTGCCCGTGGACATCGAAATCCCGGGCTGCCCACCGCCGCCCCTGGCGCTTTTGCATGCCCTCCTGATGGTGGCCGGAAAGACCAAGCAAACTTAGGGAAAGGGAGGATTTACCGTCATGACAGAAACCGGCAGCCTGTTGCTGACATTTTTCATTGTCTGCGGTCTGGGGGTGTTCACCGGCGGTTTGCCCGGAAATGAGAAGCATGCCGCATGCGTATCCATCATCGGCAGCGTCGCATCCCTTGCCCTCCTGACAGCGAGCGGCATCGTACTCCTGTCGGGCCGGGCATTTTCCATGGCCCTCTGGGCGCTGCCGCTGTTCGGGAAAATGATGCTCGGCATGGACCGCATGTCCGCTCTTTTTCTCTTTATCACGGGGATGGTTTTTTTGCCGGTGTCGATATTTTCGGCGGGCTACCTCAAGCGATATACGGGCAGGTACAGCTTGAAATCGTTCGCCGTCTTCTATTTCCTGCTTTTCGCTTCCATTGCGCTGACCCTGATGGCCATGGATGTCTTGTCCTTTGTCATCGGGTGGGAGGCCATGTCCCTGCTGGGCTATCTGCTGGTGAATTACGAACACGAACAGGCGGACACCACCCGCTCCGGCATGGTGATGCTGCTGATGAGCGAGGCCGGCACCCTGGCCGTCATTCTGGCTTTCGTGATCCTTGCCAGAACCACCGGAGACATGGGCTTCGCTTCCCTGCGGGCCGGTGCAGTGCACCTGGGGGCCGTTGCCGGCTGGTTTGTGTTTCTGCTGTCTTTTTTCGGTTTCGGGGTCAAGGCCGGCCTGGTACCCGTCAACAGCTGGCTGCCCATGGCGCACCCGGTGGCGCCCGGAAACGTGTCGGCCATCCTGTCCGGCGTGATTCTGAACCTGGGAATCTACGGCATCGTCAGGATCAATGCGGATATCCTGCCCATCGCCGGCACCGGCCAGGGGCTCGTCGTGCTGCTGATCGGCACCCTCTCCGCACTGGTGGGTATCCTGTACGCCACGCCGGAGGACGACATGAAAAAAATGCTGGCCCACAGTTCCATCGAAAACATGGGGATCGTCACGGCGGGCCTCGGCGCAGGGTTCGTGTTCCTGACCTCCGGGCATCCTGTGCCAGCGGGCCTGGCTTTCATTGCGGCCCTGTACCACATGACGAACCACTCCCTTTATAAAGCACTGCTCTTTCTCGGCGCCGGCAGCGTGGACATGCAGGTCGGCAGCCGGCACATGCAGGGGCTCGGCGGTCTCATCCGCAGGATGCCCTGGACGGCCCTGTTTTTCCTCGTGGGCGCCCTTTCCATCGCGGCCCTGCCTCCCTTCAACGGCTTTGTCAGCGAATGGCTCACCCTCCAGACCCTGCTGCAGTGCGCCGTGCTTCCGTCAAAGGCCGTAAAGATCACCTTCGCCCTGTGCGGCGCGGGCCTCGCCCTGACCGCCGCACTGGCCGTGACCTGCTTCGTCAAAGCCTTCGCCATGAACTTTCTCGGAAAAGAGCGCTCGGAAAAGGCCGCCAAGGCTGCCGAGGCCGCTCCTTCCATGACCATTTCGATGGGCATCCTGGCCGTGGCCTGCTTTCTCTTCGGTATCCTGCCGACCTACGTCATCCCGGCCATGGACCGCGTGGTGCAGCCCTACGTGCACGTGAGCGCCGTTGACCAGCTGGTGCCGCCGTTTTTCACGGTGGGCAGGGGAAACGATAAATTCGACCGGACTTTTGTGGCGGACTTCCACAAGCTGGGCGCCCAAGTGGGCAGCCGGGTGCTTCCCGGGCGTGGCCTGGTGATCATGCACCGGGGCGGCAAGCGCAACCCGGTCATCTTTGCCATGTCCCCCGCATACACGGTGGCGGTACTGCTCCTGCTGCTGGGTGGGACCTTTCTCATCATACGCCTGCTGACCCGCCGGCGGTCGCTTACGCACGGGCCTGCCTGGAGCGGCGGCCTCGGGCGCCTGCCCCCCGAAATGACATACAGCGCCACGGGTTTTTCCAACCCGGTGCGCGTGATCTTCAGGGGCATCTTCCGTCCCGTAACGGTCCGCGATGCCCGTGAAACCGTGGCCAACCATTTCCGCAGTGCCATCCGCAAAGACCAGCTTGAAATCCACATGATCGACCGGCTCTTCGGCAAACCCATCGTGCACTACGGTCGACGCCTGGCAGAACGGCTGGGAAGGATGCACTCCGGCAGGGTCAATGCCTACGCCGCCTACGTGCTGGCCGCGCTGCTGGCGGTGCTGCTGATCCAGGGGCTGGCCTAAAGTAAAGTGCGCGCCAGGGCATCCAGATCTGCCAAAACCGCGACCGCCCGGCGGTGGGTCTGATACACGACGCCGGGCTCCCCGGTGAGCGGAACCGCCGCAACGGTTGAATAGCCGGGCGCCTGCAGGCGATCAGTTTCGCAACGGCTCCCGCGCTTTTTCTAAAGAATTCAGCTCCTGCATGCAACGCCTGGTTTCAGCATCCAGCCGTAGTGACCCTTCTCGATTTTCCCGGAAGCTTCAGGGCCCTTCTCCTATGGCAGCGTCACTTCTGGCAGAATTCCCGGACTTGGATTTGGGATCTGTAAAAACACAATCTGGCGCAAACGCACGGCGCACGGGCGTTTCCGCCAATGAATGAAATTCAGCGTGTGTCTACAGAATCAGGGGGTTTCAGGCCAGTTTTTCTAAATTCTGGATCTGCTTTGGTGTTTCGATTTTAAGCGATTTCAAAATGTTGCGGGCAGGTGCGGTAAGCTCGTTACGGTAATGAAAACGGTACTGGCTATTTTCAAATTCTGAAACCTGCAACCTCTCCAGGTCCCGCAGGATGCGGTGCCAGGCCTTGCCGCAGGTCAGCTCAGCGGCGCGTTCGATCAGAAGAGACAGCACGCAGATGCGGATGTGGACTGCGATGCGCCGAGGCGCCCAGTGGTACATGGGCATCATTTTGAGCTGTGTTTTTTTCAGCGAGCGGAAGCAGCGCTCGATCACCATCAGGCCCTTGTAGCCGAGGCGGCATCTTCCAGCCGCGAAGATCGGCGCGTACCTTCTCGACGGTGTCCACACCGGAGGTGTTGCCCGGAAACACCCAGCAGCGGACCGGCAGCCCCTCGCGGGTGACCGCCAGGGCCACAACGACTTGAGGTGCCCAGGTGCCCTCCTCGGAATGACCGAAGCGGCGCAGTTCGTCTTCGCTGTCGATGGAAAACGAGGCCGTGGTGGTGTCGTAAAAGACCAGGTCCACCGTGAGGTTGAACAGGTTGGCGGTCTGAAAGAAAACATCTTTTCCACGGTGTCTTTATGATCGTAGAGCAGGTCCATGGCCTCGTACATCTGCGCCAGTTTGATACCCCGGCAGTCGGGCAGGTAAACCATGGACAGCCAGCGTTCCCAGAAACCGAGCTTGGACTCCGTATGGTGGACCCCAATGTCAATACCACTTTTTACGATTTTTAACCTGAATTTTGCAAGCGTCGCGTTTGCCGCCTATACAAGGCGCAGGGCATGCAGCGGTAGTATACAGACGCAAATGCCCTGCAACACAGTAGAGGCGGTAAAATCGGCGCTCCCGCAGG
>JALSRD010000048.1 GCA_026984935.1 Desulfobacterales bacterium
CGGGACGATCTCCAATGCCTCCCACCTGAGCCAGTCCATCGTACTCAACGGTATGCAAAAGGGTACTTTTGCAGCCGAGAAACACGAAAAATTCGACATCCTGGAGGCGCGCGCCAGACGGGTCAGAGAGGTTCTGCAGGACCCCAAATACCGGGATGCCTGGGAGATCTACCCGTTTAATTCCGGCTACTTCATGTGCCTGCGCCTGAAACGCGTCAATGCCGAGGCGTTGCGGCTGCACCTGCTCGAAGAGCGGGGTATCGGCCTGATTGCAATTGATGGCCAGAACCTGCGCATTGCCTTTTCCTGCCTGGAAGAAGACCAGATCCGACCCCTATTCGACAGCATCCTGGAAGGCGTGCGCGCGCTGGATGCGCCCGCTGCCTAGCCGATGGAGGCGATGAAGACAAAAGCACCAGCGGCTGCCGACCCCGAAAAGGTCAAAAAAAAGGAGCGCTTCGATATCGCCTATGCCGGCCGCTGGGCGTTCTATTTTCTGATAATCGGCCTTATCGCCGGTGCCGGTTCCGTTGTTTTTCACTACCTGTGCCGGCTGGGAATGCACTATTTCATGGACCAGCTGGCAGGCTACCGGCCACCGCAGCCGACCGGGGAGCAGGAAGTCCTGTTCCTTGCCGGAACGCGCCCCCTCAACCGCCTGATGCTGCTGCTGCTGCCGGCCTTGGGCGGCATTTTGTCCGGCTGGCTGGTTTACACTTTTGCTCCCGAAGCCGAGGGGCACGGCACGGATGCGGCCATCGACGCCTACCACAACAAGGGCGGGTTTATCCGCGGCCGGGTGCCGATCATCAAGACCATTGCCTCGGCGCTGACCCTGACCACCGGCGGCTCCGGCGGCCGGGAGGGCCCCATTGCACAGATTGGCGCCGGCTTCGGCTCTTTCCTGGCCACGCGCATGAAACTTTCGGACCACGAAAGGCGCATCATGATGGCCGCAGGGGTAGGCGCCGGCATTGGCAGCATTTTCAGGGCGCCCCTGGCCGGGGCGCTTTTTGCTGCCGAAGTGCTCTACCGCGACCCGGAGTTTGAGTCCGAGGTCATCATTCCCTCGGGCATTTCGTCGGTGGTGGCCTACTGCCTGTTCTGCCTGGTATTCGGCTGGGGCAGTCTGTTCCAGGCACCGGACTTCGTCTTTGAGAACCCGCTGGAACTGGGGCCCTATGCGGTGCTGGCCGTGGTCCTGGTGGCTACGGCGGCGCTGTATGTCAAATCCTTCTACGGCGTCACGGCGCTGTTTAAGAAGTTCAAGATCCCCAACCACATAAAGCCGGCCATCGGCGGACTGTGCACCGGTGTGGTCGGCTATTTCCTGCCCCAGACCCTGGCTTTCGGCTACGGCTATGTCCAGCAGGCGCTCGACATGCGGGGCCAGGTGACGGTTGCTTTTCTGCTGGCGCTGGCCCTGGGGAAAATCGCCACCACTTCCTTTTCCATTGGTTCCGGAGGCTCCGGTGGGGTGTTCGGCCCCTCGGTGGTGATCGGCGGGGCCATGGGCGGGGTGGTGGGCATTCTGTTTCACCGCTTCATGCCGGCGGTGATTACCGAACCGGGCGCTTTCGTGGTCGTGGGCATGGCCGGTTTTTTTACGGCCGCTTCCAACACCCCCATTTCCACCATTATCTTTATCAGCGAGATGACCAATTCCTACCACCTGCTGTTGCCCAGCATGATGGTCTGCTCCATCACCTTCATGGCATCACGGCGCTGGACCATATACATCAAGCAGGTTAAAAACAAAGTGGCCTCGAATGCGCATGTCGGCGAATTTTTTGTTGATATCCTGCAGACGATCCGGGTGCGCGACCTGGCGCCCTATATTCACAAGGTGGAGCTGATTCCTCAGGACATGCCTTTTTCGGAGTTCAAGAAGTACTTCCCTAAAACCAAGCAGCATTACTTCCCGGTGATGGACGCGGAAGGGCACCTGATCGGCATTTTTTCGAGCACGGATATTCGCGGCGTGCTGTTTTCCAAAGACATCGAGCACCTGGTGGTGATGCGCGATATCGCCACCACGGATATCATCGTGACCACGTTGAACGATGATTTGAACACGGTGCTGCGCAAGTTTACCCAAAAGAATATCGAATCTTTGCCGGTGGTCAAAGAGGATGACTATGCGGCCCTGATCGGCATGCTCAACCGCCGTGAAGTGATCGCTTTTTACAACCAGAAACTGGAAGAGATCAAGCGGCGTTCCGGCGTATAGCACCTTCGCCGAGGCCGCCTAAGCCGGCGCCTCAATACTCCTAAGGGCCACAGAAAGAAATAAGCCTATTTGGGGATCTTATTTTTTCCGGGGCTCTAAAATGCTTCGCGAGCGCTTCTTGAAGGCAAGCTGCGGTTTTGCGATGGTACCCGCCAATTTGTTTTGCGGAGCGCCCTCAGGATGGCAGCACCCACTTTTTAATGATGCCCAGCACCTTTTCACGCTGGATGGGTTTGGTGATGTAGTCGTCCATGCCGGCTTCCAGACAGCGTTCGCGGTCTCCTTTCATGGCGTGGGCGGTCATGGCCACGATCGGGATGCGTGCCGGCGCAAAATGGCTGCGCGCATCTTCCGCGGCCGCCGTATGCCCATGCTGCAGGCGGCGGATGGCTTCTGTGGCCTGCAGGCCGTCCATGTCCGGCATCTGTATGTCCATGAAAATCAGGTCAAAGGCGCCGGGGTCCGCGCTGTACTTGTCGATGGCCTCGCGCCCGGAGGCCGCCACTTCGACGCCGTAGCCGGCTTTGGTAAGCATCAGCTGGGCCAGTTTCTGGTTCACGGGGTTGTCTTCGACCAAAAGGATGCGGACGGCGCGTTTGATGTCCTCGCGTACGCTGTATTGCGTCAGGATTGTCTGCGGCGGGTCCTGCGCTTCTTCACCGGTCCGGCGTGGAGACAGAACCCTTTCGATTATTTGATACAGTTTTTCCCTGCGGACGGGCTTGGTCAGAAAAGCATCGAATCCGGCGGCCTGGCATTTGCCGGCGTCGCGTTCCGTTGTCGCGGAAAGTGCGATCAGCGGCAGCTGGTGAAAGGGGTGTTTCGAAGAGCGGATCTGCGCCGCCAGTTCGTATCCGCTGGTTCCGGGCATCTCAACGTCGCACAGGCAGCAGCCGAAAGGATCTCCGGCGTCTGCGGCTGCCTGGAGGGTGTCCATGACCGAGCCGGTTTCGGCCAGTGCGACGGGGCGCATGCCGGTGGCCGACAGGATATGGTTCAGGATCTGCCGGCTGGCGCGGCTGTCATCGACCACCAGCACCCTGCAGCCGGCCGCCAGCGTGCGCCGCGGCCTCGCGGGCGCATCGGCGCCGGCTTTTTTCAGCCAGCCGGTGAAGTGGAATATGCTCCCCGGTTGATTGCCGGCGGCAGAGTCATCAGCGGTGTTTTCCGCCGCTTCACCGGTAGGCCTTTCCACCGGACTTTCCGCCCAGACGTCGCCTTCCATCAGATTGGCGATCTTGCGGCAGATGGAAAGGCCCAGCCCGGTACCGCCGTATTTGCGGGTCGTCGATCCGTCCGCCTGCTGAAACGGGAAAAAGATCTCTTCCAGCTTGTCCGCGGCAATGCCGATCCCGGTATCGCGGACGGTCGCATGGAACTTGATGCGCGCCTCGCTTTGGCTTTCAATATCCAGCTGAAGTTCAATTTCGCCGCGTTTGGTGAATTTCGATGCATTTCCCATCAGGTTGGTCAGCACCTGGCGGAAGCGCAGCGGATCCCCTTTGACACGCGGCGGCACATCGTCCCCGATGCGGCACAGGATTTCGACGGCCCGGCTGTCGATGCGCGGACGGATCAGGTCGCAGATGTCGTAGGCCAGCAGTTCGGGATCGAAGGCGATTTCTTCGAAGTCCAGCTCTCCGGCTTCGATCTTCGAGAAATCGAGAATGTCGTTGATCAGGGAAAGCAGCGCCTCCCCGCTGCGCTTAATGGTCAGCGTGTAATCGCGCTGGTTTTCATCCAGGTCGGTGTCCAGCAGCATGTCGGTAAAACCGATGACACCGTTTAAAGGGGTTCGGATTTCGTGGCTCATATTGGCCAGGAACTGGCTCTTGGCCATGCTCGAAAACTCGGCATCCTGGGCCATCTCGTTGGCCTTGGCGATCGCTGCCTCCAGCTCCCGGTTGACGGCTTCGGTTTCGGCCTGGGCCTTTTGGAGGGCCTCACTGGCACGCTTGCGCTCGGTGATGTCGTCCATGACCGAAACCAGGCCGATGATTTCACCGCGTGCGTCCCGCAGCGGGGCCGCCGAAGCGCTGATGCAGATCAGCGTCCCGTCTTTTCGCTGGCGCGTCAGCTCGAGCTTTTTCACCCCGCCGCCATCAACGAGTTCCGCGATCGTCTGCATGCGCTCGGGCTGTTCCGTTTCCGGGACCGCAGGATAGGGTTTGCCGATCACCTCTTCGCGCTTCCAGCCGAAGATATGCTCAGCGGCGGTGTTCCACAAGGTGACTTTGCGGTCGCGGTCGAGGCAGACGATGGCCGCCGGCGAACACTCGAAAATGTTCTCCAGGATTTCGTGGGCGCTGTGCAGCGCCTCTTCGGCCCGTATGCGTTCGCTGATGTCCTCGCTGACGCCGTCGATCCAGGTGGCCTCGCCGCGGGAATTGTAGCGCAAAGTCGCGGTGGTGGCGATCCACAGCGCGGTGCCGTCCTTTTTCTTGAGCTGCAGGTGCCGGCCGCGCACGCTGCCGTTTGCTTTCAGCTGGGCGATGAGCTCCAGACGGTCTTCCGGATTGAGGTAGAGGTCGGCCACCGGTGTGGCAAGGATCTCTTCAACCGAGTCAAATCCGAAAATCTCGGCCATGGCCGGGTTGGCCTTGAGGAAACGCCCCTGCGGTTCAACGGTATTGCGGTAGACGCCAACGTTCAGGTTTTCGACCAGCGTGCGGTACTCTTCCTCGCTGCGCCGCAGCGAATCTTGCATTTTCTTGCGCGCGCTGATGTCCCTGATGACAGCCAGCAGATATACTTCGCCGGAAATCTCGATGCGCCTCAAAGACACTTCGGCATCGAAAGGGCTGCCGTCGTAGCGGACGTGGCGCCATTCGAAAAACTGGGGGCTGCCGGCCAGGGCAGCGGAAATTTTCGCCGCAGCTGCGGCCGCAGAGTCCGTGCCGTCCGGTTGACGCTTTGGGGAAAAGCGCCGGGGGCTTTCGTGCAAGATCTGCTCCCGGCTGCATGCGAACATGTCCAGGGTCATGGGGTTGCAGTCGACAAAACGACCGCCCTGCAGCAGGAAGATCGCAGCGTCGGCGTTTTCAAAGAGACGGTGATATTTTTCCTCGCTTTGGCGGAGCGCTTCAAGTTCCGCCTGCCTGCGGGCCAATCGCTTTTCGAGCTGCTCGATTCTCAAAATGAGTTTGTCGTGCGATGTCGTATCCATTTGTCCTGACTCCGGAAAGCGGTCGATATGGTGAAAACCCTGATGTGTGCTCTACGATACGCTTGGCGCTGCTGTCAAGATCTGCGTTTCCGCGGCCGGTGAAGCGCATGCGTCCGCTTCAGGCGCCGCCCGGGATAAACAGGTGGTCGGCGGCCATCATCTGTTGCACTTTCCGCCATACTTCTTTCACGCTGATGAGGTGCATGCAGCTGTTCCGGGGGCGGATGCAGACTTCCTGACGGCAGGCCCGGCAAGGCACATCTTTCCAGACTACCCGGCCGGCGGGATGCAGCGGCCGCCACATGTGCGGCCAGGTGGGGCCGAAAAGTGTCAGGCCGGGGCAGTCCACTGCGGCGGCGATATGCGCCGGTGCGGAATCATTGCCGATCAAGAGGCGGCAGCGCCGTAATATGGCGGCTGTTTCCAGCAGGTTCAGGCTGCAGGATTGAAGGGCGGGCGCAAAGCCCATGTGCGCCCGTACACGGTCGACGAGTTCGCCTTCGTCCGGTCCGCCGAGCAGCAACAAGGCGGCACCGTAATTTTGCCGCAGGCGGCGGGCGATCCGGGCAAAACGCTCCGGCGGCCAGCGGCGCAGCCGGTTGCGTGCCCCGGGATGGATGGCAACGGGCGGTGCACCGGCGCCGAGCCCGTTTTGCGCCAGCAGGCGGTCGACGCGCTGCGTGACAGCCGGTGGAATCACGATGCGCGGCCTTCTGTCAAAACCGTGCAAGCCGAAAAGCTTCAGCGCCTGCAGCTGATAGTCGACGATGTGCATGTGCCGGGGATCGGCGTCGACGATGCAATTCATGAGGGTGCGCGACAGCCGGCTGGCGTCGCGGTAAGTCACCCGCAGAGGGGCGCCGATGGCAAAGGAGATGAAGGCCGCGCGGTCGCCGTGGGTAAAGTCCAGGATGACATCATAGCGCTGGGGCCGCAGCCGTTTGAAAAAACGCCAATGATAGGCCAGCGCGGCGGCGGCGCTCCGCTTGGCCTGCTTGCGGTCGTAGGCCCACAGCCGGTGGATGTGAGGGTCCGCTAACAGCAGTTGCTCCGTGCCCCGGTTGACCAGTACGTCAACTTCGATGCCGGGCACCTTCCGCGCCAGATTGGCGGCCACCGGCACGATACTCAGCGTGTCGCCGATGTAGCGCAGCTTGAGAATCAGCACTTTTTTGCCGCGCAGATCAATCATGGGGCATCACCGCAGCCGCCGGCCGTCGCCGTCGGCATCCAGGTGATTCAGAAAATCCCTGAACCATGCGGGATTGGCGACCACGACATAGGCCAGAAAGATGGCCGACAGCGGCAGGAAGAAAACCGCCAGATCAAGCAGCAGGATGGCCGCGGCCAGCAGCACGCGCCGGGTCATGGACATCGGTTGGCCTTTCCAAAGTGTAAAGTTGGCATGCCGCCAGACTTCAACAAGTGGATTTTACGGCATTTAGGCTCTTACGGCAAGGCGTTCAGTACTTCACCTGCACCAGGAAGAGCCCGTGAGGCGGGGCCGTGGCGCCGCCCAGGCTGCGGTCCCGGGATGCCAGGATGGCGCGAAAATCATCCACGGTTTTCTTGCCCAGCCCCACATCGACCAGGCTGCCCACGAGGTTACGCACCATGAAGCGCAAAAAGCCGTCAGCTTCAATGTCGAACACCAGCAAATCGGGTCCGGCCTTGCGCCAGCCGGCCTGGATGACGCTGCGGATGGTGTGCGAGCGCGGGCTGCCGGTGCCTTCGAAGGCTTTGAAATCGTGCCGCCCCATAATCTCACATGTCGCCTGTTGCATGCGGTCCACCGCCAGCGGCCGGCGGATGAACCAGGCGTATTGGCGCCCCACCGCCGAAGGGGTTTCGCGGTTGAGAATGCAGTACCGGTAGAGCTTGCTGGCCACGTCGTAGCGGGCGTGAAAAGCTTCATCAACCTCCAGGCAGCCGCGGATAACGATGTCGTCGGGCAGCAGGCTGTTCAAGCCTTTTGCAAAAGCATCCGCGGCGATACGCGTCAGACAGCGGAAACTGGCCGTCTGTCCCAGGGCGTGCACCCCGGCATCGGTGCGGCCCGAACCGATCAGGCTCACCTCCTGGCCGCTCATCTTCTGCAGCGCCTTTTCGATCTCCCCCTGTACGGTGCGCCCTTCCCGCTGCCGTTGCCAGCCGCGGTAAGCGCTGCCGTCGTATTCGACGGTGATTTTAAAGTTGTGTGTTGATGCTTCCATTTTGACTTTTGGGCACAGGTGCGTTAGAGAAAAGACTCATATCCCCGGTTTGGGGAAACGGTTGGCTCCGTGGTGCGGGAGGCGTGTCAAAGCCGGTCACAGGGAACCTCGGCCAGTAGATTCTCCAGGTCAGCGTCCATGGTTCTGCCGATCTGATCGAGGGCGTAACGGGCGTTGCAGACCCTGCAACGCAGGTAAACCCGCTTTCAGGAGCGCTGCAGGAAGAGGCGGGCGCCGCAGGCGTCGCATCTCAGGGTCACAGATTGCACGTCATCTTCCTTTTACAGGTGCGGTTGGTGATGGTGCCGGGGTTTCTTTGTCCGGTTGGGGGGCTTCTACCACAGTCAAGCACCGCTTGTCGAGTCTTTTGGCGCGCTTCCGTGTCCGGGGCGGCCGCCGGTGGAATGATTTCGTCGCACCCGGCTAAGCGGCAGAAAAGGGCGTTTGCATGCAGCATAATGAATGCAGAGGATTTAAGGCCGCAGGCGTGGCCTGTGGCATCAAAAAAAACGGAAAGCGCGATCTGGGATTGATTTTTTCCGAGGTTCCGGCGGCTGCGGCCGGCGTGTTCACCCGCAACCGGGTTCAGGCGGCGCCGGTCAAAGTTTCCCGTCAGCGCATCGGCAGCGGGCGCAGCCAGGCGCTGGTGGTCAACAGCGGCAACGCCAACTGTCTGACCGGTGCGCGCGGCATGGCCGACGCGCAGCGCATGGCCGGCTGCGTGGCCGATGCGCTGGACATCGCTGCCGAAAGCGTGCTGGTGGCCTCCACCGGCGTCATCGGCCAGCCGCTGCCCATTGGACGCATCGCGTCAGCTGCCCCGGCGCTCGCAGGGGCTTTGGCGCCCGACGGCTTCGGCGACCTTGCCAGGGCCATCATGACCACCGATACGGTGCCCAAACTTTCCGCGCGCCGGGGGCGCATCGGGGGCCGAGCGTTTACCGTGCTCGGCGTTGCCAAAGGATCCGGCATGATCTGTCCCGACATGGCCACCATGCTCTGCTTTGTCTGCACCGACTGCGGCTTGCAGCCGCGGGCGCTGCAAAAGGCGCTGCAACTGGCGGTGCAGGGCTCTTTTAATGCCATGACTGTTGACGGCGATACAAGCACCAACGACACCACGCTGATCATGGCCAACGGCCTTTCGGGTGCCTGCGTCGAAAGCGCCGCCCATGAAGACTACTTCCAGCAGATGCTGGACGATCTGCTGCTGGAGCTCGCCAGAAAGTTGATCCGGGACGGCGAGGGGGCCACCAAACTCATCGAGGTGCGCGTGTCGGGGGCCGCCAGCAAGCACGATGCACGCCGCGTGGCGGGCACCATCGCCAATTCGCCGCTGGTGAAAACCGCCTGTTTCGGCGAGGATGCCAACTGGGGGCGCATCCTGGCGGCGGCCGGGCGGGCGGGCGTGCCTTTTGATCCGGAGAAGGCGCGCGTTGCCTTTGACAACGTGGTGCTGTATGACGATGGTGCCTGGAAGGGGCCGGATGCAGAAGCTGCGGCGGCCGGGGTGCTGAAACAGCCGGCCTTTCGCCTGGAAGTCGACCTGCGGCAGGGCGGTTTCGAAAGTATCGTGCTGACCTGCGATTTTTCCTTGGATTACGTACGCATCAACGCCGACTACCGCAGCTGAACGCCGCAGGGTTTGCCATGGAGCCGATGCGCCTGCAGAAATACCTCTCCGCCGCCGGCGTGTGTTCGCGCCGCAAAGCCGAGGTGTTGATCGCCGCCGGGCGTGTATCAATCAATGGGGAAACAGTCGCCCGGATGGGCACCCGCGTCGATCCGCGCACGGACAGGGTGCGCGTGGACGGCCGCGTCGTTCGGCTGCGGCGGAAACAGATCTACATCGCCCTGCATAAACCGGCGGGGGTTGTGACCAGCTGCAGCCATCCCGGCGAGCGCACGGTGCTCGATCTGGTGGACGTCGGCCAGCGGGTGTATCCCGTCGGCCGGCTGGACAAGGACAGCACCGGCCTTTTGCTGCTGACCAACGACGGCCGGTTGCACCATGGGTTGCTGCACCCTTCCTTCGACCACGAGAAGGAATACGAGGTGCGCGTGGACCGCGTGATTGCCGACGGCGCGCTGCGGCATCTGGCAAAGGGTGTCGTGCTGAAAGGGCGCAAGACCCAGCCAGCCATGGTGCGGCGTCTGTCGGGGCGTGTTTTCCGTATCATTCTGACCGAAGGGCGCAACCGCCAGGTGCGCCGCATGGTGCGCAAGGTGGGCTGCCGCGTAACGTCCTTGAAGCGCGTGCGTGTGGCCTGTATTCAGATAGGAGACCTGCCCGAAGGAAGCTGGCGCTACCTGACGGCAGAAGAGCAAAACCGCCTCCTGAAGGGCATCGTGTCTTGAACATGCATTACGAAGGCCCCATCTACCGCCCCCCCAGCGAGGCGCATTCGCTGCTGATCCAGGCCACCGTGGGCTGTCCGCACAACCGCTGCACCTTTTGCATGGTGTACAAAAACGGTCCGCGCTACCGCGAGCGATCGGTGGCGGAAATCAAAGCCGACCTTTTGGAGGCGCACCGCCTTCACGGCGATGCCGTGCGCAGCCTGTTTTTCCCGGCCGGCAACACCATCGCCATGCGCACCCGGCACCTGTGCGATATCTGCCGCTATGCACGGCAGGTGTTTCCGGCGCTGGAACGGATCACCGTGTACGGTTCGTCGCAGTATATCCACCACAAGGGACCGGACGACCTGAAAAGGCTGGCGGCCGCCGGCCTGTCGCGTATCCACGTGGGGCTCGAATCCGGTGATGACGTGATTCTGGAGCGCATCCGCAAAGGGACCCACAGCCGGGAGCAGATCGAAGCCGGCCGCTGGGTGCGCCAGGCCGGCATCGAACTCAGCCTCTACGTCATTTTGGGCATCGGCGGCCGGGAGCGCACCGCCACGCATGCCGCCAAAACCGCTGCCGTGCTCAATGCCATCGCCCCGGAGTTCACGCGCCTGCGCACCTTTGTACCCAAGATCAACACGCCGCTTTTGGCAGACGTGCAAAGCGGCCGTTTTGAGATGCTCGGCCCGCTGGAAGTGCTCGCGGAAACCCGGCGGCTGATCGAGGGCCTTACGGCCGACACCTGCCTGACCAGCGACCATTACACCAACTACCTCAACCTGGAGGGGCGTCTGCCCGCCGATAAGCCCCGGCTGATCACCGCCATTGATGAAGCCCTTACGTGGAATGAGAGCCGTTTCCGGCCTTTTTTCGTCGGCGATGTCTGAAAGATACCGGCAGACGCCGTCGATTTCAAGGTCGGCCGGCTTCCAGGCGGTGTCCAGAAGATCCATGAGATGCGCTATGACCTGCGCTGGAAGCTTGCCGAAAACCAACGGCGATCGCCAGGCTCCATTTAAGGTCGAGAAAATGCCAGTCTAAATAATTACGATGCGTTACAGGGAAATGGCCCAAAAATGGGGTGCAACTGTCAAACTTCAGCTACGCGGTCGATTCCCCGACCTGCCCCAAGTGCCAGGACCGCATGCGCGTAATCGCCTTTATCGAGAACGATGCCGTGACCCGCAAGATCCCGGTCCACCTGGGCTTGTGAGATATCCGCAAGCATGATCCGCCCGCTCCTGCGCCCGATAGTTTCCAGGACTTCATCATCGATGTATCCTGTTCCCAACTGCCCCAAGACGGTCACTGGATGATGTAAAACCTGAATCTTGCACAGGCAATTTTGAAAACTTATAAAATTGTAATGTTATCTCATGGTTGTCTATGGATGAAGCGCGATATTTTTTTAGCGTCATCGGTATGTTCGGAAACCTTCCATTTTGACTTCAAAATTGTCCGCCCTGCGGGAGCGCCGATTTTACCGCATCGACTGTGTCGCAGGGCATTTGCGTCTGTATACTACGGCTGCATGCCCTGCGCCTTGTATAGGCGGCAAACGCGACGCTTGCAAAATTCAGGTAAAAAACGCGTGGATCGATCAGGCGGCGAACCGGTGGATCGTATCTGAAAAAGGCCTTTTTGCCCCTTTTGAGCTCAAAAGTTCCCCTGACCGACCCGTGCCTGTCCGTTACCGGATGCTGTTTATCGATGCCGCTTCAAGATAGCCATGTCCATCGTCAACATGTTGTATTTATATTGTTATTGACACAAAAAATACCATCTGAGATATTTGGTCCCCAGAAAAGCAAGCTCCCATCTGTTTACTGAATAATCAACATTCATGATAAGACAGCGGCCGGGGAAGGGCAACCGCGAGATGGCTACATCCCGGCACAGACCTGGCTGTTTTACAGGATATGTCTCCACACAGAAAAAATTGAACCTTTTTCCATCCGCCTGGTACTCATCTATGAAAGGTTTACTTTGATAATATTTCAACAAGTCAGCAATAATTGCTAAATTGTGGCAACACTTTCATGTAAACCCCACAGAGGAGGTGGAATGACATGTATTTTCAAGAAAAAAGTTTCCGCTTGCATTTGTTCAGCCTGCTCTTTTTTGCCGTGACCCTTGTTTGGCCGTTTCTGGCAGGAACAGCCCTCTGTGCGCCCCTGCCCGATCTGACGGTGCGTAATCTGTCCCTTGACAGTTACTGTTTTGTCAAGGCCGACATAGCCAATATCGGCGCGGGTCCGGTGCCGGCCATGCCGTATCATGACCTGCTCCTCATGGGCTATCTTGATGGAAATACCACCACCCCCTGGTGCAGTGTGTACCTGCGTACCGTTGATTACGATAACTGGACAGCAAAACCAAACGGCTCTGCCCGGGTAACCATTCGGCGCCATTTCCCCCACGGCCAGCACCAGCTCAGGCTGGTTATCCATCCAAGTGTGGACCTGGAAGAAACAGACACCAGGAACAACGAACTGACAAAAACTCTGACCTGCAGCCAGCCCCTGCCGGATCTTGCCGTCACCTCCATCCGAATAGACAAAAAAAGCGAAAACTGGGGTTGCCATGTTGTCGCCACCATTAAAAACATAGGCGCAGGCTGGGTACCGGACTGGGAATTCCAACACGCCTCTCTACGCTATGGACGAACGCCGGGCCAACTCTTTTCACTCCATGATAGAACCGGAGCGGCAGCCCTGAAAAATCCTGGCGGCCAGCTCGAAGTAACCCCTCTGGGCATTGGAGTCTATGCTTACCTGAAGCAAGGCAAGACGGCAACCGTCGTCGTCGGGGTGGACGAGCCATCTTTTCAGCCACCTCATCGCGACTTTATTGTTGAAAGCGATGAAAACAACAACCGGCTGGTCAAAACCCTTTACTGTCCCCCAGATTTTCCCACTGCGAAACTACCCGACAAGGCAAAGCAGATACCGAGAATACCCCTGATCCCCGTACTGCAAAGCAGGCCGATGCGGACCGGTTTTTTACCCGGACAATGGATCATGTTCTCCTGTGCCGCACGACCGGTACTTGAACGACAGGCGCGCGGGCAGTGGCAGGTGTACCGCAAGGGAATGATTCAGAAAGCCGGGAAAAAAGGAACCTGGCGAATCCATATCCTGGAGCCCGGAACCTTTCGGCTTGTCAACAGGGGCAAAGCGTCCGTCCCCTTTACCATCCGGAAACCTGGGCAGACATCTCTCCGTACCAAACACAAGATTAACGGGCATCAAGTACCGGCAGCACCACTCAGCAGAGGCAGAACACTGGTTCGAACGACAACAGGCTTACCTCTGCAGGGTATTCTCGCCCACCAGACGCTATCCGCTCCGGCGACACTTACCCTGCACACAAACAGTGCACTCTGCCCGCAGACGATATATGAACTCAAACAGGGAAAACATCTCCTCAAGAAATCAACCAATGGCCGGTTTCACAACCTGCCGGCCGGCAGCTATATGGTCCGGGTTCGGAGCGCTGATGGCAAGGCCTCCTCGTCGTGGATTCACTTTACCGTGAAACGGGTTCCCAAGGTAAGGAAGTCAAAGAGCTCTGTTCCGGTCAATCCTGTCTTCCATAAAGGGATACACCTGCCACCGGGACCAAAGTAATTTTTTCTGCTTGTGGCCGAGGATCTCTGCGAGAACTGTCCGGAACTGGAGATCAGCGCCCGGTTTGCCAAGGAGATTGCCCGGGTCAGCCCCTGCACGATATCGGCAAGGGGGCTATTCCCGACAATATCCCGCACAAACCGGGCCGGCTCACCGGGGCCGAGCTCGAAATCATGAAGATCCGCGCGGCCATCGGCGGACAACTGCTCAAAGATGTTTACCTGAAAAACAGCTCGCCGTATCTGAAAATGGCCTTTGAAGTGGCCATGCACCACCACGAGCGCTATGACGGCAGCGGCTATCCAGCCGCATCATCTGTGTCAGTTGTGGTTCCAAGCGCTTCGGCGCCAACCTCTGATGCCGAGCCGTTTTAGCCCCAAAATCCGCCGTCCAAACCGCCCTCGCGGTCTTTGGCCAGGTCCCCTCAACAGCACTGAAATTGTCGTTATCGAAATCATTCGGAATTTCGTTGCAGATTGCATTTGCATTCGGCTTCTGGTATTTTGGATAAAAATATTTGGAATTCCAAGCCAAGGCGGAAATTCATACCTGAATTTTGCAAGCGTCGCGTTTGCCGCATATACAAGGCGCAGGGCATGCAGCTGTAGTATACAGACGCAAATGCCCTGCAACACAGTAGAGGCGGTAAAATCGGTGCTCCCGCGGGGCAGACAATTTTGAAGTCAAAATGGAAGGTTTCCGAACATACCAATGACGCTAAAAATTATCGGGCTGCATCCATAGACAACCATGAGATAACATTACAATTTTATAAGTTTTCA
>JALSRD010000049.1 GCA_026984935.1 Desulfobacterales bacterium
CCCAAGATCTTCGGCCCCGGCGAAGACCAACCGCTGGATGTCGAGGCCGCCCGCAGGGCCATGCAGGATCTCACCGACCGCATCAATGCCTTTTACCGCGGCAAGGGCCGGCCGCCGCTTACCCTGGAAGAGGCGGCCCTGGGCTTTATCCGCGTGGCCAACGAAGTCATGGTGCGGCCCATCCGTGAAATCTCGGTGATGCGCGGGTTCGACATCAAGGAGCACGTGCTGGCAACCTTCGGCGGTGCCGGACCCCAGCACGCCTGCGCCATCGCCCGCGCGCTGGGGATAACCAAGATCTTCATCCACCGCTTTTCGGGCATCCTGTCGGCTTTTGGTATCGGCATGGCGGATGTGGTGGTGGATCGGCAGACCCCCTCGTCGGCGGTTTACAGCCCGCAGATCCTGCCGGAAATCCAGCGGCAGCTCGACGGGCTGCGCAAGCAGGCCTTCGCGGAGCTGGCGCGCCAGGGATTTAGCGCCGACGCCATGCAGAGCACGGCCTATCTGAACCTGCGCTACCACGGCACCGACACGGCCATGATGATTGCCGAACCTGACGACCGGGATTACGCGGCGGCCCTCCAAAAAGTATACCTGAGGGAATTCGGCTTCGACCTGTCCGGCCGTGACATCCTCATCGACGATATCCGTGTCCGGGCGCGCGGCAAGACGGCCGGCCTGCGCAAAATGCGCATCGAGCAGGCTGACGGCCCACCCCAGGCCATCGATCGCGTGCGCTGCTACTTCGAGGGGGGCTGGCGGGAGACGGCGGTATACGACCTGGAGCGGCTCAAGGCCGGCCACGACATCGAGGGTCCGGCCATCATCATCCATGACACCTCCACCATCCTGGTGGAGCCTTTCTGCAGCGCCGGTGTGACGGATTTCGGCGATGTGGAGGTGCAGGTGGGAAGTTCCGGCCGACGGCAGCTGGACACGGAGGTGGACCCGGTGCAGCTGTCGATCTTCAGCAACCTGTTCATGTCCATTGCCGAGCAGATGGGCCGTATGCTCCAAAAGACCGCCATTTCCACCAACATCAAGGAACGCCTGGATTTTTCCTGTGCACTGTTCGGTCCCGACGGCGAACTGGTGGCCAACGCACCGCACTTGCCGGTGCACCTGGGGGCCATGAGCGCCGCGGTCCAGGAACAGATCCGGCGTTGCGGCCCGACACTGGCACCGGGGGATGTGCTGGTTTCCAACCACCCGGCCGCCGGTGGCAGCCATTTGCCCGATATGACGGTCATCACGCCGGTTTTCCGCAACGACTGCATCATTTTCTGGGTGGCCGCCAGAGGGCATCACGCCGATATCGGCGGCATTTCACCGGGCTCCATGCCGCCCAATTCACGCAGCATCGAAGAGGAAGGCGCCTGCATCGCCTCGTTCAAACTGGTTGCCGGCGGCCAGTTTCAGGAGGAGGGCATCCGCGAGCTGCTGCTGGCACCGGGCAGACTGAAACCTGAGCCGGGCCGGCCGGCCATCGCCGGCACGCGGCTGCTGAACGACAACCTTTCCGATTTAAAAGCCCAGGTGGCCGCCAACCGGAAAGGCATCGCACTGGTGCTCGAAATGGTTGAGCACTATGGCCTGGAGGTGGTCCAGGCGTACATGCGCCATGTGCAGGATGCCGCGGAGGCGGCCGTGCGCCAGCGTTTATGCGAGTTGTCCGAGAGCAAGGGCATGGCCGAGGTCGACACCGTGCAGGCCGTAGATTACCTGGACGACGGCAGCCCCATCGCCCTGGCCCTGACCATCGACCGCCGTAACGGCAGCGCGGTTTTCGATTTTGCCGGCACCGGTCCGCAGATCTGGGGCAACTGCAATGCACCCCGCGCGGTCACGCAGTCGGCCATCCTCTACTGCCTGCGCTGCCTGATCAAGAAAGACCTGCCCTTGAACCACGGCTGCCTGATTCCGATCACCATCAAGATCCCGCCGGGATCCCTGCTGGACCCGTCGCCGGATGCCGCCGTGGTGGGCGGTAACGTGTTGACTTCCCAACGGGTGACCGACGTGGTGCTGAAGGCCTTCGGGGTGGCGGCCGCTTCCCAGGGCTGTATGAACAATTTCACCTTCGGCAACGATCGCTTCGGCTACTATGAAACCGTGGGCGGCGGCGCCGGTGCCGGGCCCGGCTGGCACGGCCAGTCCGGCGTGCATACGCATATGACCAACACGCGCATCACGGACCCCGAGGTCCTGGAGCGCCGCTATCCCATCCTTTTGCGCGAGTTTTCGATCCGGCGGGGCTCCGGCGGCGCCGGTCGCTATCGCGGCGGAGACGGCCTGGTGCGCGAAGTCGAGTTTCTGGAGCCGTTAAACGCTGCGATCCTGTCCGAGCGCCGGGTGTTTGCCCCTTACGGCCTGGAAGGCGGCCAGCCGGGGGAACGCGGCATGAACCTCTTTATCTACGCCGACGGCCGAACCGTCAGCCTGGGCGCCAAGAACGAAATCCGTGCCGGTGCCGGCGACCGCTTTCGCATCCTGACTCCGGGCGGCGGCGGGTTCGGGGTACCTGAAAAATCCTCTTGACAAGCATTTGGGCATGATCGATAGTGTCGGCAGCAAGGTGCCCGCAGGGGCTTAATAGGGAATCCCGTGAAAATCGGGAACGGTCCCGCCGCTGTAATCGGGGACGAAACCCGGAGTTGCCACTGTTCCGGCAGGCAAAGCGGAATGGGAAGGTCCGGTAAGTAGAATGATCCGAAAGTCAGAAGACCTGCCTTGGCCGGTAAGTGCCGTTCCGCTTCGATGGTAAAGAGGAAACGGTAAAGCGCAAGGGGTCAAGCAAGCTGGGTGCAGCCTCTCATGACAGGCGTCATGGGAGGCTTTTTGCATTCAGGAGGGCGTTTTTCTCCATGCTGCGCAGGCGGGGCCGGGAGGGGAGGTGGTGAAGGCCGAAATACCAAGGGTGTTATTTGTGGTTCACAAGATCGAAGCGTATTACCTGAATTTTGCAAGCGTCGCGTTTGCCGCCTATACAAGGCGCAGGGCATGCAGCTGTCGTATACAGACGCAAATGCCCTGCAACACAGTCGATGCGGTAAAATCGGCGCTCCCGCAGGGCAGACAATTTTGAAGTCAAAATGGAAGGTTTCCGAACA
>JALSRD010000050.1 GCA_026984935.1 Desulfobacterales bacterium
TATCTCTGTGGGAAACGTTGAGGATGCCGGAGGATTGCGGCCTCTGTTGCTGAAAAAAATAGATTACCAGGACGTCGTATCGGCCGCCGAAAAGGCCGCTGCCGAAAAGGCCGCCGCCGAAAAGGCCGCTGCCGAAAAGGCCGCCGCCGAAAAGGCTGCCGCCGAAAAGGCTGCTGCCGAAAAGGCCGCCGCCGAAAAGGCCGCCGCCGAAAAGGCCGCCGCCGAAAAGGCCGCCGAGGTTACGCTGACCTACGGTTCAGACGATACGAAAGGAAATGATACCATGGACAAAACCGTCAAGATTCTGGCCGGCGCCGTTCTTGCCGTGATCCTCCTGCTGGTTGTGGCCAGCTTTTCCAATACCGGCAATTACTACCTTAAGAAAACCGACAGCGCTCTCCAGATCTGGCAGGGGAATTTCGCACCCAAGGGAGAGCACCTTCTGATCAGCCTGCCCGGTATGCCGGCTCCCGATGTCGTCAAATCCGTCTATACGCAAAAGGATGTGTTTCCACTGGCATTCAACTACTATGTCGACAAGGCCGATGGGCTGTTGACGCAAAAGGGAATGCCCGACTTTAGTGCCATTAAAGCCGATCTGGACAAGGCCTCGAAATTCGCGGTGACCCCGGCCGCGAAAGCCGCTTTAACGGCGCGTGCAAATACACTTGACATGCTGGTTTTGCTTTACAAGGCGGAAGCATTCGCCGCCAAAAAGCAGCCTGCGGATCTTGAAAAAGCGCTCAAATTCCTGGATCAGGCTGAAATGCAGGCAACCAGCGACGCCCAAAGGGCCCTGATCGCCGAAAAGCGTGCCGCCGTCAAAAAGGCACTTGAAAAGCCCGCCGCCCCCAAAACCGCCAAGCCGGTAATGGTGACGCGCGTCAGTGAAAAGCCCGCCAGCCAGCGGACGGAAAACAAGGCCGAATCCCCAAAGCCTGCCACTGGGCCGGCAGAAGCCAAAGCGGCACCTGCAAAACACGAGTAAGGTCGAGGTAAGCGGGAAATCCACAGCTGTCGCGTGTAGATTCCGGTCCAGTCCACCGGTTCAAAAGACAAGCCAGATCAGGGCTTTTGTTTTTTCGGGAACCTGATATGCTGCCGACAGTTCGCCTTTGCGCCGGCGACCTGACGACGCATAAATGCCGCATACGCGGAATGCATGCGTTCGGTCTGAAGAGACCACGCACCCCTCTCTCTCCACTCACTGTGGCATCATTTCCGAGACCTGCCGTCTTGCATCCTGCCGCCACGCCATATCCTGATTCACCCCCGCAGCCATTTCCACCAGCCGCCGATATGCAGTTCCGCTCCTCCGTGGGCCCTATCTAACACCGCCCGACGGCCAGCATTTTTTGCACCTGTGAAACCTGACGATTTCGTAAAAGATCCGGTCTTCTCGCTTCTGCATGCTTGGCAGACACCCATCAGCGTCCATTTTGCCGCTTCAACCAGTGCAGTGCCGGCAGGCGAATCTCGGCGGCCCGCAGACAGGCCTGTAAATGGTGCCCGTCACGGGTTCCGGGGGCCGGGCGCAGTTCGGGCCGTTCGATCCGGCAGCGCGCCGCGGCGAAGGGGCAACGCGGATGAAAGGTGCACCCGTCCGGTGGGTGGATGGGTGACGCCACGTCGCCGGAAAGCAGTACCCTTTTGCGCCGCTGTGCCGGGTCCGGCACCGGGATGGCGGCGATGAGGGCGTGCGTATAGGGATGGCAGGGGGAACGGTAGAGGCTTTCTGCATCGGCCATTTCCACGATCTTCCCCAAGTACATGACCGCGATACGGTCGGCGACGTGTTTGACCACCGACAGATCGTGGGCGATAAAGACATAGGTCAGCCCCATCTCTTTTTGCAGGTCCAGCAGAAGGTTTATAATCTGCGCCTGGATGGAAACGTCCAGTGCCGAAACCGGCTCATCGCAGATGATCAGTCTGGGGGCCAGCGCAATGGCCCGCGCAATGCCGATGCGCTGTCGTTGGCCCCCGGAAAATTCGTGCGGGAAACGGGTCATACCGGCGGGGTCCAGGCCCACGCGCGCCAGGAGGTTTGCCACGCGCTGCCGGCGTTCATCGGCTGTGCCGATGGCGTGGATATCAAAGGGTTCCTGCAGGATGTCGCCGACGGTAAAGCGGGCGTCCAGCGATTCGAATGGATCCTGAAAGATCATCTGCATCTGCCGGCGCAGCCGCCGCAGCGCACCTTTCCCCAGCTTCAAAACATCCTGCCCGTCAAAACGCACTGTGCCGGAGGTGGGCGTGTACAATTTCAGCAGGCAGCGGCCCAGCGTGGTTTTGCCGCAGCCGGACTCCCCCACCAGCCCCAGGGTTTCACCGCCGCTTACGGCCAGTGAAACACCGTCCACGGCCCGCACACTGCCGATGCGCCGGCGCAGGATGCCGCCGTAAATGGGAAAGTGCATCCTCAGGTTTTCCACCTCCAGCAGCACCCCGTGCATGGCGTTCAAGCTCCTGATTCCCGTCCGCTGCCGTAGAGAAAACAGCGCGCGGAATGGCCGTCGCCCAGGTCCACCAGCGGCGGTGGGGTTTTGCAGTCCAAAAATGCGTGTGGGCAGCGATTGATAAAACGGCAGCCGGCCGGCATCTCTGCCAGCCCGGGGACCATGCCCGGAATGGTTTCAAGCCGGCTCTTGGCGGGGTGCTCCAGACGCGGAATGGATGCCAGCAATCCCTGCGTGTACGGATGACGCGGAGTACGGAAGAGGCGGGTCACCGAAGCCATCTCCACCACCTGGCCGGCATACATGACCACCACGTCGTCACAGATCTCGGCGATCACGCCCAGATCATGGGTGATGAAAATCATGGACATGCCCTCGGCCTGCTGCAGATCGTCGATCAGGGCCAGGATCTGGGCCTGCACGGTGACGTCCAGGGCGGTGGTGGGCTCATCGGCGATCAGAATCTCCGGCGCCACGGACAGCGCCATGGCGATCATCACCCGCTGGCGCATCCCGCCCGATATCTGATGGGGATAATCCTCCAGCCGCCGTTGGGCCTCGGGGATGCCCACGCGCTGCAAAAGGTCGATGCAGCGCCGCCGCATGGCCGCCGGGCTGAGCCCGCCGGCGTGCAGCAGAAACATCTCGCGCAGCTGCCGGCCGATGGGCTGCACGGGATTTAAGGCCGTCATGGGTTCCTGGAAAATCATGGCGATACGTCCGCCGCGGACGCGGCGCATGCGGTCTGCCGGCAGGCGCACCAGATCCATCTGGTCAAAAAGGATGCGGCCGGCAACGATCTGCCCCGCAGGCTGAGGCAACAGGCGCATGATGGAAAGCGCGGTGACCGTCTTGCCGCAGCCGGACTCCCCCACCAGCCCCAGGGTGCGCCCTTTCCCGAGGCTGAAACTGACATCCGTAACCGCCGGCAGCCGCCCCTCGTCGGTCTTGAACACCGTTGAGAGATGCCGGATGTCCAGAATGATCTCGCCTGCGGCGGTAGTGTTCACGGCGCCGGAACCTCGCGCCGGTAGGTTTTGTCGATGATCGTTGCCGGTGCAAAAGAGGTGTGTTTTTTTCGCGCCCGGGCGGTCTCGCGGTAACGGGCCGCATCGAACCAGAACAGCCCGCCGGTGGCGCTGTCGAAGGGTGCAAACAAATCGTCCGTGTGCCGCGTACCCGGCGGGGTGGGCAGGCGCCACCAGCGCCAGAAGGCCTGTCGCACGTAGGGCACCATGAAGGTGGGCACAAAAGCGCCGATGGCATGGATGCGGTCCTGGATCTTTTTCGACAGCACGATACGTTCCTTGGCCTCCAGCGAATTGCGGTAGGCGTCGATCAGGCGATCCATCTGCGCATCGTCGGTGTTGGTGATGTTGTTGGTCTGAGGCTTGTGGGCGTTTGCCGAGTGAAAATGCTCCCAGAACTGGGGCCGCAGCGAGGTGCTCCATCCCATCCAGGCCACGTCGTGCTTTTTCTCGAGGATTTTCTTGAAGGCCGCCGACATATCGAGCTTTTCCAGCCGAAGCTCGATGCCGGCTTTCTTGGCCTCTTCTTTCAGCACCACCAGCCGTGGCGTGTGGCCTGCAAATCCGTAAGTCACGACCACCGAAAAGCGCCGGCCGTTCTTGGCCCAGATGCCGTCCGGCCCCCGGTGCCAGCCGGCCTTGTGCATGTAGAAGGCGACTTTCTGCAAATTGAAGCGCCGGGCCCGGATGCGCCGGTTGGAGTAGGCCCCGTAGCCCACGTACCCGTTTTCCAGGCGATAGTAGTCGTTGTGCAGCACCTGGCGGATGACCTTGCCGACATTCATGCCATGTGCGAAAGCATAGCGTACATTGCGGTCTGCGAATATCGCGTGGTCCTGGTTGAGCCACATGCCCATGGCCGGCTGCTGGGTGTCGTTGAAAAACCAGATGCGCTGCACGTATCCTTTTTCAAAAACACGCGTTTTGGATTTTTCGTGCCAGTACTTGGGCATGGTCAGCCCAAAAACGTCGAGTTTCCCCTTTTTGAAATACTCCCACTGGATGTTCAGATCGCGGATCACGCGGAAGATGACGCGGTCGACGTTGAAACGGTGCTTAAAATAGCGCAGATTGCGACCCCACCAGTTTTTCTTGCGCGCGAAGACGATGGACCGGCCCTTGGAAAACCTGGTGATACGGTAGGGCCCCGTGTTGGGCACGATTTTCCAGTTATACCTTCTCACGAAGTCGTCACCCAACCTGCCGTAGAAATGCCGCGGGGTGGGCGTCAGGTTCAATTTCAGGTAAAGGTCCGGTTGGGCCTTGGTGCTCACCACGGCCAGGGTGCGGTCGTCATAGACGATGACGCGTTCGATCTCCCGGCTGTAGTAGTCGTTGTACCAGGGTGCGATGATCTTTTTGGAGCGCATGAATTCCAGGGTGTAGGCAAAATCGCCGGCCGTCACCGGACGGCCGTCGGACCAGCGCGCTTTGGGATTCAGCTTGAAGTACATGGTCTTTTTGTCGCTGCCGAAAGCCCAATGGGTGGCCAGTTCGGGCACGATGTGCTCGGTGTTGGGATGTATGCCGATCAGCGACAGCTGGTTTCCCAGGATGGCGCCGCGGAAACTGCCGTTGGAATCCGGCCCCACCACCCGGAAGGTAAGCGGGAAGCTGAGCAGCGCCAGGTGCAGGCTGCCGCCTTTGACCGCCTCGGGAGCTGCATAGAGCGGGTCGGTGTCGTTGGACAGCCATTTCAGGCCGGAAGGCAGGTGGGGGGCGCCGTAGGCGGCGCCGGTGACCAACAGGAGCGCTGCCAGCATGGCCGGCAGCAGCTGCCCGGGTTTTGAAAAACGGTGCATGTGCTTTCCTTTCGCGTGCCGGCCCGCGAGTGCCGGCAGCTATTCGTACGTGGTATGCATGCGCGGGTCGTAGGCCTCCCGCACGGCTTCTCCGATAAAGGTGACCGTCAGCAGCGTGATCACCATGGCAACGATCACCGAGGCCACGATCCACCAGGCATCCAGGTTGGCCCAGCCCTGCTGCAAGAGTTCACCCCAGCTGGGGGTGGGCGGCGGCAGGCCGAAGCCCAGGTAGTCCAGCGAGGTCAGCGAGATGATGCCGCTGGAAACCGCAAAGGGCGCAAAGGTGACGATGATGGCCACGGTATTGGGAATAATGTGCCGGAATATGATGCGCAGGTCCGAAGCGCCCATGGCCCGGGCAGCCAGCACGTACTCACGCGCCTTTTCCTTGTAGGCCATGGTGCGGATGGTCCAGGTGATGCTGATCCAGCCGAACAGCGCCATGATCACCACCAGCATGAAAAAATTGGGCACCACGATGGAGGAGATGATGATAATGACGTAGAGAAAGGGCACGTTGGACCAGATTTCGATGATGCGCTGAAAAAACAGGTCGAATTTCCCTCCCCAGAACCCCATGGCACTGCCGATGGAAACGCCGATCAGGAAATTGGCCGCCAGCAGGGCCAGTGAAAAAAAGACGGCGATCCGGAAGCCGTAGACCAGGCGTGCCAGCACATCCCGGCCGATGGTATCCGTCCCCAGAAAATGCCGGTCTGCAAACGACGGCGCAAAGGGTGGGTAGCGGTTGGGTTTCAAGTCGTTCTCATAAGGGCCATAGGGTACAACCGGCATCAGCACCCAGTCGCCGGCATGGCGGGATGCAAACACCTTGGCCAATTTGCGGTAGTTGGTCTCATAATTGTAGTCCAGCCCGAAGGTTTTTCCGGGCAGCATGCGGCCATATACCGGGAAATAGTAGCGGCCCTGGTAGTGCACGATCAGGGCGCGCCGGTTGACCAGCAGTTCGGCGCCCAGCGAGAGCGTCACCATCAGAGCAAAAATGATCAGCGACCAGTAGCCGCGCTTAATGGATTTGAAGCGGCGGATCTTTTTTATGGTCAGCGGACTGAGTCGCATGTGTTTTTACCCCTCAATCACGACCTTACTCGAACTTCACCCGCGGATCCACCAGGGCCACGCAGATGTCCGAGAGGATGTTGCCCACCATGAACAGCAGCGATGAGATCACCAGGATGCCGAGCACCACGGGATAGTCGCGCTCGACCACGGATTCATAGCCGAGCAGACCCATCCCGTTAATGTTGAAAACCTTCTCAATCAAAAAAGATCCGGACAGAATCACCGAAATGTTGTTGCCGAAGCTGGTGGCGATGGGAATCAGGCTGTTTCTGAAGGCATGTCGAAACACCGCGGATTTAAAGGACAGCCCCTTGGCCACGGCGGTACGCATGTAGTCGGAGGACAGGCTGTCCATGAGCGTGTTTTTCATCAGAAACGTCATCACCGCAAACGATCCCAGGACGTAGGCGATCAGCGGCAGCGCCATGTGCCGCAGCACGTCGAAAATCTTGGCCGCCAGGCTCAACATTTCAAAATCTTCGCTCACCACGCCGCCCAGTGGAAAGACCTCCCACACCGAGCCGAACAGCACCAGCAGCAGGATGCCGACCACCCAGCCGGGAACCGCGTAGCCGGCAAACACCAGTACCGAGGAAAGATTGTCAAAATGCGATTTATGCTGCACGGCCTTGGCGATGCCCAGCGGAATGCAGATCCCGTAGATTAAAAACAGTGACGTCACGCCGAACAGCAGCGAAATGGGAATGCGGTCGCGGATCATATCCCAGACCGGGTCGTAGTAGCGCGTCGAAACCCCCAGATCGCCCGTCAGCACTTTTCCCAGCCACTGGAAGTAGCTGACCAGCACCGGCTTGTCGAAGCCGTAGTACTTTTTCAAGCTCTGGATCTGTTCGTCGGAAAGCGGCTGGCTGCGCGTCTCACCGCCGGCCGCCGGCAAACTGCCGCCGGCGGCGCTGCGCGCCTGCTGGGCCTGGGCGATCATACGCTCCACGGGGCCGCCGGGCACCAGGCGGGTGATGGCAAACACCAGCACCGTGACCCCCAGAAAGGTGGGAATGATCAAAACGAAACGCCGGATAAAATAAGCGGTCATGGACGGTTTGGCATCCTGTGGTTTAACAACCATGCACCAGGTGAAAAAGCCCGCGTGACAGGTGACATGCGCCGAATATAGAAAAGCCCTCCGGGAAGTGTCAAACGAAAAAGGGCCTGCAAAAGCCGTTGCCAAATTGTTGCGGCTCGGATAAAAGCATGGCATCCGGCAGAGGCCCTGCCGGGAAATCCTCACCGGACTTTTTTTTACCACCGCAGGCGCACGAAGGCGATGCGAAAAGCAGGCATGATCCTCATAATCTCGGCCACCCACTTCGGACTGTGCCGGGCTCTGAACCACGCCGTACTGGCGGCTGCCGCAGCCCATGCCTTCGACGGCACGGCGGCTCCGGTGAGCGGTTTTCTGTCGGGCCTGGCCAGGGTCTTGTATTTCCCGATTTTGTCGTTACATTTATATGCCAGGAACTGGTTCCCCGGCGATCTGATCCTGATCGTGCTGGCGGCCAACAGTCTGGTGTGGGGAATCGCGGCCTACGGACTGTTTACTTCGATCCGCAAAACCCGGTCAAAAGGAGACTTGTCATGATCGCCTATTGCGTCGAGAAGGACGGCACCCCCATGATTGTCATACCGGACACCGACCAGGTGCTGCCGCTGGACCAAAACCGACTGGAAGCCTTCATCTCAGTATCCCCCTGTTTCAAAGGCTGGATCGGCACGCACCACGAGAACCTGGACGTCAAAGACTTCGGCATTCTGATCGCCACGCGCGACGATGATGGTGATATTACGCTGCAGGACGCCACCCGCTGGCAAAAGCTGCTGGAAAGCTGCCTGGGGGCAGCGCGCGGCGTCCGTCAGGTCAACCAGCGGTAATGGCGGAAACGGCGACGCCTCACATTTTGCCCGACCGGCAGCGGCCAATGAAGATCTGTTTCTATGCACCCTTCAAACCGCTGGGGCACGCCAACCCTTCCGGGGACCTGGCCATCGCCACCGGCTTGTACCATTTTCTGCGCCGACGGGGGCACCAGGTGCAGATAGCCAGCCGCCTGCGATGCCGCTGGCTGTATTGGAAGCCCTGGCGCTGGCCCGCGTTGGCGGTGGAAAGTGCGCGTCTGAAACGCCGGCTTGCCGTCGATCCGGTGGACTGCTGGCTGAGCTACCACACCTACTACAAGGCCCCGGACATGCTGGGGCCGCAGGTGGCGGCACAGCACAAAATCCCTTACGTGATCTTCCAGGCCAGCTATGCCACCAAATACAGGCGCCATTTTAAAACCCGGCCCGGCTTTTACCTCAACCGCCGGGCGCTGGCCGCCGCGCACCACGTTTTCACCAACCGGCGCACGGACTGGCACAATCTGCAGCGCGTGCTTTCCGCGGGCTGCATCTCCTACGTGCCCTCGGGCCTGCGGCCGCAGGCATTCCGGTTCGACGCCCGGGCGCGCAGCGAGCTGCGCCGCCGCTGGCAGGCCGGTGACCAAGCGGTCATCTTATCGGTAGCCATGTTCCGGCCGGGCGTTAAAAGCGACGGGCTGGCGCAGGTGATTCACGCCTGTGCCGGCCTGCTTGAACGCGGCCCGGCTTTCAAGCTGGTCATCGTGGGCGACGGCCGCCGGCGGCGGCATCTCGAGGAGCTGGCGCGTGCGCAGGCAAACGGGCACGTCCACTTTGCGGGCCAGATCCCACGCGAGCAGCTCTACCGCTATTACAGCGCCGCCGACATCTTTGCTTTTCCGGGCATCCGGGAATCCTTCGGCATGGTGTACATCGAAGCCCAGTCCTGCGGCCTGCCGGTGGTGGCCTTTGACACCGCAGGCGTGCCCCAGGCGGTCCGCAACGGTAAAACGGGGTTGTTGGTGCCAGAAAACGATGCCGCCGCTTTTGCCGACGCCATGCAGCGACTGCTGCTGCACGCCGGGCTGCGCCGGCGCATGGGCCGCCAGGCAAGTGCCTATGTGCGCCAGCACCACGATCTCGACCGCAATTACCGTAAAATGGAACATAAGCTGGCGGCCGTCGTCAGCGCATCCCGATCCCAGAGACCCCAAGGTCAACGACAAGGAGTACCCATATGAGCGACAACCAGGATCCGCAATCATTAGCCGAGCTTATGGAGCGCCGCAACGCTTCGCTCTACTGCGCCTGCCAGCTGCGCGATTTCGAAGGCTTTCTGCGGCAGGGCGCCATTTCATCGCCGGTAGAGCGGCCGCAGCGCGATGCGGACCCGGACGGCAGCGAAGCACCCGTACGGGCACAAAGTCCGTCCGCCGCAAGCCGCAGGGTGGTCTTGCGCCTTACAGACGCCGGCGAAGGCTTTGCCAAGAAACTTCAGCAGACTCCCAATCCCGACGGACCGATTTTATTTCAGGTAAACCCGGACATTCTGCGCCACAGCCGGCACATGCGTGTGGTCCTAACCCCGGAGTACGGCGGCCGGGCAAAGGACATCCCGCTGGCCGCCGAAGATACGGAATACCTGTTCCGTTACACGGACCAGGCCCCCTACCCCGAGCGCCTGCAGATCAAAACCGGCAGCCAGATCCAGAAAACCTTCAAGACCGCAGGGCCCATGGTGCCCGAAATCCGCTGCCGCATACCCGGCGGGGTGCCGTTTTCCCAGGTTTCCGCCACCATGGTGGACAACTACCTGATTTTCAAACGCCAGCTGCGCGACTGGGCCTATGATCTGCAGCGGCTGTACGGCACCTCCCTGCCGCTGAAGCGGCGGTACTGCCCGGCAGACATCGGCGGGCACTTAGCCGACGCCCTGGCCGCACGCCTCCTGACCGGGCCTGTCAGGCTCGAAAACCTTTACCAAGACGAGACACCGTTGAGGGACTGGGCCGCACAGCTGCGCAAACAGGGCCTCGCGGATCTCTTTCAGCGCTTTGCCGAAAACCTGCGCAACGGAACGTTGCTCTACATCCAGGCTCACAGGGAACGTCTGTGGACTGCCAAACCCGTGCAAAACCGCTTTTTGGGAAGCATCTCCAGGGCGCAGCGCCGCCTGGTGGACAAACTGCTGGCCGAAAAAATTCCGCTGGCGGCCATCGCGCGCATTGCGGAGCTGCCCGAAACGCTGCTCGAAGACTACCTGAAAGGAGGGCGCGCTCAGCAGCCGTAGTAGCCGCGGTACCAGGCAATGAAGCGGGCGATGCCCTCCTGGATGGGTGTGTCCGGTTTGAATCCCACGTCCTGCACCAGGTCATCGATGTCGGCGTAGGTGGCCGGAACATCGCCGGGCTGCAGGTCCAGGAATTCCTTCCGGGCGGTTTTGCCCAGGGCCCCTTCGATGGCGCCGATAAAGTCCATCAGGGCCACGGGCTGGTTGTTACCGATGTTGTACACACGGTAGGCGGTATAGGAAGTGCCCGGATCAGGAGCCGCGCCGGTCCAGTGTGGATCGGGCTGCGGCAGCCTGCCCATCACGCGCACCACGCCTTCGACGATATCGTCGATGTAGGTAAAATCCCGCTGCATGCGCCCGTGGTTGAAGACCTGGATGGGGCGGTCCTCCAAAATGGCCTTGGTGAACAGGAAAAGCGCCATGTCGGGCCGCCCCCAGGGCCCGTAAACGGTGAAAAAGCGCAGGCCCGTGCAGTGCATGCCATACAGGTGGCTGTATGTGTGGGCCATCAGTTCATTGCATTTCTTGCTGGCAGCATAAAGCGAAACCGGGTGATCCACGTTGTGATGCACCGAAAAGGGCATATTCGTGTTGGCGCCGTATACCGAGCTGGATGAGGCGAAAACCAGGTGACCCACCTGCGCGTGACGGCAGCATTCCAGCAGGTTGACGAACCCCACGATGTTGGCGTCCACATAGGCATGCGGGTTGGTCAGCGAGTAGCGCACGCCGGCCTGGGCCGCCAGGTTGACCACCACGTCGATCCCCGCCGGCCGGAAAATGTCCTCCATGGCGCTGCGGTCGGCCAGGTCTGCCTTGAAAAAGGTAAACCGCGCATCCTCTGTCAGCTGCTTCAGGCGGTTTTCTTTCAGCCGCACGTCATAGTAGTCGTTCAGGCAGTCTAGGCCCATGACTGCAACGCCCGATGCCAGCAGCCGTTTGCACAGGTGAAACCCGATAAAGCCGGCCGCTCCGGTGACCAGCACTCTACGATACGAAAAATCCATTCCTGCTCCTTTGTCATCCTGTTTCTGCGGTTTTTTCCCCAGGCTTCATCCAGCGCCGGTTATCGGCAACGCGCCGAGTATGGCAACCTGGCCTGACGATTTCAAGGCTCAATTGCATATTTCCGTGCGATCGAAGCGGCCGGCGGATAAAATTTGCTTGACTTTCCTGTATTAAAACCTAAATTTTATAAGGGTTTTCAACTTTGGCCGACTCATAAAAAGCCGGTTTTGAGCGGCTTTCAAGATTTTTCGGGAAAAGCGCTGTGCAGGGTTGCGCGTTAAAATCCCAAGGCGTTTGAGGAGCAAGGCGACATCCCGGGATCAGGGGCAACGTTGTACAGCCCCCGAAAGGACTTGCGCAAGCGAAAAATCCGGACCTTACGAAACCATCACCATTTAAAGGCCGTTGAATCAACCGGGCGCACAGGAGATGGACGCCATGGCACAGATCCAGCTCAAGCTGTTCGCATCGCTGCAAAAGTATGCCGCCCGGATACCGCCGCGCTGCGAGATCACGGCCGGTGCAAGGCTGCGCGACGTCATTGCCCGCCTGCAGATTCCGGCTGAAAACATCCGGCTCGTCTTTGTCGACGGCCGGCGCAGCAGCCTGGATACAACCCTGCAGGGCGGCGAACGGGTGGGCCTTTTCCCGCCCGTAGGCGGAGGATAGGGGCATGCCCAAGAAAAAACTGGCGGCCGCCATTGCGGCGGCGGCCGGCAAAAGCGCATTTCCCGACGATACCCCGTGCAGTGTTATTTCCTGCGCACAGGTCCGCCGGCTGGCCGAAGCTTTCGATATCGGGGACCGTCTTGTCGAAATCCAGAGCCTGCGGACCGGTGTGGTGCCCGAGCGCTACATGCGCAACATGCGCGCCTACAGCCGCGATGACCAGGCCCGGCTGCTGGAAGCACGCGTGGGGATCGTCGGCCTGGGCGGGCTAGGGGGCAGCGTCGTCGAAATCCTGGCGCGTCTGGGTATCGGGCACCTGACGCTGATCGACGGTGACATCTTCGAAGACAGCAACCTCAACCGCCAGCTGCTTTCCACCGTCGACCTGCTGGGCAGCGCCAAGGCGCCGGCGGCGGCCGCACGCGTGCGCGCCATCAACCCTTCCCTGTCCGTCGTGCTGCAGGCTGTATTTTTAAACGCCGAAAACGGTCCGGAACTACTGGCATCATCGGATGTCGTCGTTGACTGTCTGGACAGCATCGACAGCCGGCGCACCCTGCAGGCCGTCTGCCGCGACCTGGAGGTCCCGCTGGTTTCGGCGGCCGTCGCCGGGGCATCCGGCCAGCTGGCCACCATTTTCCCCGAAGACCCGGGATTCGACCTGATCTATGGAGCGCCCGCCGCGGGTCAGCCCCAAAAAGGCGCCGAGGCTTCGCTGGGAACCCTCCCCTTTGCCGTCATGCTCATGGCATCCCTGGAATGCGCCGAAGTCGCCCGTATCCTGCTGAAAAAAGAAAGCCGGTTGCAAAACCGGCTGCTGGTCGTCGATCTGAACGACTACACACTGGATCTTTTCCGGCTGGCCTGACGCCGGTCCGCCGCAGCCATCCCGGAGCCGGTCATGAGACTTTTGCCCCCGGCGCTCGAAAACCTCTGATCAGCAGGTGAAAAAAAACGATCAAGACCAGAACCACCGCCGCCGTCAGATAGAAACCCATGGCAAATGCCGTGCGCTGAATTACGTACCCCATGAGCCCCGAGCTGAGCATCATGCCGAAGTAGATCACCGCGTTGTACCCCCCCATGGCCAGGCCGCGCGATTCCGGCGGTACGGTCTCGGCGATCAGCGCGCCGATGGAAGTGAAAGCCAGCCCCATGCTGGTTCCCAGCGCCCCCGCGAAGAGGCTGAAGGATATGAAGCTGCGGGATATGCCGAAACCGGCCATGGCCAGCGCGAAACCGATCAGCCCGATCACCACCAGACGCCCGCGGTGGGCCACATGATCGCTCAGATGCCCCAGCGGAATGCGCGAAAGGGCGTTGCACAGGCCCTGGACAAAAAAGACCATGCCGATCTGCGACACCGGCAGGCCCTGGTCCTGGGCGTGCAGCGGAATAAAGGTGATGAACATCCCCAGGCCGAAACAGCCGCCCAGCGTCGCCAGCCAGCACCCCAGCAGGGGGCGGTTGTGCACCACATCCCGGATGATAATCGCGCCCAGGTGCCTGTCGCCCTCGTCGGCAGAAAATTTTCGCTGCCACGGCAGGAAAAAAATCAGGATCCCGAAAACAAGCGCGATGAGCGCGCCGGAGATGAAAAAAACCGGGATGTAGCCGAATCCCTGGGCCACGAATCCGCCCACTGCCGGGCCCAGGCTCATGCCGCAGTACAGCGCGGTGGTGTACCAGCCGTAGGACCTTCCCAGGTGGGTGGACGGCGAACAGTCCGCCACCATGGACATCATGGTGGGGCCGAAGGCCGCCATACCGATACCAAACAGCAGGTAGATCCCCAGCAGCTGCGGCATGCTGCCGCTGAGACACAGCAGAAACGACGATGCCGAGAGCAGCAGCAGGCCCCAGGTGGCCAGGCGTTTGCGGCCCCAGCGGTCCGAGAGGATTCCCAGCGGCAGCGAAAGCGCACCGGCCATCAGAAAAAAACCGGAGTTGATGATACCGATATGCGCGGTGTTGATGCCCAGCGAGCGCGCAAACAGCGGCACCACCGGAAAGCGCATGTACGAGGCCACGTAGCTGGCAAACGCAATCAGGCTGATGACGGTCAGCGTTTTCGCATAGGTTGCGGTCTTGCGCCTATCGATTTCGGCCGGTTCCATTCAGCCTCCGGAAACCCCGGCAGCAACCCCAGAACATTTCTTCGCCGGTTGTGAATGTCAGTCCGCCACACGCCCCCTCAGGCGGCCGTCGGCATAGGCAAACCGCATACCGCAAGACTGGATCGCCCATAGCGGATCTATCGTACAGGAGCGAATGAAATGTCAAGTGCTTTGGAAAATCGCGGATATGGCAGCGGAAAACAACTGTGGCACGGCCTGCCGCTTTGAAAGCGGAGGCCGATCGACAAGCAGCCCAACCGGCCAAACAGGTAAAACCGGGCCTGGAGGCATATGGCCCGGTTTTTCGATAACAAAATCACATGCCGGGCGTCCACGGCAGGTACTGCCCAGCCCCTTGGAAAGCGATGCTTCGGTCCGGCACGCTCGGCGTACTACGCCAGTATTTTCACCGTAAAGAACATGACGATGAGTCCGGCACCGATGACGGCTGCCCATATCACCCATGTCGCGAGGTTGCCGCCGTCTTCCTGCCGCGCACTGGATTTGGAAAACAAAAAACCCAGGATCACGAAAACCGCCAGCACCACGACGCCGTGACCGATCCAGTGGTGCCAGAATACCAACGCCAGCACGTCATGAACAGCTTCTATTTTTTCCTTGAGAATCGTCAATACCCCGTTAAAAATCATCGCCACGATCAATGCGTAGCCGAAACCCCTTGTGTAATTGTCCATACTCTGTCGTTGCTCAGCCATTTCGATCTCCTCAGCTATTTAAGCAGTCCCTGTTTTACACCCATGGCGATAATCGAACCGAATCCCTCCATGGCCAGGGCAATTACCACGATCATGGCCGAAACGGCCACTGACAACTTCCTCGCACTTTTGTTGGCCAGCAGGTTGTTCCTTTTGACGACGATCGGCAGATACGTCGCCAACAGGAGCACGATGAAAAACAGATGTTCTTTCACTTCCATAAAATAATTATGCGCCCAGGGCCAGTTCCCCGCTTTTATGACGGCTTTGTCTGCCCCATAGTGAAAAACATAGAACCATCCGCCGATGAGATAGGCCGCCCATATCAGGCCAAAAGTCCACATCGCTGCAAGCTTGATCCTTTCGGTATTGTTTTCACGTACATTCAGCAGCTCAACGGTCACCCACAGGGCCGCCAACGCGCTCAATCCCCCTACGGTCGCATGAACTAATAATTGGATCACCGGCATATCGTACCTCCAGATCGGTTAGAGTTAGACAAACTTCCGTTTTTATCCCCAAACACCCTTTGGGGTCAGATGCATCTGTAAAAAACATACCACTTTGTAATACTTATGTCAAGCCGGACTCCATCTGGAGCGCACAAGCCGGAGTGCCTCTTTGGACAGTGGCATCATGCGGGGATTCCATTGCCCGGGTTATGCCACACCCTTAAGGATGCTTGAGCACCTTGATGATTTTGGGGATGAACAGTGAAAACACAAACAGGCCCAATGAAAAAAACACCTTGACGGAAAGAAGCGCGTGCCAGTTTCCGCTGACCCAGGCCGATTTCAGCGTACCGATGAAAAAGATAAAAATGAAAGTGCCGGTCAGGATGCCCAGGGCAGTGCCGCAGAAGTAACCCCGAAAGGATACCCGCGTCAGCCCCATGCCGAAATTCATCGGCGTAAAGGGGAAGTAGAGCAGGCGCAGGTAGAGAACCGTTGCAAAGCCGTTGCGTGCGATGGCGTCGTCGTATTTTTTGAGTCGGTCCCCAATCAGCGCGGCGGCAAACTCGCGACCCAGGTAACGGCCGATAAAAAATGCGGCGCTGGCTCCGGCCAGGGCGCCGACCCAGACGTAGACGAATCCCCAGTAAGGGCCGAAAAAGACGGCACCCAGCGCCCCCAGCACGGTTCCAGGAACAAACAAACAGACACCCAGGGCATAAATCACCATGAACAGCAACGGTGCCCAGAAACCGGCCGCTTGCAGAAAACTTCCCATGCGCGCAACGGTCAGCAGCTCTTTTGCCGCTGAAAAGCGCACTACGATGACCGCCCCCGCCACCAAGGCTACCAGCACCATGGCTTTTATGCGGGCGCGCCGCCGGCTCTTGAGGTTTTCGATGTCATCCATGGCCTGAATCGGGCGCTAATGCCGCTTTCAGCGCTTCAGCAGCCGACCCAGCACACCCTTTTTAGCAGCCTCCGGCTTTTCCAGCCCCAGGTGACGGCAGATGACCGACTCCAGTTTTTCCTGGGATACATCTCCGCCCTCCACCACGATCTCGTCGGCCACCATGACGGCCGGCGCCACCGGCAGGTCCAGCTCAAAATATTCGTCGGTCATGTACTCTGCCTTGGGCCTGGAGGTGGTTTCGATTTCGATGTCGTATTTTTCTCCCAGCACGGGGATCATCTTTTTGAAGTGCTTTCAGGGCTTGCCGTTGGGCTCGTTATAAAAGAATCGTACTTTGAGCATCGCTGCCTCCTTGGGTTTCAGTTTGGTGGATTGGTGGTAAAAAATCGGCTGATTTCCGTCATACGCACCAAAAAAGGGCCGGGCGGCATAAAGTCCACCAGGCGCAGATCACGCCGTTCTTTGCCGTAGGGATCGATGAAAACAACCGTGGGAACCCCTCTGATGTCAAACTGCTTCAGCAGTCTTGCATGGACGGGATTGCCCTTGCGCGTCAGATCCACCTTAATCAGGATAAAATTCTGCTTTGACCGCTTGACGATTTCAGGATCACGAAAGGTGATCTCATCCAGTTCCCGGCAAGGGGCGCACCAGACAGCGGAAAAATCGATGATCACCGGCTTTTTCCGAGCCGCCGCTTCCTTGAGCAATTGATCCGAGTAAGGGTGCCAGATCGCGCCGGGCCCGGCCAGGATCAGTGAGCCGGCCAGAAAGGTTGCCGTTACCAGTCCGGCTATACCGGCAGCTGTTTGCATCCATTCAAAGGCTTTGAAATTCGCCCGTGTACGGTCGATCCAGCACAGATGCAGACCAGCTCCCAGAGCCACGGCCGCCAAGACGATGTCACCGACTATTTTCGTCAGCACCGGACGAATGAAATAAGCCGCCATGCCCACCAGCACCCACCCCATGAGCTTGCGTACCCAGATCATCCACTCGCCGCTGCGTGGCAGCTTGTCGAGTTTTCCGGAGAACAACGCCAGCAGGAACAGGGGCACTCCCAGACCCAGGCTGAGGGTGAAGAACACCAGAAATCCCACATAGGGGTTGCCCATGCCGGCCACCCACGTCAGCAGCCCCAGCACAAAAGGACCGATGCAGGGCGCTGCCACCACCCCCAGGGTGATCCCCATAAAAATACTGCCAAAATAGCCGGTATAGGACTTGGAAGCGGCCTGGGTCAGTCCCTGGGGCAGCCTGAACTCCCAGAATCCAAACATGCTGCTGGCAAATGCCAGCAGAACAACCGCCACCGCCGCCAGCACCAGTGGATTCTGCAGCATAGCCCCCATGAGCCCACCGGTAAGGGCGGCGGCCACCCCCAGGCTGGAATTGGTCAAGGCCAGCCCGCCCACGTAGCACAGGCCATGGGCCAAAGTCCGCCCCTTGCCTTTGGAGCTGCGCCCGCCAAAGTATGAGACGGTAATGGGAATCAGGGGATAGACGCAGGGGGTCAGGTTCAGCGCCATGCCGCCTAAGAAAATACCCAGCAGGGTCCAGACCATGGACCAACCCGCCAGGGAACCGTAGTTTTTTTGCGGCCCTTCCGTGGACAGCGGTTGAGACGGCGATCGTTCCACTGGAAAGCCGCTTGCTTTCCAATCCGGATATCCTTTGGGCTCACGGTATACGTTTTCGTATCCCAGCGCTGCGGCCACCCGGGCCGCCGAGTCACTGCGGACTCATGTCAAGCCCGCTCAGTAAAAAATGATGAGGCGTTGCTTGTCAGGGCCCAGAAACTTTGCCAGCGCACCCTTTTTGCGCCAGCGTGCCCACCAGGTGGGCTCCATGGGAAAATTTGCCGCCCCCTTGATGTGCCCGGTGCGGTACTCCCACTCCTGACGGGTATCCACAATGAAGACATCATTCGATTTCTTCTGTTGCAGTTTCCATAGCCTGCCGGTATCGATCAGGCGATATCCGCCCCTTTGGGCCTCGGCGATAACGTCCTCCGGGGTGGCCTTTTTCACCACGATGGGGCGATTTTGAAACCACAAAGCGTAGAACGTGACACCCACGGCCAGAACCGCCAAAATAATCGACTTGGTTTTCTGCATTAAAAATCCTCGTTAGAGCTTCCCCTCTGTTTTCAGCTTGGTGATGAGAAACGCCGCTCCGGCGTAAGAAACACCCAGTTTTTCTCCGAGTATCCGGGGGTCCAGCGCCACCCCCTGAGCGACAATCGTAATGACCTCGGCTTCGAGTTCTTCCAGCCAGTCTTCAAACAGCACCAGTACATCCGGATCCGCCACCGCCTGCAACTGCTCGGAGCGCGCCACCTTGTTCACCAGGCTCTGGCACATGTCTTTTGGATCGACACCTTCGTCCATGCAGGTGGCCAGTCAGAGGTGCACCAGGCCGGGCACGCTCCCTTTGTCGGCATCCCCGGTCAGCGCGCAAATAAAGTCCAGGCGCACCTTCTCGCTGACATGCGCAAACAGGCCCTTAACCACTTGGGCGATCTCGCCCATGGCCCGTTCGGGATCCATTGCCTCTACAATCCTTCCGATGCTCTTCATGAAATGTTATTCCCCCTTTATCTGACCGTTATGGTTCAAAAGCCTTTGCGGTTGCTCAGCAGATCCGCTGCCAGTTCGGCCACCTGCTGCAGGATCTCGACAATTCTGGCATCTGCCAGTTCATAGTAAATGAAAGGCCCTTTACGTTCCACCTGGACCAGCAGCGAGCGCTTGAGTTCTCTCAGGTGGTGGGACACCAACGGCTGGGAAAGCCCCACCTCTTCGACAATGCGCGAGACCGACTTCTTGCCGCCGTCTAAACACAGCAGAATGCGCAGACGGTTTTCATCCGACAGGCTCTTTGCCAGAACGGCCAGCGCCCCGAGGTCGCGAAATACCGTCTGCCCGTTGATGTCCGTCAAGCCGTCCCCCCGTCCGCACCCGTGGGATTTTACAGGTTCCCCGATCCGTTGTATACTAACATATAAATATACGTTTATATTAAAGCCGGCCGGGTGTCAAGCAGGTCGGCAATTTTTCCACCTCCGGTCAGGCCGAGGGGCGTATTTGTCCGCAGCCGAACAAAGGAATTTGACTTGCCTACGCAGTTGGGTGTAAGTGCATCCAAACGCCGAAATCGCGGCTTTTTCCCATGACCGGTTTCAACCCCCAAGGTATGTAAAGCATGCCGACCGTATCCTCCGACGCCGTGCCGACCATCGCCTGGTTCATTTCCCCGCACGGCTTTGGGCATGCGGCGCGGGCCTGCGCCGTCATCGAGGCTTTGCACATCCGGCGGCCGGAAATCGGTTTTCACCTGTACACCAGCGTGCCGGCCTGGTTTTTCCGCGATTCGCTTGCCGCGGATTTTATCCACCACCCGCTGGTAACCGACGTGGGCATGGTACAGCGCACGCCGTTCAAAGAGGATCTTCCCGCCACCCTCGACCGGCTGGCGCGCTTTTATCCCTGCGATGAGCGCCGGGTCGACGACCTGGCGCGGCAGGTAAGCACTTTGAACTGCCGCCTGCTGGTCTGTGACATCGCGCCGCTGGGAATTGCCGTGGGCCGGCGGGCCGGACTGGCCACGCTGCTGCTGGAAAATTTCACCTGGGACTGGGTCTACGCCGGCTACCGGGATTACGAAGAGGCCCTGCAGCCCTTTTGCCGCTACCTGGGCGAACTGTTTGCATCCGCCGATTATCACCTGCAGACCCGCCCGGTATGCCGGCCGGCACACGCCGCGGTCACCACGGGCCCCATCAGCCGCCGGCCGCGCATCGATTCCGTCACGCTGCGCCGCCGGTTGAACATTCCGGCGGCTGCCCGCATGGTAGTCGTCACCCTGGGCGGCACGTCCGGGTTGTTCTCTTTTTCCGGGTTTGCCGCTGCCGGCCGGGATCTGTATTTTGTGGTTCCCGGTGCCGCCGAGACCACCAACTCGCGTGACCGGGTGATCCTGCTGGCAACGCACTCGTCATTCTTTCATCCGGACCTGATCCACGCCGCCGATGCGGTAATCGGCAAGGCCGGCTACAGCACCCTGGCCGAAGTGTACGCCGCCGGGGTGCCCTTCGGGTATGTCAAACGCGCAGGATTCCGGGAATCCGCCATCCTGGAGGACTTCGTGGCCGCACACATGCCCAGCCTGGAAATTTCCGAAGAGATGCTGGCTTCGGGCCCGGACGCCGGCAGCTTAGAGCAGCTTCTGGCGCTGCCCCGGGTTCGCAGGAAGACCGCCAACGGGGCCGATGCGGCCGCCGCTTTTATCTGCCGGCTGCTGGAAAAGAAAATATGAGGATGCGATACCCGCCGCTCAGGCGCTTCCCGCCACCGGTTTGAGCCAGATGCCCACGAGGGTCGCGGCAAGCACCAGCGCCGTGGAGATAAAGATCATCATGATCCCCAAAGCGGACAGCTGGCCCCACAGGCCGTCTTCGGCAAAGCGCAGGATCTGCACCGCCAGCACCTCGCTGCCCGGCCGTGAGAGCACCACCGAAAGCGTCAGCTCGCGCACGAACATGCTGGCCATGAGGATCCACGCCGAGACGATGCCCGGGATGAGCAGCGGGATGACGATGCGCCGCATGGTGGTGAAGGCACCCGCCCCACAGACCCGCGACGACTCTTCCAGATGGCTGTGAACCTGGATGAAAGCGCTGGCCAGGGGCCGCACGCCATAGGGCAGGTAGGTGGCGACATAGCCGATGAGCAGCGCCCAGATGGTGGCGTACAGCGGCGTGCGCACGAAAAACCACATGAAGCCCACACCGATGACGATGCCCGGAAAAGAGAAAGACAGAAAAGAGAGGCTCTCCAAAATGCCGGAGGCATACGAACGGACCTTGACGATGGCATAGGCCACGAAAACGGACAGCATCACCCCGATGCTGGCACCCACAACACCCAGAAACACGCTGTTTTTCAACGACAACAGCGAGATCGGGTCGTGGATGACCTCGATCCAGTGTTTCCAGCTCATCATGGAAAAGGCCCTGGCACTGGGGACCATGGAATACGGCACCAGCGAGGTGTAGAACAGCACCACCACCGGCAGCACGATGAGCACCAGCGAAAGGATGCCGACAACGCCGAAGAGGGGATACCGGGCGCCTTTTAGTTGAATGATGCTGGGCCGGTATCCGCGGCCGCTGATGGTCACGTACTTCTCGCTTTCCGACGTCAGGTGCCGGTAGAGGTAGATCAGCGTAATGGAAGTCGCCAGCACGCTCATGCCGATGGCCGCGGCCTTACCGAAATCCGCGGCAAAGCCGGTGGCGATGGACTGGTAGATGTAGGTCGCCAGAACGTAAATCCGGCCAGGCATGCCGATGACCGACGGCACGGCAAAAGAGGCCAGGCTGCGAACCAAAGTCAGAATGAAGGCGGCCAGAATCGCCGGCCGCAAAACGGGCAGCGTAATCCGTAAAAGGGTCCGCAGAGTGGTCCCGCCGCAGACCCGCGACGACTCTTCCAGCGCCACATCAAAAGACGCCATGGCCGGCGCCAGGATAAGGTAGGCGATGGGCAGGTCCAAAAGCCCCTCGACCAGGATCATCCCCGGCAGGGAGTAGATATTGATAACCGCGTCTGGCATACCGAACACATCACGCAAAAACAGGTTGATCAGGCCGTTGGAGGGGTTCAGCAGAAGCACCCAGCTCACTGAGAACAGAATGTGTGGAATCATCATGGGGATGACGGAAATAATGCCGAACAGGAATTTGAAGGGAATGTCCGTACGCGTGTTCAGGTAGACCAGCAGCAGCGCCAGGCCGGTGGCCACCATGGCGGACCCGAGCACAAAGGTGGCCGTGTTGGCGATGATGCCAAGCAGTTCGGGATTGCCGTACGCTTGGACGTACTTGTCTACGGTGAACTTGCCGAAGGCCCCCAGGCCGGTGGAAAAGCTTCCGAAAACCAGCATGACCACGGGGCATACGGTCAGAAAACCGACGATGCCGATCAGGGTGGGCGTCAGGACCGATCGTTTGTGGGCCATGGCCTTGCGAACTCCCCTACTCGGTGACCAGCAGGCAGCGATCCGGGTCTACGGTGAAATGCACCCGCTCGCCTACCCGCATGTCGGAATCCGGTGCGGTCTTGATGAAAAGCTGCGTGCCGTTGACGGCGATCTCGCCCTCGAAGGCTTCCCCGATGAAAACCAGGGACTGGATGCGGCCGTTGAAAACGTTCTGGAAGTGCAGGCCGTCGCCGTGCTGCAGACGGATGAACTCGGGCCGCAGACAGAGGGTCACAGCATCGCCCGGCTTGAGGTCGGAGCGCTTGCGGCAGGCCACGTTGCCCAGGATGCAGTCCACCATCGTCAGCGTGTCCTGCTGGGATATGACCGTCGCCTCGATCAGGTTGGTGCGGCCGATGAAGTCGGTCACAAAACGATGGGTCGAGTTGAAGTAAATCTCCCGCGGGGCGCCGGTCTCGATGATCCGGCCGCTGTTCATGACCGCAACCGTGTCCGACAGCGCCAGGGCCTCGATGCGGTCATGGGTCACATAGACCGCCGTGATCTGCAGTTCGCTTAAAAAGGTCCGCAGCTCCTTGCGGGTTTCTTCACGGAGCTTGGCGTCCAGGTTGGAAAGCGGCTCGTCGAAGAGGATCACCTTGGGTTCGGCGACCAGCGCCCGCGCCAGTGCCACGCGCTGCTGCTGTCCGCCGGAAAGGTTGGTGGCAGGCCGGTCTTCGAACCCCTCCAGCTGCACGAACTGCAGCGCTGCGGCCACCTTGCTGCGCATGACATCCCGCGGCAACCTGCGCGTCTGCAACGGGTAGGCGACGTTGTTGAAGACATCCATGTGCGGCCAGATGGCGTAGGTCTGAAAAACCATGCCCAGGCCCCGCTTTTCGGTGGGGACATGGATGCTTTTTGCATGGGACCATACGATCTCACCACCGATTTCGATCTCTCCGGCATCCGGGGACTCCAGGCCGACGATGCAGCGCAACAAGGTGGTCTTGCCGCATCCGCTGGGGCCCAGCAGGGTGAAAATGCGGTTGGCCGGAATGGTCAGGCTGACATCGTCCAGCGCCTTGATCACCTGGCCGCCGGAGCGGAAATGCTTGCGGATGTTTTTGATGCGGATTTCCATGGAAATTTCGCTGCCGGCCCGGATCCGGCGGCCGGCACAGGCCGCCTCATCCTGCCGCCCTTCACCGGGCACAGCCCGCCCGGGCGATGCCGGACGGGCGCGAGGCCTGGTACGTGGATGCGTTTAAAGCATTTAAAAAGGTTTGAAGATTTTTGCGAACCTGGCGCCCCAGCTCCGGATCTCCTGGTCCGACAGAGTGCGGATGGGAATGACCCTGGCCTTGTCGATGCCGTCGATGGGTGGAAACACACCCGGCGCCAGCACATATTCGCCGACCTTTGAAGACAGCATGCCCATGGCCTTTTTGGAGAGCCAGAAGTTCATGAACAGTTTGGCGGCATTGGGGTTTTTGGCCGTGGCGGAAAGGGCGATGCCTCGGGGGGTGCCCAGCAGGGGTTGGCTGAGCCGGGCCCAGTCCAGGGGCGCCGGCGCCTTGGTGATGATGTACTTGGGCATGGAGATGCCGATGAGCTTCTCACCGCTCTCGATGGGCGCCGGCGTGGGGCCGAAAGATTTGACGAACATGGGCCGGTTGGCGGCCAGCCCCTTGACGAACTTCATCCATGCGGCCTCGGATTTGAAGACATTTTCCTTTAGTCCGATCAGCCAGGAAATGGTTGTGGCGTGGCTGGCCGGGTTGGCCATAACGATCTTGTTTTTCCACTTGGGATCGGTCAGGTCCTGGTAGCGTTTGGGCACGTCGGCCTTTTTGACCAGCTCTTTATTGTAGATCAGGGCCACATACTCGATGCCGAAGACCTGGATCTGGTCGTCTTTGCGCGTCCAGGCGGGGTAGGCCGCGGCCGCCGGCGACTTATAGGGGGCCAGCACGCCTTTGGCCTTGAGCATCTGCATTACCGGCAGCGGCGCCTGCAGCACATCGGCCATAAGCTTGCCCGCCTGGTACTCGGTCAGTACCGTGGGCAGGAATTTGGAGGTCGAAATGCGGGTGTACTGGCCCTTGATCCCGGTTTGGGCATTGAACACGTCCATAATCGGCTGGATGGCGGTCATATTGGCGTAAAACGATAGCCGCCCCTCGGCCTTGGCCTTTTGAACCAGGGCGCTGTCGGCGGCGTACACGGACGGCACCAGGGCCATCGTCAGCAGGACAATCCAAAGTTTCTTCATGGGCGCACCTCCTTGTTTTTTTAGATTCTCGGATCCTATCCTTGGCAGGTATTACCCTAACCGGCCGCGGCGCGGGTTGTCAATTCTCAATAACGCAACGGGCGGCTGAAAACCACCCCGTCTTGACCGCACCACATTTTTTCCCGTACCTTCAATTTTTTTTATCCAGCACCTCACCGACCCAGCCCATGGCGGCCATCATGTTGGGGAAACCGGTGGTGGTCAGAGACAGCAGCACGGCATGTTCGATCTCTTCCCGCGTCGCACCCGCTTCGATGGCCTTGCGGGTCTGGGACATCACGGAGCCCCGGGAATTGGCGCCCACGGCGATGCCCAGATTGATGAGATCCTGATACTTGGGCGGCAGGGGGCCGCTTTCACGGCAGGTCTTGCCGATCTGTTTTAAGTCTTTCAACACCTGCGGAAAATTTTTCGAAAAATTCTCGTAGAGTTTCGGAATGTGCATGCAGTTTCCTCCCTTTTTTAAGTGAATCAACCGTGATGATTTCGTAAAAAGTCCGGCCCTCCCGCTTGCGCCAGCCTTTTCGTGAGCTGTGCAGACTAACTCTTGCCGATTAGAAACAGGCCGTATGTGGCCCGCCAGTTGGCAAGTTTGCGCACGATGCGGCCGCGATGATCTGCCGCCGACGTGTTGATGGCGGTCTCGCGGATCACGGAGGCACCGATTTCGCCCAAAAAGCGCCGAAAATCCTTGATGGTGATCACCCGGATGTTGGGCGTATCGTGCCACTCGTAGGGTAGTTGGGCGGTTTTGGGGGCATAGCCGCCGAACATCAGTTGCAGCCGGGCCTGCCAGTGGCTGAAGTTGGGAAAACTGACCACACCGCGCCGACCGACGCGCAGCAGTTCGCCGATCAGCTCGGCCGGACGGTAGACCTGCTGCAGGGTGCGGCTCAGTATGACGTAGTCAAAGGCCCGCGAAGCATAATCGCGGATCTCCGCATTGATATCCCCCTGGATCACCGGCAGACCTTTTTCGATGCAGCGCGCCACGTGGGTTTCGCGGCGCTCGATGCCGGTGCCGGCCACCTGCTTGACACGCTGCAGGTAGTCGAGCAGATCCCCTTCGCCACAGCCTAGATCCAGCACGCGGCTGCGCGGCGCGATCCAGGAAGCGATGATCGCAAGATCGAAACGCAGGGCTTTATTTTCGGATGTCTTCGTGGGCACGCTTCAAAAATCCCCTGATGAGCTGGCTCAAACGCGGGTTGGGCAAAAGGAAGGCGTCATGCCCCCACTGGGCCTCGATTTCGCAGAAGCTCACCTCGCGCCCCGCTTTTTTCATGGCCTGCACCATCTCGCGCGACTGGTAGGTGGGATAGAGCCAGTCGGATGTAAACGACACCACCAGGAACCGCGCGCGGGCCTTTGAAAAGGCCTGGGACAGGGAGCCGTTGCCGTGCTGCCGGGCCAGGTCGAAGTAATCGGCGGCCTTGGTGATATACAGAAAGGCATTGGCGTCGAAGCGTTCGACGAATTTGCGGCCCTGGTAGCGCAGATAGCTCTCCACCTGGAAATCGGCGTCGAAGTTGAACGAAAAGTCGCTTTTGTTCTGCAGCTGGCGGCCGAACTTGCGGCGCATGGCCTCGTCCGACAGGTAGGTGATGTGCCCGATCATGCGCGCCACGGCCAGCCCCAGGTCCGGTTTGTTGTCCGGCCCGTAGCGCCCGCCGTGCCAGTTGGGGTCGGCCATGATGGCCTGCCGGCTGACCTCGTTGAACGCAATGGCCAGCGCCGAGTGCCGGCAGGTGGTGGCCAGCGGCACGGCCGCAAAAACCCGCTGGGGGTAGCGCACGCACCACTCGAGCACCTGCATGCCGCCCACCGAACCGCCGATCACCGCCAGCAGTTTTTCGATTTTCAGATGATCCAGCAGGACTTTTTGAGCCGTCACCATGTCGCCGATGGTGACCACCGGGAAATCCAGTCCGTAAGGCACGCCGGTTTCAGGGTTGACGGAATTCGGGCCGGTGGATCCTGCACAGCTGCCGATGATGTTGACACAGACGACGAAATACTGCTGCGTGTCGATGCCCTTGCCCGGGCCCACCATGATATCCCACCAGCCCGGCTTGGGGTCCTCTTCGCGGTGGTAGCCCGCTAGGTGCGCGTCACCGGAAAGGGCGTGGCAGACCAGCACCGCATTGCTGCGGTCACGGTTCAGGCGGCCGTAGGTTTCATAGGCCAGGGTCACCGGTCCCAGATGCTCTCCGCTTTCCAGAACCAGGCGCTCCGGCGGCCGGGCAAAGGTGAAGACCTGTTTTTCCACCCGCCCCACCGAAACGCCGTCGGCGTCGTGCGCAATGTACTCGCTCATAAACGGCTTCGCTCAAGCGCCTGGTCGATGTCCTCCAGGATATCGCCGATATCCTCGATGCCCACCGAGAGCCGCACCAGGTCCGGCGTGATGCCGCCGGCCAGCTGCTCCTTTTCGGACAGCTGGGAGTGGGTCGTGCTGGCCGGGTGGATGGCCAGGCTCTTGGCATCGCCCACATTGGCCAGGTGCGAAAAGAGTTTCAGATTGTCGATGAATTGCGCGCCGGCCGTCCGGCCGCCGCGTACACCGAAAACCACCATGCCGCCGAAACCGTTTTCGAACTGACGCACGGCGGTTGCGTGGGCCGGATCGTCCGCAAGCCCCGGATAGCGCACCCATTTGACCTGCGAATGGGCGCCCAAGAAGTCGGCCACCGCCTGGGCGTTATCGCAGTGCCGCTGCATGCGCAACGGCAGGGTCTCGATGCCCTGCAGAAACATCCAGGCGTTGTCCGGGCTGATGCAGGCCCCCAGGTTTCTCAGGGGCACCAGCCGCATGCGCATGATGAAGGCCAGCGGGTTCAGGTCCCCCAGGTCGTGGGCGTAGCGCAGGCCGTGATAGGAGCCGTCCGGCGTGTTGAACAGCTGGAAGCGGTCGTCCGTCCAGTCGAAGCGTCCGCCGTCTACAACGATGCCCCCGATGCCCGTGCCGTGTCCGCCCAGCCATTTGGTCAGCGAGTGCACCACGATGTCGGCGCCGTGCTCCAGGGGACGGCACAGGTACGGCGTGGCAAAGGTGGCATCCACGGCCAGCGGCAGGTGGTGCCTGCGCCCGATGGCGGCCAGCGCCTCGATATCGGCCACATCCAGCACCGGATTGCCGATGGCCTCGGCGAACAAGAGCCGCGTACGTGCGTTGATGGCCGCCGCAAAGCCGGACGGGTCCAGCGGATCGGCAAAGCGCACCGTGATGCCCATCTCCGGCAGAATGTTGTTGAACATGGTATAGGTGCCGCCGTAAAGGTTGGCGGCCGACACCACTTCATCCCCCTTGTGGCAGACGTTGATCACCGTGTAGAAGATGGCCGACGTCCCCGAGGCCAGCGCCAGGGCCCCGGCACCGCCCTCCAGCGCGGCCATGCGGTTTTCCAGCACCTCCTGGGTGGGGTTCATCAGGCGCGTGTAAATGTAGCCGGGCTCCTTCAAGGCAAACAGGTCGGCGGCGTGCGCGCTGTCCTTGAACACATAAGAACTGGTGCGGTACAAAGGCTGCGCCCGGGAAGTGCTCGCGTCCACCACCGCACCGGCGTGCAGCACCCGGGTATTGAATCGGTAGGCTTGCGACATGGCTCTGCTCCTGTCGTCGTGCTGTAAATGCCGGCAGGTCGGCAATCTGGACTGTACGCGATCCTGCCGGCTGCTGTTGATTCTCTCCGCCAAAGGCTGCTAGGCGGCCCCATCGGCAGCGGCTTGGTCTTTGAGCACCGCCAGCCCGCGGGTCAGTTCCAGCAGCACCCCCATTCCCTGCTTGACGCCCTCGTCCCCCATGGCGCCGAACATACCGAAAAACCCCACCGGCCGGGCGCGCGCAACATCCACGGCGGCCGGGATTTCAGCGGCTTTTTCCAGAAGGTCGACCGCCGCCGGCATGGTCAGTTTTTTTACGGCCCCCATCAGACGCACCAACCCGTCTCCAATCTGCTCCATCTCTGCGGGCGAGCAGCTCTGGGCGACCCTCTCCAGCACTCCCATGCCCGTGCGCAGCATTTTAAATACGCCCTTTTGCTCCAGTTCGTCCAGCAGAAAAATCATGCGGGGCACGCTGTCTTTCAGCAACGGTTCGGCATTCAAGACAAAGTCCGCCAGATTTTTGAGTTGGTCCAGAGCGAAATTCAGATTGCCGATATTGCGCAGCGCTTTCTTGGCCAGGTACAGCAAATCTTCGATTTGAAAATCCGCCTCGATGTCGGCCAATTCCGCGATCAAGGCGTGAACCGCCTCGTTGACGCGCGGCGCCAGTTCACGGCGCAGTTCGGTGACGGCATGCGCCGACTGGGTCAGCGGTTCGATCTGGGCCTCCAGGCGATCGAGCCTCGCCAGGATTTTTTCCTCGTTGGGCATGGTCCACCTCCTTGTCTACGCAGCTGCCCTGCGGATCTTGCCGGCCAAATTCATCTGGGGCTCTAACGGCAGATCCAGGCCCTTCATCATCAGGTTCCAGTAGACCCAGCGGAACATCATCTTGCCCCAGTGGTTGCTGAGACTCTCCTGCAGGAGCGAAAAGGGCCCCATGCCGGGAAAAGGGAATTTCCCGGGCAGCGGTTCCACGTCGTAGTTGAAATCCAGCAAAATGGCCTTTTCGAAGCCGGAAGCCAGGAAACAGGTGGCATGGCCGTCAAAGGTCGGTTTGGGGTCGTGGCCGTCGATTTCGCGCAGCAGGTTTTCCACCAGTGTATAGGCCATGTAATGCGCCACGGACCCGGCCTTGGAAGTGGGCACGTTGGTGGTGTCGCCGATGACGTAAATGCGCTCGGCGTCTTCCGCCTTGAGGGTGTGGTTGTCCGTGGGCACGAACCCCACCGGATCGCTGATTTCCGAATCGATGAGCGCCTGATCGCCCATGTTGGGCGGAATGGCCACCAGCAGGTCGTAGCCCACCTTGCCGCCTGTGTGGGATTCGATGGTCCTTTCCTTAGCGTTGACCTGGGCCAGATCGAAATGCGGCGTTACCTTGATGTTTTTCTGTTCGGCCACCACCGCCAGGGTCTTTGTGGCCACCGGCTTGGTGAAAACGTTGTCCAGCGGGGTGACGAACTCGATCTCGACTTTGTCGCGCACGCCGTTGACCGTGAAAAACCAGTCGGCCATGAAGACGAACTCCAGCGGCGCGATGGGGCACTTATAGGGCACTTCGGCGATATTGAGCACGATCTTGCCGGAGCTGAAGTACTTCAACTGCTTGTAGAGCGCCAGCGCGCCTTCCAGGGTGTAATAGTCGAAAACCTCCCTGCGCCAGCCGTCGAGCATGCCGTCGATTTCCTCGGGGTGGATGTCGCAGCCGGTGGCGATCACCAGCCAGTCGTAATCGTAGCGCCCCTTTTCGGTCTCCACACGCCGCTGGTCCTTGTCGATGGCAACCACCTTGTCGTGCACGAATTCGACGCCGCGGGGGATAAACTCCTTCTTGGGCTTGAGCACGTCGGCTTCCCCGTAAACCCCGAAAGGGATGAACAGGTAGCCGGCCTGGTAGTGATGGCGCTCATCGCGGTCGATGATGGTGATCTGCCACTCGGCTTCGCTCAACTCCTTGCGCAGCATGTTGGCCACCACGGTGCCGCCGGCACCGGACCCCAGGATCAGAATCTTTCTCATGGCGTTTCCTCCTTCTTCATGGCTTGCGGTGGGCGGATATGTAAAAACACGGGAAACCGCCCCAACAAACAGCCGTGCAGTCGGGCGGCGCCCGGGAGTAAAAACAGCTCCCCGCAGGTTCCGTAGGATGAGATCGCGTTTCAGCGGCTGGAGTGGGAATTCCGGGCCGGATCCGCAGCCCGATGGTAAATACCACAAAGTCACATTCAGGGCCATCAAAAAATCGCTGCCGACAACCCCACCGGCGGTGACCCCGGCCGTACATCCTCCAGGGAGGCTACAGACCTTTGCCGAAGGGACAGTGGGGATAGGTGCACGTGGGGCAGTCCTGGCACAAACCGCCGTGTCCCAAAAGGGCCAGGGCCTTTTTGCCGATGTGTTCGCCGGTCAGAATGCGGGGCAAAATAAGGTCCAGCACCGTGATGCGGTGGTGCAGGCCGCAGGCCGGAACCCCCAGCAGAGGTGTACCGCCGATGTAGGCCACCAGAAACATGGCGCCCGGCAGGGCCGCCGCGCCATAGTGGAATTCATCGGCGCCGGCCGCGGCAATGGCTTTGCGCGTTACGTCGTCGGCGTCCACGCTCATGCCGCCGGAGAGCAGCAGCAGGTCGCAGCCTTCTTCCATGAACGACGCGATGGCCTGCCGGATCCGTTCGGTATCATCGGGCGCAAAACATACGCCGGCGACCGTGGATCCCAGGTCCTCGATCTTGTCCCGCAGAACCGGGGCGAAACGGTCCTGGATGATCCCGTGGTAAACCTCGCTGCCCGTGACGATGATGCCCGCACGCGCCTTCTTTAATCCGCGTACCGCCAACACGCCGCCGTCTGCGGCTGCTATGGCCGCGGCACGCTGCACCGGCGCGCGTTTCATCACCAAAGGAATGGCCCGTGTGGCCGCCACCCGCTGGCCCCTTTCAACCAACGTGTGGCTGTGCAGCGAAGCGCACATCACTTCATCGATCATATTGAAAGCCGCCAGCGACGCCGCGTTGACCGTCAGCAGGCCGCTTCTGTCCGCCAGCAGGCTGATCTTACCCTCGGTGGGGTTGTCTTTCCAGGTCACGCCGTCACCGGCGAGGGCCCCCGCCAGCATGGCGGCAGCCTGGTTTTCGTGGATCTCATCTTCCGCAAGGTCGATCAGATAGAGGTGGTTTTTGCCCAGTTTCTGCAAATGGCAGATGTCTTCATTGCAGACCGTGTGCCCCTTGCGAAAGGCCGCCCCCTTGAATTCGCCGGGCCGGATCTCGGTGATGTCGTGCGCCAGCCGGGTTCCCACGGCGTCTTTGACCTTGATTTTTTTCAGCATGCGCGCTTCTCCCTGTTCAGTTGCGTGCCCTCCGGCGACGCTGCCGCCGTGCCTTCAGCGGCCTCCGGTGCCAGGCCCATGTCCGGCCAGGTCACTTCGCGGGCGTGGCTGAAATAGGCCCCCTCGGTGCACGGCCGGCACAGCACCTGCCCGCAGCGCACCACTTCGCGCCGGTCACGGATCACCTGTCCGCAGCGGCTGCACACGGCCTTGTAGCGCGTCGGCCCCGGCAGATCGCAATCCTTCAGCGAGACCTGCACCTGCTGTACGCGAAACAGCACACTGTCCGGCATGCGCCGGTAGGCGGCCAGCTGCCGCGCGTACTTGCCTTCGACTTCCGGGGCATACATATCGGCCAGGTCCCGGGATTCTTCGGTGGACAGAACACGGTAGGCTCCGCCGTCTTCCAGATTGAGAAAGGTGGCCGCCATGATACCGTAATCCATGAACTTCAGGCTGCGGCGGCCCAGCTTCACCCCTGTGACGTGCGCTACGGCATCCGCCGTGCAGCGGTCCATCTCCACGAAAACGATCAGTTTTTTAATCTGGTCGTGGCGCCGGGGATCGGTAAGGCCGATGAGCCGGCAGCCCAGCATGGCCATGCGCACCCCCACCACCTGTCCCGGGCACAGATGCCCATGCGCGGCGGCCGAAGATGCGATCAGCGCTTCAAAAGATTCCATACCTGCTCCCGGCCAAGGGTGCCCTCAGCATCCCATGTCCTCTTCTTCTTTTTCTTCCGTATCGGGGCTTTCTTTTTGCGGCACCGTTTTCCCGGCGGGCTTGGTGATCCCGGATTTCTGCGGAGCAGCGCGTTTTCGCACGGGTCCGCGGTAGACCTTGTGCCCGGAAAGCTTCTGCCAGGCCTGCATCCCCCCTTTGACCCAGTAGGCCACACCGCCGTGGGCTGCCACGGCCCTGGCCGCCGCCAAGCTGCGCCGGCCGGCAGCTGAAATAAACACCACGGTTTTGCCGGCGGGAAACTGCAGCGGATGGTCTTCGACGGCCTTTAGGGGAACGTTGAGCGCCCTCTTGATGTGCCCCAGCGGGCCGTTCAATTCCTGGGCGCGGCGCACATCCACCAGGCACAAATGGGGATCCATCTGCATGAGGGTCTGCAGGCCCTGTACATTGATGGCGATGGCGTGGCCTTTTCCGCCGGCCCGGGCCGTGGGACCGTAGCACATCAGCAGCAAAGCCAGCAGCAAAGCACCCGCTGGTGCCGACGCATAGCCTTTCGGCCAGCGCCGCCGGGGATCGTCAATCATGGCGTGGATTTTTCCCTTTTTGTGTTTCTACGGTAACGCCCGTTGCGCCAGAGCCTGCAGAACATGCCCCGGCGCCGTATGGGGCGCATATTCTCATAGCGGCACCACATTGACGCGCGAATCGGAAAAGGAAGTGCTGCCGCCGATGGGATCCGACAGGCAGACATCCTTGATCACCGGGTCCACCGCCAGCAGCGGGTTGGTGCAAAGGCCGCCGGCTCGGCGCCGGTCGCCGCCGATCTTTTTCCCGTCGACAACCACGTCGTTTGACCCGTAGGCCCAGTGGCCGTAGTGCCAGGACACGGCCAGGGTTCCGGGCCGCATACCTTCCATTATATTCACCCGGCCGATCATGTCAATCACCCGGCCGGCGCCATCCTTGAGTTCCAGCCGCCCCTTGGGGTTGTCCTGGGATACCAGCCGTACTTTCTGATCCTGGGAAAGCCCCAGCTTGCCGGCATCGGTCGGATGAATCAGGACCTTGTTGGCCGGCTGCAGCCCGATGTTGCCCCAGTAGTTGGAGATCGTGCGTGACTGGCCGCCGATGGGATCTTTGTAGGAGATGATCTTGAAGGGATAAGCCGCGGTGCGCGCCAGGGGTTTTCCGGCGGCGTCGTATTCGCCGCCGATGATGGCCACGCCGCTGAAATACTTGCCGCTGATGCTGTTCTTCTGCTTAGCCACCCTTTCCACAAAGAAGTTGAACATGGTCGCGATCTGGGATTTGATATACTTTCCCTTGTAGTTGCTGCCGTAGGGTGCAAAACGCCCGCCGCGGTTTAAGACATACACCGTCCTGCGCCATTCTTCATCGTTGCGCAGCGCCTTTTGCCAGCGCGCCTCGTCGAAAACCGATGCCGGCAGGTGCCGCCGGGCCTTGCGGAAAATATCCAGCTCGGCATCGTCGGCAGCGGGCACCGCTTCTCCCTTTTTATCGCCATAGGCGATGTTGGCGGCCTCTTTCAGAAACCAGTCCTCCATGCGCGTCAAATGCATGCCCGGCCCGAAAGCGTCTTTGCCGAAACCGGACAGCTTCATCTTGGAAACCACAGCTATCATGAAGGTTTCCAGGCAGATGGGCATTTTTTCACCACCCACTGTCACCTCTTCGGTCAACGGTTTGCCCACCGGCTGGCGGATCTTGCTGAGCTTGGTGGCATTATCCGGTGTGGGATGGGGCATCCCCCAGCGCTCCAGAAACGTCAGGTCGGGCAGAATGTAATCCGCATACATGGAGGTCTCGCCGATGACGATATCCGAAGCGATGAACAACGGCACCCGTTTCGGGTCTTTCAGCATGTCGATGATCTGCTGGTTGCCGCCCGGCAGGGAAAAGGCCGCCGTTCCCATGTGGGTCAGCAGGATCTTCCCGCCGTAGGGGTATCCGCCGGCAAAGGAGGGAATGATTTCCTGGTAGACATTGCCCGTAAACGGATACCAGGGCCGCTTGGCCGGATAGCCGTTTTCGCGGAACAGTGAAAAGTCCTCGTAACGGGCTTTTTCACGGGTGATCTTGGGGCCGAAAGCCTTCAGCGCGCCGGGGTGCAGCTTACCCAGATTGTAAACGTTTCCCGGCTTGCCACCGGCCTCGTGCCAGTGGCCGCCGCCCTTCATCAGGCCGCCCTTATAATCCATGCAGCCGATGAGCATGTTCAGGGTGATCACCAGACAGCCGGAATAATAGCCGTCGGTGGACTGCACCGGCCCGCGGTACATGTCCACGGCCGCCCGCTTGCCGTGCGATGTCAGCTCACGCGCCACTGCGATGATGGTCTTTAGCGCCACACCGCAGTCCCTGGCGTAGTCCTGCAGCGGGCGGGCAAAGGCCTGTTCGGCCAGGAGCTGGAAAGCGCTCTTGACGGGCGTTCCCTTGACCTCGGTTTTGACGAACAGATCGCCTTCTACAACATTTGCGGTGTCCTTGGGGTCCACGGCCACAAACTGTCCGTTTCTGGAAACCACCATCTGTTTTTCGGTGCCGATACCCACTTCGGAGGCCCGCAGCAGTTCCCTGGGATGGCCGTCGATGATTTTTACCAGGTGCGTCGCGTTGGTCCAGGTGGGTTCGCCGTCGGCCTTGGCAGCCGCCTTGTTGGCGTTTTCCAGGTAGCGCTGGTCGTAGCGCTTGTTTTCGATAATCCAGCGGATCATGGCCATGGCCAGCGTGCCGTTCTTGTCCGGCTCCACCGGCAGCCACCAGTCGGCCTTGCCGGCGTCGTGCGACAGCCGGGCATCCACGACCGCGATCTTCATGCCCCGCTCGACCTTGCTGGTGGTGGCCTTTTCCGCCATGCAGGTCAGCCCGAAATTGGCCGAATACGCCCCGGTTCCCCAGAAGAGCACGAACTCGCAGTTGACCAGGTCCGGTTTCATGTGGTGGGTCTTGTGGCCGCTGGTCTCGGCATAGGCGATATGGTGGGACTGCTCGCACACGGTGGTGTGCTCGAAAGCATTCTTGGAACCTAATGATTTTCCCGTAAAGCGCTTCATCATCTCTTTGCGCCCGTGCTCGATACGGCCGGCCATGAAGACGAAACCGTTGTTTTTGGGGCCCAGGTCCGGATGGTCGGGATCGATCAATTTGTCCAGGTGATCCTTGTACTTCTGTTTGAAAGCGCCAATTTCCATTTTCCCCTGGCCGCACTTCTTGGCGTCTTTGGCCATGGCGGCAGAAAGTTTGGGATCCCGCAGGGCGATCACCTCTTCAAAGCCCGGATAATGTCCGTCGTCGCCCAGACCGGAAAACAGCTTCCCGCCCTTGACAACCTCATCGATGAACTGGGAAAATGGGATGGCCTTCCACTTGTTGGAGCCCCTTTTGCCGGCGCGCTTGAGCACCTTGCGCACGCGATAGGGGTCGTAGTAGGTCTGGACGGCGGTCTGGCCCTTGGTGCACAGCTTGCCGTCGATGGGCGCCGCATCCCGGGGGCTGGTCTGATAGGGGATATGCGGCAGGAAATTCTGGGGGCTGTACGGGCTGCCGGTGATCTTGGCAAGCGTGCCATCCCAGATCTTGGATTTTGTCTGGCAGGCCACGTGGCACTGCAGGCAGGAACTGTAAATCTGGTTTTCCGGCGCGGCCAGGACATAGGGCGTCGATTTCTCGCCCGCCGCCGCTGCACCGGCACTGAAAAACCCGGTCAGGGCACCGGCGGCCGGCAGCCCCAGGGCGGTGCATCCGCCCACAAAAGCCGTGGATTTCAGAAAATTGCGCCGTGAAAGCTTCTCTGCAGCCTTTTCGGTCTTGATGTTCGCTGCCGTCTTATTCTCCTTGCTCATGGCTTATCGTCCTCCCTAATGTGCAATATTAAAAAATTTGTTGGATCCATGCTGTGCCGGCGCATCCAAGACGCAGGCCGAACACGATGGTTTCATCTACTTTCCTGAAGCCCTGAAGGACCCCGCCGGCAGCAACCGCCTGCCCAGCCAGAACAAGGCGATGCAGACGGCCACGGAAAAGGCGAACACCGCCCATTCATTGGCGGAGGGGAAATAGGAAAACTTCAGCCATTTGTCCGTGTAGGCCTCCTGCAATCCCTTCATGGAAGGCGCAATCTGACCGGGAATCACGTGGTTCAAACGCACCGCCATGTAGGTCAGCGCCACCAGGGCGCCTCCCAGACCGGCCGCCAGGCGCTGGGCCGGATTCGAAAGCAGCAGAATCAGCGGGACAACCGACCCCAACAGCACGTGGAAAATCCAGAAGACATACCAGTACTTGCCGAAAAGCACCGCCGACAGCAGCACATAGGCCTCGCCGCGGCTGTACCACATGGCCACCGAATACTGGGACCACTCCAGCAGCAGCACAAAGAGGATCAGTCCGATGACGGTCCGGCTCAGGATCCTGAACACCCGGCCGTCATCGGCGCTGGCCGGCAGAAAAAGCGCGCCTGCAGCCAGCACCAGAGCGACGCCGGAAAGCAGCGCGCCGCCGATGGACAGGATGGGCCCCAGCGCCGAGTGCCAGTAAGGGTTGGATATCAGGGTGGCAAATTCGGCGCCGTTGGCGCCGGAAAAGGCCAACGCAAAAAAGATGCCGATCCACCCAAACAGGCGACCGGTTCCCTCGGTGTGTCCGGATTTAAGGGAAATCCCCAGTCCGATGAGCACATAGATCAGATAGGCCATGGAAAGCCAGGTGGCGATAGCCAGCAGGGAAGAAAAATTCGGGCGTGTAAAAACTTCGTACAACCGCCACATGTGTCCCAGGTCGAAGGAAATCACCAAGAGTCCCGAAATCATGGTAACGGCGGAAACCAGCAGCGAAATGCGCACCAGCGGCCGCAGCGTCTGGATATTGAAAGCGCAGATCACCCAGGCCAGCAGCGAAGCGCCCACGGCCAGTCCCACGAAGTAGACTTTGGCGGCCACCCACAGGCCCCAGGGCACGTAACTGCCGTAATTGGCCAGCAGATGCCCCTGTGTCATCCGCTGAAAAAAGCCGATGGTGCCCCAGACCGCCAGGGCCAGCCAGATGATAAAAACAATTGTTTTCTGCGTCCTGCTCATGATTTTTCTCCTTTAGGGTCTCGGAAACAATTAATTAATTCCACAGATATTGTGTCGGATTTTGGTTCGGCCACAGGGCGCGTCGGTTTTTTCATACTGGTTGTATGAGTCGACGCCATACAGTAGCCGGGCCAGAAGACAAACTAGATTGAGGAACGAATTTTTTGAGGCCCTCATACCAGATAAAATACGGACGGTTCCGTACCGAGCTCTTCTTTCAGGCGCTGTACGCGGGTTGCGCCGATCAGTTCGTGCACCAGGCTGTGCTTGTCGTTGTAATCGCCAAAGTAGGTCGCGCCGCCCAGACAGGTGGTGACGCAGGCGGGCAGCACGCCGACCCGGATACGGTGCAGGCAGAAAGTGCACTTGCGGGCGTTTCCAATGGGCGAGGCATGCGACCCCGGCTTGCGCACCCATTTTTTGCTGTATTCGAAATTGGGCCGCGTCTCGTAGTCCATGACCTCCGGGGTCCCCCGGCCGAAGAAATCACCAAAATCGGCCGTACGCGCATTGTAGGGGCAGGACGCCAGGCAGTTGCGGCAGCCGATGCAGATGTCGTAATCGATGACCACGATGCCGTCTTCGCGTTTCCACGTAGCCGTCACCGGGCAGACCGGCACGCAGGGCGGATTGTCGCAGTGCATGCACGGCCGGGGCGTAAACCGCCAGGCGACATTGGGAAAGGTCCCGACCTGCTCCTTGGGCACCGGCCGGTAAACGACACCCGGCGGCAGGTTGTTCTCCGCATTGCACGAAACCGTGCAGGAACTGCAGCCCACACATTTCTGCTGGTCGATGACCATCACCCACTTGCGCTGCGCCACCGGCTTTTGCAGCGCCTGTAAAAGTTCCACACGCATGCGCTCGAGTTTGCTGCCGTCGGCGTAGCTCTGAGGCGCGGGCAGCGGTGCGGCACTTGTCTTTGCTGCAGACTCCGCCGCGCGTACAGCTTTGGCGGCCAGCGTACCGGCGGCCGTTACACTGCCGGCTGCCAGCAGGGCTTTCCTGAAAAACTGGCGGCGCCCGGCATCGGGCGTTTCGTCAGCCGTTTCGACCGATTCCTCAAACTGATGTTCGTTTTGCATCTAAAGCCTCCCGATTCCTGATAATGAAGTTGCGGTTGCTGAAAAATACGGTTTCCCTGCGCAAATTTCTACAAAACGGCAGGGCGGCTTGGATTTTTCAATCTCCGGTGTTGCGGGGCCGTTCGGGTCAGTTCTTTTCAATGCTCTTCAGCCAGAAGACCAGCTCTTCGCCGTCCACGGGCTTTTTGAGACAGGCGTAGATATGCTCCTGGATCATGTCTTTCAGCTGCGGGTGAAAACTTTTTTCCGATACACACAGAATATACAGCCCGGGGTGGTGTGCCTGCAGCCGCCGGATACGGTGCCGGTCCGGCTGAATCGAATCGATGTTCAGGATAACGGCCAGGCAGGCCGATTGCAGCAGCTGTGTTTCCAGAGATTGGAAGTCTGCCAGTGTCCGACTGGCGTAGCCGTTCAGCGTCAGCAGATCGCCCAACCGGCGGCTGTTTTGCGGATCACGGTCCAGGATAAAGACGGTTTTTCCCATGGTTGCGGCCACTTGCAGACACGGCGCGCCTGCCTGCATGCAGAATTCGGTGCCAGCCAATCGAACGTAACACCCATCACAGTGCAATGCCCGTGCCGCACGGCTGCTCCGACCGCCCGGTATGACCACAAACCCGGGCTTAAATACCCCCTCCAGACATCGCAACCTGCTGAAACTGCACGCTTAAGCGTAAAGAAAAAAATGATTCGGTTGGCATGCGGAAAGGTTTCGATGCCCAAAACGACTCTGTTCAGCAGTTGAGACCGGCATGGGAAGTGTCCGGATGTCGGACACGGCGTTCTGGATAAATACTATATATTATGTATTATCAATTTATTATAACTGTACGGTTTCGGACATCTCGCCGCTATAAAACAGCGCGGCGCCATCCAACCCTCGGGTGGAAAACTTGGAAACTTGTTTTTTTCAGGGTGTGCGAAAAGAGGCGGTCAGTGGAGCGTGGGTTTGACGATGCGGTATTTTTTGAGCTTTTCGTAGAGCGTGCTGCGGCTGATGCCCAGGCGCTGGGCGGCTTCGGTTTTGTTCCACTTGCAGGCGACAAGCACGCTGCGCATCAGCTTTTCCTCATTTTCCACCAGGGTCTGCCTGGGCGCGGCTTCAGCTTTGGAGCCATCGCGCAGCGATGCCGGCAGATCCGAAGCATCGATCTGCTTTTCACGCGTCAGCACCACGGCGTGCTCGATGCTGTTCTCCAGCTCGCGCACATTGCCTGGCCAGGGATAATCGAACAAAAGGCGCATGGCTTCAGAGGTAAACCCCCGGACATCCTTCCCCTGCTGGGCGGCGCAACGTTTCAAAAAGTGGTGCGCCAGCAGCGGGATGTCGTTGCGCCGCTCGCACAGGGGCGGCATCAGTACCGGAATGACATTCAGGCGATAGTAGAGGTCCTCGCGGAAATGCCCCTTTTGCACCTCCTGAAACAGGTCCTTGTTGGTGGCTGCCAGGATTCTTACGTTGACTTCAAGCGTGCTTTCGCCACCCAGGCGTTCGAACTTACGGCTCTGGAGTACCCGCAGCAGGCGGATCTGGGCCGAAGGTGGAACCTCTCCGATCTCATCCAAAAACACGGTTCCACCGTCAGCCTGTTCAAAACGTCCGGCTTTGCGGCGCAGGGCTCCGGTAAAGGCCCCTCTCTCATGGCCGAACAGTTCGCTTTCCAGAAGCGTACTGGGATAGGCCGAGCAGTTGATAACCACGAAAGGGTTGTCCCTCCTGTCGCTCAAACGGTGGATAGCCCGCGCCGCCAGCTCCTTGCCGGTACCGCTTTCGCCCTGGATCAGCACCGTGGCATCGGTGGGCGCCACATCCTCGATAAGTTTGTAGATCAGCTGCATCTGCGAATCCCGGCCGACCATACCGGAAAATTCAGCCGCCGGCTCGATGCGTTTGCGCAATTCACGGATTTCCTCCTCCTGGCGCATGCTGCGGTACAGCGTGCCGGCAGCCTGTTTGAGGATCATGTCGATGACGCCCAGCTCCTCTCGCACACAGCTGCAGTCCCCGGGGCATCCAATCAGCAGCGCAGCACACAGGCGGCCCTCATGGCGCAGCGGAAAAGCCCCCACGCGCCGACTTTCCCGCAGGCCATCGGAAAAGACAAAGTCTCCAAAAAGTTCGGCCGGCAGAAAATCCATGCCGTGTAGGCGGCCCAGGGCGGCCTGCACGCTGCGGTAGGCGGCCTGCCCGCGCACGGCGGTATCTTTTTCCCGCCAGATCATGAGGCTCTCGCGCCGATCGCCCAGAACCACCATAATCAAATGCCGGCAGGCAACGACATCCTGCAGGGTTTTCAGCAAATGGCGGCAGACCGCGTTCAGATTGGGCAGCGCCGTGATTTCCTGCGATATGGCAAATGAAGTGCGCAGCTGCCGCTGCACACGGTCGAGCTCCTGGTTCTGTACCTCGAGACGACGATTATACTCTTTCAGGCGCTGGGTGGACTCCGCGATGCGCTGCAGCATGGCGTTAAAGGAAGTGCCCAGTTTGCGCACTTCCAGACGTCCCCCGACGTCCACCGGGATTTCCAGGTTGCCGGCGTCGATTTTTTCAGCGGCCGCCGCCAGGTTCAACAGCGGGCGTGTCAGGCGCCGGATGAGCAGGTGACCGCCCAGCAGGGCCAGTGCCACAACGGCCAGTGTAATCAAGCTCATCTGCAGCCAGAGCGCGTCGGCCTGGCGGCGAAAGGGTTTTTCGTCAAGCCCCAGACGCAGGACACCGGCCTTGGCGCTGAATATGGGCCAGGCGATGTCCAGGAAATGCGCGCCGGTCTGGGACACGATGGGCTGCAGGTGCTCCTTGCGGGTAGCGGTGAGCGCATTGGCTGCAATCAGGTTGACGGGAACGCCTCTTTTAAAGGTGTGGCTCAGGATCTGACCGTCCTTAACGACAAAAAGGTAGGCCACGGCCGGGTCACTGCGCATCTGGTCGTCCAGCAGCTTCTGCAGCGCCACACGGTCGTTTATAAGGATGCGGTCGGCGGCATCCAGAGCCAGCTTGTGGGCGATGTTTTCCGCACGCGCAGCGGCAGATTCCAGCAAACGCACGCTGTAGCGATGAATGACGACCTGGGAAATCAGCACACCGCTGCCCACGACCAGCAGGGCGGTGACCAGCAGCAGGGCGTTTTTAAGACTCTTGGGCCCCATGCGAAACCTTCCATGCGCTATGCACCTGCTCGTACATCTCGGCAACCGGCGCATACCATTTCTCCTGTGGAGCTATAAATTTCCCGATCATGAGCTTTTTTAAAATCTTGCGCCCATCAGCATCTTTATGCATGGAAAAAAGCAGCCCCCGGATTTTGACCTTGAGCGGTTCTGCCAGAAATCGCGAGGCCACCAGCGGCGGTGTGCCAAAGGGTTTCGATTTTCGGATCACACGGGTTTTTGCGGTGTAAAGCGGTTTTCTGCGATTGTAGTACTCCCATTTGAGGCTGTCTACGGCCGCCCCGTCCACCAGGCCGCGGGCCACCGCCAGAATCGAGTTGTCGTGGCTGTAGGTATAGATAATCTTCTTGAAAAAGCCCTCCGGTGTCTGCCCTGTTTGGCTGAGCCAGAAGGTGGGCACCAGCGCGCCGGTATTGGACTGCGGATCGGTGAACGCAAAGACGCGCCCCTTTAAATCTTCAAGCGATCTATAAGGGCTGCGGCGGTTGACGATCAAATAGGCGCGGTAAAAGGGTTTGCCGCGCACCACCGGTACCGCCAGCGCTTCAAAGCCGAATCGCGCCCGGTCAACGGCGTAGGGCCCGGTGCAGATAAAGGCCAGGTCGATTTCCCTTTTGGGAAACAGGGCGTTGATTTCACCGTAGGTTTTGCGCTGAATCAGCTGCACCGGCCGGCCCAGCCGGCTGCCGATGTAATCCAGCAGGCGGTGGTAATAAACAAAGGTTTCCTTGGGCGATATCATGGCGGCCACGGCCACCCGCAGACCGCCCTCGGCTCCGGTCTGCTTCTCAGGCTGGACCACCGTAATGGTTCTTGAAAAATCGACACGCTTATAATTGTCGCCCCGGCTGCAGCCGGTGACGCCGGCAAGCAACGCCGGTATCAAGACAACCCGCAACCATTTTTCACGCAAGAGCCGATTCGCCATACCGATATCCCTCTGATCCGGATAATCATTTCGCCAGATGACGAATTTCCATGTACCACATGCACAAAGGTGCCGTCAAGCCACCGCAGCTGGCCATGACGGCCGGAACCCGGTCGGTGTAAGGATACGGCAACCGTGTGCGCATGAATTTTGGCATCCCGGTTATCGGGTGCCACATCCACAAAAATGCATGATGCACGGGTGCCGCACAATCCGCGGGTAAAGTTTTGTTCGAAGCTTTGCAAAAAGCTTGACAAGCACCGGGCTTATATTTATATTCGCATACAAGAATATATAGGACACCCAAAAGAGTGCCGCCACCCGGCGTGCGACCCGGGATTTCAGCGGGAGGAATACGTGGTGACAGATCCGGATGTGAGCCAGATATACGTCAACGGGCACCAGACCGGTGTCATCGGCCTGAAGGCCGCTCTCGAAGCTGTGGCCGCAGATTTCAAAGATCGGCCGGATGACGATATCCGTGCCGAGATGCTCCGGCGGCTCGGCAAAAAAAACTACATCCCTGCACGCGTCCAGGCCGCATACGCCGAGGCCTTTTTACGGGAATTTAAGAAATTCACCGGCCAGGCGGTCGTCGACGAAACCAGTCCTGTGCTGCAGATCAAGGTGCTGGGCCCGGGCTGCCGCCAGTGCGACCAACTGCAGCAGGACCTTATGAGCCTGCTGGCCGCCCTGCAGGTGCCCGCCGATCTGGAGCACGTAACGGACATCGAGGCCATCAGCCGATACGGCGTCATGGCCATGCCGGCGCTGGTCATCAACGGCGATGTGGTGGCGGCCGGCAGCATGCCGCCCAAATCCGGTCTGCAGGAATTGATCCGGCAGGCGGCCGAAAAACATGCGCAGGTTTCAACGGGAAACCGGGAAAAGCAAGCATAGGAAAGTTTGGTATGGAAATCAAAATACTGGGGCCCGGCTGCTCAAAATGCGAGCTGACCGCCCGACGGGTTCAGGAAGCCGTGGCCGAAAGCGGTGCGCATGCGCACATCGAAAAGGTCACCGACCTGATGAGAATCGCCGGCTACGGCGTGTTCGGCACACCGGCTGTCATCATCGACGGGGAAGTCAAAAGTGTGGGCAAAGTCCCCGGCAAAAACGACATCAAAGCCTGGATCGGCTGAAGCTCCTGGCCCCGACGGACCGTGTCCAAAGAAGGCCGAAAGATGGGCCAAGGTGTTGCCGAAACAGCGGCGACATCCTGACACTGAACTGTTCGGGTGGCTCCAATGTCGGCCAGCTGGCCAACCGGGCGGCCGTGGAACTGACTCGGGAGGGCTTCGGCAAGATCTACGGCCTGGCGGCCATGGGCGCCCATCTGGAAAAATTCGTCGGTACCGCAAGGCGGTCGGCGCAACTGGTGGCCATCGATGGCCGTAAGATAGCTCGCACGCAAAAACTGCGGCAGCACCTGCAAGCGCCGCCGGCGTATCACCTGGTCGTCACCGATCCGGGAGCCGCAAAAACAAGGATTTCGGTCTGCATTGCGATGCGTCCGCAAAAGTCAAATCCGCCGTGCGCAGGATCTGCAGCGCAAGAGACCTGCGGCAGCCAGACGGGATGCCGCAGCGTCTGAAAGGTGAGGCTATTTTTGCGCGGGCTTAATCCCAACTCATTATCCCTACGGAGGTACGAACAATGGACGAAAAACTGGAAAAAGTATTTCAAACCGGACTGGCCTTTCACGGACACAAATGCCCGGCCATGCCCATGGGGCTGCGGGCCGGTCTGGCGGCCATGAAAACCCTGGGTGTCGAACGCGCCCCGGACAAAGAACTGACCCTGATCTCGGAAACCGGCAAAGGCCACGCGGCCGGCTGTTTTCTGGACGGCCTGATGACGGCCACCGGCTGCACCTACGGCAAGTCCAACGTGGAAAAGCGCTACTACAACAAGATGGCCTTCACCCTCATCGACAACCAGAAAGGCCGCGCTGTGCGGGTATCGCTGAAACCGGAGTTTTTCGCAAAGGCGCTGCAGTCGCCTTTCGTGCAGAAACGCAAGGCCGGTGTGCCGCCCCAGGACATCGAGCCGGAAATCGCCGACCCTCTGGTGGAGCGCATCCTGAACCTGCCCGAAGAACAGTTTCTCAATATCGGTGAAATTCAAACCGTGGCGGTCAAAAAGGGCAAGGGCATTTTCGACGCCAAACCCTGCGCCAAGTGTGGTGAGCTGACCTTCATCAACAAGCTGCGCCCCGACGCAGAGGGCCGGCTGCTGTGCATCCCCTGCTCGGGATACGACGCCTAGTTTTTGACCATGCCGCCCCGTGTGGTTTTAATACGGGACTGCTTTTACGAAAGGCCCCAACTCATGATGCTTGCTATCACCACCGGCGTTATTCTGGTGCTGTCCTTTATCTTCGCCATGCTGGGCCTGGGCGGCGCCATGCTCTACATCCCGGTGTTTCACTGGTTCGGCTATGACTTCAAGTCGGTGGCCATTCCCACCGGCCTTTTGTTAAACGGCATCACGGTGGTCTCGGCGGCCATCGTCTATTTCAAGGCCAAAATGGTGGATGTCAAGGGATCCATCCCGCTGGTGGTCACTTCGTTCATCGGAGCGCCTTTCGGCGCCTACCTGACGCAGTTCGTGCCCACGCGCACTCTGATTCTGCTGTTTGCCCTGTGCATGGTCTTTGCCGGCGGCCGCATGCTGATCAGCTCGTCCCAACCGGACAGGGACACCATGATGGACCTGAAGATGCGCCTGATTCTCATGGCCGTCGGGGGTTTTTTCATCGGCATGATCGCCGGCCTGCTGGGGGTTGGCGGCGGGTTTTTGTTCGTGCCCATGATGCTGGCCATGGGCTATCCCACCAAAAAGGCGGCCGCCACCAGTGCCTTCGTGGTCATCTTTTCCTCCTTTTCCGGCTTTGCCGGCCACATCGCCGAGGGACACTTCAACTGGCCGCTGATGATCGCCACCAGCATCGCCGTGATCATCGGCGCCCAGATCGGGGCCCACGTGATGAAGGAGAAGATGAAGGCCAAGTGGATCAAGCAGATGTTCGCGGTGGTGTTGCTGGGCGTCGCCGTCAAGCTGCTGGTCAAACTGTATTTGTAATAGCGAAGCATACAACCGGCGGTATTGGCGCTACATGGAGGTGAAAATGGCGGGAAAAGAAATTCTCGTAAAGGCCTTCGAGTTTCACGGACACATCTGCTGGGCCAGCTGCGCCGGCGTGCGTGCCGGTCTGGCGGCCTTACGGGAGCTGGGCGTGGCGCGCGCCGGCAGTTCGGGGGAGCTGCACTGCATCCTGGAAATCGGCGACAACCACGGAGCGCAGTGCTTTGCCGATGGCGTGCAGTACGCCACCGGCTGCACCCTGGGAAAGGGCAACATCGAAAAGGCGGGTTGGGGCAAACTGGCCCTGACGCTCATCGACAAGCAGGAAAACCGTGCCATACGCGTATCTTACAAGCCGGGGCGGCACCGGCAAATCGCCGCTTCGGCTTTCATGCGCAAGCGCGGCCAGGGCATCCCGCCGACCCGGATCCCCGAAAAGGAAGCCTGGGGGATGGCCGACATCGTCTGGGAGGCGCCGGAAGACGAAGTGCTTGCCGCCGGACCGGTTTTCGACTACGACTGGGGAGAGGATTTCGGTGAGATCATGGGCCTGGCGCCCTGCAGCAACTGCGGCGAACTGGTGGCCATACCCTACCTGCGGGTGGTGGGCAAGAGCCACATGTGCACGCCCTGTTCGGGGTATGAGCGATAGAAAAAGGAGGTGCATCCGTATGCTGCTTGAAAGTTATCGCCTGGAGATTTTCAATTCCGAGTGCAACCCCAGCGCCATGGCGGTGCACTGTTTTGCACACCTGGACCAGGATGTCAGCTGTGCCCTGCCCTACCTGAACAGCGTGCTGGGCGGTTTTGAGTACATTAAAGATCCACCCGCGGTCACCTTCAAGGCCCAGGGCAAGTTGATCACGGTGCACGGCCGCAAGATTGCGGTCAATGCGCTCAAAGACGAATCCGAGGCGCGCAAAATCGTGGAATGGCTCAAGCGCGAAATCAACAACGCCTGGGAGTGCCGGGATGAAATCGAACCCAGGACCGAAGGCCTGCCGCGGCCTCAGATGATTGAGATTCTCAAGCTCCTGCCCAAGACCAACTGCCGCAAGTGCGGCCAGCCCACCTGCATGGTGTTCGCTACGCGGGTGGCGGAAGGCAGTGCGACGTCGGCCGACTGCCCGGAGCTGGACGGCACGGCCAAAGCCGCTCTTGACAACTATATGCAGGCGTTTCATCTTGATGCCTAGTGGGCACGTCTCTTACGGCCCGGACAGGGATAGGATGGCAATGAAAACGGTTACTGTGGAGTGGCTTCATCTGGACGAAGACGGGATGACCTGCGACCGATGCGCCGGCACAGGCGAAGAAGTACGGGCGGCTGTCAGGAGCTTAAACAGCGAATGTGCATCCAGGGGCGTCTCCATTGCCTATCGGGAACGGAAACTGTCCACGGCGCAAATCGCAAAATCCAATCTCATCCTGATCGACGGCAGCCCCATCGAAGACATACTGCCGGATGCCGCGGCATCGCAAAGCTGCTGTCCGTCATGCGGTGAAATAACCGGCCGCAAAGAATCCTGTCGCACCATCGTTCAGCTGGGCGAAGTTTACGAAACGATACCCCGGAAACTCATTCGAGCGGCGGTCTGCCGGATTGCGCAATGCTGTTGAACAAGGAGCCGGCAAAGCGTATGCGCAGCAAAAATGCCGTAAACAACCGGATCGCCGCCCTGTGGCAGGTTCCGGCCATTCTGCTGGTATCCGTGGTGTTGGGCGTGGGCGCAAATTACATGCACAGCGACCGCCTGCCGCTGATGGCCACCGAAAAAGCCCCGCCGTCTGCAGTCGACGGGCTTATTTCGCTTGGCGAAGCCAAGCGCCTGTTTGCCGCCGGCGCGGCGGTCTTCATTGACGCCCGACCGGCAGGCGACTACAGAAAGGGGCATATCACCGGCGCCATCAGTCTGCCATGGGAGGCCGTCGACAGCCGCTTTGCCGACATCGGCGCCGAGATTCCCGTAGACAAGCCGATCATCACCTACTGTGACGGCGCAAACTGCAGCCTAAGCGAGCATTTGGCAAAATTTTTAAGGGAAATGGGATTTGCGCACGTGCGCGTGCTCAAAAACGGCTGGAGCCTGTGGCAGCGGCAGCAGCTGCCCGTCGAAAGCGACCGCCCGGATGAATCCAAAGCGGCCGCATGAAAACCCGCAAAAGCAGGGAGCCATGCAGACCACAGAACACGAACGGGAGCATCCCGAACATGCCGTATCGGACGACGATCATACGCCGGCCGAAACCGGGGCGCAGGCCCACCATCACCATCACGTTGATATCCAGGAGACCAGCGGAAAGCGCCTGCTGCTGACGCTGGGGCTCAACTTCATCATCCCCGCAGCCCAGATCATCGGCGGCCTGTATGCCAACTCCGTGGCCCTGATTTCAGACGCCACCCACAATTTCAGCGATTTTCTGGCCATCCTGATCTCCTACATCGCCTTTCGCATCGGCCGCCATGGTGCATCGCCGCAGTTTACTTTCGGCTACCGCCGGGCCGAGATCATGGCCGCTTTGATCAACGTCGTGCTGCTGGTGGGCGCCTCGATTTTCATCGTGGCCGAAGCCGTGCATCGTTTTCATCACCCCGAGGCTGTGGCCGGGCGCATCGTCATGGCGCTGGCCGCCGTGGGCATTGCCGGCAACGGTTTTTCGGCCTGGCTGCTGCACCGCGATGCCGAACACAATCTCAACGTGCGCGGCGCTTTTCTGCACATGATGGGCGACCTGCTGACTTCGGTGGCGGTTCTGATCAGCGGCATCATCCTGTTCTTCAGGCCCTGGTACTGGCTCGACCCTCTGCTGTCGGTGCTGATCGTGGCCTTCATTCTGAAAAACTGCTGGCAGATTCTGAGAGAATCCGGCGCCCTGCTCATGGAGGCCACCCCCAAAGGCCTGGATCTCGCGGCTGTCAAGCACTACCTGGAGGGCCTGCCCGAAGTGCTCGGCGTGCATTACCTGCACGCCTGGAACCTGAGCTCCTCCAGTGTGGCCTTTTCCTGCCACGTGCTGGTGCCCGACCAGGCCGTCAGCCGCACCCAGGCGCTGGCCGCTAAGATCCGCCATGAATTGCTTAAGCGTTTCCGCGTCGACCACCCCCTGCTGCAGTTCGAGACCACCGAATGCGGCAGCGGTGGTATGCTCTGCGAGATGTCCTGCGCGACATCCCCCGGCACCGACGAACACGTCGGCAAACGGCCCAAATGGGGAACGTCCCGGATCGCCTACCATGGCATCCGCATCCTGCTGGGCGCGCTTTTCGTTTACGCCAGCATCGATAAAATCAGGCACCCCGAAGATTTTGCGCATGCCATCGCCAATTACCAGATCCTGCCGGCGCTGCTGGTCAATCCGGCGGCCATCATCCTGCCCTGGCTGGAATTTGCCATCGGCAGCCTGATGATTTTCGGCGTCTGGCTGCCGGGCGCCGTGGCACTGGCCACTTTGCTGCTGACGCTGTTTACGGGTGCTTTCGCGTTCAACCTGGCCCGCGGGCTGAACGTCTACTGCGGCTGTTTTGCCGCCGCCGGCAAACTGCTGCACAGCAATGCCTGGTACATCGCGCGCGACGGGCTGTTTCTGGCCGCCGCCGGATACCTCTTTATCCGCACCTTCTTTGCAAAAGCGGGCAGGAATCGGTCCCATGAACCTGAAGAAAGTACACATTGAACTCGAACTCGGGCCGGACGAAGTCCAGCATCTTCTGGCCATCGGCCTGGACGATGACCGCGATGCGGCGCTGGCCTTTGTCAAACAGACCCTGATCAAGAAAGTCGAAAAGGCCCTTGCGCCCCACTGAGTGCCGGTCTTCGAGGCCAGTTACGGCCCCGGCCAGACGGAGCACTTCAGCCGTTGACGGTGTACCGGCACAACCGGATCATTTTGGCAAACCGGCCTTCAGAGCATATCTTTGCGGAAAGGAAGATTCAGAACATGCGTACTAAAGCCACAATTCTCATCGCTGCGGGTTTCATTTTCGGCGCGGCGGGCCTCGCCGCCGCCGGGCCCATGGCCAAGCTGGCCAAAAACATCTCACCACGCCAGGCCTACGCCATGATGCAGCAAGATCCGAACATCACGGTCATCGACGTCCGCACCCCCTGGGAATTCCAGTTCGTGGGGCACATCAAGGGCGCCTACAACATCCCGTCCAATTTCGTTGCCACGCATTTTACACCCAAAGGCCAAACCTACCTGTACAACGGACGGCCCGTAACGGCCCGCAAAAGCCGCTACCAGTGGGTGAAAAATCCGGATTTTCTCTATTACGTGGGAAAACTCGTGCAAAGCAATCTGAACGCCAAGATGATACTGTACTGCCGCAGTTCCCATCGCAGTTCACGCGCCGCCGATGCGCTGGTCAAGGCGGGCTTTACGCAGGTGTACAACATGACCGAGGGATTCGAGGGCGGCTTCGGCAAACACCCTTACCGCCGCATGACCGACGGCTGGCAGCACGCCGGCCTGCCCTATCAGTACATCGACAAGATCGGCAACCTGGACCCCGAGTACATCTACCCGGGGCCCATGATCACCCGATAAACCGGGCGATACGGCGGTGGAAACCTAGCGGGCGCATCGACGCCCCCGGAGAATGGCCGGCAGGATACCGTGAAATTCCGCTGGAAACTTTTAATTCTGCTCCTGATTCTGGCCATGGTGCCGGTGCTGGTGCTGCGGACGTTTGGCGCCCGCCACCTGCAGATGCTGTCCGCCGAACTGGTGACACGGCTGCGCACCTGCCGGCAGGCAACCGTGGAAACGCAGTTGCGCTTCCTGGCCAATGACTACGCAGCACGGCTGCACGCCAACATCCACCAGGCCGAGACACTGGTCAGCCTGCAGGCCGTGGAAACCCAGCGCTATCTGCGCCAGGCGCAAACGCCTTCAGCCGCCGCAATAAAAAGCGCCGCATCCGGGATAGACCCGGCGGGGGCGGGTTTTTACTGCCTGCCCGGTGCCGCCCCGCGGGTAACCCGCATAGGACCCGCCAGCCTGGCGGCGATTTCCCAGGTTTACGGCTTGCTATACAGTCCCTTTTTCCTGCGTCAGCAAACCATTCTGGAAGACGGGTGCGTGATCAGCCGACCGGCAGTACCAAAGCCTGGCTATGCACAAGATCCCAGGAAAAGGCGCTGGTACCGCCGCGCCCTGGCCGCCAGTGGACTGTGCTGGTCAAAACCGCTGACCGATCAGCAAAGCGGCCTGTCGGTCATGGTCGTCGCCAAAGCGCTGACTCGGCCGCCCGGGGTTACCGCCGCGGTCATCCCGCTCATCCACCTGTTTGAAAAATGCGGTATTTTTCGGCACACACTGCCGCAGACATCCATCTTCCTAGTTGATTTCTCGCGCCACGCGCCGGCCGAACTCGAAGTGCTGGCACGCGGAAAATACAGCGGCAAAACCGCCGTAAAATGCCTGAACGGCAGCACCGGCCAACGGCTTGTCTCCAGCGACAGCTCCCGTTTTCGGATGATGCACAGTGAGCTGCAACAGGGCCTCGTTAGCCTGCAGTACATGCCCTACGAAGGCCGCAGCAGCCTGTGGACCGGTGTGCCGGCCATGCAAAACATCGCGCTGATCCTGATCACTCCCACCAAGGTCATCCTGGCGCCGGCGGCTAAAACCGAACGTTTCGTCAAGCAGTTCATGCAGCGCCAGTTTCGCTTTTCACTGGTCCTGCTGTTGGGTACCCTTGCGGCCGTGGTGATCGTCGCCGTTTTCTTTGCACGCACGGTCACACGGCCGTTGCGAATACTGGTCGCCGGCGCCCGCCGTCTGGCAAACGGCAATTTCTCGGCCCGTGCAGAGGTCACCACGCAGGATGAATTCGCCGATCTCGCCAGGGTTTTCAACGACCTCGGCCCCGCGCTGCTGCAGATCAGCCGCATGGAACATGCCCTAGCGGTGGCCGCCGAAGTCCAAAAGAGCCTTCTGCCCCAAGGCGATCCCTGCATTTCCGGACTGGCGGCATCCGGAACCAGTATCTACTGCGAAAAGATCGGCGGCGATTATTTCGACTACCTCACCTTCGGTGAACAAAGCAAAGACCGATTCGGCACCTTCGGCGAACAAAGCAAAGACCGATTCGGCACCTTCGGCGAACAAAGCAAAGACCGATTCGGCGTCGTCATCGCCGACGTATCGGACCATGGTATCGCAGCAGCGCTGCTGATGGCCACTGCACGCGCGCTTTTGCACGAACGCGCCGCCCGTCCGGGCTGTGCATCCTGCGATCTGGCCGAAATCAACCGCCAGCTCTGCACGGACGTGGGAGATTCCGGGCGCTTCATGACGCTTTTCTATGCCGAATTCGACTTTAAGGCGGAAACCATCCGCTGGGTGCGCGCCGGGCATGATCCGGTGCTGGTCTACGATCCCGCCAGCGACCGTTTCGATGAACTCAACGGCCGCGGCGGCATCCCGCTGGGCATTCTGGCGCATGCGCAGTGGATCGAGAACGCGCGCAGCGTGCGCAACGGCCAGATCTTCGTCTTCGCCACCGACGGCATATGGGAAACCCGCAATCCGCAGGGAGAGTTTTTCGGCAAAAAACGGCTGCGGCATCTCATCCGTGAAAATGCCGGCCAAGAACCGCGCGCCATCCGCGATGCCGTCATGCATGCGGTAGAGACCTTCCGCGGTCCTTTGAAAACCGAGGACGATCTGACGCTGGTGATCGCCAAATACACCGGTATGAGCTCCCGGCCACAGACCTGAAGTCCGCTCCGGCAACACCGACAGCCCCTCAGCCTGTGAATGACCACCAGCACGCCGAATCGCAAAAGCACCTTCCGCGAAAGCGAAAACATCCGGCTGAAGAGGCGCGATCATCCATTCCCACGGGATTCAAAAAAAAACCGCCGATACACGGCCACCGCACAAGTCCACCCTCCCCACGCAAGGTTGTCCCCTCCGGGCATGGCCCTTGTTTTGCCCCTGTCAAAATATTAAAGTTTGGCCTCGACTTTCGGCATCTATATTTCCGCAAAAGCCTTGACAGGATTATCCGATATATTTATAATTCGCCATATAGCGAAACAATAAAACGCCTGCCTGACGGCTGAATCTCCGCCACAGCGTATCCCAACAGTCCGACAATTGTGGGCGGCAAAGCATATCAGGAGTCAAACCATGCCCGACATCAAAAAACTCTCTTTCCTGGACCGCTTTTTGACGCTGTGGATTTTTCTGGCCATGTTCGCGGGCGTTTTGAGCGGCTATCTCTTTCCACGCCTTCCCGACGTCATCAACTTCTTCCAGGTGGGCACCACCAACATCCCCATCGCCATCGGCCTGATTTTAATGATGTACCCGCCGCTGGCCAAGGTCAAGTACGAAGAACTCGGCGAGGTCTTTCGCAACATCAGGGTGCTGACGCTTTCTTTGGTGCAGAACTGGATCATCGGCCCCATCCTGATGTTCGCCTTGGCCGTCACCTTTCTCTCCGGAAAGCACGAATACATGGTGGGGCTGATTCTCATCGGCCTGGCGCGATGCATCGCCATGGTGATCGTATGGAACGACCTGGCCGGTGGCGACACCGAGTACTGCGCCGGCCTGGTGGCCTTCAACTCCATTTTCCAGGTGCTCTTTTTTTCGCTCTACGCCTATATCTTCATAACGCTGGTGCCCCGCTGGATGGGGATGCAGGGTGCCGTGGTCGATATCTCCATCGGGCAGATCGCCGAGAGCGTGGCCATCTACCTGGGAATTCCATTCGTGGCCGGCATGCTCTCGCGCCTCATCGGCCTGAAAACGCGCGGCAAAACCTGGTACGAGCAAAAGTTCATCCCCAAAATCAGCCCCGTCACGCTCATCGCCCTGCTGTTTACCATCGTGGTGATGTTTTCGCTCAAAGGCGCGTACATCGTGCAGCTGCCGCTGGACGTACTGCACGTCGCCGTGCCGCTATGCATTTACTTCGTCGTGATGTTCTTCATTTCGTTCTACCTGTCCATGAAAGTCGGCGCCACCTACGAGCAGTCGGCCACGTTGAGTTTTACGGCCGCCTCCAACAATTTCGAGCTCGCCATCGCCGTGGCCGTGGCCGTGTTCGGCATCGACTCGGGCGAAGCCTTTGCCGCCGTCATCGGCCCGCTGGTGGAAGTGCCGGTGCTCATCAGCCTGGTCAACGCGGCGCTGTGGCTCAAGCGCAAATACTTCCCGCAGGCTGTGCAAACGCCCACCGGCATCTGCCATGTAAGGGTCTCGAAAAAAACAAAATCCCCAATCTGACTTGTCTTTTGGCCCGGCTACGGCCTTGCGCCGGTCCTCCCATACAACCAGTATGAAAAAACCGGCACGCCCTGTAGCCGAACCAAAATCCGGCGTGATCCTGTGGATTTACTTCTTTCCGTGACCCCAACCTGTAAATCGAGTCTAGGACAAGGTTCCGGAAATAACGCTGGTGGAAATGTCTTCGGGAATCCGCCACCCGGCCGGCCGGCGTCAGGCCCCAATATGAAACCCGGGGAATTTCTTCCCCGGGTCCGCAGCTATAGCCCACCATGTTGTCAGCGGCCGTCAGCAGTTAGAAGTTGATCTGCCACTTGGCGCCGAAGTAGGTGAAATCCTTGAGATCGAGATTGGGCACCGACGTGCTGTTGCCGTAGTCGTAATGGCCGACTTCCGGCACGATGAAAACGCCCTTGGCCAGGGTAATGGGCGCGTTGAAGTAGAAGGCGTAGGTTTCGCTGTCGTCTACATACAGGTCGTTTTCATGTTTCAGGTAGCCGTAGCCGCCCTCCAGGCTCAGCATGTCGTTGACCTTGAAACCCAACACGCCCAGGGCGCCGTAAGAGTCGGTATCCTCCACGTCCAGGTCGTTGCCGCTGCCGGTGACCACGGCATCGGCATGGCCCTGCAGGTACATGCCCAGCTGCTTGGCGTTCTGGGCGTACCAGCCAAAGGCCCTGATGTAGGCCGGGCCGATGTTGACGCCGCCGCCGCCGCCGAACAGGTAGGAGTCCACCGTGAAATCACCTCCGAAAGAGCTGGAATTTTCCACTTTGTAGGTCTGGTAGGCACCCACAACGTCAATATAGAAAGTATCCCAGGCATGGTGGTAACTGGCTTCGATTTTGGGGACCACCACGTCCACGTCAGCGGCTGTCTCGGTGTTGTCGGGGCCGACAAAAGTGGCTCCCAAATCCTTGGCGCCGGAAACCTTGACAAAGGCCAGCTTGAAACCATCGTACTGTAGCTGAATCATGGGCTTGCGGCTGTCATAGGCCTGACCGGTACTCAGCAGGCCCTCATCCTCATTGTAAACCTGGTCGGAATAAAACAGGTCAATGGGCGTATAGGTTTGTCCGACGAGCAGCGTCCAGTTGGCGCCCTGCGGTTTCCACGTGGCGTAGAGTTTCCGCAGCCATACGTTGTTGGGGTTGGTGGCGTTGCCGTATTCGAAATAACCACTGACATTTCCATGTTTGACCTTGGCGCCGATACGCGAGTTGGCATGCAGATCCCAGATGGTCTCGGCGTCGCTTTCGTCCAGGTTATTGTTCATGTGCGTCGGGGCGTAAGCGCCGCCGCCCATCAGACCGGACGCATCCCCGGTTTCATACCAGGTGCCCATACGCACGCTGCCGTAAAAGTTCCAGTCCATGGCCACAGCCGGGACGCTAAAGGCCGCCATTGCCAGTACCGCCAGAAACAACCCGATTTTTTTCATTTTAGCTTTCCTCCAGGTTCGCGTGTTTCCATTTATCTGCCATCTCCTGCCATTTAAACAAGACCACCTCAAAATCACGCTGCAATCTTTTTTTTGCTGACCTCCTTTCCAACCGGGCATTGCCTCCATCTCTCTGGTTGCTTTCTGATTATACCAGCAATTTCAATGCCATTTTCTGGCCAAATACGGTATCCTGATGCTTATCGTTGAAAAAGCAACATACGCCATGTTTTCAGATAGATGGAATAGTGCTTACGAAACCGGCCCGAAAGATTCTGTTTGCATTTTAACAATTGATAAGTTAAATAGTTTAACGATGTTAATTAATTTAACGCCGGGGGGCAGATGCATACCGATCATATCGGAACCTACTGGAAAGCCGTGGTGGAAAATATCCACGACGGCATCATCATCGTGGATGTGAACGGCAGGATTCTATCCGTCAACCGTGCTTTCGAGCAAATGAGCGGGTACCGCCGGCAGGATGTGGTGGGAAAGCCCTGTACGGCCCTGAACTGTAGCCTGTGCGCCATCGCCCTTGAAAAAAACCGGGAGCACTGGTGTATGCTGTTCAGGCTCGGAAAACTGCAAAACCAGCACTGCACCCTGGTGCGCAAAGACGGGACCAGAATTCACAGCCTGAAAAATGCAACCCTTTTGCGAAATGACGACGGAACGCTCGTGGGGGCTGTCGAAACCATTACCGACATCACGGCCTTGATCGAAAAGGACAATCAGATCGCGGCCTTTCGGCGGGACCTCCGGTCCGAAGACAGTTTTTACGGCATGATCGGCACTTCGCCTGCCATGCGCCACATCTTTGACCTGATCGCCAATGCCGCGCAGTCGGACGCACCTCTGGTCATTTACGGCCAAAGCGGCACCGGCAAAGAACTGGCCGCCCAGGCGCTGCACGATTTAGGCCCTCGGCGGCAAGGCCCTTTTGTCAAAATCAACTGCGCGGCACTGAGCGAATCCTTACTGGAAAGCGAGCTGTTCGGCCATGTCAAAGGCGCTTTTACCGGAGCTTACCGGCACCGCCGGGGGCGCTTCGAAGCTGCCCAGGGAGGAGATATCTTTCTGGATGAAATCGGCGATCTGTCACCCTCCACCCAGGTCAAGCTGCTGCGGGTGCTGGAAGAAAAAGTCATCGAACGGGTGGGCGACAACCAGCCCATATCCGTTGATGTGCGGATTATTTCCGCCACCAACCGGGATTTGAAAAAGCTGGTTGCAAAGGGAGCATTCCGGGAGGACCTCTACTTCCGCATCAATGTGATTCCCATCGAGCTGCCGCCGCTGAATCAACGGAAATCTGATATCCCCCTGCTGGCGCAATTTTTCATGCGCCGCGCCAGCCTCAAAAGCGGCAAGCCCATCCGGAAAATCAGCAACCGCGCCATGGAGGCCTTGATGAGCTACCCGTGGCCCGGGAATGTGCGCGAACTGAAAAGTGCCTTCGAGTATGCTTCTGTCAGTTGCGGCGGCAGTGAAATCAGGCGCAAACACCTGCCGCCGAACATCGCACAGGCAAAAGCGACGCATATCATCTCCGATTCGGCCCCGCTGAAACACGACAGCCTGAAAAGGGCCGGCCTCGTAAGAGCTTTGCAGCAGGCCCGGGGCAACCGGACCGAAGCAGCCCGCCTGCTGGGCGTCTCGCGCGTGACCATCTGGAACTGGATCAAACGCTACGGTATCAAGACGCCTTGATCGCTCTTTATCGACATTCCTCCTGCAGGTATGGTGTGCGCCCAAACGCGGCCCGACACCGACTTTCGCTTGCGGCCAACGGTCAAAGCCAGCAATTCTCTTTGGTCATGCCAGCTCCCGCTCTCCGGCCTCAAAAGCTTTCAGCGCCTCTTCGCGCACCGCATCGGCGACCTTTTTTTTCAGTTCAACAAAATGTTCACTGGTAATTATTCGAAAATCCCGCGGTCTGGGGATATCAATTGAAATTTCAGACTTAATGGTTCCCGGTCGGGTGGTCATGACCAGCACACGGTCCGACAGAAAAACCGCTTCTTCCAAATCATGCGTGATGAAAAATATAGTTTTTCGTGCAATGGTAAATACATCCAGTAAATACCGGTGCATACGCCCTTTGGAGATATTATCCAGCGCGCGAAACGGTTCATCGAGCAGGAGGACTTTGGGATTGTTGATCACCGCACGGATAATTTCGACCTGCCGCTTCATTCCCGATGAAAGGCTGTTCGGGTAGAGATCCTCGGTACTTTCGCTGAGCCCCAACGTTTTCATGACCCGCCGGGCTTCCTCCACGGCCTGCTCCTTTGACATCTTCTTCTGAACGATGGGCCCATAAGTAAGATTCTGCATCACGGTCTTCCATGGGAAAAGGGCCCCGTTTTGAAATACCACCATACGGTCTGCATTGGGGGATTGCTGGATATCGGGGGATGCGATAATTTTCCCGTCGAGTTGAATCGTACCGGATGTAACGTTGGAAAAACCGGCAATGGCATTTAACAGCGTCGTTTTCCCACATCCTGACGGACCGACCATCATAACGAATTCACCGGGCGCAATCTCCAAGGTGCAATTTTCCAGCGCACAGAGGTTCACACCTTCAGGATCATAAATTTTCCCGACATTGTTGGCCCGGATTTCACCTTCCACATTTGATCTCTGAACGTCGGTTAGCATAAATTGCGCCTTGACAATCCAGATAGGGCGGCAATGGCCTGCCGCCCGTAATTTCTGAAATTTTCTTTGATATCCATCTAAAAATTGCCGTTTCTGTTCATTTGCTCCCAAGACTTAAAATCGGGCAACACCTGTTATCCCCCGGCTCCCCCGCCATTTCTTCATACAGCAGTTCCAGTGCCTCCTGTTTCAGCTCGTTGTATCGTTTGGTCGCATAGATCTCGAAATTTCTCGGACGCGGCAGATCGACATGCAAAATCTTTTTGACTTTGCTGGGCCTGTTGGTCATGACAACCAGCCTGTCGGCCAGAAACAGCGCTTCATCCATTTCGGAGGTCACAAAAAAATTCGTTGTCTGAGTCTCTTCAAACAGTCTCAGGTAATATTCCTGCATCAGTTCACGGGTCATGGCATCCAACCCCCGAAAGGGTTCATCCATCAACATCACTTTGGGTTTGTTGATCAGTGCGCGGGCCAATTCCACCCGGCGCTGCATGCCACCGCTCAGCTGGCTGGGATATTTGTCACGAAAATCGGAAAGGCCGATCTTTTCCAACAGTGCCAGTGTTTCGTGGTGCGCAATTTCCTCCGGCACGCATTTGCAGGCCAGTGGCCCGAACATGATATTTTCATAGCAGGTCAGCCAGGGGAAAAGCGCCACCTCCTGGAAAACAACCAAACGCTCCCAGTTTGGACCGCTAATCGGCTTGCCATCCATCAATACCTCGCCGCTACTGGGCGTTTCATAGCCTGCCATCAGGTTAATCAAGGTGGTCTTGCCACACCCGGACGGTCCGATCAGAACCGTTAATTTACCGGCTTCTACCGTAAATGTGCAGTGCTGCAAAATAACAGTTTGGACTTTTTTGGACTGAATTGCCTTTGTTACATTTTTAATAATCACTTCACTTTTTTCATTCCGGTCGACCATATCCCTTACCTCCGCACCTACTGGAAGGCCATTTTATTTCCCATTGAAATCAATTTTCTACCTGAATTTTGCAAGCGTCGCGTTTGCCGCCTATACAAGGTGCAGGGCATGCAGCTGTCGTATACAGACGCAAATGCCCTGCGACACAGTAGAGGCGGTAAAATCGGCGCTCCCGCAGGGCAGACAATTTTGAAGTCAAAATGGAAGGTTTCCGAACATACCAATGACGCTATAAAATATCGCGCTGCATCCATAGACAACCATGTGATAACATTACAATTTTATAAGTTTTCAAAATTGTCTGTGCAAGATTCAGGTTCTAAATACCCTAAAAAAGGCCGCGCCATTTCATGCAATGATTCCCCACCAAGTCAATCCCCAGACTGCAAAGCGCGCCACACAAACCGATAATACCCATGCCCAGAATAACCATGGGGTATTCCATCACCGTGTTGTG
>JALSRD010000051.1 GCA_026984935.1 Desulfobacterales bacterium
GTACGCCAACTGGTGGCGGCCTAGCTCTTTTCATGGCCGCGACAAAACTTGGAAACTCCTATAGCCAGAGGAGCATCGCCGTCTTTGGAAAACCGGCATAGAAAATGGACGTTATTTAACGGAGGCGAAACCATGGGAACCAGCAGCAAGGAATTGTATTTCAAACCCAAATTACGCGTATTGAGCGACGACCAGATCCAACAGATTCACCTGGCCACGCTGGACGTTTTGGAGCACATCGGCGTCAAGATGACGCACAAGCGGGGCGTGGAGATTCTCGAAGGCGCCGGCGCCAGGGTGAAGGGGGACCGTGTCAGGATTCCTTCCTGGATGGTGGAAGATGCCATCCGCAAGGCGCCGCCGCGGCTGGTGCTCGGGAAGCGCACCGGTGAAAGAACGGTGGTGGTGGAGGCCGACAAGTCCTATTTCGGGCCGAGCCTGGACTGCATGGACTACATGGACCCGGCAACCCATGAGCGCATCCGTTTTACGACCGAACATGCCAAGGAGATGGCGGCGCTCTGTGACGGCCTGCCCAGTTTCGAATGGTGCATGACCATCGGCATGGCCGATGATGTCCCCGCGGACGTCGCCGACCGCGCGGTGGCGCGCAACGTCATGCAGTACTGCGAAAAACCGCTCGTCTTCTGCTGCAAGGACACCAACAGCGTAAAAGATATCCATGAAATGGCGCTGCTGCTCTGCGGAGGACGGGAAAACTTTGAAAAGGCGCCCTGCGTCGTCCATTACTCAGAGCCCATTTCCCCGCTCGTCTATTACGATCCGGCCGTGGACAAGATTCTCTATTCCGTCGAAAACGGGATCCCTTTGATCAACTTCCCCTGCACCTCGGCCGGCGGGTCCGGCCCGGTCACTCTGGCCGGCACCATGGTGCAGGCCAGTGCGGAATCCTTGAGCGGCCTCGTTCTGGCTCAGCTCGTCAAACCCGGCGCCCAGTTCGTCTACGGCGCCTTTACCAGCATTCTCGATATGCGCACCACCATATTTTCATACGGGGCCAACGAGTTCAGCCTGATGACGGCCGGACTGGCCCAGATGGCGCAATACTACCGTCTGCCTTTCTTCGGCACGGCCGGTGCCACCGACGCCAAATTCTGCGATGCCCAGGCCGGCGCGGAGGCCACGCTGCAGTGCTTTTCGGCGGCGGCCGTGGGCTCGGGGCTCGTTCATGACTGCAGCACCTGGATGGACCACGGCGTCATGGTTTCACCGGAGTTCATGGTGCTGGTCAACGAGATCGTCGACACGGTCAAGCACTACATGCGCGGCATACCGGTAACCCGGGAAACCCTGGCACTGGACATCATCGAAAAGGTCGGCCCCGGCGGCCAGTACCTTCAACAGAAGCACACCATGCAGCACTTCCGCGAGATGAAATATTCCCAGCTTTTCGACCATGACATCTACGGCAAATGGGAGAGCTCCGGCGCCAAACGCTTCGAACAGCGCCTGCAGGAAATCACCCTGGAAAAGATGAAGCACCGTCCCCAACCTCTGGCCGAAGAGGTGGTAAAGGAGCTGGACCGCATGCAGGCGGCCTGGAAGTAGTGTCTCCACGCTTGGCGCTCGGATTTTCCGAATACCCCTTTTTGGAGGTCGCATGAGCGAAGATGCCGCGCTATATCACCGAAAGGGGCGGGTGGGGATTATCACCCTGAACCGCCCCCATCGCCTGAACGCCATCAATCTCCACCTGCTGCGGGCGTTCATGTCCCACCTGGAAGCCGCCCGCCAAGACGACAAGGCCGCCGTCGTCATCCTGACCGGGGCCGGGCGGGCCTTTTGCGCCGGCGAAGACCTCAAGGAAACGGCTGCGGGAAAGGACGCGGCGGCCTGGATGGAGGAAACGGGCCGGCTCCAGGAAGTCCAACGGCTGATCATGAAGCTGGGAAAACCGCTGATCGCCGCAGTCAAAGGCTACGCATTGGGAGGCGGGTGCGAGTTTGCCATGAGTTGTGATATCCGGATCGCCGCGGAAAGCGCTGTTTTCGGGTTCCCGGAAACCAGCGTGGGCCTTACCGTCACCACGGCCGGGACCAAGCTGCTGACCCAAATCGTGGGACTGGGTAAAGCCAAGGAGCTGATTTTCACCGGCGACTTCATCGATGCTGCCGAGGCACGCGCCATCGGACTCGCCAACAAGGTCGTGCCTGACGAAAGCCTGTTGGAGGCATCCCTTTCCATGGCCGAAAAAATCGCCGAACGTTCGCCGCTGGCCCTCAGCCTGTCCCGCAGGGCGATCGACCAGGGCCTGGACGCCGGATTCGAACAGACCCTGGAGATCGAAGCCTGCCACCTCCTCATCTGCACCCAGGCACAGAACCAGACCGAATATGTCGCCAAACGTCTGGCCCGGATGAAGAAGAAGTAGGGGCAGTGTGGAGAGGAAATACTGGAACCCGGAATTGGAGACCCTGCCTGCGGCTGACCAGCGGCGCTTGGGGCATCAAAGACTCCTCACGCAGTTGGACTATGTGGCCGCAAATAGCGAGATGTACCGCCGGAAGTGGGCTGAAGCCGGTGTACTCCCGGGAATTGTGAAAGGCGCCCGGAACCTTGCCGGCATGCCTTTTACGACCAAGACCGAACTGCGTGCATCCCAGCGTTCGTGACCCTGGCCCCGCCCCATACCACCGGGCGCACCCAGATGGGAAAAGCCGTGCCTGTCGTGCGCGACTACTGCTGAGCTTCATCCACCGCCGTCCTGCCGGTGGCCTGTACCGTAAGCAGCGTGCACAGGTGAAGTTCATCGCCGGGGACGGGCACCGAGCGTTTCTGCATGCAAAACGCGATCTGCGGCTGTTGCACGCCGTTGGCGCGCATGCGTGTCCGGGCCATGGATTCCAGCAGGCTGCGCCCCGATCGGAGGGCATCTGCAAAGTTCTGAAATTCCCGCTTGCCGTCCGGCGCAAAGAGAATGTGGCCTCCGGCGATAGTGGGCCGGATCTCGGCGGACAAGCTGAAACCGACGGCCCCCACGGCCGCGCCGACGGCGGTCCCCACCGCGAAATGTTCGGGCAGGATGGTATCGCCGTGCAGGTGCGCAAAAGAGGGCGGCAGCCATACCTTGGCGGGCGCCCCCGCCCCCAGCACCGGAACGTTCAATCTTACGGAAATTTCCATTGGATTTTCTGCTTTGCGGCCCACGTTTTCGTCCGGCAACCAGTGATCCATGAGCGCCAGCAGCGCCGACGCATCCTTTCCGAAGCAGAGCTTTACGGCTTCGGTGCACAATCGCCCGGCCACCACCTTTTCAAGGGCCCGGCAGAGCGCGGCATCCGCCACCCCCATGGCCTTCGCCATGAGACAGACCCCGGCCTGTGCAGCTTCTTTAGACCCTAAATCGCATCTTTTCACGGCCACACAGAAATCGGTGGGCGTCAACGACGCCCGGGTGATTAGCCCCCGCCGTTCCAGTTCCCGGATTTCCCAGCGGTCGGTCCCGCAGGCGGGGTTTGACAGCAGTTCATATTCATTGACCGGCCCGTGGCCGAAAACCGCACGCACGGCCTCCGAGCCAAAAGACGTTCCCTCTTTGGCGAGATAAAAAGTGCAGGGATTGTACAGCGACAGCGGAATCCTGGTTTTCAGACGCGCCAGCCTTTTCAAAACGGCCGAGATTTCCGGGAAGCGCCGGGCCGTGCGGCACAGCGGCGCCACTCTCTGCGGGCCCACACAGAGGCCGTTCAGGGTGCCGTCTTGGGTCCCTACGATGCTGTCGCCACCCAAACCCGTTGTGCGCATGTGCGCCGCCGCCACCTGGGTCTTCCATTGTCCGACCCGGGCCCCGGCCGGATCGATCTGAACGCGCCCATTTTTCAGGATGGCCATATCGGAGGTGGTTCCGCCCATGTCCACCACCAGGCCATCGCGCCTGCCCGTCAGGTAGCGTGCCCCCAGGATGCTGGCGGCAGGCCCGGAAAGAATGGTTTCAACAGGGCGCTCTTGGGCCTCTTTCGCAGACATCAGGGTGCCGTCTCCACGGACAACCAAAAGCGGCGCATCAATGCCGAATTCCCTTAAAATTTTCCGGGTGTCCTCGATCAGAAGATGAATCAGGGGCATCAGGCGCGCGTTCCACCAGGCCGTGGCGGCCCGCCTGGGTGCATCCAGGCGGGTGGACAGCTGGTGCCCCAGGACCACGGGCAGATCACAGCGACCGGCGATAAAGCGCGCCACGCGCAGTTCGTGGTCCGGGTTGCGGATCGAAAAATATCCGGACACGGCGATGGCGTCCACCTCACGGACCAGTGACTGCAGCCGCTCTTCGAGAGGCACCAGGTTCAGCGCCGCTACTTCTTCCCCCCAAAAGTCATGGCCGCCCTCGAGAAAAAGCACGGGCGACATTTTCGATAAGCCCGGATGGTCGCGGTCATAGCCGATCAGGACCAGGCCCGCACGGCCGCCCTTTTCCTCGACGATCGCATTGGTGGCAAACGTGGTGGCCAGTGAGACAAAACCGGCCTTTTGCAGTGCTTGTGTGGGAATTTCGCGCAGGGCTTTCCGTATGCCGTAAAGGGGATTTTCAGGCGTTGTGGGCGCCTTGGCCCAGGCGAGAATTTGTGCGCCGTTAATGTTGACCACAACGGCATCGGTGAAGGTTCCGCCCGCATCGATTCCGAGCCCGAACAGCGGTTGCAGCTTGCCGTTTTTAAAATCTTCGTGCACCGCCACGCCAATTTTTTCACAGCTCCCAGGCATACGATTTTCCCCGCCGATTCAATTGCTTTCAAGACCCAATCGTGTTAAAATAAATTTATTAAGGCACTCTTTTTTTCTCTGTTTTTTATTCAATCCAGACACACTTGGCAAGGATGAAAGTAGCGCCGGGCCAACGGCGGCCAAAAGAAATCCGCTGCCTTTTCAAAAGCCCCGGAAAATGGTTTCCAGAAAAGTACTCGTTGACGCAATTCATTGTTTCTGCGGCAATGATGCGGGAGCTGCGGCATGCCGGTTTTAAGCGACATCCCCATCGAACTTGACGCACGTGAAGTCGTGCTTGCGCTGCACCAGGGCAAAAAAGTCCCGCCGTCGCTCGTTTCCGAAACCCGCACGGCCATTTCCAAATCCAGGCCCTGGATGCATCCAAGAGCCCTGTACGCATGGGTATCGGTGCGGGAGGTTGCCGGAGAAAAAGTGGTGCTGCAGCCGGCCAACGGAAACCAGCATGTCTCGCTGAACCTGGGCCCGCATGCGGACCTGATGACAGCAGCGGAACTGGCCCTGGTGAGCGTGGTGACCATCGGCGGCGAACTGAACCGGCAGGTCGATGCGCTCAACAAAGCCGGCGAATTCCTCGGGGCATACCTGATCGACAGCATCGGTGTCGTCGCCCTGGCGGAAGTGGGAAAGACGGTGCGAAGATACGCGGAAGAGCAAGCCGCCGCGCGCGGATGGGGTGTCAGCGCCGCGCTCGCTCCCGGGTCCCTGCAGGGCTGGCCCATCGAAGGCCAGTTCGACCTTTGTTCCCTCCTGCCCCTGGATGAAATCGACGTACGCCTGAACGAAAGCGGGGTGCTGGTTCCCTTCAAATCGGCCTCGAGCCTGATCGGCACGGGCCGCCGTTACCGCTCCCAAAAGGTCGGCTCGGTATGCCGCTTCTGCATGCGGGCCGATACGTGCTGGCGACGGAGAAAATAGGAGCAGACGTGCGCCATGCAAAGCGGACCGGATGAAAAAACAGCCCTGCCCCTTGACCTGAAACGCCTGGATCTCGTGAGGGTGCTTGCGGATTTCGATGAAGGCGTCATCATTGCGGATCGCAAGGGTCGCATCGTTTTTTATAACCGCACACAGGGGAAAATAGACGATCTGGATCCCCGGGCGGCGCTGGGCAGAAAAGTCACGGACATCTACGATTTAAACACGGATACCAGCATCATTTTCCGGTGCCTGAAAACCGGACAGCCCATCATCAACGACCCTCTGATCTACAGGACGCACCTCGGCAAGACCGCCTACACCATAAACAGCGCGTTGCCCCTCTTTCAGGGCCAAGAAATAGTGGGCGCCATCGGCTTTGTAAAAGATTACAACCTCCTCCAGAATGCCTTTGATGCAGCGGCACAGGCCCTCCCGCCGGCAGCCGACCGGTTTAACAACGGCACGCAGTATACTTTTGGGGACATTGTCGGGCAATCCCCCGGGTTTTTGCGGGCCGTCCAGATCGCCCGGATGGCCGCCGGCTCCCCATCATCGGTCATGCTCATGGGAAGCACGGGCACCGGAAAAGAGCTGTTTGCGCAGGCCATCCACAACCAGAGCCCCCGCAAAAAGTATCCCTACATGGCCATCAATTGTGCGGCCATCCCGGAAAATCTGCTGGAGGGAACCCTGTTCGGAACGGCAAGAGGCGCTTTCACCGGAGCCATGGACAAGCCCGGCCTGCTGGAGCGCGCAAACGGCGGGACCATTTTTTTAGACGAGGTAAACTCCATGCCCACCGGCCTGCAGGCCAAGCTGCTGCGGGTGCTCCAGGAAAAAAAAGTGCGGCGGGTCGGATCCCCGGACGAGACCGCCTTAAACCTGAAAATTATCAGTTCCGTTAACCAGGCGCCCCGCCGTGCCATCGCCGAAGAAACCCTGCGCATCGATCTTTTCTATCGCCTGGCGGTCATCTACATCCGCATTCCGCCGCTCAGGGAAAGGGGCAGCGACATCGAAGCCCTGACGTGCCATTTCATGGCCCTTTTCAACCGGACTTTGGGCAAGCGGGTGAAATCCGCCGCTCCCGAGGTCATGGATTGCTTCATGGCCTACGACTGGCCGGGAAACGTGCGCGAGCTGCAAAATACCGTGGAAGCGGCCATGAATATGGTGGCAGGTACCGACGAAGCCATAGACGCAAGCCATCTGCCCGCCTATTTCCGGGGGCAGCCGGACGCCATTGCCAAAACACGGCTCGGAGAAACCCGCCATCCTGCGGCAGCTCTTGAAACACCCGCCTCCACCCTGAAAGCCGCTGCCGGCACGCCCGGGAGATCACTTACGGAAGCCCAGTCGGCCAGGGAAACAGAACTGATCTGCCGGGCGCTCAGCGCGTGTAACGGCAATGTTTCCCGGGCAGCCCGCAATCTGTGCATCTCGCGCCAGCTGCTGCACTACAAAATGAAGAAATACGGCCTGGATCGCAAAGCCTTTTGCAGGCGTCAGCAGCGGGCACTGGATTAAAAAAAAGCCGGCCGGCGACAAAGGTGCCGGGAAAGGGCCCGCCGGCGAAGGCAACACCTGGAAAAGACAGGAGGATAGATGAAGCATCGGCCGTCCGCAGGGAAACGCCTTTGGCCATATGCAGTAGCGGCCGCTCTGTTGGCGCTTACGGCCCACGCTGCCGCCGCCCGTCCGGCAGGCCGGGTAACCGTATCCCTGGTGCATCTGAAAACCGTCGATGGGGTCCGCTTAACCGGTATTTTCCGGCGGCCCGCCGGAAAATGCGAAAATGCCGGCGTCGTCATGCTGCACGGCTACAGCGGCAATTTCTACTCGGGCATCATGGATTTTCTGCCGCAGGCGCTGGCCGCAAGAGGGTTTGCCACCCTGGCCTTCAACATGCGCGACCATGACCGCGGCCCCAAGCAAAGCCGCTTCGAGGACAACCGCCACGACATCGCAGCCGCCGTAGACGCAATGGCGCGCCGCGGCTGTGATCCCATTTTCCTGTATGGCCACAGCATGGGGACCAACCACGCACTGGACTACCTGGCGGCGCGCAAGGATGCCCGCATCCGGGGCGTATTGCTGACCGCCCCGCCGGGCAACCTGTTTGCCTGGAATGTCCGCATGTTCGGCTCCCAAGCGGCCCGGCGTGTGCTGCAAAAGGCCCGTGAGCTGGTTTCCAAGGGCCATGGCAGGCAGTGGATGCTCATCGACCTGGGGCCGCTGGGCAAGGCGCTTTACACCGCCAGCCACGTGGTGAGCCTGAGGGGCCCCCGCTCGGTATCGGACCCCTACCGCAACATCACGCGGGTTTCCGTGCCCATTCTGATTGTCAGCGGCCTGGCAGACCGCCTGGCCGATGCCTCGGTCGCAGACCGCCTCAGACGGTCTGCAAACCCGGCTGCCGCGGTAACCGTGGTCAAACTGCCCGCTGCCGGCCACCGTTTCAGCGCACATCGCCAGAAACTGGCCGACATCCTGTCGCGCTGGATGTCGGCGCACCTGAAATCGTCCCGCGCCAGGCACATTCCGAAAGGTTGACGCTTCCGTCGGACACCGGCGCGGATTGACCGCGGGCGGCTACAGGTGCCGGCCTTTTTAGACGCTGAATTCGGTCAGCCAGAAATCATGCTTGTTGCAGAAACTGGTGGCGTAGAAGTTCTTCCCCGCATCGGCCGGCAGTTTGTAGGTGGACATGGCCTGCCGGTCCGTGGGATAAAAAGTTTTCTCGCCCAGCACCCGGCCGTCGGCCGCGACCAGGGTGTGGCGCACGATGTAGTGCTGGGCCGACATGGGATGCGCCGTCAGTATCGTCACCTGTCTGCCCTTCACGCTCACCTTGGGCACGTGCGATCCCACCTTTTTGGCCCACCGGCCGGGATTCTTGCGGGTGTAGATAATACCCGCCGGAAACCCGCTGCCGGCGAAAACCCGTCCGGCACCGCTGACCGCCATTCCGGCGGCAACGGCTGCCGATCCCTTCAGGAAGTTCCTGCGTGTCGTCATCTCTGCCTCCTCGCTTGGTTGTGTGTATGGGATTGAGTTTAAAAAACGTTTGGCAACCGGATAGCGGCTGCTTGCTGGGTGCCGCACCCGCATCACCAACCGCTGCGCGCCCGGTCCAGCACGTAGGCTGCGACATCTTCGATCTGTTCCGGACTTAAAAAGGCCTTAAAAGCCGGCATCTTGCCCCGGCCTTCGGCCACCTGACGCCAGACGGCGGCAGGTGTCGCGCGGCCGTTGGCCTTCAGGGCTTCTATATGCAGGGTCTTTTCCCTGTCGACGACATTGCCGCCTTTGACGTGGCAGTCCGCGCAGTTGGCCTGGAACAACCGCCGGCCATTGGACAGATCGGCGGCCCGCGATTGCGGCGCCGTCGTCGGACTGAGCAGCAGTGCGGCAGCCAGGCAGGCGCTTAACACAACTTTTTGTATGCAAATACGCATTATCAACGGATCGTGAACGGATCGGGTGCCAAATTCAGTACCACAAAGTATGGCCAAAGGATCGCGTCATGTCAAGCCCTAAATGGTGGCAAAACGGAGAGTCCGGCGGCGCTCAGAGCCGCGACGAGCGGTGCACCCGGAAGATCTGCAGCACACCGTGGCAGCGGCAGGCCGTTGCCAGCAGGACATCAGAGCGGGCTTTTTCCACCTCCTCCAGGGCCGCAAACAAAGCCTTTGGGCGGTACCCGCCGGTACCTGCCGAAAGCTGGCGGCTGCGCAGCACCACCGTCTTCAGTCCTCCCGCGGAAAGGCCGGCCAGCACGTCATAGAGGTTGGCCGGACGCGGGCGGCCGGTGACCGTGCAGGTGCCGGCCGGCTCCAGGCAGTCCTGCGGACAGATGAAATCCGCATGGCTCACAAACAGTTCCCCCTTGCGGCCCGGCCATACATTGGGCAGGCTTCTCGCGAGTGACGGCGGCACGGGCAGGCGTTCGATACGGCCTGTTTTTTCAATGCGGCGGCGAACCCACTCAAACGCCAGATGCACCGGCAGCGCGGGGATGATCCAGTCGGGCCGGCGGCCGTCTAAAAGCATCCGATCCAGGAAATCCGCGCCGTCCATGCAAACCGTGCGTACACGCGCCTCGCGAATGCCCGCCAGGGCGTCACAGCAGCGGTCCACCAGCACGATATGGGCGCTGCGCTTTCTCGCCAGCAGCCCGTTTAAAGCTCTTTTACCGAACCTGCCGGCACCGATGACCCAGTAGTTTACAGGTGTCATGCAAAACGCTTTCTTTCCCGTCGGCCGGCACCGCACACGCGTGTGCAAAAGCCGTGGCTGACGTCACAGCACCAAGCCCCACCCTATCATAATACAGTTCCCGGGAGGCGCTTGTCAAAGCCTATCGCTTCTGGTATCTAAGCGCCATGCAGATGCAACGCCAGGCTGCAGGCCTGATACTGGCCTCGAAATCCCCGCGCCGGCGTGCGCTTTTGGCGCAGGCCGGTCTGGATTTTACGGTCATTCCCAGCACCATCGACGAAGGCCGGCAGGCCCCGGCATCCGCAGACATCCACGTGCGCAGGCTGGCCGTCGAGAAGGCCTGCGAGGTTGCCGCGAAACACCCGCCGAGCTGGGTCATCGGCGCCGACACCGTGGTGCTCATCGACGACCGGATACTGGGCAAACCGGCCGACAGGGACGAAGCACGGCAAATGCTGCGCAGCCTTTCGGGCCGGACCCACCGGGTCTACACCGGCTACAGCATCTGCTGTCTAGAAAAAAGCGTCCAGGTCGCCCATACGGTGGTGACCGATGTCACCTTCAAAACCCTTTCGGCCGCCGAAATTCAGTGGTATATTCATACGCCGGAGCCCTTTGACAAGGCCGGCGCCTACGCCATCCAGGGTCTGGGCACCTTTCTGGTCAGACGCATCAGCGGATCGTATACCAATGTGGTCGGATTGCCGGTGTGCGAGGTCATCGAAGGGCTGATCCAGGTCGGCGCGCTGAACTTCCGCGTCCCGGCGGACCCATGATTTCACCCTCATCCATACAGTACAGGTGGGATGCACATGCTGAAACAACGCCTGCAAGCCGTCCGGAAACGTATCGCCCGGGCCTGTGAAAAATGCGGCCGTGACCCTGCGACCGTCCGCTTGGTGGCGGTGAGCAAAACCATGCCGGCCGCCCGCGTTGAAGCGGCCATCACGGCCGGCGCGGCGATACTTGGGGAAAACTACATCCAGGAAGCGCGTGAAAAGGCAAGCGCCCTTTCCCGCCATGCGGTCAGCTGGCATTTCATCGGCCACCTGCAGACCAACAAGGCCAAATACGCCGTGCGCATCTTCGACCTGATCCATACCGTCGACCGCCTCAAACTGGCCCGCGAGCTGGACAAACAGGCCGCCCGGATCGGCAAAATACAGCCGGTGCTGGTACAGGTGAACATCAGCGGTGAGCAGAGCAAGTCCGGCATCGCGCCCCAGGAAACCGAAAAACTGCTGCGAGCCGTCTCTGCGCTGGAACATATCCAGGTGCGCGGATTGATGACCATGCCGCCTTTTTTTGATCAACCGGAAAAGGCGCGCCCTTTCTTCAAATCGCTCTATAGGCTTTCACGGCGGATGGCAGAAACCGGCATTGCCGGCGTCGGCATGGACGAGCTTTCCATGGGCATGAGCGGCGACTTCGAAGTGGCCATCGAGGAGGGCGCCACGCTGGTGCGTGTGGGCACCGCCATCTTTGGAGAAAGACAGTGAAAATTCTGCTGCACATCTGCTGCGCGCCCTGCGCCATCTACCCCGTGGACCACCTGAGGGCGGACGGAAATGAAGTGATGGGCTTTTTCTATCGCCACAACATCCATCCTTACACGGAGTGTTTAAAACGCCAGCAAACCCTCGAAGCATACGCCCGGCAGATCGGTCTGCGGGTGATTTACCAGCAGGGCTATGACCTGGAAGGATTTATCCAGCGCGCGGTTTTCCGCGAATCCGACCGTTGCCGCATCTGCTACCACGACCGCCTGCGCGCAACGGCGCTGCTGGCCCGGCGGGGCAGGTTCGAGGCCTTCAGCTCCACACTGCTCTACAGCAAGTTCCAGAAACACGCCCTGATCCGGTCCATCGGAGACGCCGTGGGACGTGAAATCGGCGTTCCTTTCCACTACGCCGATTTCCGTACGGGGTGGAAAGAGGGGATCCACCGCTCCCGACAGCTGGGCATGTACCGCCAGCAGTACTGCGGCTGCATTTACAGCGAAAAGGAGCGTTTCTACAAACCCTGATGGACCGCGCCGTATCGCTATGGCCGTTTACTCCCATCTTCAGGCGCAGGTACGCGCAAAGGCGCCCTCAAACCCAGCGGAATTCAGAAATTCATGTTTGCCAATTTTTTCTACCTGATCGTTGCCCTGCTGATCACCATCACCTATCCGGCCGCTGAGGCTTCCAATTTCCCGCTGTCCGTCAGCATGGCCATGCTTTTCGGTTCAGCCGCCGCTTTTGCCGTCGCCACCCGTCTGCGTTTCCGGGGCATCGAACGGCGCCTTAGCAGCGGTTCGGCCGCCCAGCTGGACCACGCTTTCAATGCGCGCCTGACACGCCAGTTCATTTTGGCCGTGGGCCTCTTCGCCTTCGATATCTATGGATTGAGCCTGCCTTCCTTCCTGAGCAAAATTCCTGTGTTTACGGCCGCACCGACACTTGCCGCACTGCTGTTCATGCTGCTGTTTATTGCCTACCTGTCCATGGTCTGGGCCAGCGCCTGGCCGGCATACCGCGTCCTGTACGACAGCAACCTGAGCCGCAGGGCCTACGTTTTTTCCAACATCTCTTTCAGCACGCCGATTCTGCTGCCCTGGTTCCTCTTATCCGCGGTCATCGACCTGATCAACGCCCTGCCCTTCACGCTGCCCAAACAATTGCTGGCCACACCGGGCGGCCAGGTCACCTATTTCATGGTTTTCCTGGTCGCCGTGGCCGTACTCGGCCCTTTTCTGATTCAGAAATTCTGGCGCTGCCGGCCCCTGGAAAGCGGAGAACAGCGGTCACGCATCGAAAACCTCTGCCGGCGGGCCGATCTGAAATATGCCGAAATCCTCTACTGGCCGATTTTCGGCGGCAACATGATCACCGCCGGTGTCATGGGGCTGGTCAACCGCTTCCGCTACCTGCTGGTCACCGAAGGGTTGCTGCGTTTCCTGACACCTTCAGAAATCGATGCCGTCGTGGCCCACGAAATCGGCCATGTCAAACGCAGGCACCTCTTGTTTTACCTGTTTTTTTTCGCCTGCTATCTTCTGATCTCCTATGCCAGCATGGGTCTGATCGTCTTTTTCCTGATGAATGCCGCACCGGTCCACCTGCTGATACGCTGGAGCGGTGTGCGCCAGGCGACAGCTGTCTCTTTTACTTTCAGCCTCTGCACCATCGCGCTTTTTTTAATCTACTTCCGCTTCATTTTCGGCTTCTTCATGCGCAACTTCGAACGCCAGGCCGACACCTACGTTTACACGCTGTTTCCCAGCGCGCAGCCGCTGATCAGCACTCTGCAGAAAATTGCCGCCACCAGCGCGCAACCGGCGGACAAGCCCAACTGGCATCATTTCAGCATCACCGAAAGAATCGACTTTCTGAAACACTGCGAGATCGACCGCGGCTGGATTTCACGCCACAACCGCAAACTCCGGAACAGCCTGGCCGCTTTTCTGGCGCTCATGCTGATCGTCGGCACCGCCGGGTATCAGCTCAATTTCGGCAGCGGCGGCGAGCGCCTCAACCGCCATCTGACGGAACGGATCCTTTTGCGCGAAATTAAGGACCACCCCCATGATGCCGGCCTTTACCAGATGCTGGGCGATCTGTACTACGGCGACGGAGCATTTGAAAAGGCCGCGGACGCCTGGAGCCGGAGCCTGGTGCTGGAGCCCCGGAATCCCGAGGCGCTCAACAACCTGGCCTGGCTGTATGCCACCTGCCGCAAGCAAAGCCTGCGCGACCCGGCCCGGGCCCTGGCACTGGCCCGGCGCGCAGCCGCCCTGAAGCCTTCGGCGCACGTTTTCGACACGCTGGCACAAAGCTATTTTGTCAACGGGATGTACGCTCAGGCGGTGGGGGCGGCACGCCGGGCGCTGGCCTACAAGCCGGCGAACCGGCGCTACTACGAAAAGCAGCTACAAAAATTCCAGCGCGCGGCGGCCGCCCGCGGGCAGGGGGCCTGAGAATCTTGATAAAAGCGCCGGAGGGTGTCTCGCAAAGATACGCCGGTTTCAGGAATGACGGCGTATAGCCGGCCGCAACGCCCTGACACCTGAGTTTCAAACAGTCGTGAATTCACCCCTGTTTGCAGCTTTGGCTGCTGCTTCGGAAGTAT